>DATJPZ010000097.1:0-55549 GCA_035506175.1 Thermoanaerobaculia bacterium | reverse complement strand
CACGAGATCGAACGGCTTCTCCTGGACCGCGGCGAGCGCCGCGAGCCCCGAGATGTAGTGCTCGACCTGGTAGCGCTTCTCCTTTCGGAGGTTCAAGCGGATCGTGTAAGCGATGTCCGCATCGTCCTCGATCAAGGCGATGCGCTTCATCGCCCCGGTGTGGGCCTCGCCCCGCGCCGGCGCGCCGTCCTTGTTCTTGGTCATCGTCGCTTTCATCGTGCCACTTTCCGCCGCTCCGTTTTTAACCAAACCGTCCGGTGATGTAGTCCTCGGTGATCTTCTGGCCGGGGTTCGTGAACAGCTTCTCGGTCCGGTCGTGCTCCACGAGCCGGCCGAGCATGAAAAACGCGGTGAATTCCGAGACGCGGGCGGCCTGCTGCATGTTGTGCGTGACGATCACGATCGTGAAGTCGCGCTTCAACTCGTGGATGAGCTCCTCGACCTTGGTCGTCGCGATCGGGTCGAGGGCCGAGCACGGCTCGTCCATCAGGAGGACCTCCGGCTCGACCGCCACGGCGCGCGCGATGCACAGCCGCTGCTGCTGCCCGCCCGAGAGACCCATCGCCGACGTGTCGAGCCGGTCCTTGACCTCGTCCCAGAGGGCCGCGCGGCGCAGCGCCTTCTCGACGCGCTCGGGGATCTCGGACTTCGGGGCCATGCCGTTGATCCGCAGGCCGTAGGCGACGTTGTCGAGGATCGACTTCGGGAACGGATTGGACTTCTGGAAGACCATGCCGACCCGCCGGCGCAGGTCCACGATGTCCGTTCCCGAACCGTAGATGTCGTTGCCGTCGAGGAGGACGTCGCCCTCGACGCGCGTGTCGGGGATGATGTCGTTCATCCGGTTCAGGCACCGGAGGAAGGTGGACTTGCCGCAGCCGGACGGTCCGATGAAAGCCGTGACCGTCTTCTCCGGGATCTGGAGCGAGATCTCCCAGAGCGCCTGCTTCGCGCCATAGAAGAAGTCGAGCTTCTTCGATTCCATGCGCAGCGTGCGGCCCGCCGTCGGGAGCGCTGCCGGGGACGAGCCGGAACCCGGGGCCGGCGATCCCGCCTTCGCGTCCGTCGGTGTTTGCATGTCGCTCACCATCGTTTCGGTCATGTGCGATGCATCCTTTCGAGGCGACGGGTCACCACCCGGGCGAGCACCGAGAAGACGAACACGAACCCGACGAGTACGAGCGCCCCGGCCCAGGCCTGCCGGTGCCAGTCGTCGTACGGAGACACGGCGTAGGTATAGACCTGAACGGGCAGGGAGGAGATCGGCTGAACGAGGCTCGTCGAAAAGTATCGGTTGTTGAACGCCGTGAAGAGCAGCGGCGCTGTTTCGCCGGCGATCCGGGCCAGGGCCACCAGGATGCCCGTCATGATGCCCGGCAGCGCGGCCGGTACCATGACGGAGAAGGCCGCGCGCGCGCGCGTGGCGCCGAGAGCGAGCGAACCCTCGCGGAGCGTCCCCGGGACCAGGTTCAGGAGCTCCTCGGTCGTCCGCGTGATGATCGGGATCATCATGAAGCCGAGGGCGAGCCCTCCCGCGAGCGCCGAGAAGTGCTTGACCGGCAGGACCGCCAGGCCGTAGGCGAAGATGCCGATGACGATCGAAGGCACGCCGTTCAGGACGTCCGCCGTGAAACGGACGAGCGACGCGAACCACTTCTTGCCGTACTCCGACAGGTAAACGCCGGCGATCACGCCGACGGGGATCGCGAAGGCGCCCGCGATCAGGATCAGGTAGGCGGTGCCGAGCATCGCGTTGGCCATGCCGCCGCCCGTCTCCCCGACGGGCTTCGGCATCTTCGTGAAGAAGTCCCAGTTGAGCGACGAAAAGCCCTTCCGCAGCACGTATCCGAAGACGAAGAAGAGCGGGATCAGCGCAAGGACGACGGCGGCGCCGCAGAGGAACACGACGAAGCCGGAGAGCGCCTTGCGCCGCCGCGTGCGGTTCACTTCCCGCCTCCCGTCGGGGCGGCGAACGCCATCGTCGACACGGGCTTCGGCGGCTTGACCTTGATCTCGCGCGTGACGCTCCAGATCAGGAAGCGCGAGGCCGCGTTGATGACGACCGTGATGGCGAAGAGAACGAGCCCGATCTCGATCAGCGCCGAGAGATACAGGTTGTCGGCCGCCTCGGTGAACTCGTTGGCGATGACGGCGGCCATGGTGTATTGCGGCGCGAAGAGCGACGCGGAGACCTGCGGATTGTTGCCGATGACCATCGTGACGGCCATCGTCTCGCCGACGGCGCGCCCGAAGCCGAGGATGACGGCGCCGATGATGCCCGTACGGCCGAAGCGCAGGGCCGCCAGGATCGCCTCCCAGCGCGTCGCCCCGAGGGCGTACGCGGCCTCGCGCTGCGTCGAGGGCACGGCCTTGAGCACCTCGCGCGCGACCGACGACGTGAAGGGAATGACCATGACCGCGAGAACCAACGCCGCCGACAACATGCCGACGCCGAGCGGCGGCCCGGAAAAGAGCGGGATCTTCTTCATCCAGCCGGGCGTCGCGACCTGGAGGCTCCGGACGATCGGCACGAGGACGAACACGCCCCAGAGGCCGTAGACGATCGACGGCACGGCCGCGAGCAGCTCCGTGAGAAAGGCGAGCGGCGTGCGCAGGCGCCTGGGTGAGAGCTCCGAGAGAAAGATGGCGATGCCGAGGGCGATCGGCGTCGAGATCAGCATCGCGAGGATCGAAGAGTAGAGCGTTCCCCAGATGAACGGGAAGGCGCCGAATTCGCCGGCGACGGGGTCCCAGGTCTTGCCGGTCCAGAAGCGGAATCCGAACTTCTGGAGCGACAGCGTCGACGTCCGGTAGAGCTCGAAGAAGATGCCAGCGACCAGGGCGACGACGAGAAACGCGAAGAACCCCGTCCCGAGGCGAAAGCCGCGGTCGTCGGCGCTTCGGCGACGGGACGAGGTCTTCACGGCGCGGCCTCTACAGCTTGATCCGTTTGAGCGCTTCCATCTCGAGCGCGACGACTTCCTTCGGCAGCGGCGAGTAGCCGAGCTCGGCGCAGTACTTCTGGCCGTCCGTCAGCGCCCACTTCATGAAGTCGACCATGACCCTGGCCCTGGCCTTGTCCGTCGGGTTTTCGTAGAAGAGCAGCCACGTGAACGACGCGATCGGGTAGGCGCCCTTGCCGGGGGCGTTCGTGATGGACACGCGGAAGTCCGAGGGCATCGCCCTGGCGGCGCCGGACGCGGCCGCGGTCACCGACTCGAGCGACGCCTGCAGGAACTCGCCGTCGTGGCTCTGGACCGACCCGAAGGCGATCTTGTTCTGGATCGCGTAGATCAGCTCGACGTAGCCGATCGAGCCCGGCGTCTGCTTGACGAGCCCGGCCACGCCCTCGTTGCCTTTGCCGCCGACGCCCACCGGCCAGTTGACCGACGTGTTGACGCCGACCTTGTCCTTGAACTCGGGAGAGACCTTCGAGAGGTAGTCGACGAAGATGTACGTGGTCCCCGAGCCGTCCGAGCGGTGAGCGACCGTGATGTCCGACGCGGGCAGTTTCACGCCCGGGTTCAACGCCGTGATCGACGGGTCGTTCCACCTGGTGACCTTGCCCATGATGATGTCGGCGAGGACCTTGCCGGAGAACTTCAGCGTCGCGGTGACGCCGGGAATGTTGTAGATGGGCACGACGCCGCCGAGGACCGTCGGCAGGTGCAGAATCGCGCCCGGCGCGCCCTTGATCTGCTCGTCGTTCATCGGACCGTCGCTCGCGCCGAAGAACACGGTCTGGGCCGTGAGCTGCCGGATGCCGCCGCCGGAGCCGATCGACTGGTAGTTGATCTCGACGTCCGAGTGCAGCTTGTTGTACTCCGAGAACCACTTCGCGTAGATCGGGTACGGGAAGCTCGCTCCCGCCCCGTTGATCTGCGTCGTCTGGGCCATCGCGACGCCCGCCGCGAGGAGCCCGAGCGAAAGCCCCAAAACGAATCTTGTCGGCTTCATGCGATCACTCTCCTTCGGGCCGGCAAGATGAAGTTTGGGCATTAAGTTTCGATGAAACTGCTGTTAACTGTTCTTCGCAAACCCGCGAGTTCCGCGAGAAAGAAAAAGGGCGGCGCGTCGAAAGCCGCGCCGCCCGAGATCGACGAGTCGAGACGTCTTAGAACGAACCCTGCAGCTCGAGGACGAACCGGTTGTAGTCCTGGATCTGGGCCGTGGCCGGCTGCGACTTCGGCATGATGCGCTCGTAGTAGGGCACGATCTTGAAGTTCTGGCCGTACACGTAGTAGTTGAACCCGCCGCCGATCCGCTCCTGCCCCTTGGCGATGTTGATCAGGTCCTCGGCGTAGTGAAGGAACTCGTAGCGGAAGAACGGCTGGATCTTCGCGTGGCACAGGTAGTAGCCCGCGTTCACGTAGAGCGAGTCCTGCTCGGGCAGCGTGTTGTTGGTCCCGTTGTCGTTGTAGATGAAGTTATGGCCGTCGTAATGGATGTAGTCGGCCTCGGCCGTCACCGCGTCGCCGCCCATCACCGGCCAGTCGAAGAACGCGTCGCCGCCGTACGCCTTGAAGTCGCCCTGGGCCTGGTAGAAGCCGGCAATCGCGACGACCTTCTTCTTGCCGAGGTTGGTGCCCGCGTACGCGTACACGTACTCGGTGTCGAAGAAGTCGTACTGGACGCGGCCCGCGAAGTAGAGCGAGTTGCGCGAGCCGGCGGCCGGACCGAGCGGAGCCTCCTGCGGGGACGTCGGAGCGCGGTAGCCGGAGAAAACACCGGTCCGGTAGGTCAGGTGGTCGCCGAGCAGGGCGCCGTTCAACCCGACGCCGTAGTCGCGCCCGCCGTTGGCCTCCTCGATCGTTCCCTCCTGCTGCGACCACGTCGGCAGATCCAGAGCGAGGAACGTCGAAACGCTCGTCAGGACCTGGCGTTCGGTCGGGATCAGGAAGAGACCGCCCTGCAGCGCCATCGCGTGGCCGAGGAAGTTCCACTGGGCCCACGCGTCCTGGACCAGGAATCCCGAGTTGATGTTCTTCTGGCCGTTCGTGCCGGCATAGCCCAGGCGCGGATCGTCGGTCTGGAAGAAGATCGAGACGTTCTCGGGCAGGTTCGCGGTGACGTTGAAGCGGGCGCGCCGCAGGTAGAAGTTCTGGGAGTAGCCCGTGCTGTTCGGGTCCTGCAGCGCCTCGTAGGTCGCCTGGATGACCGAGCCGAACCGGAACGTGACGTTGTCGGCGATCTTGAGGACCGCCCACGGCGGCGTCACCATCTGGGTGTTCGGGTTCGGCTGCTGGAGCATCGGGTCGATCGACTTCGCGAGCGACGCGTTGTAGAGCCCCGGTTTGTCGAGGTTCATGTCGGAGGGCCGCGTCGGGAGCGGCTGGCTCTTCGCGGCCTCGGCCGCCTGCGCCGCCGCGGTCGCGGCCGCCTCGGTCTGCTTGAGCTGTTCCTGGACCTGCTGCTGCTGGTCCTGAACCGCCTTCTGCATCTGCTCGAGCGCCTTGTCGCGCTCGGCCGCTTCCGCCTTCAGCTTCTCGATCTGTTTCTGCTGGGCTTCCAGGGACTTCTTCATCTCCTCCAGTTGCGCGGGTGTCGGCGGGGGATCCTGCTTGGTGCCGCTGGATGAGTCCTGCGCGGACCCATGAGCGGCGGCAAGCGCGAGCACGAGAGTCGCTATCGCCAGTCTCTTCATCGCCTCTCCTCCGAATCGAACAGTTAGGGGTGCCCTGTTACGCGACCGGGTTGCGGCGAAACCGTAGGTTTCCGACGTAAAGATAGCGCGAAGCCGCGGTCAACTGTTCATGAAACGCCTTGAAAAAATTGCCCCGATCGCTCGGGGCGGAGGGACAGGGACGTGAGACGCAGTGGCCCGAAGCCTGAACCCGTGCCGTTAAGACCCATCTCGCCGGACCTGAATCTTTCGTAAACTCCTGCGACGAGCGGACCGATCGCGACGCCGGGCTCGCCGGAATCGGGCAAAGCGATACGATCGAGGCGGATGGCCACGAACACCGTCGTGCGCCGGCTCCTGAGGCCCCCGAGGCGCCCGGCCGGCAGGAAGCTCGCGATGCGCCGCTCCGCGACCCTGCGCGAGTCGGTCCTGCTCGCCTTCGCCCGGACCCTGCGCTACGCCCGGCGGACGGCCCGAGACGCCGGCACGGACCCCGAGGAGGCCGTCCACGAGTACCGCAAGTCGATCCGCCGCGCCCGCGCCGTCGTGGCGCTCCTGCGCCCCGCTCTCGGGCGGCGGGCGGCGGCCGGGATCGGAGGGGAGCTGCGCCGTGCCTTCGCCGAGACCGGCGCCCTGCGGGACGCCGACGTCCTGCTCGAAACGCTCCGCCTCGTTCCCGGCGAGGACCCGACGCGCACCGAGATCGAAGAAGCCCTCGGCCGTGAACGGTCGGAAGAAGGCGCGGGGGCGGCGGTCAAGGCCCTCGAGGCCGGGAGCCTCATCTTGAAGCCGCTCGCCGAGTCTCTCCGTGTCGTCCTGCCGGCGACCTTCTCGATGGAGGACCTCGATCGGGGCCTGACCCGCAGCGTCCGACGCGTCCAGGAGACGCTCGAGACGGCGGCGCGGACCCGAACCGACGCCGACTTTCACGACTGGCGAAAGCGCGTCAAGGAGCTGCGCTACCAGGTCGAGATGCTCGCCTCCTCCGGAAGCGCCGCGCTCCGGCGGCGCGAGAAGGCGCTCTCGGCGCTGGCCGAGGATCTGGGCGAAACGACCGACTTGATTCTGCTCGAGGCCGCGCTCGCGCGCCGCATGGCGACGGGCACGATGCCCGACGCGCCGGCGCTCACCGGAGCGATTCACGCGATGGTCGCCGAGCGCACGGCCGCGCTGATCGCGCGGGGTCAGGAAACCTTCTCCGAGCCGCCGGGCGCGTTGGCCCGCCAGATCCTCGCCGAGCGCGGCTAACGCGAGGCCGCGAGGCGGCGCATCCAGCCGTGCGTCGCCTGCAGATCGTCCACGATGATGCAGCCGCCCGGCGGTTGGCTCCGGCGCGCCCCCTGACCCCCGACGAGGATCGGGACGGCCTGGGGCACCGCGCGGCGCAGCCCCTCGAGTTTGACGCGCGTCGCCGCTCCGGCGGTCGAGACCGAGACGCTGATCCCGATCGCGGCGGGCCGCCGCACGCGCGAGGCCGCCACGATCTCTTCGAGCGGCGTGTCGGCGCCGAGAACGTGAGGCTGGAGGCTCGACACGGCGGCGACGTACGCGGCCACCTGCAGGCCGAGCGCGTGCGTCTCGCCGGAGAAGGCGGCGAGCAGAACCCGCGGCGCGCCGTCGCCCCGCTCGAAGGGCAGGCGCAGCGCGCGCAGGACGTCCCCGAGCCGCTCCGAGAAAAAATGCTCGTGGGCCACGCCGAGCTCTCCCCGCGCCCAGCCCTCGCCCACCGCGTGGATCATCGGCATGACGCAGCGCTGGAGGAACTCGAACGGTCCCGACCGCCCCGCTTCGGCCAGGAGAGCCGCCGCGAGCTCGGGTCCCCGATGCGCCCGGACGAGGGCGAGCAGCGGCTCGACGATCGCGGGCTTCTCCGGAACCGGTCCGAACGCGAGAGCGCCGTCGCCGAGCAGGGCCTCCAGGCGCGCCTCCGTCAGGGGCACGACCTGGCTCGGCCGATGGCCGCGGGAGAGCGCCTCGGCGATCCGGCGAAGCCGGCGGACGTCGGTCGGCGAGAAGAGGCGGTGGCCGGAAGGCCTCCGCTGCGGCACGGGGAACCCGTACCGCTTCTGCCACGCCCGGAGCGTGTCCGGCGAGAGGCCGGTGACGCGGGCGACGGCGCCGATCGAGAGGCGCGGTTCGGTGGTTCTGGGCCGGACTCGGGGTTCCATCGAAATTCCTCCACGGAACGGGCGTTGCGCCGACGCGCTCATGATATGTCCAAATAAATATATGGACAAATTCTGTTCGAGCCGGCGGCCCGGCCGCGCCGCCCGGCGACTCCAAGTGCCTTCCTATCAATATTTTGAATGCCTGAGAGGCGACACATCGGCCGGCGGCCAGCCCCCGGCCACCCACCGCCCCGGCCGGCCTTCTTCACCTCCCCCCGGGGCAGAGGTGGTAGCTTCCCGTGGCCGTTTGCGATGAGCGAAGTCCAGTACATCGGAAGTGCGGGCACCCCGGATGACCGACTGACCGATCACACTCTCTACTTCAACCGCGAGATCTCCTGGCTCGCGTTCAACCGGCGTGTTCTCGAGGAGGCGCTCGACCCGTCGTGGCCGCTCCTCGAACGGATCAAGTTCCTCGCCATCTTCCACTCGAACCTCGACGAGTTCTTCATGATCCGCGTCTCGGGCCTGCACGAGCAGCTCGAGGCGTCGGTCACCGAGCGCAGCGCCGACGGCCTCTCGGCGCCCGAGCAGCTGCGCCGGATCCGCGAGATCGTCGACCACGACTCGGCCCTCGCCATGCGGACGCTCGCCGAGGATCTCCGGCCGAAGCTCGCCGAGGCCGGCGTCCGGATCCTCGCCTGGGAGGACATCGAGGCCGACCGCCGCAAGGAGCTCTCCGCTTACTTCGAGAGCGTCGTCTTCCCCGTGCTGACGCCGCTCGCGTTCGACCCCGGCCATCCGTTTCCGTTCGTGTCGAACCTCTCGCTCTCGCTCGCCGTCGAGCTTTCCGAGAAGAAGGAGAAGCGCGCGGCTTTCGCCCGCGTCAAGGTTCCGGCGTCCCTCGGCCGCTGGGTTCCCGTTCCGGGGGCTCCCGGCAAGACGCTCGAGTTCATCCCGCTCGAGAAGCTCGTCGAGGCGAACCTCGACCGCCTCTTCCCCGGCATGCAGATCCTGAACGCGTCGGCGTTCCGCGTGACGCGCGACGCCGACCTCGAAATCCGGGAAGACGAGGCCGGCGACCTCCTCGACAGCGTCGCCGAGAACGTCCGGCGGAGGCGTTTCGGCGCGGCGATCCGGCTCGAAGTCGAGCGCCGCTGCCCCGAAGCCGTGCGCGAGCTCCTCCGCGTCGAGCTCGAGCTCGAGCCCGAGGACGTCTACGAAGTGGACGGCCCGCTCGGCGCCGCCGACCTGATCTCGGTCCTGAAGCTCGACCTGCCGCATCTGAAGGACGCGCCGTTCCTGCCGGCCTCGCGGACGATCTTCGACCCGCCGGCCGACGTCTTCGACGTCATCCGCAAGGGCGACGTGCTCCTGCACCATCCCTACGACTCCTTCGACCCGGTGCTGCACTTCCTCGACCGCGCCGCCGACGACCCGGACGTGCTCGCGATCAAGATGACGCTCTACCGGACCGGCACGGACTCGCCGGTCGTCGCCGCGCTCGCCCGCGCGGCCGAAAACGGCAAGCAGGTCGCCGTGCTCGTCGAGCTGAAAGCCCGGTTCGACGAGGAGAACAACATCCAGTGGGCGCGCTCGCTCGAGCGGGCCGGCGCCCACGTCGCCTACGGCGTCGCGGGCCTGAAGACCCACGCCAAGATCGCCCTGGTCGTCCGCCGCGAAGGCAACGCCATGCGGCGCTACGTCCACGTCGGCACCGGGAACTACAACCGCGCGACGGCCCGCGTCTACAGCGACCTCGGCCTCTTCACGGCGCGCGCGGACTTCGGCCACGATGCCTCGGAGCTCTTCAACTCGCTGACGGGCTTCTCCCGCAAGACCAGGTACCGCAGGCTGACGGTGGCGCCGACGGCGCTCCACGACAAGGTGCTCGCGCTGATCGACGCCGAGGCGGAGAAGGCCCGGCTCGGCAAGCCCGCGTCGATCCTCGCGAAGATGAACGCCCTCGTCGACCCGGCGGTCATCCGGGCGCTCTACCGGGCCTCCCAGGCCGGGGTGCCGATCGAGCTCTTCGTGCGAGGCATCTGCTGCCTGAGGCCGGGCGTGCCCGGCGTTTCGGAGACGATCCGCGTGTCGAGCGTCGTCGGGCGCTTCCTCGAGCACAGCCGGGCCTTCGCGTTCGGCGTCGGCGAGGAAGAGGAGATGTACGTCACGAGCGCCGACTGGATGCCGCGCAATTTCTTCGCCCGGGTCGAGCTCATGGTGCCGGTCCTCGACGAGAAGGCCCGCGAGAAGATCCGCCAGGAAGTCTTCGGCCCTTTCCGCGCCGACAACGCGCGCGCCCGCGACCTTCAGAGCGACGGCACCTACGTCCGCCGGCACCCCGCGCCCGGCGAGACGCCGCACGACGCGCAGCACGACCTGGTCGATCGCCTCTCCCGCCGCGGCCTGAAGGCCGTTCCCGCGATTTAACCCGGTCGGACCCCGAGCGGGCCGCCGTCAGGCGGCCGGGAGAACGATGCGGGTGTCGCGCCCGATCGACATGGCGCGGCCGCGCCAGCGCACCGATCGCCCCAGGAGTCCGGCGACGAAAACCGCGGCGGCCGCGAGATCGCGCACCGGCAGGAGCAGGCGGTCGGCCGCGCGGAGGGGGCTGCCCACCGCGAGGGCCACGCTCGCCTCGACCCCGTAGCGCAACGCGAGCAGGACCGCCGCGGGCAGCCAGGCGCCGCCGATCGCCGCCGCGACCGCCCACGGCAGCGCGCCGGAGAAGGCCTCGGCGAGGTACAGGCCGCCGCCCAGGCGCCGGCGCATCATGGCCCAGCGCCGATGGCGATCCCAGACTGCCCGCGAGGTCTTCCGGACCTCCATCGTGTCGACGACGTCGGCCGAAAGCACGACCCGGTAGCCGGCGCGCCGGACCTCGCGGCCGATGAGGTAGTCCTCCGCCAGAAAGTTCTGCAGCGCCCGGAACCCGCCCGCGACCTCGAGCGCGGTCCGGGAGACCAGGATCGACTTGCCGACGACGCACGGCATCTTGAGGACTCCGGCAATCGCCGCCGTCCCGGGCAGGAGGCAGCCGTTCAGATAGAGCGCCTCGACGCGGGACGGGACGCTCGCCGCGCCGGCGGCGCGGAACAGGTGCGAGACGAGCCCGACGCGCGGATCGGCGAACGCGGAGACGGCGCGCGAAAGAAAGTCGGGCCGCACCCGCACGTTGCCGTCCGAGAACAGCAGGAGTCGATGGCGCGCGCGGTCGGCGGCCGCGGCGAGCCGGTCCACCTTGGCGTTGCCCCCCGCGTCGCGCGCGTCGAAGACGAACGTGGCCGGGACGCGCGGATGCCGGTCGGCGACGCGGCGCGCGATCGGATAGGCGGGGTCCGACGCGTCGGCGAAGGAGAAGACGACCTCGTAGCGCGAGTACTGGAGGCGGAAGAACGACGTCAGATTGTCTTCGAGCCCCTCGTCGAGCCCGGAGAGCGGCTTCAGGATCGAGACCGGCGGCGCGAAGCCCGGGACCCGATGGCCCCGCTCGGTCCTGCGGAGCCACCGCACCTCCGCGGCCGCGACCGCGTAGAGCAGCGTCGAGACCGCGAGACCCGCCAGGCCGGCGACGGCGACGGCGTTCACGCCGACGCCGCCTTCTCCGGCGCGAGCCGCAGCACGCCGATGCCCGTGCCGCGGCGCAGGGCCGCGAGAACGCTCGCACGGCTCTTCTCCGCCGGCAGGAGCGTCTTCCACGCGTAGAGGTGCTCCGGCCGATGGAAGTCGCTGTTGGCGATGTGAGGCAGGCTCTCGCGCGAGATCACCGGGTACAGCTCCCAGCGGCAGCCGACTTCCCACAGGTCGAGCAGCGGCGCGACGGACTTGCGCCGGTTCCACAGGTACCAGGTGTTGGCGAACCACTCGCTCATCTCGTGCGGGTGGCACGCCACCGAGACCGCTCCGCGCGCGCGGATCTCGCGGATCAT
Organism: Thermoanaerobaculia bacterium; assembly: GCA_035506175.1. Taxonomy (GTDB): domain Bacteria; phylum Acidobacteriota; class Thermoanaerobaculia; order UBA5066; family Gp7-AA6; genus DAHUXD01. The sequence goes on along the minus strand of DATJPZ010000097.1, from coordinate 43,886 downwards.
GTCGAGCGGGTCGCCGTCGGCCGCCAGGAACTCGTCGAGGCCGAGGGCGAGCACGTGGACCGACGTGTCGCGGTTGATCGTGTTGCGCGTCATCTCGGCACCGGGGAGCACCAGCATCCCGTAGGCGGTCCAGGCGCGCTCGGCCTCCCGCTCGATTTCCTCGCGGTAACGCTGGAACGACTCGGGGTTCAGGCTGTTGCCGATCCGGTGCGCGACCTTGCCGAGGCCGCTGTCGCGGTTGACGATGTGGTCCGAGATCGCGATGACGTCGTGGCCCGACTGGCCGAAGAGGTCGACCACCTTCGGCAACGGCAGGACCCCGTCGGAGTAGGTCGTGTGGATGTGAAAGTCACAGAGCAGCATCGCGACGCCCGAATTCTCGGCCGCGCGTGCGAATCCGCCGCGAGGACGGCGGAAGGAGCCGCGGAAGCCCGGGTTAGGGAGCGATGAAGCGCGGCATCGGCTGCGGGAAGCGTCCCACCCGCCGCGGCGCGTCGAATCCCCGGGCCGCCGCCGGTCGGCGCGTCCGCCACCACGCCACCCAGCGCGCCTGCGCGTCGCACGGAGACGCCGCGTCTTCGACCCGGTAGACCTTGAGGTCCACGGCCTTGATCTCGGCCGTCCGCCGCGACGCGGAGTAGACGACGTGGACGGGCAGCACCGAATCGCCCCGCAGCGGGAACGAGAACCGGAAGCGCCGGACGTCCGGCGCGCTCCGGAGCTCCCGCGAAAACCCCGACAGGGGCACCGAGCCCTCGGGCTCGAGGATCGCCAGGCCGCAGGAACAGAGGCCGCCGGCGTCGTTCATGCCGCCCATCCTCCGGAACCCGTTTGAAGACGGCGTGAAGATCCGCGCCGGGGCCGATAATCGGCCCATGAGGGGCCTTCCCGACTACCACGTCCACACGTTCCGCTGCGGCCACGCGGGCGGGGCGTCCCGGGACTTCGTGCTCCGGGCGATCGAGCTCGGCCTGTCGGAGATCGGCTTCACCGACCACGTCCCCCTCTACTTCCTGCCCCCGGAAAAGCGCGACCCGAAGCTCGCCATGCGGGAGGATCAGTTCGACGAGTACGTCGCCGAGGTCCGGGCGCTGCGCGACGAGTTCGCCGGCCGGATCGCCGTCCGGCTCGGCCTCGAAGCGGACTACGCCGAGGGCCGGGAGGCGGCGCTCGCGCGCTGGCTGTCGCGGGCCGACTGGGACCTCGTCCTGGGCTCCGTGCACTGGGTCGCCGGAGACTGGATCGACGACCCCGGCCGCTCCCCCGCCCGGTTCGAGCGCGAGGGCGTCGACGCCCTGTACGACGAGTATTACCGCCTCCTCACGAAGGCCGCCGGGACGGGGTTCTTCGACGTGCTGACGCACTTCGACCTGCCGAAAAAGCACGGGCACCGGCCGGCCGCTCCTCGCCTCGAAGCCGAGCAGAAGGCGCTCGCGGCCGCGCGCGCTCACGGCTGCGCGATCGAGATCTCTTCGGCCGGCCTCCGCAAGAAGGTCGGCGAGGCCTACCCGGAGCCGCGGCTCCTCGCGCGGGCGGTGGAGCTCGGCATCCCCGTCACGTTTTCCTCCGACGCCCACGCGCCGGCCGAGGTCGGACGCGACTACGACCGGACGCTCGCCCTCGCCCGCGCAGCCGGCGTGACCCGCTTCGTCACGTTCGAGCGGCGGCGGAAGATCTCGAACCCGCTCCCCGGGTGAACTGGCGCCCGAGCTCGGCGAAGAGATCCGCCGACGGGCGGCGCCGCCGCGCGTACGTCGCGTAGTCCACCTCGAAGAGCCCGAACCGCGGCCGGAAGCCCTCGAGCCACTCGAAGTTGTCGAGCAGCGACCAGTAGAAGTAACCCTGGATCGGCGCGCCGGCGGCGAGGCGGTGCGCCAGGACCAGGGCGTGCTCCCGCAGGAAGTCGCGGCGGAGGCCATCGTTCCGGGTGGCGATGCCGTTTTCCGTGACGAGCACCGGGCGCCCGGCCTGCTCCGCCTGGCGCAACACCCGGTCGAACCCGTGCGGGTGGATCTCCCAGCCCGTGTCCGTCAGGCCGCGCGACTCGGGGTCGCGGTAGAGAAACTGTCCGACGGCGCCCGGCACGCCCCGGAAGCGGATGTGGACCCGGCTGTAGTAGTTCACGCCGACGAAGTCGCTGGCGCCGGGCAGGTCCCTGGCGTCGATCCGCACCCGCCCCTCGCCGGGGAACGACCACTCCAGGCGGCCCTGCGCGACGCCCTCGAGAAGCGCGAGGTTGTACAGACGCTCACCGGCGTGCGCGAGGCGCCTGTCGAAGGCGCTCGTCCGCCGGTCCGGGGCGAAGTCCAGCATGTTGTGCGCGATCCCGACGCGGCAGCCGGGGATTCGCTCCTTGAGGGCCGCGGCCGCCTCGGTGTGCGCCCGCAGCAGATGCTCCAGCGCCCGCGCCGCCGCGGCAAAGCTGCGGCGTCCCGGCGGGATCAGGCCGCCGAGGTAGCCGCCGAGCAGGAAAACGATCGGCTCGTTGAGCGTGACCCAGACCCGGACGCGGGGCCCGAGCGCGTCCGCCACGACCGCCGCGTACCGGCGAAACGCCGCGACGCTGCCGGGGTCTTCCCATCCGTCGTGCGCCCAGAACCAGCGCGGGTGCGTGTAGTGGTGCAGCGTCACGACCGGCTCGATCCCGAGGCGTCCGAGCACGTCCACGCGCCGGCGCTCGAAGGCGAGCGCTTCCTCCGAGAAGAATCCGGGCTCGGGCTCGATGATGCTGCGCTCGATCGAGAGCCGGTAGGCGTTGGCGCCGACCGACGGAATCAGGTCGAAGTCGGACCGCCACCGCTCCCGGTGGCCGGAGCCGGCGCCGCAGCGCTCGTCGCGAACCTTCAGCCGATCGCGGCGTTCCCAGTCGGTCCAGTCGTTGTCCGCCGCCCCTTCGATCTGGTACGCCGAAGTCGCGACGCCCCAGAGGAAGGCGGAGTCGGCCATGGAAACCCCGGCGGAAGGCTAAGGGCCGCTGATTTCCGTCGCGTGGTGCTTCACCCAGCGCGCTTCGGCGATGAAGATCGTGTCCTCGCAGATGTTCGTGGCGAGATCGCCGACGCGCTCCAGGTTCTTCGAGATCGAGATCAGCTCGATGCAGTACGTCGTCAGGGCGGGGTACTCGGCGATGTACGTCAGCAGCTCGCGGATGATCGAGACGTTCTTCTCGTCGAGGATGTCGTCCTTGCGGATGACCCTGCGCGCGAGATCGGCGTCCCGGTTGACGAACGCGTCGAGCGACTGCTTGAGCATCGACATGGCGACCTCGGCCATGTACGGAATGTCGATGAACGGCTTGAAGGGCCGCTGGCCGGCCAGGCGCTCCGCCCCCTCGGCGATGTTGACGGCGTGGTCGCCGATCCGCTCGAGGTCGCTGTTGATCTTGAGGACCGCGACGAGGAATCGCAGGTCCACCGCCACGGGCTGCTGCAAGGCGAGCAGCGCGATGGCGGCCTCCTCGATCGTCATCTCCATCCGGTCGATCTCTTCGTCGGCGGCGACGACCGCGCGCGCCTTCTCGGCGTCCATGTCCGTCAACGCCTCGATCGAGCGGTGGATCTGCCGCTCGACCTCGCCCCCCATCAGGATGAGCTGACGCCTCAGGTCCTCGAGTTGTTCCGCGAAATGTTCTTTCACGACGTCTCCCTTGGCGTCCGCGTCAGTTCCAGAGGGCTTCCGCGGACAGGATCTCCAGGTCTTTCTGGTGCACGGCCTCGTCCGAGCCGACCGGCACCGCTTTGAGCGACAGGGCGCGGTCGAAGACGCTCTCGAACAGATTGGCTTTCTTGCGGGCCGCGTCGAGCTCGGGCTCGCAGTCGGCCCGGGCGCTCGCCTCGACTTCGAGCCGGCGCGCCCGCAGCCGGCAGGACACGGCCGTGACGATCTGGCGGTGGCTGCGGTCGAGACCGTCGGCGATGCGGAGGATCGCGGCGAGCTTCTCGACGACCGCGCGGAGGTAGGGGTCGAGCCGGCGCCAGTTCTCGTGGGTTGCCTTGGGGCGGCCCCCTTTGTGGTACCGCGCGAGCGAGGCGAGCACCTCGATCTCGTCGGCCGAGAACCCCGTCAGGTCGCCGTGGGTGATCAGGTAGTAGGAGTGCCGCTGGTGCTTGGCGTAGCCGATGTAGCAGCCGACGTCGTGGAGGAGGGCGCCGTACTGCAGCCACTCACGCTCCGTGGCCGTCAGCTGGTGGAGCGCGTGGGTCTGGTCGAAGATCTCGAGGGCGAGCCGGGCGACGTGCGCCGCGTGGAGGACCTCGGCGTTGCCGCGGCGCAGGAGCCGGTCGACGCTGCGGGCGCGGATGTCGCGGTTGATGGGCAGTCGCGTCTCGCCGTGCCGCGCGACGTAGTCGAGGAGGAGGCCCTCCCGCAGGCCGCGTTCGCCGACGACGATCGAGTCCGCGCCGGCCCTTTTCAGGATCCAGGCGAGCAGCAGGCCGCCGGGCACGGCGATGTCCCGCCGCCGAGGGTCGAGCCCCGGGATCCGGAGCTTTTCCTTCTCGTTCGTGCGCCGGAGGAGCCTGTTCACTTTCTTCAGGGCGGAACGGGTCAACGTCCGGTGGCCGGTCGGGTTCGGCTCGCGCCCGAGGACCGCCGCCTCGTGGACGAGCGACAGCGACTGGATCGTGCCGGAGGAACCGACGCAGGTTTTGAACCCCTTCTTGCGCACGATCTGGGTCGCCCGCCGGGCGACGGCGCGGATCGCCTTCTTCATGTCGCGGACGTCGCGCTCGGAGGGCGGGTCGTTCTTGCCGAGACGGTCGGCCAGGCGCACGACGCCGAGGGGCAGGCTCTCCGTCAAGAGCACCCGCGCGCCGTTGGAGATCACGAACTCCGTCGAACCGCCGCCGATGTCCACGAGAAAGAGGGGGTCGTTGGAAGGCGGAAACTCGCTCCGGACGGCGAGGTTGATCAGGCGGGCTTCTTCCTCCCCCGAAATGACGTCGACCCGCAGGCCCGTCCGCTTCCTGACTGCCGCCACGAATTCGTCCGAATTCGACGCCTCCCGCACCGCGCAGGTGGCCACGGTCCGGACCACCTCGGCCCCGGAGCTCGTGGCGAGCCGGGCCAGGTGCTCCACCGTCGACACCCCCGCCTCGATCGCCTCGGCGGACAGGCGGCCCGTGCGCAGGGTCTCGCTGCCCAGGCGCACCATCGCCTTTTCCCTCAAGACGATGTCGAGGGCCCCGTCCTCCTCGACGTTGGCCACGAGAAGCTTGATGCTGTTGGTGCCGACGTCGATCGCCGCGAGCGATTTCATGCGCGGCACAGTCTGCCGCTCGATCGGCGGGACTTCGTGAAGGCGGCGTGAAGAGAACGTGAAGCGAACCTCCCCGTGTTTGGTCCCTATAATAGCGCCCCGTGAAGCAGCCGCCGGCGTTGTGGAAGGTGCGCGCCCGCTCCCTCGAGGAAGCGCGGCTCGCCGTCCGGCGCGGCAACCCCGAGGGCCTGCACGACCTGCGCGTCGCCCTGCGCCGGCTCGCGGCGACGGCCACGGCTTTGCGGCGCCCGCGCCTGGCGCGGCAGGCGACGCGTCTGGCGAAGTCGCTCTCGCGGCCGCGCCAGCTCGAGGTCGACCGTCAGCTGCTCGAAAGGATCGGCCGCCTCGGCCTGCTCTCGCCGGACGCGATCACGGCGCTCGCCGCGCGGTGGGACAAGACGAAGGGGCGGGCCGCGCGCCGCCTCGCGCGCGCGTCGGACGGCAGGAAGATGAGCCGGCTCCGCCGGCGCCTGGCCCGCCTCGTGCGCCAGGGATCGGGCAATGGCCTGAAGCGGCTGACGGCCGCGCGCGCCGAGGCGGAAGCGGCCCTGTCCCGCTCGCTCGAGGGACGCGACGACGCCACCCTTCACCGGTATCGCCTCGCGGTCAAGCGCGCACGCTATCTCGCCGACGACCTCTCGACACTCGGGCTGCCCGAGCCCGCCGACGCGGCCCGCGAACGGGCGCTCCAGGAGACGCTCGGACGCTGGAACGACCTGCGCGTCTTTCGCAAGCACCTCGCCGCGAGCAAGGCCGACGCGGAGTGGCGCGGGACCGTGACCCTCGCCCGGGAAGTCGAGCGCCTCCTCGCGGTCCTCGAACCCGCGGTCGCTTCCGCGCGGGAAGCGGCCGTGGCCGCGTCCAGGCCGGCCGGGCGGGTTCTCCCGATGCGGTCGGCGGCGCGCGCCCGCGCCTGACCTGACCCGCGGTCGCCCGGCGGCGCCGTTCGATCCTGTTACAATTGGAAGGGTCTCCAGACCCAATTTGCGATGAGTTCGTCGACCGACAGCGGCAGGACCGCCCGTTCGGGGGCAGGCGACCGCTCCGGCGCGGTCACGGCAGCCGCCGAGGCCCTCTTCGAGGACCTGACGCGCCAGGCCGCCGAGGCCTGCGCGGCCGCGGTCGCGGCGATGAGCGTCGTCGACAGCGGCCACCAGTGGTTCAAGTCGCGCGGCGGCGTCGGGGTCGCCGACACGGCGAAGATCCTGCTGCTCTGTTCCGAGACGATGCGCGCCGAAGAAGGCCTCGCCATCGTCGACCTCGCCCGCGATCCCCGCTTCTCGGGTACCGACGGGCTGCGGTTCTTCGCGGGCGTACCGATCCTGACCTCGCGGGCCGGCGCCATCGGCACGCTCCTCGTGCTCGACCCGGCGCCCCGCGACGTCGCCGGCGACGCCCTCGCGCGGCTTCGGGCGCTCGCGGCCGAGGCCGGCCGGCAGCTCGACATCCGCCTCGGCGCCCAGGAGGTTCTCGGCCGCGCGATCCGCGGCGCCGGCCGCCGCGAGACGGCGCCGGCCGAGGAGCCGCCCGAGCCCGAGTTCCGGCGCATCGTCGAAGGCGCCCCCGTCGGCACCTACGTGATCCAGAACGAGCGGTACCGATACGCCAACCCGAAGCTCGGCGAGATCCTCGGGTACCCGTCCGGGCACCTCATGGGCTCCGAAATCGCGCCGCTCGTCGTCGAGGCCGACCGGCCGAGCGTTCTCGCGCGCCTGCGCAGCCATCTCGTCGGCGAGTCGCCCGCGCCGTACGCCTACCGCGCCATCCGCCGCGACGGCGAGATCGTCCACGTCGAGGTGCACGAGTCCGCCTCCGAGCTCGACGGCGAGCCGGCGATCATCGGCACGCTCCTCGACATCACGGAGCGCAAGCGCACGGAAGCGCAGGCCGCGGAGCGCGCGTTCGTCGATCCGCTGACGCGCCTCCCCAACCGCATCCGCTTTCTCGAGCGGCTCGAGCTCGAGCTCGCGCAATCGCGGCGGTACAACCGCAAGCTCGCGGTGGTCCACCTCGACCTCGACGGGTTCAAGTTCGTCAACGACAACTGGGGTCACAACGCCGGCGACCGGCTGCTCCAGTCGCTCGCGCTCCGCCTCACGCGCGGGGTTCGCGAGGTGGACACGATCGCCCGCATCGGCGGCGACGAGTTCCTGATCCTCGTGCCCGACCTGAAGCAGTCGGGCGACATGACGCACTTCGCCCAGAAGCTCCTCAGCCTGATGCGCCGCCCGGTCGAGCTCGACGAGCGCTCGCTCCAGGTCACGGCGAGCGTCGGCGTCGCGACCTTCCCCGAGGACGGCCAGGATGCGGAGACGCTCCTGCGCAACGCCGATGCCGCGATGTACCGCGCCAAGGACCTCGGCGGGAACAACTTCGAGCTCTGCACGCCCGAGCTGACCGCGATGGCCGTCGAGCGGCTGGAGCTCCAGAACGGGCTGCGCCAGGCGCTCGACCGCAGCGAGTTCCTGCTCCACTACCAGCCCCTGGTGAGCCTGGGCTCCGGGCGCATCGTCGGGCTCGAGGCCCTCGTCCGCTGGCAGCACCCGCAGAAGGGCTTCCTGCCGCCGGCGACGTTCATCCCGGTGGCCGAAGAAACCGGATTGATCCTCCCGCTCGGCGCGTGGGTGCTCCAGGTCGCCACGGGCCAGCTGAAGAGCTGGCTCGACACCGGCCTCGGCCTGCGGATGTCGGTCAACTTCTCGGCCAAACAGTTCCGGGAGCGCAGCCTCGTGCACACCGTCGAAGAGGCGCTGTCCAAGGCGGGCCTCGAGCCGCGGCATCTCGAAGTCGAGATCACCGAGTCGATCGCGATGGAAGGCGCCGAGATCGTCGTGGCGAACCTGAACACGCTGCGCTCGATGGGCGTCGGCATCGCCATCGACGATTTCGGAACCGGCTACTCGTCGATGAGCTACCTGAAGAGCTTCCCGATCACGTCGCTCAAGATCGACCGGTCGTTCGTCACCGACCTCGCCAACAACCCCGCCGACGCCGGCATCGTCCGAGCGATCGTCGAGATGGCCCACGGCTCACGGCTCTCGGTCATCGCCGAGGGTGTCGAGACCCAGGACCAGTTCCAGCTCCTCCAGAAGTACGGCTGCGACGAGATGCAGGGCTACTGGGTCAGCCGGCCCCTTCCGGTCGACGGCATCGACCGCAAGCTCGAAGAAGAGCTCGCCCTCTGGAGCAAATCCTGACCTAGACCCTCGATGCGACGGGACAGGGGCTCGCGCCCCAGATCTCCTTCGCGTACTCCGTGATCGTCCGGTCGCTCGAGAAGCGCCCGCTGGCGGCAACGTTCAAGATCGCGCGGCGCGCCCAGTCGTCCGGGCGCCCGTAGAGGTCGGACACCTTCGCCTGCGCCTCGGCGTACGGCGCGAGGTCGGCGAGGTGAACGTACGGGTCGTTCGGGTCGAGCAGCGCGTCGACGACCGGCCCGAAGGCGCCGGGCTCGTAGCGGCTGAAGTGGTCGCTCCGGATCAGGTCGAGCGCCTCGCGGATCTCGGGCCGGCTCGCCGCAATCGCGGCCGGGTCGTACGCGCCGCGCGAGGCCGCGACCTCCTCCGCCGTCAGGCCGAAGAGGAAGAAGTTCTCTTCGCCCGCGGCCGCGGCCATCTCGATCGTCGCGCCGTCGCGGGTGCCGACGGTCAGCGCGCCGTTCATCATGAGCTTCATGTTGCTCGTCCCGCTCGCCTCGTAGCCCGCAGTCGAGATCTGCTCGGACACTTCGCTCGCCGGGATCAGACGCTCGGCGAGGCTGACGTTGTACTCGGGCAGGAAGAGGACGCGCAGGCGGCCGCGCGTCGACGGGTCGCCGTCGACCGTGCCGGCCACGTTGTTGATCAGCTTGATCAGGAGCTTGGCGCGGACGTAGGCCGGCGCCGCCTTGCCGGCGAAGAAGAACGTGCGCGGCACCATCGGCGAATCCGGGTTCTTCCGCAGCCGGTCGTAGAGCAGGATCACGTGGAGCACGTTCAGGAGCTGGCGCTTGTACTCGTGGATGCGCTTGATCTGGCTGTCGAACAGCGTCTCGGGATCCACGGCGACGCCCGAGGAGGCCTGGAGCCAGGCCGCGAAACGGCCCTTGGCGGCGCGCCTGGCGGCCCGGAACTTTTCGCGGAAGGCGGCATCGTCGGCGAGCGGCTTGAGCCCCTGCAGCTTCTCGAGGTCCGTGATCCAGCCGTCGCCGAGAGCCTCCGTGATCAGGCGCGCGAGGGCCGGATTGGCGAGGAGGAGCCAGCGGCGCGGCGTCACGCCGTTGGTCTTGTTCTGGAAGCGCTCGGGGTACATGTCGGCGAAGTCCTTCAGGACCCGCGTGCGCAGGAGACGCGAGTGGATCTCGGCCACGCCGTTGGTGCTGTGCGAGCCGACGACGGCGAGGTGCGCCATGCGGAGCCGGCGCGTGGGCCCTTCTTCGACCAGGCTCATGCGGCGCGGACGGTCCGGGTCGTCCGGAAACCGCTTCCGGACGTCGTCGAGAAAGCGCCGGTTGATCTCGAGCGCGATCTCGAGGTGCCTCGGCATGAGCTCTTCGAAGAGCTCGATCGGCCACCGCTCGAGCGCCTCGGGCAGGAGCGTGTGGTTCGTGTACCCGAGCGACCGGACCGTCAGGTCCCACGCCTCGTCCCAGCCCAGACGCGCCTCGTCGAGCAGGAGCCGCATCAGCTCTGCCACCGAGAGCGCGGGGTGCGTGTCGTTCATCTGGATGGCGACGCGCTCGGGCAGAGCCGACCAGCGGTCCCCTTCCGACTGCCGGAACCGCAAAACGATGTCCTGGAGCGAGCAGCTGACCAGGAAGTACTGCTGGAGCAAACGCAGCGTCCGCCCCGCCGCCGTCGAATCGTCCGGGTAGAGGACGCGCGTCAGCGACTCGGCCTCGACGTTGTCGATGACCGCGCCGACGAAGTCGCCCTGCGAAAACTCGGCGAAGTCGAACGTCGACGGCGCCGCGGCCGACCAGAGCCGCAGCGTGTTCGCGCACGGCGCGCGGTAGCCGACGACCGGCCGGTCGTAGGCGATGCCCAGCAGCGTCGACGGCCGGTTCGGGACGATGTGGATCCGGGAGCCCTCGAGCTCGATCGAGGCGCCGAGGCCGACGCGGTAGCTTCTTCCCGGGCGCACGATCTCCCAGGGATCGGGCCGGCGGAGCCAGCTGTCGGGCCGCTCGACCTGCCAGCCGTCGCGGATCGTCTGCCGGAACATCCCGTACTCGTAGCGCAGGCCGTACCCGATCGCCGAGTACTGGAGTGTGGCGAGCGAGTCGATGAAGCAGGCCGCCAGGCGGCCGAGCCCGCCGTTGCCGAGGCCGGCGTCGGGCTCCTCGGCGGCGAGCGCGGTCAGGTCCCAGCCTTCCCGGGCGAGGACCTGCTGCACGAGCGGATCGGCCGCGAGGTTCTGGATGTTGTTCTCGAGCGTTCGGCCGATCAGGTACTCCATCGAGAGGTAGTAGACGCGCTTCGGGTTCGCGCGCTCGCGCACGCGGCGCGTCTCGACCCAGCGCTCGGCCACCAGGTCGCGCACGAAGCGGGCGAGCGACTCGAAGCGCTGCCGCGCCGGCACGCTCTTCGGGTCCATCAGGTGCTCGTCGAGGACGTAGCGCTCGGCCCATGGGTCTTCGAGAGAATCGGGCGCCGCGCCGGTGCCGGGAGTTTCGGCCATGACCGCTTCCTTTCGTCGGACTGCCGGAGGCTCTCCGACCGAGACGAAGCCCGCGTGAAGCTCGATCGCTCGCGCCCCCGGCGAGGCCGCGCGCCAATCCTAGACCGAGCCGGGAGAAGCCCCGGCTAGCTCGCCGCCAGGCCGGCCCTGAGCTCCGAGGCGAGGAGCCGGTGAAACAGCTGCTCCCCGCCCTCGCGCCGCACCGACAGGCGCCCGGCGACGTAGGCCCGTGAGCCGAGGCCCCGCTGGACCGAGTCGCAGATCGCGAGGTCCTCGTCCTGGACGCGATTGCCCACGTCGATCGAGGCCTTGTTCCGGGCGATCGCCTCGGGGGTCGAGACGTCCGTGAAGTAGAAGTCGAAGATGACTTCGGACTTCCCGGCGCCGAGGGGGCGGACGAGGTTCGTGTCCATCACGCCCTCGTACCAGTTGACCATGAAGTTCGGCCACAGCCAGTAGTAGAGCGCCTTCTCGCCCTTCCGGACCGCCGCGACGTCGCCCTCGGCGTTGGAGTGGTCGATCGGGCTCCACTGGAGACACCAGTTGTCGCCGGTCTCGATCGTGTAGCCGCTGTAGTCGAGAACCGAGGAAAGGCTCTTGTGCAGGTGCGGCACGTGGTAGCCGCCGTCGAGGTAGTTGTCGACGAAGACCTTCCAGTTGCACTCGAAAGTCCAGCGCCGCCGCTCGACGAAGTGGAACCGATCGAGGCCGAGCTTCGCGAACTGGCCCACGAGCGGCCCGAGGGACTGCTCGAGCGACGGGCCGCCCGGCGTCAGGCGCACGAACACGAACTTCTCCCAGACCGCCGTCTCGACCGGCACGAGCCCGTTCTTGCCCTTGTCGAAGCCGCAGACGCCGGCAAAGTCGGGCGTGCCCTTCAACTCTCCCGACAGCGCGTACGTCCAGCCGTGGTACGGGCAGCGCAGGATCGGCGCCTTGCCCTCGGGCTCCGTCATCACCGAGGCCGCGTGGTGCCGGCAGACGTTGAAGAAGCCGCGGATGACGCCGTCCTCGCCGCGGACGACGACGATCGGCTCGCCCGCGAGCACGGCCGTCACGTAGCTTCCCGGCTGCGAGAGCTGGTCGAGGCGGGCCACCATCTGCCACGACTTCGAGAAGACCGTCGAGCGCTCGAGCGCCGTGACGCGCTCGTCCACGTACCAGGGCGCGGGAATCGTCCACGCCTCGGAAAGCGGGGCCCGGGCGTCGTAGGAGTCGAGGATCTGTTTGACCGATGCTTCCATGCGCCCTCCGAATCCCGGCGCGCGGTTTCCTACGCGACCGGCGTGGCGGTTTTCCTCGGCGGATTGAAGAACGGCAGCTTCACGACGGTCGCGGGAACCCGGTGGCGCACGGCCTCGACCGTGACTTCCATCTCGAGCTTCGTGCCGACGGCGTTCGAGCCGCGGGCGACCGTCGCGAGCGCGATCATCTTCTTCAGGGTGGGCGACCAGGTCGTGGAGGTCGCCTTGCCGACCTGCGCGCCTTCGCGGAAGACCGGCACGGAGACGCGCGAGGCGGCGGCCGGGATCTGCGGGGCGAGGTTCAGCTTCTCGTAGATCGCCTCGACCGCGTTCCAGGAGAGCTCGAGACCGACGATTTCGCGCGCCGGCCCGTTCTTCGCTTCGCGCCGGAGCGCCTCCTGGCCCACGAAGCGGCCCTTGTCGAGGGCGACGAGGCGGCCGAGGCCCATCTCGAACGGCGTGTAACGCTGCGCCGGGATCAGCGCTTTCTTCGAGCCGTTGAAGTCGACGTCGATCAGGAGCAGCCCTGCCTCGATCCGCGACACGTCCAGGGCGAGCATGCCGGCCGCGTGGATGTCGAAGGCGCGTCCCTTCGCCATGAGCGCGTCCCAGACGCGAACGGCGTCCTTCCACGGCATCCAGATCTCGTAACCGAGGTCCCCCGTGTACCCGGTGCGGGAGATGTCGACGGGGACGCCGGCGATCCGGCCGGAGGTGACCTTGAAGTACTTGAGGTTCTCGATGTCGGCCTCGGCCACCGCGCGGAGCAGCCGGCCGGACGTCGGGCCCTGGAGGGCGAGCGCCGCGACCTGCTCGGAGATGTCCTCGATCTTGACGTCGAGGCCGGCCGCGTTCTGGTGGAACCAGCGGAGGCTCGGGTCCGCCGCCGTCCACCGGTAGACGTTCTCCTCGAGGCGCGACACGGTGCCGTCGTCGATCGTCTTGCCGTGCTCGTCGCACCAGGGCGTGTAGATGACCGAGCCGACCGAGACCTTCTTCAGGTCGCGGGTCACGATCCGGTCGACCAGGCGGGTCGCGTCTTTGCCGGTCAGGCGGTACTTGAAGAGCGGGGAGATGTCGATGAGGGCCGCGGCGTTGCGAATCGCGTTGTACTCGTGGTCGTGGTGGGCCTCGTAGGCGCTGACGGCGTAGTAACCCGACCACTCGCGGTAGTTCAGGCTCTCGCAGAGCGGAAACGTTCTCTCGTGTACGGCGGTCCCGATCGGCACTTCAAACCTCGAATCGTCGCGATGACGCCCGGTCACGCAGAGCTTGTCGCGGCGCGGGATTATAAGTATGCTCCGGCGCCGTCGGCAAGGCAGCCTCGCTGAAACCCGCGGTCACAAGAAGGGCGATTTGGAACCTCGCATGAGCTCGAAGTACGACGTCATCGTCATCGGAGGCGGCCACAACGGGCTCATCCACGCCTTCTACCTGGCGAAGGCCGGCAAGAAAGTCCTCGTCCTGGAGCGCCGGCACGTCCTCGGCGGGGCGGCCGTGACCGAAGAGGTCTTCCCGGGCTTCAAGTTCTCGGTCTGCTCGTACGTCGTCTCGCTGCTGCGCCCCGAGATCATCCGCGACCTCGATCTTCCCCGACACGGCCTCGAGATCCTGCCGCTCGACGGCACGTTCACGCCGATGTTGAACGGCGATTACCTCTGGCGCGTCAACGACCACGGCAAGACGCGCCGCGAGATCGCCCGCCACTCCAGGCTCGACGCGGACGCCTACGACGAGTACGGCAAGGCGATGGCCGACATGGGCCGGTTCGTCAAGCCGATCCTCGGCATGACGCCGCCCGACCCGACGAAGCTGAACCTGAAGGGCCTGCAGGACCTGCTCTTCCTCGGCAAGCGATTCCAGGGCCTCTCGGCCGAGGACAAGTACAACCAGGTCCAGCTCATGACGATGTCGGCGGTCGATTTCCTCGACCAGTGGTTCGAGACCGATCCGCTGAAGGCCACCATGTCGGCCTCCGGCATCATCGGCACGTTTCTCGGCGTGCGTTCGCCCGGCACCGCTTACGTCCTCCTTCACCACTACATGGGCGAGATCGACGGCGCTTTCCGGTCGTGGGGCTTCGCCCGCGGCGGCACCGGGGCGATCTCGAACGCCATCGGCGACGCGGCGCGCGAGGCGGGCGTCGAGATCCGGACGAAGACGCCGATCGCGAAAATCAAGGTCTCGGGCGGCCGCGCCCGGGGCGTCGTCCTCGAGAACGGCGACGAAATCGAGGCGACGGTCGTCTCCTCGAGTGTGGACCCGCGCCTGACCTTCATGAAGATGATCGGCGAGAAAGAGCTCCCCGAGGACTTCGTCGAAGACATCAAGCGCTACAAGTTCCGCGGCTCCTCGGGCAAGGTCAATCTGGCGCTCGACGCGCTTCCGGACTTCAAGGCGATTCCGGGCCCGGGCGCGCACCTGCGCGGCGCGATCTCGATCTCGCCGTCCGTCGAGTACATGGAGCGCGCCTACGACGACGCCAAGTACGGCCGGTTCTCGCGCCGCCCGTACATCGACATGGTCATCCCGACGCTGACGGACCCCTCGCTCGCCCCCCCGGGCAAGCACGTGATGTCCTGCTTCGTGCAGTACGCGCCCTACAAGCTGAAGGACAGCGACTGGGACAAGGAGCGCGAAGCCTTCGGCGACACGGTGCTCGACACCATCGCCGAGCACGCGCCCAACATCAAGAGCATCGTCAGGCACCGGCAGGTCGTCACGCCGCTCGACCTCGAGCGGGAGTGGGGGCTGTCCGAGGGCAACATCTTCCAGGGCGAACTGTCCCTCGAGCAGCTGTTCTTCCTGAGGCCCGCGCCGGGCTGGGCGCAGTACCGGACGCCGATCAAGAGCCTCTACATGTGCGGCTCGGCGACGCACCCGGGCGGCGGCATCATGGGCGCCAACGGCAAGAACGCCGCCGAGAAACTCCTTTCCGACTGGAAGCGCGGGAAGGTCTAGCGTGGCCGAGAAGAAAGACGTCGTCGTCGTCGGCGGCGGCCCGAACGGGCTCGTCGCCGCCTGTTATCTCGCCAGGGCGGGCTTCAAGACCGTCGTCCTCGAAAAGCGCCCCGTCGTCGGCGGCATCGCCGTGACCGAGGAGTTCGCTCCGGGCTTCAAGGTCTCGTCGGTCCTCCACACGGCCGGCCCGTTCCTGCCGTCGGTCGCCCGGGACCTCGCGCTCGACCGGCACGGCCTGTCCTTCATCGAGACCGAGGTCCGCGTCTTCGCGCCGTCTCCGGACGGCCGCTCGATCACTCTGTACGGCGACGCCGCGAAGACCGCCGCGGAGATCGGGAAGTTCTCGGCCCACGACGCGAAGGGCTACGCGAGCCTCCACGAGAGCCTCGGCCGCATCGGCAAGCTCCTCGAGCCCTTCGTGACGATGACCCCGCCGTCGATCGACGATCCGTCGATGGGCGAGCTGTGGCAGCTCCTCGGCGTCGGCCGCAAGTTCCGGGCGCTGCCCCGGAAGGACGCTTTCCGCCTCCTGCGGTGGGGGCCGATGGCCGTCGCCGACCTGGTCGCCGAGTTCTTCGAGACCGAGCTTCTCCGCGCCGCCGTCGCCGCGCGCGGCATCTACGGCACGTTCGCGGGCCCGTGGTCGGCCGGCACCTGTCTCGGGATCATCATGGGCTCCGCCCTCGACGGCAACGCCGCCGGTCCGGCAACGCTCGTCCGCGGCGGCATGGGCGCCCTGACGCAGGCGCTCGCCGCGGCCGCGAAGAGCCTCGGCGTCGAGGTCCGCACCGGCGCGACGGTCTCGCGCGTCGCGACGAAAGACGGCGCGGCCGCCGGCGTCGTCCTCTCGACCGGCGAAGAGGTCCTGGCCCGCGCCGTCGTCTCCAACGCCGACCCCAGGCGCACGTTGCTCGGGCTCGTGGACCCGATCGACCTCGACCCCGACTTCCTCCAGAAGACGCGCAACTTCCGCGCGTTCGGCTCGGTCGCGAAGGTCCACCTGGCGTTGAACGGCCTGCCGGCATTCGCCGGAGCCGGCAACGGCGCCTCGGGAGCGCTCGCCGGCCGAATCCACATCGGCCCGGACGTCGACTACCTCGAGCGCGCCTACGACGACGCCAAGTACGGCGACTTCTCGAAGAAGCCCTACTGCGACGTCACGATCCCGACGGTCACGGATCCCACGCTCGCCCCGAACGGCAAGCACGTGATGTCGGTCGTCGCCCAGTTCGCGCCGACGAAGCTGAAGGAAGGCGACTGGAAGTCGAAGAAAGAGGCGCTCGGCGACGCCGTCGTCGAGACGCTCTCGGCCTACGCGCCGAACCTGAAGAGCCTCATCGCACACCGCCAGGTCCTCACGCCGCTGGACCTCGAGGAGACCTACGGCTTGACCGGCGGCCAGGTCTTCCACGGCGAGGTCGCTCTCGACCAGGTCTTCACGATGCGCCCGCTGCTCGGCTGGGCGCAGTACCGAACGCCCGTGCGCGGCCTCTACCTCTGCGGCTCCGGCACGCACCCGGGCGGCGGCGTCACCGGCGCCCCCGGTTCGAACGCCGCGCGCGAAGTCGCCAGAGACCTGCGCGGCCGCACCTAGACCCGGTTCGGATCCTCGCTCTCTCGCGGATCCTTTCGCCCTTTCGAGTTCCTGACGGATCCCTGATCGAAATCCGCATTGTGCGCGCCGGCTTCGACGCGTACACGGGATTGATCGAAGGGAGACGTCATGAAACGCATCGTCCGGCTCCAACGGTCCTCGATCCTTCTCCTGGTCCTCGGCATCTCGGCCACGGCGCTTCGAGCCCAGTCGCCCGTCGCGAACGACCACGACGGCATCGGCTGCCCGCCTTACATGGTGCGCGTCGGATCGATCTGCATCGACAGGTACGAGTCCAGCGTCTGGTCGAAGCCCCCGAGGAGCGACGGGAGGCCGAGAGGGACCCAGTACGGCGTCGACGGGCCGGACTATCCCTGCTCCGTCAACGGGAACGATTGCTCCGGGGCGAATCCCATCTACGCGGCCTCGGTTCCCGGCGTGGTGCCTTCGTCGGAGATCACCTGGTTCCAGGCGGCGCAGGCCTGCGCGAACGTCGGCAAGCGCCTGCCGACGAGCGCCGAGTGGCAGATGGCGGCCGCCGGCACACCGGACCCCGGGGACGACGGCGTCACGACCTGCAACACGGACGACCTCGCCCCGGGCCTGACGCCAACGGGTTCCCGCAAGAGCTGCGTCTCGAACTGGGGCGCCTACGACATGGTCGGGAACGTCCTCGAGTGGGTCGCCGACTGGTTCGAGGGAAGCAACGATCCCTTCGCGCCGTCGAACGGGACCGCCGGGGACAACTTCGGCGACGATTTCATGGTCGGCGTCAATCCGACCCAGAACCAGGGCGCGGGCACGAACTTCCCCTCTGCCCTCGTGCGGGGAGGGCGTTACAACGGCGGTACGGGCGCCGGCGTCTTCTCGCTCAACGCCCACTTCGCACCCTCGGACTCCGCCGACGGCGGTGGCTTCCGCTGTGCGCGCTGAGCGACGGCGTGCGAATGCTCCTCATTGACACCTTCGGGAATCCGGTGCCAGACTCGGAACACTTCTCCGGTCGAATGTGAAATTCGCTCCGGCCTGTGTCGCGGCGGTGATCACGTCGCTGCTCGCGGCGCCGGCCGGAGCTCAGGTTCCCTCGCCCACCGGGAACGTCTACGGCACGGCGCTCGACGAGCAGGGATCGCCGATCGCGGCCGCCACGGCGACGCTCGCCGGACCCGATGCCTCCCGAACCACGACGACGGGGACCCACGGCGACTTCCGGTTCCTCGCCCTCGCCCCGGGTTCCTACGCGCTCGAGCTCTCCCGGAGCGGGCTCCGGTCCGTGAAACGCGGAATCGAGGTTCAGCTCGGCAGGAGTGCGGTGGTCGAGATGACCATGTCGGTCGCCGGGGCCGAAGAGGCGGTCACGGTTCGGAGCGAGACGCCCGCGTTCGACACCCGTGAAGTCGTCACGGGCGCCGTCTACGGCGCCCAGGAGCTTCGCGACGTGCCGACCGTGCGCGACGTCGGCGCGATTCTGCGCCAGGTACCGGGCGTCCTGCTCGACAACACGGACACCGGAAGCGTGGAAACCGGAAATGCCCACGGCGCTGCGCGGCCGGCCTTCGTCGGGAAAGGAGCCCCCGCCAACCAGAACACGTTCAGCCTCGAAGGGACCAGCATCTCGATCGACGGCTTGTCGCCCGTACTCCTCGACTTCGATTCGCTCGAGAGCATCAGCGTATGGACCGGCGGCTCCGATCCGTCGTTGCCGAGCCCCGGCGCGACCGTCAACCTCGTGACCAAGCGCGGCACCAACCAGGTCGCCGGGTCCGCACGGGCGCTGTACGCCGACGGCTCCCAGTGGGACTACGGCCTCGAGGCCGGCGGACCCCTCTGGAAGGATCGGGTGTGGATCTGGGGCGCGGCGGCCTCCAATTCCTATCTCGGGCAGACGTTTTTCCTGCCGAGCGGCGAACCGACGCGCAGCCAGGAAACCGACAGGTACTTCAACGCCAAGCTCACGGCGCAGCCCGCGCCGGCGAACACGCTGACACTCGCCTTTCTCGATTTCCAGCGCAGCGTCGACGGCCGGGGTGCCAACCCGCAGCGCTCGGAACCGACGACCCAGGACGTGCACTGGCCGGGCGCGTCCTACAAGATCGAGGACTCCCAGGTCCTGTCGGAGAAGCTCTTTGCGACCCTCAGTTTCGCGTCCGTCACGGTTCACCGGACCGCGACTCCCAAGGGAGGCCTCGCCGAGCAGGCGGACTTCGACGCGGACTACGTGTGGCAGCACAGCTACACGTCCGAGTACACCGAGCGCCCGCAGCGCGACGCCGGGATCACGGCGTCCGCCTTTTTCGACACCGGAGCGCTGCGGCACGAGTTGAAGTTCGGCTTCGGCTACCGGCACGCGCACATCGAGTCAGCGTCTTCCTGGCCCGGAGACGCTCTCGTCGGCTATGCCGCCCCGCAGCCCGCCCAGGCGGCCGTGACGCGGGCGATGAACGCCAAGCTCGAAGACAACTTCTACGACACGTACCTCTCCGACACGATTCAGCTCGCCGACCTCACCGTGAACCTCGGCGCCCGGTTCGACTACCAGCAGTCCCGTAACCTCCCGTCCAGCGTTCCCGCCAACCCCGCCTTCCCCGAGCTGCTTCCCGCGGTGCGCTACGGCGGCGACTCCGGCTATCCGATCACGTGGCGCTCGGTCGAGCCCCGGATCGGCGTGACCTGGGCCGTCGGCGCGGACCGACGCACGCTGCTGCGGGCGTCGTACGCCCGATTCGCCGACGAGCTCGGGACCGACGTCGCGTTCGTCAATGCCTTCCCCGGGATCGCCCAGCTGTACTACAACTGGAACGATGCCAACGGGAACGGCCGGGTCGAACCCTCCGAGATCAACCTCGGTCAGCTCGTCTCGTGGTCCTACGTGGACCCGAACAATCCCGGCTCCGCGACGCCCGTCAACGCGCTCGCGGCCGGCCTGAAGGCGCCGACGACCGACGAGTTCATCGTCGGCATCGACCGACAGATAAGCCCCGACTTGTCCGCCTCGCTCGCGTACACCTACCGGCGGCGGCAGGGCACGCTGTTCTCACCGCTGATCGGCACGACGCGCGCGAGCTACGCGTACGAGGGCAACGCCTCGGGAACGGTTCGCGACCCGGCCACCGGTTTTGTCCTCGAGTTCAGCGAGCCCTACTACGAGCTGACGACCAAGCCTGTTCCGGACGGATCCGTGCTCCAGAACCGTCCCGACACGACGCAGACCTACGGCGGCTTCCAGCTGCAGGTTCTCAAGAGCTTCTCCGACAACTGGATGCTGCGCGTGGCCTTCGCCTACAACGACTCGCGCCAGCAGGTGGGCGCCGGCGGCATCATCGACCCGAACAACGTGATCCCCGGGGTCAATACCAGCGGCCCGCTCGTCGACGGCGGCATCGAATGCCAGCAGGGCCTTCAGGATTGCCTCAACGCGAAATGGCAGTTCAACGTCAGCGGCGTCGTCCGACTCCCTCTCGGGATCCAGGCGGGCGTCAACTTCTTCGGCCGGCAGGGTTTCCCGATCATCTACTTCGTCCAGGCCGAGACGCACGACACCGCGGGAAGCGCTCCGCTGCTGCAGATCGGCTCCCCCACCGACTATCGCACGCCGAACGTCTACCAGCTCGACCTGCAGCTGACGCGCGACTTCCTCTTCGGTTCGCGAGTCACCGTGACGCCGTCGATCGCCTGCTTCAACCTGATCGGCAGCCGCACGGTCCTCGCCCGTGACGGCTTCGTCGGCGACTACGACCTCATGAACTTGCCCAATTCACCCGCCTTCAATCCGAACACCGGCGAGGGCGGCTCGTTCAATGCCGTCATCGAGGCGATGAGCGGCCGCACGATCCGCGGGGGCGTGCGAATCTCTTTCTAGCGGCGAGCGCTCATCACTTCCACCAGTTCGGGCCCGCGTCGACGAGCACGAGCCGGCTCGAGTCGATGAAGTAGGTGTAGGCGTAGTACTTCTCGTCGGGCGTCACGCAGACGCCCGGCCCTCGCAGACGCGGCCCGTATCGCACGAATCCCGTCAAGTCAGGAGGCGAAAGCGTTTTCCAACGCTCGCGGCGGCCCGTCGCGAGGTCGAGACGATAGAGCGCCATCGGGTACTCGTCGACCCCGTACAGATCGATGGTCCGCCCGTCGGCGCTCCAGCGAACGAAGGTGTCGCGGGACCTCGTCCCCGCGATCGAGCGCGGCCCTCCGCTTCCGTCGGCCGCATAGATGACGTGGCCCTCGTCGCCCTGGCCGCCCGCAACCTGCTTCCCGTCGGGAGACACGACCGTGGCCCACAGATCCGCGCCGCCGATCGGCTTCGGCGACCCTCCCGGGACGTCCTGGACGAACGAGCGCATGTCGCCCTTCTCGTCCCGGACGTTGAAGAGGATCCTCTTGCCGTCCGGGAAGAACGTGGCTCGCCGGTAGAACAGTTCGCCTCCGGCCAGGGGCACCGGGTCGCCGGCGCCGGTCGGGAGGAGGGCGAGATGCGGTCGCGGCGAGCCCTGGACCACCAGCGCCCACTGCTGGTCCGGCGAGAGCGCCAGGGCGCGTCCGTCGCCGAGCGGCGTCGCATCGGAGCCGTCCGTGGGGCGCAGAAACGTCTTGAAGGTCTCCTCGCTGCCGCCCTCGAACCGGCTGCCCTCGTCGTACAGGAGCAACTGATGGCCGTCGATGGACAGATCGGCAGCGACCGGGCGCGCGAGCCACGAGAGGTTGCGCTCCCCGGGATCGCTCGGCACGAGGCCGCGGACGACGCCTCGATAGCCCTCCCCGAGCATCCCCGTGTCGAGGAACAGCCCCTCGCGCGAGACGTCGTCCAGGGCCGGAATCCACGGCGTCGCGCGGGTGCGGGCCGAGAGGTCCATCCCCCGGGTCTCGCGGCGGCCGAGCGGCGCGAAGAAGACCTCGTCGCCCCCCGGGCTCCAGAGGAGATGCCCCAGACCGGCCCACTCGGTCGAAACCGCGCGCTTGTGGCCCGCCCGATCCACGACCGTGACGATGGCCCGGTCGCTGTCCTGCCGCGGATGATCGAGGAAGGCCACGAGCTTTCCATCGGGCGAGACGCGCACGGAGCTGATGAAGCCGTTCGGCTGCGCCCGCGCGAGCACCATTCCGATCGGATACTCGAGCCGGTCGAAGAGGGACACGGCCAGCTCCCGTCCGTCGGGAGACCAGTCCGCCGCGATGACCGAGTGCAGGACCTCTCGCGGCGGCCCGCCGGCGAGCGGCGCCCGGGCGAGGGTTCCCTGGCAGGGATTGCCGCGGCGATCGCAACCGAGCGCGAGCGCCATCTCTCCCGTCGACGACACCGCGAGGACCCAGGCATCGGAGATCCCGAGAGCACGCGAGTCGACCGATCCCACGCGCGTCGTGTAGATCTCGCTGGGCCGTCCGTCCCAGGCGGCCGAGTAGACGACGGTCTTTCCGTCCGAAGTGAAGCGCGCGCCGGTCAGGAAGCCCTGGCCGAAAGTCAGAACCGTGCGGCGGAGCGGCGGCGCGTGCCGATCGCGGCCCGCCTGCAGGCGCTCGCCCGAGAGAAACGCGACCAGGACCGCCGCCGCGATCGCGAGAGCCGAAGCGACGACGGCGGCACGCGAGATTCGCCGGCGGCGCGAACCCGGCAAGGCCGCCCCGGCCGGCGACACGCCGGACGACCGATCGCGAAGCGCGGCGAGGTCCCGCGCCAGGTCCCTGGTCGAGCCGTAGCGATCCTCGGGATCCTTCGCGAGACAGCGTTCGACGATCCCGACGAGGCCCTCGGGTGTTTTCGGGGCGGCGGCGGCGAGCGGCTCGGGCTCGTCCTCGATGATGGCCGCCAGAGTCTGCGCGGAGGTCGGTCGATCGAAGGTCCGCCGCCCCGCCACCATCTCGTAGAGGATCGCGCCGAGCGAGAACTGGTCCGAACGAAAATCGAGGGGCTCTCCGCTCGCCTGCTCGGGAGACATGTATCCGACGGTGCCGAGCACCGTTCCCGCCTCCGTGACCCGCGACACGGTGGCGTTCCCGTCGCCGCGGGACTCGTCGAAGCCGCGGCGCACGAGCTTCGCGAGGCCGAAGTCGAGGATCTTGACGAGCCCGTCGCGCGTGACCATCAGGTTCTCGGGCTTCAGGTCCCGGTGCACCACGCCGGCGGCGTGGGCCCGCGCGAGGCCGTCCGCCACCTGCGCCGCGATCGCCAGCGTCTTCTTCCAGCCGATCGGGCCGGCTTCCAGGATCGCGCGCAGCGTCCTTCCCTCCACGAGCTCCATCGCCATGAACGCGGCGCCGTCCGCCGTGCCGATCTCGTAGATCGTGACGATGTTGGGGTGGCTCAGCGCGGACGCGGCGCGGGCCTCCTTCTCGAAGCGAGCCAGGCGATCGGCATCGCGCGACAGCTCTGCCGGGAGCACCTTGAGGGCGACGTCTCTCGAGAGTTTCGTGTCTCGCGCCCGATAGACCTCGCCCATGCCTCCCGAAGCGATCGGCCGGATGATCTCGTACGAAGCCAGCCTCGTCGCGGCGGGAAGGGTCACTTCGGGGGACGTTCCTTGACGGTGGAGAGGGTCGATCCGGTTCGCTTGAAGATGCGCAGTTTCAGCGTCGCGGGGCCGATCCGCACGACGTCGCGATCGCTCAGCTCCACGGTGTCTCGGATCCGCCGATCTCCGACGTACGTGCCGTTCTTGGAACCGAGATCTTCGATGATGGCGCCGTCGTCGGCGACCGTGATGCGGGCATGGCGCCGGGAGACGGATTCGTCATCGACCCAGACGACCGCGTCCCGATCGCGGCCAATCAGGTTCTCGCCGGGATCGAGGGAGATCTCGCGGCGCCCCCAGTGCAGCCGATAGGCGAAGCGCGGCGCGCGCTCACCCGTCTCCACGCGCCCGCGATCCGGCCTTGCATCGGCCTTGAACGCGTAGCCGAACCGAGGCACGGTGCGGATCAGGCGGGGCTTGCGGGCGTCGTCGCCGAGGGCGGTGCGCAGCTCCACGACGAGGTTGCCCAGATTGGCGTCGGAGACGTGCACGTCCGGCCAGAGGCGCGCGTGAATGTCGTCGCGGGAGACCGCGCCCGGGCGCCGTTCGATCAGCAGCTCGAGCAGTGCGAAGGCCTTGGGCGACACGGGCCGGACCCGCCCCTCGCGCACCACCTCCCGCGTGTCCCCGTCGAAGACACAATCCGCAAAGCGGACCCTCATCGATCACCCATCCGGCCGCGGCGTCGCCGTGAAGAAAAGCGCGGTGCGATCTTAACGCAGGGGCCACGGACGACCTTTTCCTTTCCTGACGAATCTCTGGTGGAAAAGCAGTTTGTCTCACTGCGCGCCGGCGCGTAAACGGAGGACAGGAGGAACCCCGAGGTCCGCCTCAGCGGCACGATGGGCGGCGGCCAGCTCGCCGTCGACTTCGAGCCCCCCTCCGGCAACCCGAGGCTCGGCGACGTCCACCCACATCCACGCCGAGCGCCCGTGCGACCCGTGGGGCTACGGTTCCGACTTCACGATGAGGCTCGACCTCGCGCGGCTCAGTCGAACTGGACGGAGCGCTTCGTGAACGCGCCGTCCATCCACCAGCCGGTGATCGGGAACGAGGCGCGCGCTCCCGCCTCCGCCGCAGCCCCGGCGGCGACGAGCACCGGCGCGTAGTGCTCCCAGGTGGGCAGGGCGAGCCGCGCCGACGGAGCGCGGCTCCGGAAGTCCACGAGCGCGTCCTCCTCGCCACGCTCCAGGGCTCGGGCCGCCCAGTCGTCGAACTCGCGCGCCCACCCCGGCGTGCCCGGGCGAAATGCCCAGGCCATGTTGTGCGTCAGGAATCCACTCCCGAAAATCAGAACGCCCTCCTCGCGCAGCGGCGCGAGCGTCCGGCCGAGCGCGAAGAGCGCCGTCGCGTCGAGGCCTGGCATCGAGACCTGAAGAACCGGAACGTCGGCCTCCGGGTACATGGCGACGAGCGGCACGTAGGCGCCGTGGTCGAGGCCTCGGTCCGGATCCTCGGCGACCGCGAGCCGCTCCGCCCCGAGGAGCTCTCGAACGCGGGCCGCGAGGTCCGGGGCTCCCGGCGCCGGGTACCGCGTCCGGTAGTACTTCTCCGGAAACCCGGAGAAATCGTAGACGAGGGGCGCCGGCCGCGTCGCGCCCAGGGTCGTCGGCCGCTCCTCCCAGTGCGCCGAGACCATCAGGATGCTCGCGGGGCGCGGCAACGCCCGTGCCCAGGCCGCGAGCTCTCCCATCCAGACCTCGTCGTCGAGCAGGATCGGGGCGCCGTGCGCCGCGAAGATCACGGGCATGCGCTCGACGGACGCCGGCCTTTCGCCCGGCTTCACGGCGCACCCACGACCTTCCAGTTGCCGTCGGCCTCGAGCCGCAGGCGCTTGCGCGCGCGCGCGTCGGCAGCGAGCAGGTCGCGCACGTTGCCCGTCTCGGAGACCCGGCGCGCGGCCTTCCACATCGGATAGCCGCCGCCTCCCGAGGCCCGGTAGGAGTTGACGGCGACGAGAAGACGCTCGTCGTCGCCGATCTCGCGGCCGTCGCGGGAAAGACTCGCGACGCGGCGCCCCTCGGGTCTCGACAGGTCGAGGACGTACTCCG
Source organism: Thermoanaerobaculia bacterium (assembly GCA_035506175.1). GTDB lineage: Bacteria > Acidobacteriota > Thermoanaerobaculia > UBA5066 > Gp7-AA6 > DAHUXD01. The sequence goes on along the minus strand of DATJPZ010000097.1, from coordinate 18,621 downwards.
CGCCCTCGAGCGCGTCGCAGTTGCGGGAGAGCTCGCTCGGACGGGCGACGCAGCCCGCCGACCGCTCGAGCGCCGCGCGAATCTGCCGCCCCGTGGCTTCGACGGTGACGAGCCCGTTCTCGTACGGATAGAAGGCCCAGACCTGGCGAAGCGTCAACGGCCCGGCCGGCCAGTCGGTCAGCCGGGCCGGCAGGAGGGACGCGAACGACAGGCTCGCCTTCCCCTCGCGGAGCTGCACGGCCTGGAGCCAGTCGAGCAGCGCCGTGTCGCGCCGCCGCGCTCCGGCCGCGGAGACGGGCGCCTCGAGCACCGCGAGCTCTTCGGCGAGGGCACGCATCGTCGCGTCGTGCTCGGGCGCCACCGCCGCGACGACTTCCGGGTCCGGCGCAAAACGCTTCGTCTGGATGTTCCGGCCGGCGACCGACGCGACCACCCAGCCGTCGCCGGATTTCTCGAACGCCACGTCGAAGCGCGTCACCGTGTTTCCGAAACGGCCGGGCTGGGAAACCCACGCCCCGCCGAGCTTGCGGGGCGAAATCACGGCATGCTCGTGGCCCGACAGGAGCAGGTCGATCCCGGAGACCTTCGTGGCCAGGGCCCAGGCCTGGTTCTCGCCCCCGCCGCGCCGTTCGGCCCCGGTGCGCGGGTCCCGCTCGAAGCTCTCGTGGGCGAGGACGACGACGAACGCGCACCGCTCGCGCCCGCGCAGGACCGGCACCCAGCGCCGCGCGGCCTCGACGGAGTCGCCAAAGCGCAGGCCGCCGAGCAGCGCCGGGCTCTCCCAGTTCGCCACGTGCGGCGTCACGAGGCCGAGGATGCCGATGCGCACGCCGCCGATCTCGCGCACGACGTACGGCGGAAACGCCGGCTCGCCGTCGGGTCCGAGGGTGTTCGCCGAGAGAAACGGGAAGCGCGCCTGCCGCCGCGACTCCTCCAGCCGGGCCCTGCCGAAGTCGAATTCGTGATTGCCGACGGCCATCGCGTCGTAGCCCACGAGGTTCATCGCGCGGACGATCGGGTCGCTCCCGTCGCCGCCGTCCAGGCGCCCCGCGAAGACGAGTGCCTGCGCCGGGGCGCCCTCGATCGTGTCTCCGGAGTCGAGCACGAGCAAGGGCCCTCCCTCCGCCCGCGCCGACCGCACGACGGCCGCCACCCGCGCGAGCCCCTCGCCGAGGTCCGCCGCGGCCAGCTCGTCCTCCGGGTGGACATGGCCGTGGAGATCCGACGTGTGGAGGATCGTCAGGGTGACGGCCGGGAGCCTCGCCGCGGCGAACAGGGCGAAGAGGGCGGCGGCCAGCAGGCGCATCGCGACGAGTCTAGCGTCTAGAATGCCGCCCGATGGCGAAGAAGCCGCGGGAGACCTTCGACGCGAAGAAGAAGCGCGCGGCGGCGGTCCTGCGCCGCCTCACGAAGGCCTACCCCGAAGCGAAGTGCGCGCTCGATCACCGGACGCCGCTCGAGCTCCTCGTCGCGACGATCCTCTCGGCCCAGTGCACCGACGCCCGCGTCAACAGGGTCACGCCGCATCTGTTCGCGAAGTACAGGACCGCGGCCGACTACGCCCGCTCGCCGAGGGGCGTTCTCGAGAGGGAGATCCGCTCGACCGGCTTCTTCAACTCCAAGGCGAAGTCGATCCGCGCCGCCGGCGCCGCGATCGCGGCCGAGCACGGCGGCCGCGTGCCCGACACCATGGACGAGCTCGTGCGCCTGCCCGGCGTCGGGCGCAAGACGGCCAACGTCGTGCTCGGCAATGCGTTCGGCAAGGACGAGGGGTTCGTCGTCGACACCCACGTCGGGCGTCTTTCCAGACGGCTCGGGTTTACCCGACAGACAGATCCCGTCAAAGTCGAGGAAGACCTGAACGCGCTCGTGCCGAAAGGGCGCCGCACGATGGGCGCGCATCTGCTGATCGCCCACGGACGGCAGATCTGCGCCGCCCGGAAGCCTCTTTGCGACGAGTGCCCGGTCCACTCGCTGTGCCCGAAAATCGGGGTGTAGAGGGCGGGAAGTTCGGCCCCGCTTGGAGAAAATCAGTTTTCCGAAGATCCGGTGGAAAAGCCTGTCAAAATCCCTGCGGAAAGCCCCAAAAAATGGCGAAAAGCCCACCTCGGGGAGCGGATTGCACCATCCTTTGTGCGATCGAGAAAGCCTCTTCCCCTCAGCACTTTAGCGGCGATGCCCATGCGCTTGTGCAGACGGCCCGAGTCGTGAAACAGGCGGCAGACTCTTTTCCACACGCGCAAGCGACTCAGATAACGAAACTTAAGCCGGGCTTCAGTCAGTTTCCTGGCCGGTGCTCGCCGTAAAGAGCCTTCAGCTCGGCCACGATGTCGCCGAGCGTCGCCCCGGCCGAGACCGCCTCGATCAGCGCCGGCATCACGTTGCGATCCTCCGAAGCGTCCCGGCGCACCCGCTCGAGGCCCGCGGCCGTCTTCGCCGCGTCGCGCGACGCGCGAAACGCCTTCAGGCGCGCGACCTGCTCGGACTCGAGGCGCGGATCGACCGACAGGATCGGCACCGCCGCTTCGTTGACGTCCCGGTAGGCGTTGACGCCGACGACGACGCGTTTGCCCTCCTCGATCTCGCGCTGCGCGCGATACGACGCGTCTTCGATCTCCTTCTGGAAGAACCCCTGCTCGATCGCCGACACGGCGCCGCCGAGCGCATCCACCTTCGCGATCAGCGCGCGGGCCCGCTCGCGGATTTCCCCGGTCCAGGCCTCGACGAGGTACGAGCCGCCGAGCGGATCGACGACGTCGGCCGCGCCGCTCTCGTTGGCGATGACCTGCTGCGTTCGCAGCGCCAGGCGCGCCGACGCCTCGGTCGGCAGCGCGAGGGCCTCGTCCCGGGCGTTGGTGTGGAGCGACTGCGTGCCCCCGAGGACGGCCGAGAGCGCCTGCAGGGCCACGCGCACGACGTTGACGTCGGGCTGCTGCGCGGTCAGGGTCGAACCCGCCGTCTGCGTGTGAAAGCGCAGGCGCCAGGACTTCGGGTCCTTCGCGCCGAAGCGGTCGCGGGCGATCTCGGCCCAGAGCGCCCGCGCGGCGCGGAACTTGGCGATCTCCTCGAAGAAGTTCGCGTGGGCGTTGAAGAAAAACGAGAGGCGCGGCGCGAACTCGTCGATCGCGAGTCCTCGGGCGAGCGCCGCCTCGACGTACGCGATCGCGTTCGACAGCGTGAAGGCGACCTCCTGGACGGCGGTCGAGCCGGCCTCCCGGATGTGGTACCCGGAGATCGAGATCGTGTTCCAGCGCGGGACTTCCTCACCGCAGAACGCGAAGAGGTCGGTCGTGATCTTCAAGGACTGCCGCGGCGGGAAGATGTAGGTGCCGCGAGCCACGTACTCCTTGAGCAGGTCGTTCTGCACCGTTCCCGAGAGCGCGTCCCAGCGGATGCCGCGCTCGCGGGCGACCGCGAGGTAGAACGCCATCAGGACGGCCGCGGTCGCGTTGATGGTCATCGAGATCGAAACCTGGTCGAGGGGCAGGCCGTCGGTCAGCACGCGCATGTCCTCCAGGGTCGCGATCGCCACGCCGACCTTCCCGACCTCGCCCCGCGCCAGGGGGTCGTCCGAGTCGTAGCCCATCTGCGTCGGCAGGTCGAAGGCGACCGAGAGACCGGTCTGGCCCTGCCCCAGGAGGTAGCGATAGCGAGCGTTGGACTCGCGGGCCGAGCCGAACCCCGCGTACTGGCGCATGGTCCAGAAGCGCGACCGGTAACCCTCCGCCGAAACGCCCCGCGTGAAGGGAAACTCGCCCGGCGGCGGGGACCCGTAGAACGGCTCGACCGGGATGCCGGAGCTCGTCTCCGCCGGGAGATTCGGGCGTTTTTCCTCGCGCCGGGGCGGTTTCACGCGCGGGATTCTGTCACGGGGCCGGGCCAGCGGCCGGCCGGCGGAGTGCTAAAATTGAGGCCGAAAGCCTTCATGACCGAGCACTTCCGGGGAAGACTCGAGGTCTTCGGCCTCGCGGACCTTCTCCAATGGATGGAGTTGAACCGCCGCTCGGGGCGGTTGACGGTGACGCGCGGCCATGACCGGCGCACGCTCGACTGGAAAGAAGGCGAGATCGTCTACGTCTCCGGGTCGCTGCCCCGCCATCGCCTCGGCGTGCACCTGCTCCGCAGCGGCGCCCTTCCGGCGGCCACGCTCTACGAGCTCCTGGCCCGGAACATGACGACGCAGGAGAACCTCACCCGCCTGATCCTCGACATGAACCACGACACGCTCGACGGGCTGTCGCTCCGCGTCGAGGAGCTCGCGCGCAAGCTCCTCTTCGAGATCTTCGAGTGGCGGGAGGCCAACTTCGAATACGACCCGACGTACCGTGTGCAGCCGATCCTGCGAATCGGCCTGACGCTGCGCGGCCAGGCGCTGGCCTTCCAGGGCGTCAAGCAGCTCGACGACACGCACCGGCTCTCGCGCAAGGAGCGGCGCGAGACCTGGGAAGCGGCCGATGCGTGGGTGCTGCCGTTCCTGCCGGAGGGAATCGAGGAGCACTTCTGGGAGTCGGCCGAGCGCATGGGCACGACCCTCGACCCGCTCGAGACCCGCGGCCACGCCGCGCGCTTCCGCGAATTCGCCCGCCGGCTGCGCGACCGGCTGATCAAGAACTACCTGATGCGGCCCGTCCACTCGGACACGGCGCAGCTGCTGCTCGAGCTGCTCAAACGCAAGCCGCCGCTCGACCCGGCGGCGATCGTACCCATCGCGGCGCTCGACCAGTACCTGACCCTGGACCTCCTCATCCTCGCCAACTCCCTGTCCGTCGACCGCGAAAACTCCGTCGGCACGGTCCCCGACGCGCTCGACCGCATCGGGCCGCGGGCGGCGACCGTCCTGATCGACCGGCTCTCCTCCCCCGACTTTCCGGCGGTTCCCGCCGGCGATCCGGCGGCCCGGGCGGTGCGGCGCGCGAGCCTCGCGGCGGCGGTCGCGGCCGGACGGTACGCGGAGCGCTACGGCGTCACGCGCGAGCGCGGCTACACGCTCGGCCTGCTCCATTGCATCGGCTATGCCGACCTCTTCGAGATCGTGCGCGAAATGAACCTGCCGGCCGGGCCCTTCCGCGGCTCCGTCCTCGAAACCTACCGGCCCGCCGTCGGGCGCGCCCGCGCCGAGATCTGGGGCCTGCCCCGCGACTTCGAGGCCGTCCTGTCCGACGACGGCACCGACCCGAGCGCGTCCGCCGCCGTGGTGCGCCTGGCCCGATCGGCCGTGCCCGCCTGCGCGATCGGGAGTCTTCCGGTCGAGTCCGGCGAGGACCTCGAGGCCGACGAGCTGACGGCCGAGGTCAACATGCTCTTCGACTATCTCGGCCTCGAAACCGTCGGCGCCGCCCGCGAATAGCTCCTTCCCCCGCGTCCGGGCTCCTCTTAAGGATTTTCCTAAAATGAGGACACTTCCGGAATTCCGGCGCGCCCGGCCCGCGTTGTCCGGATCGTCTCCGGGGGAGCGAATCCGGCCCGGACCGAGAAAGGACCGAGACAGATGCGATCCACCAGAATGGCCGCTGCCCTGTCGCTGACCGCCGCGACGGTCTTCGCCCAGCAGCCGCCTCCGGCCCGGCTGCCGCAGTTCTCCGAAAGCGTCGAGGTGCGGGTGCTGAACCTCGACGTCGACGTCACGGACGCGAAAGGCAACCCGGTCACCGACCTGAAGCGCGAGGACTTCACGCTCAAGATCGGCGGCAAGCCCGTGGCCATCGACTACTTCACCCTCGTCAACGACGGCACGATCCACGCCCCCGACATCGCCACGGCGCCGGCGGAGCGGGTCCTCGAGATCTACAAGAAGGGCGAGGAAGCCTACGTGCCGCGCAACTTTCTCGTTTTCGTCGACCTCGGCTATCTGCCGCCCGGGCTGCGCAACTACAGCCTGAACGCGATCCGCGACCTCGCCGGCCGTCTCGGGCCGAACGACGCCATGCGCGTCGTGGTCTTCAACCGTCTGCCGGCGGTGCTCGTCGACTGGACGACGAGCAAGGAGGTCGTGCTCACCGCGCTGACCGACCTCGAGCGCCAGGGCGTCGGCATGTCGCGCCTCCAGATGCAGACGCAGACCCTCGCCCAGATCGACAGCATCGGCCTGAACCGCCGCGGCGTCTCCTCGCGCCTGCAGCTGGCCCGGCAATACGGCTCCGAGGTCGGCATGGAGATCGAGAACCTGATCCAGAGCATGCAGGCGGAGCTCGTCACGCTGACGCCTCTTTCCGGGAAGAAGGCGTTCCTCTACATCTCGGGGGGCTTCGAGTACCAGCCGGGCTGGGTCATGGCCCAGTACGCCGGCGGCAGCATCACGTCCTCCGGGCTCGTCAACCTGAACGTCCGCGACGTGCCGACGCGCCTGACGGCGATGATCCAGAAGGCCAACGCCGACCAGATCACCTTCTACACGGTCGACGCGACCGGGCTGACGGCGGAGGGCACGCCCGCGTCCGAAGGATCGCCGTCGACGAACGTCCTCGCGATCGAGCAGCGGCCGAACCTGACGTTCCAGGCCCGTCAGGACCGGCAGAACGGCATGCAGCAGATGGCGACGGAGACGGGCGGCGTCGCGCTCATGAACACCAACGACTTCCAGGGCGGCCTTTCCCGGATCTACCAGCAGGTCTCCACCTACTACACGCTCGGCGTGACGCTCTCGAAGCTCGGCCTGACCGGCTACCAGAAGGTCGATGTGACGGTGAACCGGCCGGGCGTGACCGTCCGCGCGCGGAAGGGCTTCGAGCCGCTCTCCGAGGCGCAGCGCGTCGAAACGCGCGCCCGGGCGACGATGGAGACCGACCTTTCCTACAACGCGATCCCGGCGAAGATCGAGCTGGCGCCGGCCACCCTCGACAAGAAGTACTACGTCCTGCCGCTGACCGTGCTCGTGCCGGCCGACGCCCTGACCTTCGTCCCGCAGGGCGACAAGGAAGTCGCCAACGCCGAGTTCTACATCGGCTCGGTGGACGACAAGGGCAACGCGAGCGACCTCTCCCGGCAGACGACGAGCTTCGCCATTCCCGCGGGCAAAGCCAAGGCCGGGGCGATGCTTCGCTACACCGCGCAGCTCCAGACGAAGAAGGGCAACTACCGCATCGTGGTCAACGTGCGCGACTCCTCGAGCGGCCGGATGGGCACGGCGCGGACGAACGTGCACGTCGAGTAGGCGCGGACTCCGAGCGGTCGCCGCGCGACCGACGGGAGAGGGAACGTCGTTCCGGTTCCCTCTCCCGACGTAGCCGTGGTCCTCGGGTATTCCCCCGCCCGCTTCGATCGCCGACCACTCGAAGCAAAACGGCCCGGCTCCTCTCGGGAGCCGGGCCGCTGAGTCTCGGCGCGATTCGAGGAGAGGATCTAGGCGGGCTTCTTTTTCGGAGCGGCGGCCGGCTTCGGGGCAGCCTTCGGCGGCAATGATCCGTCGGGCATGAGGACGACGAAGTCCTCCTTGCGCTCGATCATCTTCCGCGACGCGCCCTTCGTGTTCATGTCCCAAACGGTGATGATGAACGTGTAGTAGCCGGGCTCGAAGGAGGCGAGCGGGATCTCGTTGCCCGCGCTGTAGACGCCGGTGGACGTCGCCACGAGCTCGGCCGGCCCCGTAAACGGCGCGAAGGCATCCTGGCCGTCGCGTTGCACGTTGATCTTCGTCATGACGCGCGGCTTCGGCGCGTCGGCGGCAGCCGGAGCGGCCGCGGGAGCGCCGGGAGCCGGCGTGGCGGCGGGCGCCGGTGCGGCGTCGGCGGCGGGCGCCGGCAGAACGGGATTCTCGACGCTGTAGAAATACCAGAGGCTGTCCGTCTTCATGAACGTGTGGTCGCCCTTGGGATCGACCTTGATCGGCTTGTCCGTGCCGAACACGAACGGGTCGGTGGGGCCCGGCCGCTTGGTCAGCGGCACGAGGCCGCTCGACAGAATCAGCGGCGAGACCGTGAAGTCCGTGGACTTCGGCTCGAGCTTGAAGGCCACCGACGCCGAGGCCACCGGCGGCTGTCCCTCGCCGGCGAAGAGGCCGAAGGTTCCCTTGTAGCTGCCCGGCTGCAACGTGACCGAGCGGTCGAACACCTTGTCCTTGCGCTGGCCCTCGGTGATCTCGGCGAAGTTCGCGTCTTCCCAGAAGGAGTCGACTTCCTTGCCCGAGTCATCCGTGATGAGCCCGCCGAACTTCAGCGGCCCGGCCGCGGAGAAGGCCGGCTTGTTCGTGGGCAGGTAGAACTGGAGCGCCAGGAAGGGGTCGCCGGTGGCCGAGTGGAAGGTGCCGGACCAGAAGCCGGCATCGCCGGTCGACTTCCCCGCCACGCCTTCGAGCGCCGACTTCACGGCGGCCGGCAGCGGCATCGGGGGCGGCGCGGCAGCCGCCGCGGGCGCGGCGGGAGGCGCGGCAGCGCCGGCTGGCGCCTTCGCACCGGCGGCCGGCGCGGCGGCCGTGGCGTTCGGGTTCACGATCGACTTCTCGGCCAGGATCGCCATCGCCTTTTCGACCTCGGTCGAGTTGTCGAGGGTGTCCTTGCCCTGGGCCGGATCGACCGTGATCTGAGCCTTGACCTCTCCGAGGCCGAAGGCGGCCGGGAACTTGTCCGGCGCATAGGTCCACGCATACTGGATCGCGGAAGACGCGGCGACGTTGGACCGCGCGTCGACGCTCAGGATCGTGCCCGTGTCGACGGCCGGCCCTTCCTGGGCGCGCGACTGGGAAACCTTCGAGGGCGTGCCGAGAACGATCAGGAGTCGGCCGCGGACCGAGTCGGCTCCCCTCTTGTAGCGCTGCATCTTGAACTGCTGGTCGGCGGCCGCGATCCGGCGCGAGATCTCCTGCTTGAAGGCGTCGCCGCCGCGCCTGGCGTAGTAGACCGCGATGAACTTGTCGGCCTCGTCGTCCGTCTTCAGGTTCTTCCACTCGGCGCGCTCGGCCGGCGTCAGGAAGTACGCCTCCGGGCTCTTGTCCCAGTCCTTGTCCTTCGAGAGCTGCGCCAGCGCGGACGCCGCAAAGGCGAGCCCGGCGACTGCGAACAGAAGCTTCTTCACAAAACCCTCCGAACGTTCGTTAAGAAGCCGGGATTCTATAGCAGGAGGCGGGAGACGGGGGGCACGGGCAGCGAAAGGGCGGGCGGGGCCGCGGCGGGGCCTTTCTCAGGCTTTGTCGGCGTAGCGGCGGCCCGGGATCCTCGCCAGGGCGACGCTCCGGTTGCCGGCGTCCGGCCGGCTGGATTCGAGCTCGGTCCGGAAGACCTCGAGCATCTCCTGGACCTCGCCGTGCATCTTCTCCATCCGCTGCTTCATGTGGAGGATCACCTCGACCCCGGCGAGATTGACGCCCAGGTGCCGGGTCAGGGTCAGGATGATCTCCAGGCGCTCGATCGTGTCGGCGTCGTAGAGGCGCGTGTTGCCCTCGGTGCGAGCCGGCCGCAGAAGCCCTTCCCGCTCGTACATGCGCAGGGTCTGCGGATGGATGCCGAAGCGCTCCGCGATCGCACCGATGCGGAACACCCCGCCGGCCCCGCGGCCCCGCCCCTTCATCGCGCCTTCCTCGTGTCGACCGGGATCGGCTGCCCGCGGTCCGCCTTCGGCGCGACGACGCGCAGGACGCCGGCGCGCAGCGAGGCCTTGATGAGGCCGGGGTCGATGGAGACGGGAACGGGAAAGTCCCGGGAGAAGCTGCCGTAGATGCGCTCCATGCGGACGAAGTGCCGGGGCTCGATCCCGTCGTCGGCCCGCCGGTGACCCGCCACCCGGATCTTGCCCTCCAGGGCCTCGAGGCGAACGTCTTCGAGGCGGACGCCGGGCAGCTCGATGTTCAGAACGATCTCGTCCGGGCTCTCGTAGACGTCGGCCGCGGGAGACCACAGCGCCGCGTCGATCCCTTCGTCGGGGAACTCGGTGCGGTGGATGGTCTCCTCGAAGAGCCGGTTGACCTTCTCCTGGATGGCGAAGAGGTCCTGCAGCGAGTTCCAGCGGAAAACGGTCATGCTTCAAGTTTAAGCCGTAGGGGCGGGGCTTGACCCCGCCCGTCTTCGGAAGAATCCGAGCGGGCGGCCCCGAGGGCCGCCCCTACAGACCTGCTCTCACTTCTTCTCCGTGTCCACGTACTCCGCGTCGATGACCTCGTCCTCCTTGCCGCCGGCCGACGAAGCGCTCGGGCCGCTCGACGGCGGCGGCGCCCCGGCGGACGAGGCGCTCTTGTACATCGCTTCGGCCAGGGCGTGGGACGACTGCTGCAGACGCTCGCCGGCCGCGTTCATCGCTTCGGTGCCGCCCGTCTCGAGAGCCTTCTTCGCCTCCGCCAGCGCCGTCTCGAAGGTCGAAACGTCCGCCGGCGACAACTTCGCCTTGTTTTCCTGGAAGCTCTTCTCCGACGCGTAGATCAGCGAGTCGAGACGGTTCTTGGCCTCGATCTCTTCCCGCCGTTTGCGGTCTTCCTCCGAGTGCGACTGGGCGTCCCGGACCATCTTGTCGATCTCGTCCTTGGCCAGCCCCGAGGAGGCCGTGATCGTGATTTTCTGTTCCTTCCCGGTGCCGAGGTCCTTGGCGAACACGTTCAGGATGCCGTTGGCATCGATGTCGAAGGTCACCTCGACCTGGGGCACGCCGCGCGGCGCGGCCGGGATCCCGATGAGGTGGAAGACGCCGATCGTCTTGTTGTCCCGGGCCATCTCCCGCTCGCCCTGGAGGACCTTGATCTCGACCGACGTCTGATTGTCGCTGGCGGTCGAGAAGACCTCGCTCTTCTTCGTGGGAATCGTCGTGTTGCGTTCGATCAACCGCGTCGTCACGCCGCCGAGCGTCTCGATGCCGAGCGACAGCGGGGTCACGTCGAGCAGCAGCAGGTCCTTGACGTCGCCCGCGAGCACGCCGCCCTGGATCGCGGCGCCGATCGCCACGACCTCGTCGGGGTTGACGCCCTGGTGCGGGTCCTTGCCGAAGAGCTCCTTGACGAGCTTCTGGATGCGCGGCATGCGCGTCTGGCCGCCGACGAGCACGACCTCGTCGATGTCCTTCGGCTCGACGCCGGCGTCCTTCATGGCCTGACGGCACGGGCCGACCGACTTCTGGATGATGTCCTCGACGAGCTGCTCGAGCTTCGAGCGCGTCAGCTTCAGCTGCAGATGCTTCGGACCCGAAGCGTCCGCCGTGATGAACGGCAGGTTGATTTCCGTCTCGACCACGTTGGAGAGCTCGATCTTGGCCTTCTCCGCCGCTTCCTTGAGCCGCTGCATGGCCATCGCGTCCTTCGAGAGGTCGACGCCCTGGTCCTTTTTGAACTCCGCGAGGATCCAGTCGATGATCTTCTGGTCGATGTTGTCGCCGCCGAGATGCGTGTCGCCGTTGGTCGACTTGACCTCGACGACGCCCTCGCCCACCTCGAGGATCGAGATGTCGAACGTGCCGCCGCCGAAGTCGTACACGGCGATCGTCTCGTCCTTCTTCTTGTCGAGGCCGTACGCGAGCGCCGCGGCGGTCGGCTCGTTGACGAGGCGCTCGACCGTCAGGCCCGCGATCTGCCCGGCGTCCTTGGTCGCCTGGCGCTGCGAGTCGTTGAAGTACGCGGGCACGGTGATGACCGCGCGAGTCACCTTCTCGCCGAGGTAGGCCTCGGCCGCTTCCTTCAGCTTGCCGAGGATCATGGCCGAGATCTCCGGCGGCGAAATGTCCTTGCCGCCGGCGCGGACGCGACAGTCGCCGTTGGAGGCCTCGATGACCGCGAACGGGACCATCTTCATTTCCTCGCTGACTTCGGAGAACTTGCGGCCCATGAACCGCTTGATCGAGTAGACGGTGTTGGCGGGGTTGGTGATGGCCTGGCGCTTGGCGACCTGGCCAACCAGACGCTCGCCGGACTTCGAGAACGCGACGACCGACGGCGTCGTGCGATTTCCTTCGGCGTTCGGGATCACGACCGGATCGCCGCCTTCCATGACAGCGACGCACGAGTTCGTCGTCCCGAGGTCGATACCGATGATCTTGCTCATTGCTTGCTCCTAATGTTCCTTCCGGTGCTTTTCGGAAGTCGCACTATAGAATATGAGTCAAGCAATGTCAAATATTACATCTGGAATTCTAAGTCTATCTGGCTCAAGTTCTTGCCCTACTCGACCACCAGGACACTCGGCTTCTCGGCCTTTTCCTTCTCCTCCTGCTGCTGTTGCTGCCGAACGGGCGCGGGCCGCAGCTCCGACACGGGCGCAAGGCTTCGCTCGAGGGACAGATCGAGGTCTATCTGGCCTCGCGCGTTGCGGCCATAGAGGCCGAACTTCCCGTCGTCCGCCCGGAGGATGTACCGGTAGAAGCGGCCGTAGGGATCGCGCAGGGCGTCCTCCTCGAAAATGCCCGCCACGACCAGGTCCTCCAGACCGCGCGGATACCGGCCGGTCGCGTCGTAGAAAATCCGCACGCCGCGCTCGACGCCGACGGCGCGATTGAGCGAGATCGCCTTGAGCAGGTCGGCTGCCTCGCGGATCTCCCCCGCGGGACGGAAGAAGGCGTTGGCGGGATTGCGCGGGACGAGAAACACCGCGAGGGCTCCCAGCGCGGCGAGGGCCACCCACAGCGCGAGCGCGCGCCCCGAACGCGCCGGCGCCGCCGTGTCGGCCTCCTCCGGCATGGCCGCACCCTCGGGCGGCGCTTCCTCCTCGACTCTTCCGGGCTCGATGAGGTTGCGCGACAGGAGGTCCACGGTTCCTTTCAGGACCTCGAAGTCCGAGAGAAACGCCCTCTCCATGATGTCGCCGACCGAGCGGCGCCCGTCGATCCATCGCCACGTCTCGGCTTCGGACCGCGAGACCGACAGCGTGCCCTCCGGCGTGTTCTTCTGGTTCGCCACGAGCACGAGCTTCTCGACACCCGGCGCCCGGCGGTAGACCGTCGTCGGGGGGCCGGCCTTCTTCTCGATCATCGGCCACTCGTCGACGATCTGAGCGGCCTCCATCAGGACCGTCTCGGTCGAGACGGGCGCCATGTGGTCGGCGTCGTAGTCGACGGTGCCTTCCTGAGTGAAGTGGAAGCGGCCGTCGGGCCAGCGGAACGCGGAGTAGACGATGCGCGAGATCTGGAGGCGCAGCGCTTCGCGCAGCTCCGTGGGCTCGACGAGCCCTTCCCGCACCAGCAGGAAGCCCATGCGCTGCCGCGTCTCCTTCTGGATCGCCAGAACGCGGTCGAGCTGCTCCTGCGTGACGTAACCGGCCCGCAGCAGGAGATTGCCCAGGCGATTGTCGAGCCGCCGCGCGGCCGACTCGGCCGCGACGACGGAGCCTCCGAGGAAGGAGATCGTGATGGTGTCGTCGTCGCCCTCGACCGACAGAATCCCGGTCTTTCGCTGCAGGCCGAGCATCTGGAAGATCTCGGTCAGCGAGAAGACCTTCAGCGTTCCTTCAAGACCCACCGGGCGCCCTCCTTCCGACGAGCTGGGCGCGCAGCCACACCATCAGGGCGAGGATCAGGCCGGCGACGACGGCGGCCCGCGCCCCTTCGGGGGCGAGCGTGCGCGGGTCGAAGAACCGCTCGTCGAGGACCGCGGCAGCCGCTCCGAAGAAGAAGAGAAAGAGCGTGATGGCGCCGGCGACGGGCCGCCCCTCGCCGAAGGCATGGGACCCGGGCAGGACGAGCGAGGCGATCCGGCTCCACCGCGCCCGCCGGACCGCGCGCCGCTGCGCGCCGGAGGCCTCGGCGGCCTGCACCTCGATGTCCGGCACCTCGCGCCGCATCATCCGCGCGCACATCGTGCAGAGATCGGGAGGATCGCCGTAGCGCCGGCAGCGGTTGCAGAAGACCCTGCCGCAGCGCTCGCAGAGCGTCGCCACGCCGCGGCGGCGCCGCACGCGCGCGATCAACACGCCGAGGCCGAGCACCGCCAGGGGCCCGAGGGCCCAGGGCGAGATCAGCGCCCGCCACGGCCGCGCGGCGGTCCCGTGTCCCGGAAGACGGCGGCTCTTCGGCTGCGCGTTCCAGTCCGCGATGCGCGCCCGGGCCTGCGCGACCGAGTACCCGGGCGAAACCACGCGCGCGAGCGTCGGCGTGCTCGACCAGGCCGCGACCTGCGAGGCCGAGAGGGCCCGCGCCTGGGCCATCGCCTGGGCCTGCCCGTCGAAGTCGTAAGCCTCGCCGCGCGCGAGCGCCAGGTTGTAGAGGGCGTCGGCCGCGCGGGGCGCCTTCTTCGTGGCCTCGATGTAGTCGCGCACGGCCTCGCCGTAGTCGCCCTCGGTGAAGTGGACGTTGCCGCGCGAGAGGCTCGGGCGGTAGTCGGACGGGTCGGCCCGGACCGCCCGGCCGTAGTCCTCGAGGGCGCGCTCGAGGTCGCCGGCCCGTTCGGCGTACGTGCCGAGGAGGAACCAGACGTCCGCGTCTTCCGGGAAGACGGCCGCCGCCTGCTTCAACCCGTCCTCGGCGCTCGCGTCCTCGCGCCGCTCCTCGAGGTCGATCGCGGCCACGAACAGAGGCGAGCGCTCCCGGATGTTCTCCTCGGCGATCCAGGCGCAGAGCGGGACGACGAGCGCGAGACCGACGAAGCCCGCGCCGAGGACGAAGCGCTCGCGGCCGTCGGCGTAGGACCACAGAAGCGCGCCCCAGTACAGCACCAGCCACAGCGGTCCGAACCCGAAGAAGAGCGGCACGCCGGCGATCAGGAGTCCGAGAGGGAGCGCGGCGCTCGGCCCGAACGACCGAAAGGCCGTCTCGCCGACGTCGTGGAGCGCCTGCGGCCCGTGGCGGACCGCGAGCGACAGGATCGTCGCCGCCAGCGTCAACAGCACCGCCGCCGCGGCCCACAGGCCGGCCGAGGAGAGCAGCGCCACGCGCGTCTCGTGGACCGAGAGAAGATCCGCCGTCGCGTCGGGCAGCGCCTTGACGAGCTCCGCGAAGCGCCGCTGGCGCCCCAGATACGAGAGCCGGGCCAAGATCGCGTCCGGATTGGACTCGTCCAGCCGCAGCGCCGCGGCGTAGGCCCGGGCCGCGCGGTCGGGCTGGCCGAGCTTCTCCGCCTTGCGTCCCAGGAAAACCGCGGTGCGCGAGAAATCCGAGAGGTGGCGGACGCCAACCTTGCGCCCCGCGCGCACCATGGCCTCGAGAGCCTTGTCTTCGGCCTTCGGATCGTTCTCGGAGAAGGCGGACAGAAAATCGAACCAGTTCGACCGATAGAGGCCGCGCGTCACCGGCGGCGGCAGCGGTGAGAGCGAGTCCTGCGCGGCGGCCGGCGCCGCCCGAAGCGCGAGGAACACGAGACCGGAGACGGCGGGCAGGAGACGGGCGAGGACCCTCAACCTTCCGCGGCGGTCGAGACGCTTCATCCGGGCGTCAGCCGCCCGCGCGCGGCGGCTCCCGGCCCGGCGGGCGGACGGCCTCCACGTACGCCATGCGCAGCTCGTAGAGGGCGCGGGACAGAAGGTCGGTCTCTTCGAAGGAGAGGTTGCCTCGGGTCTTCTGCTCGAGCGCCGCGAGCCACTCGATCATCTGCTGCGCGGCGGCGGTGTCGCGCCGCGACAGGCTCTTGCCCGTCATCGGATCGACGCCGAGAGCGGCATAGACGTTGCTCGCGAGGAAGGACAGGAGCGTGACGAAGGCCTGGGACGTCGTCCGGTCCGAAGCCCCGTCCGGGCCGCCGGGCGGCGCGGCGGCGGCCGGGGCGGGGGGCGGTTCGCGGGTCGGCGCCTTCGCGGCTTCCGCCGGCTCCTCGGCCTGGAAGCCGGGACGCAGTTCCCCCTCCGGGGTGAACATCCGCCGGTCGACGACGCGGATCGGCTTCTCCTCTTCGCTCACGGCGATGCAGGAATTTTAACAGGAGCGACCCTCCGGCTCGCCGCGGCGGGCACGGTTATCATCGGGCCCGTGTCCGAACCTCTCGACCGCCTCGCGGCCCTCGTCGCGCGGCTGCGCCAGGAGTGCCCCTGGGATCGGGAGCAGACGTTCGAGAGCCTGAAGACCTACCTGCTCGAGGAGACCTACGAGACGCTGCAGGCGCTCGACGCCGGCACCGCGGACGCTCTGCGCGACGAGCTCGGCGACCTGCTCTTCCAGATCTTCTTTCTCGCGCGCCTGGCCGACGAGCGCGGCTGGTTCGACGCCGACGCCGTTGCCCGGGCGATCACCGAGAAAATGATCGCCCGCCACCCGCACGTCTTCGGCGAGGCCCGCGCGGACACGGCCGAGGACGTCAAGACGGCCTGGGAGAAGCGCAAGCGCCGACAGCCCGGAGCCGCCGACGATCCGCTCGGAAGCCTTCCGGCGGCCCTGCCGGCGCTCTCGGCCGCCTATCGGCAGACGCACCGGGCCGCGGACCTCGGCTTTGACTGGGAGCGCGACGCCGACGTCGTTTCCAAAATCGAAGAGGAGATCGCGGAGTGGCGGACCGCGTCGGAACGCGCCGACGCGCCGGCCGAGACCCACGAGATCGGCGACATCCTGCTCTCGGTCGTCAACCTCGCACGGCGGCGCGGGATCGACCCCGAGACCGCCCTGCGCGCGGCGAATCGCCGCTTCCGCGACCGCTTCGCCGGGGTCGCCCGCCGCGCACGCGCGAGCGGCCGCGACGTCTCCGAGGTGCCGATGGAGGAGCTGGATCGGTACTGGGACGAAGCGAAGAAGGAGTAGCTCCCTACCGCACCAGCTCGCTCACCTTCACGAGCCTCACCCCCCTCTCCGAAAGCCCCGGCAGCTCCCGCTCGAGCACGAAGAGCGTCACCGGGTAGGGGTGCCCGATCGCGATCGCGAAGCCCTCCTGTTCGGCGCGGCGGACGAGCTCGTCGAGCTGCCGGCGGATCGCCTCGTCGGAGGCGACGTCGTCGAGGAAGACGCGCCGCGACGCGGCCCGGACCGAGTTCTCCTCGGCCGTCTTCTCCGCGACCGTGGCGTCCGTCGTGCGGCTGTCGAGGAAGAAGAGGCCTCGCCGGGACAGCACGCGCGAAACGGCGCGCATGACGCGCGCGTCCGCGGTGGCAGCCGACCCCATGTGGTTGTTGACGCCGACCGCGCCGGGAACGGTCGCGAGGTCCTCCTCGAGGAGGCGCTCGATCTCGGCGTCGGACTGCGAGCGCAGCACCAGCCCGGGACCCGGACGGACCCGCGGGTATCCCGTCGGCTCCATCGGCAGGTGCAGCAGCACCTCGTGGCCTCCGCGCGCCAGGGCTTCGGCCGAGGCCGCGCTCCAGCGCAGGTCGGGCAGCACGGCCCCGGCCACGGGCGCCTTCCAGCCCGCGATCCGCGCCGCCGGCGCGAGCTCGTTGCCGAGGTCGTCGATGACGATCGCCACCCGCGGCGTTCCGGAGCCGGCCGGGGCCGTCGGCACCGGCTTCCCGGCGGGGGCGGGCGCCGGGCGCTTCGGGGTTGCCGGGACGAGTGGGCGGCCTCGGGTCGGCGAAGGGCGCAGCGGCTCGCGCGGCACGGGGGCCGGCGGAACGGGCGGACGGGTCTTGACGAAGAGAGCGATGCCGAGCGCGAGCGACAGGAGCGCGAAGAAGACCGTCGCCGGGGACGGGCGGCGGCCGCGGCGGCTCAAGGAATCGCGCCGCGGAAGGCTAGGCCGCCTGACGCGGCGCCGCGTCCGCGCGAACGATCTCGAGGCCCCGCTCGAGGATCAGGTCGCGCTCGCCGGGCTCTCCCGGCAGGACCAGGACGCGCTCGTCCGGGACGAGACCCTTGCCGCCGAGCACCTGCCCCGAGGGCGAGACGTAGCGGCCGACCGTCATGTAGAGGCTGCCGCCTTCCTCGGTCGGCACGTTCTTCTGGACGATCGCCATGCCGACCGTCGTCTCGCCGACCGTCCGGGAGGCGTTCCGGTCGTGGAGCGCGGCGGCGAAGACCTCGCCGGCGCCCGCCGTCGAGTCGTCGACGAGGATCACGACCTTGCCCTTCCACACGGGATCCGCCGTCGTCTCGAGCGGCTTCTCGGGAGCCTTGCGCGACACCACGGTCGCCACGGGCCCCTTCGGGAGAAACAGCGCCGCCACCGGCACGGCGTCGGGGACGGCGCCGCCGATCGAGCCGCGCAGGTCGAGGATCACCTTGCCGATCGAGCGGCGCGACGCTTCGTCGAGGAGCTTCCGGACGGCCGCGGCCGAGTCCGGCATGAAGGTCGGGATCGCGATGATCGCGACGTCGCGCTCCCACTTCGCGCTCGGGGCCGGCGCCTCGAAGCGGGCGCGGCTGACGGGGATCTTGAGCTTCTTCTCGTCGCCGCCGCGGAAGACCGCGAGCTCGACCGAGGAGCCCTCGGGCCCGTCGAGCGCCGCCTTGATCTTCCACATCGGCGCATTGCGCATGGGCTGGCCGTCGATCGAGTCGATCAGGTCGCCGCCCTTGACGCCCGCCTTTTCGGCCGGGGAACCGGGCAGCGGCGCGACCACGTACGGGTAGCCGCCGCGCCGCGCGAAGACGACGCCGGGACTGGCCGCGCCGGCCGCGAGCTGCGCCTTGTACGCCGCCATGGAGGCGGCGGGCACGTAGTAGGAGAACGGGTCGAGCGCGTCGGACATCCCGTCGTAGGCGCCTTCGAGCAGGGCCTTCGACTCCGTCGGCTCGACGTAGTTGGTCCGGGTCAGCGAAAAAACCTCGGAGAAGATCGACAGGGCCCGGGTCGCCGGATCGCGGCCGGACCCCTCGGGCCCGGTGACCGCCCGCAGCGAGGCCAGGGCGCAGAGGGAAACCACCACGAACAGC
>DATJPZ010000096.1:0-28081 GCA_035506175.1 Thermoanaerobaculia bacterium | reverse complement strand
GCGAGCCCGGGCGAGCGAAACGACTCGCGCGGCGGGAGCCGGAGCGAGCGCAGGGTTCAGGCGCTCGGTCGAGCCGATGCCCCTCCTGACGCCAGGAAAAGGCGATCGTCGGCCAGAAACGGAACTCGCGGGGCGCTCTCGATGGGGCGCCCCGCTGTTTTTCAGGATC
Source organism: Thermoanaerobaculia bacterium (assembly GCA_035506175.1). Lineage (GTDB taxonomy): Bacteria > Acidobacteriota > Thermoanaerobaculia > UBA5066 > Gp7-AA6 > DAHUXD01. Next base: position 27,912 of record DATJPZ010000096.1, on the reverse strand, counting down.
TGCAGTTCACTGTGCTCGCCGCGCGACCAAGTTTCGCGAGCCCGGGCGAGCGAAACGACTCGCGCGGCGGGAGCCGGAGCGGAGTGAAGGATCAGGCCGGCGGTCGAGCGCTGTCCGCGAGCCGCCGGCCAGTGCGGGCGGCGGCCGTACGCGGCCGCGCCCGCAGATCCTGAACGTAGCGGAGGCGACGGTGGTGCGAGAGGAGGGACTCGTTGCCGGCCGCTCGCTTCGCGAGACGCGACCTTCGGTCGCGGCCGGCCCTCCTCGTCGGCGGGGGCTTCGCCCCCGCACCCCCTGAGGGTTCTCGTCCTCTCCTCCCGCACGGGCGCGTGGCGGCAGGTCGAGTTCGGCGGATGGTGCGAGAGGAGGGACTCGAACCCTCAAGGGCTTTCGCCCACGGGATCCTAAGTCCCGCGCGTCTGCCAGTTCCGCCACTCTCGCGTGCGAAAAATGATACTCCGGCGCCGCCGTCGTGCGCTTCGGCACGCGTTTTCTGGCATCGGCTTGGCATGCTGTAATGCCCGCGTGCTTTCGGTCCTTCCGCTCCTGCTCGCCGTCGCGAGCGGTTCCGTCGGAGGCGCCCGGATCGATCCGCGCGTCTTCGCGGAGAAGGCCGCCGGCGAGCGCGCGTCCTTTCTCGTGGTCCTCCGCGAGCCGGCGGAGCTCTCCGCCGCCGTCTCGGTTTCCGGGCGAATCGAGCGCCGTCGCGCGGTCTGCAACGCGCTGAAGACTCACGCCGAGGCGACGCAGGCTCCGCTCCGGCGTCGCCTCGAAGACGCGGGCGTGCCCTTCCGGCCGCACTGGCTCGTGAACATGATCGAGGTCGAGGGCGACGCCGCTCTCGCGGCGGAGCTCGCCGCGCGTAGCGACGTCGTTTCGATCGCGGGCAACCGCGCCGCGCCGCTCGCGCGCCCGCAGCCGCTGCCGCCGCGCCTCGCATCCCGCGCGTCGGCCGCCGGCGATCCGGCGGAGCCGAACATCGAGCACATCCGGGCGCCGGAGCTCTGGAGCCTCGGCTACTTCGGGCAGGGCGTCGTCGTCGGCGTCGCCGACACCGGGTTCCAGTGGGACCATCCCGCCCTCGTCGGCGAGTATCGCGGCGTCGCGGGAGACCACGCCTACGCGTGGCACGACGCGGTCCACGACGCCGGACCCGGCAACCCGTGCGGCTCCGACAGCCCCGTCCCGTGCGACGACGAAGGCCACGGGACCGGGACCGCGGGCCTCGCGGTCGGCGACGGGGGTCCTGGCAACCGCATCGGCGCCGCTCCGGGCGCGACGCTCATCGGCTGCCGCAACATGGACCTCGGCGTCGGCACGCCCGAACGCTACGTCGAGTGCTTCGAGTGGCTGCTCGCGCCGACCGACGCCGCCGACGCCAACCCCCGCCCGGATCTCGGCGCCGACGTGATCAACAATTCGTGGACGTGCCCTCCGAGCGAGGGCTGCACGGATCCCGAGGTGCTGCGCGCGGCGGTCGAGGCGGTTCGCGCGGCGGGCGTCGCGGTCGTGTTCGCCGCGGGCAACGACGGCAGCGTCGCCGGTGGCGATCCCGTCTGCTTCACCGTCGACGAGGCCCCCGCGATCTACGCGTCGGCGATCACGGTCGGCGCGACGTGGCTCGACGACACGATCGCCTCGTTCTCGAGCGTCGGACCGGTCGCCGCCGACGGTTCGAATCGCATCAAGCCGGACCTCACGGCGCCCGGCGTGTCGCTTCGCACCGCGGCCCCCGGCAGCCGCTACGCGGAGGCGTTCAGCGGGACGTCCGGAGCGGCGCCCCAGGTCGCGGGCGCGATCGCGCTCCTGTGGTCGGCGATGCCCGGGCTCGCGGGGGACGTCGATCGGACCGAGCACGCACTCGAGCTCGGCGCCGTGCCGCTGCGGATGGGCCTCGTCTGCGGCGGCTTCTCGGGTGACGACGTGCCGAATCCCTTCTTCGGCTGGGGCCGACTCGACGTCCTGGGCGCGTACCAGGCCGGTTCTCCCGTGCGCGATTTGCCCTCGCCTCCGCCCGACCACCCCGCCCCGCGCGCGGTCTCGCCGCGGCCCTAGGCCGACAGGGAGGCCGCCTCTTTTTCGAAGGCCGCTGCGGCGATCGCTCGCCGCGCGACCGAGGTTCGCGAGCTCGGGCGAGCAAACCGAATTGCGCGGCGGGAGCCGGAGCGAGCGCAGGAATCAGGCGCTCGGTCGAGGGACGTCCCCGAGCCGCCCGCCGGTGCGCGGCGCGTCGCCGTCCGCCTGCCAGCTTCCGGCGCCTTGCGCCGCGCAGATCCCGAGCGAGTGAAGGCGACGGTTATAAGATCCGCCGTCTATGGTCGTACTGGCTGTCAAAGACGAGTCCTCCACGCGCACGACGCTCGAGATCGAGATCCCCGCCGAGGACGTGCAGAAGGCCTTCGACGCCGTCACCCGTTCGTACACGAAGCGGGCGGCGATCCCCGGCTTCCGGAAGGGGAAAGCGCCCGGGTCGGTCGTCTCGAAGCGGTTCGCCGACGAGATCCGCGGCGACGTTCTCGAAGCGGTGCTTCCCGACGCGCTCGCCGTCGCCATCGAGGAACGGAAGCTCTCGGTCCTCGGCCGTCCCCACATCGAGGACCTGAAGTGGGATCCGCCCGGCGCGATCCGCTTCGCCGCGCGCCTCGACCTGAAGCCGGCGGTCGATCCGGGCGACTACAAAGGCGTGCCGGTGACCGACGTCGACGTCGAGCCGACCGACGAGGAGGTCGCGAAGGTCCTCGACCGGATCCGCGAGGGCCACGCCGAGTTTCATCCGATCGAAGGGCGCGCGGCCGCGCCCGGCGACTTCGCGGTGGCCGACATCGTCGGCTCGTTCGTCGAGATCCTGGCGCCCGGCCAGAACCCGCGGAGCTTTCGAGACGAAAAGATCACGCTCGAGGTCGGTCATGCCGACTCGATGCCCGAGGTCAACGACGCTCTCCGCGGCGCCGCGCCGGGAGAGACGCGGCGGTTCCGCAAGACGTTCGCCGACGACTTCCCGAACGAGGAGTTCAAGGGCAAGACCGTCGACTACGAGGTCACCCTCGCGGCGCTCAAGGAGAAGAAGCTGCCGGCGCTCGACGACGAGTTCGCGAAGGCCGTCTCCGAGGGCGACACCGTCGCGACGCTGCGCGACAAGATTCGTGCGCGGCTGCGCCGCGAGAAGGAGATCGAGCGCCGCCGCCGCTTCCGCCGGGCGATCCTCGACACGCTCGTCTCGCGGCGCGAGATCCCGGCGCCCGAGGTCCTCGTCGAGAGCGAGACGGTGGCGGCCCTGCGCGACTACGCGCGCTACCTCGCCCAGAGCGGGGTGGATCCGGAGAAGGAAGACTGGGAGAAGCTCCGCGACGAGGCGCGGCCGGGCGCCGAACGCCGGGTCCGCGAGTACCTGTTGCTCGACGCGGTCGCGGAACGCGAGGGGATCCAGATCACGGACACGGAGCTCGAGGCCGAGTTCAAGCGCGCCGCCGCGGAGCGGGGCGTCGAGCCGGCGGCCCTGCGCGAGCAGATGACCAAGGCGGGGGGCGTCGACGCCCTGCGCGACGAGATGCGCCTGGCGAAAGCGGCCGACCTCTTGATTGCGAGCGCCAAGGTGCTACCCTCGGGAATGCCCGTGTCGGTTCAAGCGAAGTAGCGAAGCAGGCAGGGTGAGTTCCCAAATGGACGACGACTGGGAGGGAGGCGGCATGGTTCTGGTACCCATGGTCATCGAGCAGACGAGCCGCGGCGAGCGCGCCTACGACATCTATTCGCGCCTGCTGAAGGACAACATCATCTTCCTCGGCCAGCCGATCGACGACACGATCGCCAACCTGATCATCGCCCAGATGCTGTTCCTCGAGTCGGAGAACGCCGAGAAGGACATCGCCTTCTACATCAATTCGCCGGGCGGCTCGATCACGTCGGGGCTGGCGATCTACGACACGATGCAGTACGTCAAGAACGACGTCACGACGATCTGCGTCGGGCAGGCGGCGTCGATGGCCGCCGTGCTGATGGCCGCGGGCGCGGCGGGCAAGCGCTACTCGCTCCCGAACGCGCGTTTCCTGATCCACCAGCCGCTCGCCTACGGCATGCAGGGCCAGGCGACGGACATCGAGATCCATGCGCGCGATTTGATCCGCCTGAAAGAGCGGCTGAACCAGATCCTTTCGAGCCACACGGGCCAGCCCCTCGAGAAGATCTCGAAGGACACCGACCGCGACTTCATCCTCGAGGCCGAGGACGCCAAGGCGTATGGTCTCGTGGACGCGATCTACCACCGCCGCGACGACCTGGCGCTGAAGGCGGCCGGGTAGAAAAGCGCCCGGCGCCGCCTTAAGAATCCTCGCGTCCTCCGGCCGCGTACTGCTGTCTGCGGGCGGCGGAATACCCTGACCGCGCGCGCGTTACGGTCGTCGGGGTGTGCTAGATTCTGAAGCGAACGGTTGACGAGGAGGAGGGGGCGACCCTAGAATTCCCTCATCCCTCCGGAGGCTGAATGTCGAAGAAAACCGGGAACGGCGATGTCCTGCGCTGCTCCTTCTGCAACAAGAGCCAGCGCGACGTCAAGAAACTCATCGCCGGGCCCACGGTCTACATCTGCGACGAGTGTGTCGACATCTGTCTCGACATCATCGCCGAGGACCGCGTTCTCGAGACCCAGGCTCCCGAGACCAAGCTTCCCAAGCCGAAAGAGATCAAGGACTTCCTCGACGGCTACGTGATCGGGCAGGACCAGGCCAAGAAGAAGCTCGCCGTCGCGGTCTACAACCACTACAAGCGGATCGACTACCTGGAGAAGAACCGGAAGCTCGACGTCGAGCTCCAGAAGTCGAACATCCTCCTGATCGGCCCGACCGGGACGGGCAAGACCCTGCTCGCCCAGACGCTGGCCAAGCTCCTGTCCGTGCCGTTCACGATCGTGGACGCGACGACCCTGACCGAGGCCGGGTACGTCGGGGAGGACGTCGAGAACATCATCCTGAAGCTCTACCAGGCGGCGGGCAACGACAAGGAAAAGACCGAGCGCGGCATCGTCTACATCGACGAGGTCGACAAGATCGCGCGCAAGGGCGAGAACCCGTCGATCACCCGCGACGTCTCGGGCGAAGGCGTGCAGCAGGCCCTGCTGAAGATCCTCGAGGGAACCGTCGCCAACGTGCCGCCGCAGGGCGGCCGCAAGCACCCGCACCAGGAGTTCATCCAGATCGACACGACGAACATCCTCTTTCTCTGCGGGGGCGCTTTCGTCGGGCTCGAGGAGATCATCAACCGGCGGATGACCGAGAAGACGATGGGCTTCGGGGCCAAGATCGCCACCAAGAAGGAGAAGCGGTCGAGCATCCTGCTCGAGAAGGTCCACCCGGAGGACCTGATCAAGTTCGGCATGATCCCGGAGTTCGTCGGCCGGTTGCCCGTCGTGGCGACCCTGTCGGAGCTCGATCAGGCCGCTCTCGTCGAGATCCTGCGGGAGCCGAAGAACTCGCTCGTCAAGCAGTACCAGACGATGCTCGAGTTCGAGAACGTCCAGCTGCGCTTCACCGACGACGCCATCGAGGCGATCGCCGAGGAGGCGCTCGCCCGCAACGTCGGCGCCCGGGGTCTGAAGATCATCATCGAAGACCTGATGCTCGACGTCATGTACCAGATCCCGTCGGACGACGACATCGAGGAGTGCGTGATCACGCGCGACGTCGTCAAGCACCACACCAACCCGATCACGATCCTCCGCAAGGCGGGGTAAGCTCGAATTTCGAAATCCATTTCGGAATTCGAATTTGGCCCAAGGTGAACGAACTCCGATGAAATCCGAAAGCTCCGGCCGCGGCCTGGAGACACTGCCGCTCGTCCCGCTGCGGGACATGGTGGTGTTTCCGCACATGATGCAGCCCTTCGTCGTGGGCCGCGAATCCTCGATCCGCGCCCTCGAAGCGGCCCTGGCCAACCCGGTCAAGCGCCTCTTCCTCGCCGCCCAGAAGGACCCCCAGCTCGACGAGCCCAGGCCCGAGGACATCTACGAGGTCGGCGTCGTCGCCACCGTCGCGCAGTCCCTGAAGCTGCCCAACGGGCACATCAAGGTGATGGTCGAGGGCGTGCGCCGCGGCCGCATCCTCGCCTTCGAGCGCCGGCCGGATCACCTCGCGGTGGCGGTCGAGCCGATCCTCCCGAAGCCGGCCGACCCGGATGGCCTGCGCGACTACATGGCCAAGGTTCTCTCGCTCTTCGAGCAGTACGCCCGCCTGTCGCACCACCTCGCCTTCGAGGGGCTGGCGGCGTCGCTCAAGATCGACGACCCCGAGCGCTTCGCCGACACGCTGTCCGCGCACCTGTCCGTGGCGACCGCCGAGAAGCAGACGCTCCTCGAGGCGGAGTCTCCCTACGAGCGTCTCCAGAAGCTCCAGGACCTGCTGGAGGTCGAGATCGACAAGGTCAACATCGACCGCCGGATCAACAACAAGGTCAAGAAGCAGATGGAGAAGGCCCAGAAGGAGTACTACCTCAACGAGAAGATCAAGGCCATCCATCAGGAGCTCGGCCGCAAGGACGACCGCGCCGACGAAGTCGAAGACCTGAAGAAGAAGGTCGAGTCCGCCGGGATGCCCAAGGAAGTCCGCGAGAAGGCCGAGCAGGAGCTGCGCCGGCTCGAGGCGATGCCGCCGGTGTCGGCCGAGGCGACCGTCTCGCGCAACTACATCGAGTGGCTCGTGGGCGTGCCGTGGAAGAAGGCCTCGCGCGAGTCGAAGGACCTGACCCGCGCCGAGAAGATCCTCAACGACGACCACTTCGGCCTCGAGAAGGTCAAGGAGCGGATCCTCGAGTTTCTCGCGGTGCGCCAGCTCGTCCAGAAGACGAAGGGCTCGATCATCTGCTTCGTCGGCCCGCCGGGCGTCGGGAAGACCTCGCTCGCCAAGTCGATCGCGCGGTCGTTGAACCGTCAGTTCGTCCGGCTGTCGCTCGGCGGCGTCCGCGACGAGGCGGAGATCCGCGGCCACCGGCGCACTTACATAGGCGCGTTCCCCGGCCAGATCATCCAGATGATGAAGAAGGCCGGCACGGTCAATCCGGTCTTCCTGCTCGACGAGGTCGACAAGATGTCCTCGGACTTCCGGGGGGATCCGGCCTCGGCCCTGCTCGAGGTCCTCGACCCGGAGCAGAACCACTCCTTCGTCGACCACTATCTCGACGTCGAATACGACCTCTCGAAGGTCATGTTCATCGCGACGGCGAACGTCTCGGATCCGATCCCGGCGCCCCTGAGGGACCGGATGGAGCTGATCCCGCTGTCGGGCTACACCCCGAACGAGAAGGTTGCGATCGCCCGCCAGTTCCTCGTGCCCAAGCAGCGCGAGGCCAACGGCTTGAAGCCCGACCAGATCGAGATCGGCGACGACACCGTCCTCGGCATCATCGAGCACTACACGCGCGAGGCCGGCGTCCGCAACCTCGAGCGCGAGATCGGTGGCGTGTGCCGCAAGGTCGCGCGCCGCATCGTCCAGAAGAAGGTCGAAACGCCGGTCCAGGTCACGCCGGAGAACCTCAAGGACTTCCTCGGCAAACCCCGGTTCCGGAAGCGCCAGAAGGGCGAGGTCTCCGAGGTCGGCATCGCGACGGGTCTCGCCTGGACCGAGGCCGGGGGCGAGATCCTCATGACCGAGACGAGCCTGCTCAAGGGCAAGGGCAACCTGACGATCACGGGCTCGCTCGGCGACGTCATGCAGGAGTCGGCGCGGGCCGCCGTGTCTTACGTCCGCAGCCGCGCCGAGATGTACGACGCCGATCCCAACTTCCACGAGAAGTACGACATCCACATCCACGTGCCGGAGGGGGCGATCCCCAAGGACGGCCCCTCGGCCGGCATCACGATGGCGGCGTCGCTCTTCTCGGCCGTCACGAAGATCCCGGTTCTGAAGGACGTGGCGATGACCGGCGAGATCACGCTGCGCGGCAAGGTGCTGCCGGTCGGCGGCATCAAGGACAAGATCCTGGCCGCCTACCGCGCCGGGATCCGCACGATCATCCTGTCTGCCGAAAACGACAAGGATCTGGACGATCTGCCCGACGAGATCCGCGGGGAGATGGAGTTCCACCTCGTCAACACCATGGACGAGGTCATCAAGATCGCCATGGAGGGCCCCCGGCCGGCCGCGCCGGCGGCGGCCGAGCCGAACGCCAAGCCCGCCGAGGGGGGCGCGGTCGCCAATTGAGGAATTCCCGCCCCGGACTTTGACTTTGAGATAATCGGCGGAGCCGAGCGCGTCTCCCGACCCGCCGGCGGTTCGCCCCATCCCCGAACGCTTTCCCGGCGGTTTCCGCCGACGCCTCACAAGTAAAGGACAGAGAGATGGCCAGACGAAAAGGATCCACGGACTCCGACGTCGAGACGATCGAGGCCCCTCCCGAGGGGCTTCCGGACACGACGGGAGAGGAAGCCGCGGTCGAGCACGGCGACACGCTCGACATCCGCGCGCTCCACGACATCAAGATCCCGCAGCTCCTGAAGATCGCCCGTGACCTCGAGGTCGAGAACGCCACCGGCATGCGCAAGCAGGACCTGATCTTCAAGATCCTCCAGGCGCAGACCGAGAAGAAGGGCCTGATTTTCTCCGAGGGCGTCCTCGAGTGCCTGCCGGACGGCTTCGGCTTCCTGCGCGCCCCCGAGTACAACTACCTGCCGGGGCCCGACGACATCTACGTCTCGCCCTCGCAGATCCGCAAGTTCGACCTGCGCACCGGCGACACCGTCTCCGGCCAGATCCGCCCGCCCAAGGAAGGGGAGCGCTACTTCGCGCTCATCAAGGTCGAGGCCGTCAACTTCGAGCACCCGGACGTGGCGCGCGAGAAGATCTTCTTCGACAACCTCACGCCCCTCTACCCGCAGGACCGGATCCGGCTCGAGACGCCGAACATGACCTCCCGCGTCCTCGACCTGGTCGCGCCGGTCGGCAAGGGCCAGCGCGGCCTGATCGTGGCCGCGCCGCGCACCGGCAAGACGATGGTGCTCCAGTCGCTCGCGAACTCGATCTCGACCAACCACCCCGAGATCACCCTGATCGTGCTGCTCATCGACGAGCGGCCCGAGGAAGTCACCGACATGCAGCGCTCGGTCAAGGGCGAGGTGATCTCCTCGACCTTCGACGAGCCGGCGGCGCGCCACGTCCAGGTGGCCGAGATGGTCATCGAGAAAGCCAAGCGGCTCGTCGAGCACAAGCGCGACGTCGTGATCCTGCTCGACTCGATCACGCGCCTGGCGCGCGCCTACAACGCGATCGTGCCGCCGTCGGGCAAAGTCCTGTCGGGCGGCGTCGACTCGAACGCCCTGCAGCGCCCCAAGCGCTTCTTCGGCGCGGCGCGCAACGTCGAGGAGGGCGGCTCGCTGACGATCATGGCGACGGCCCTGATCGACACGGGTTCGCGCATGGACGACGTCATCTTCGAAGAGTTCAAGGGCACGGGCAACATGGAAGTGCACCTCGACCGCAAGCTCGTGGACAAGCGCGTCTTCCCGGCGATCGACATCAACAAGTCGGGCACGCGCAAGGAAGAGCTGCTCATGGACAAGCAGGAGTTGAACCGCGTGTGGGTGCTCCGGAAGGTCCTCAACCCGCTCTCGACCGTCGAGGCGATGGAGCTCCTGACCGAGAAGCTCGAGAAGACCAAGACCAACGGGGAGTTTCTGAGCCTGATGTCGCAGGGCTGACGCCCTGCGCGTAAACCGTGAACCGGAAACCGTAGACCGAAGCCGATGACTGAAGTCGGTTCCCGGTTCCCGGTTCCCGGTTCCCGCCCCCTCCGCGTCTCCGTCGTCGATTTCCTGAACGCGCGGCCCCTGACCTGGGGGCTGCTGCACGAGCCGCCGGCCGGCGTCGAGGTCTCGCGCGACGTCCCCTCGGCGTGCGCGGCGAAGCTCGCGGCGGGGGAAGCGGACGTCGGACTCATTCCCTCGATCGAGTACCAGCGCATCCCGGGACTCAGGGTCGTCCCGGGGCTCGGCATCGCCGCGTCGTCGGAGGTCCGCTCCGTGCTGCTCGTCTCGGACGTCTCGCGCGAGCGGATCGGGTCCGTGGCGCTCGATCCGGCCTCACGGACCTCGGCGGCGCTGACGCGCATCCTGTTGAGCCGCGTTTACGGCTTGAATCCGGAGTACCGCGACGGTGAGGCCGACGCGCGCCTGATCATCGGCGATCCGGCCCTGAAGACGCGTTTGAACGGCCGCGTCGTCCTCGACCTCGCGGCGGAGTGGCGCGCCTTCTCCGGGCATCCCTTCGTGTTCGCCTTCTGGGCGGTTCGCGAGGAGAGCGCGTCGCCCGAGGTGGAGGCGCTGCTGCGGGAGTCGTACGCGAAGGGCCGGGCGAGCTTCGGCGCGATGGTCCGCGAGGAGGCCGCCGCGTCGGGCCTCTCGGAGGCGGTCGTCGAGGATTACCTGCGCCACGCGCTCCATTTCGAGCTCGACGCGGGCGACCTCGAGGGCCTGCGCCTCTTCTACCGGCTGGCCGCCGAGGACGGCCTCGTCGCGGCCGCGCGGCCCCTCGCCTTCACCGCCGCGCCGTGAGCGCGGCCGGGGAGTCGGGGCTCGAGCGCTGGCTCGAGCGGCGCACGAACACGGCCGCCGCCGTCCTGATCGGTCTCGGCGTCGCCGCCCGGATCGCGGCGGCGCGGGGAACGTTCCTGACGCCGGACGAGAAGCTCCACCTCGAGATGGCGGGCGCCGCCGACGCGGCCAGCGTGTACCGGACCTCGCTGTTCAACGCGCACCCGCCGCTCTTCGTCCTGCTCCTGCACTTCTGGATGAAGGTCGTCCGGTCGGATTGGGCCTTGCGCCTCCTGCCCGTCGCGTGCGGCGTCCTGTTTCTCGTCGCGGCGTGGGCCTGGGCGCGGCGGCTCATCGGCGACAACGGCGGCCTCCTGGCGCTCGCGCTCCTCGCGCTGATGCCCTCGGTCGTGCTCGTCTCCTCGGAGCTGCGCGGCTATGCGCTGCTGCTCTCCATGATCGCCGCGGCGCTCGCGGCCCTCGAGAAGGGCCTCGACGAGAGGTCCGCGGGCTGGACGGCGGCCTTCGGCGGCCTCGGGGCGCTCGCGCTGCTCTCCCACTACGCGGCGTTTCGCTTCGCGGCGGCGGCGGTCCTGTATTCAGCCCTGCGCCTGGCGGCCGGGCCGCGCGATCGCCGGCTCGTCGCCGCGTGGGCCGGCGCCTGCGCGCTGCTCGCCGCCGTGGCCGCGGCGCTCCTCGTCACGCACGTCGCCCGGCTGCGCGGCGGGCCGCTCGAAGCCGAGGCGAGCGCCACGTGGCTGCGCGAGTCGTACTTCCACGCCGGCGATCCGGGCGGGCCGCTCGGTTTCCTCGGACGGCAGACCCTCTCGCTCTTCCACTACCTCTACTCCTCGACGCCGACGGGGCTCATCGCGCTCGGCTTCTACGCCGCGGCGCTCGTGCTGCTTGCCCGCGAGCGCCTGCCCGCGGCGCTCCTGCTCGGCCTGCCGCTGCTCCTGGCGGCGGCCGGCGGCGTCTTCGCCGTCTACCCCTACGGCGGGACGCGGCACGGGATCGACCTCGCCGTGTTCGTCTCGGCAGGCTCGGCGCTCGGGCTGTCGCGGGCGACGGGGGAGCGCCGGTGGGTCGTCCTCGCGGCCGCGGCGGCCCTGGCGCCCGCCGCCTTCCTCGCGGCCGTCTGACGGAAGCGAGGCGCCGACGGTTCGGGCGCCCGCCCCGCGGCGAGCCGGCTTAAAATCGAGGGCATCAGACACACCGAAACCGCCGACGCGATCGGGAGCGAGGAGCGCTACCGGGATCTCGTCGAGAATTCGAACGAGCTGATCTGGTCCGCGGACGCGTACGGCCGGTGGACTTTCGTCAACGCCGCCGCCCGCCGCATCTACGGCTGCGCGCCGGAAGAGATGATCGGCCGGCCGATGACGGACTGGATGGTGTCCTCGGAGGCCGAGCGGGACCTCCGGGCCCTCGAGCGCATCCTCGAGGGCGAGCGCTACGTCCAGCACGAGACCCGCCACCGCCGCAAGGACGGCTCGCTCGTGACGCTCTCCTTCAAGACCGCGGCGATCCGCGACGCGCGCGGCAACCTCCTGGGGACGACCGGCATCGCGTCGGACGTGACCGGGCTGCGCGAGATCGAGGAGGCGCGCCGCACCTCCGAGGCGCGCTACCGCCACCACTTCGAGCGCAGCCTCGCCGGCGTGTACCGGGCCTCGCCCGACGGCCGGATCATCGACGGCAACGCGTCGTTTGCGCGGATGCTGGGTTTCGCCTCGCGCGAGCAGGCCCGCGGACGCAACCTCCGCGAGCTCTCGGCGGACCCGGCCGATCGCGATGCCTTCTTCGAGCGGCTCGCCCGGGAGGGCGCGCTGACCGGTGCCGAGGTCTGCCTGCGCCGCGCCGACGGGGCCCCGGTCTGGGTTCTCGAGAGCGCGAGCCTCATCGCCGAAGGAACGCCGCCCGAGACGGTCGTCGAGGGCACGCTCATCGACGTCACGGAGCGCCGGCGCGCCGTGGACGCGCTGCGCGAGAGCGAGGAGTACTTCCGCTCCCTCATCGACAACGCCGCCGACGTCCTGATGATCGTCGAGCCGGACGGGACGATCCGCTTCGGCAGCCCGTCGCTCGAGCGGCTCCTCGGGTACCGGCCGCAGGAGCTCGTGGCCGAGTCGTTCTTCGACGCGATCCACCCCGAGGACGGCGAGGCGGTGCGGCGGATGTTCGCCGCGATGGTCCACGGCTCGGGCTCGGCGTCCTCCGAGTTCCGGTTCCGCCACCGCGACGGCTCGTGGCGCCACATGGAGGCGGTCGGGAGCGACCTCTCGCACCACCCGAGCGTGGCCGGGCTGCTCGTCCAGCTGCGCGACGTGACCGAGCGCAAGACCGCCGACGAGAACCAGGCGCGCCTCCAGTTCGCGATCCAGGACGCGGCGCGCGAGTGGCAGCGCACGTTCGACGCGATCGAGTCGCCGGTCCTCGTCCTCGACGGCAACGCCTGCATCCGGCGGCTCAACCGCGCCGCGAAGATCCTTTCGGGAAAGACCTACCGCGAGACGATCGGCCTCGCCGTCGAGGCGCTGGGACCCGGCGAGCCGTGGCAGAAGTCGGCCGAGCTCGCCCACGCGATCCGGACCGGCGGCATGGCCACGTCGGGCCAGGCGCGCGACCTCGCGACGGGCCGGACGTGGGACGTCGGCGCGAGCCTGCTCAAGGCGGCGAGCTCGGAGTCGGAGCGCATCATCCTCGTGGCCCGCGAGATCACCGGCGTCGTGCGGCTCCAGGAAAAGCTCCACCACACGCGCACGATGTCGGCGATGGGCTCGCTCGTCGCGGGCGTCGCCCACGAGGTCCGCAATCCGCTCTTCGGGATCTCGGCGACCGTCGATGCGTTCGAGGCCCGATTCGGCCAGCGCGCCGAGTACCAGCAGTACGTCGCGGTCCTCCGCGGCGAGCTCCAGCGCCTTTCGCACCTGATGGGCGACCTCCTCGAGTACGGCAAGCCGACGAGCCTCGAGTTCTCGGAGGGCGCGATCGGGGACGTCGTGGCCGAGGCGGTGCAGGGCTCGCGCGCGCTCGCCGACGCCTCGCGCGTCGCGGTCCGGACGGACGTCGACGGCAGCCTCCCGCCCGTGCGGATGGACCGGCGGCGCCTGCTCCAGGTCTTCCAGAACCTGCTCGACAACGCCGTCCGCCACTCGCCGGGCAAGAGCGCGGTCGCGGTGGAGGCCGAGCCGGTGCGCGTGGACGGCGAGGCCTGGATCGACTGCCGCGTTCTCGACGAGGGGCCCGGCTTCCGCCCGGAAGACCTCCCGCGCGTCTTCGAGCCGTTCTTCACGCGGCGGCGCGGCGGCACGGGCCTGGGGCTGTCGATCGTGCAGCGGATCGTCGAGGATCACGGCGGCCGCATCTTCGCGGCCAACCGCCTCGAAGGAGGCGCGGTCATGACCGTGCGGCTGCCGGCCGCCGAGGCGGGGCGCCGTGGATGACGCCGACCGGCTGACGGGCGCCGCGCCGCGGCGCGTCCTGCTCGTCGACGACGAGCCCGCCGTGCGCTTCGGCGTGAGCGACTTCCTGCGCGGCCGCGGCTTTGCCGTCGAGGAGGCGGAGAGCTGCCGCCAGGCCGAAGAGGTCTTCCGGCGCTCGCCGCCGTCGGTCGCGATCGTCGACTACTCCCTGCCCGACGGGAACGCCCTCGAGCTCCTGCCGCGCCTGAAGGAAGCGGACCCGTCGGTCCCGGTGCTCATCCTGACGGCGCACGGCTCGGTCGACCTCGCGGTGCGCGCGATCAAGGAGGGCGCCGAGCAGTTCCTGACCAAGCCCGTCCAGCTCGAGGCGCTCGCGGTGATCCTCGAACGGCTTCTCGAGAACCAGCGCAACCGTCAGCAGCAGCTCGCCCGACGTTCGCGCCAGGCGCGCGAGCTGCGCGACCCGTTTCTCGGCGCGAGCGCCCCGATCCGCGCGCTCGCCGCGGAGGCGCGCAAGGTCGCGGCCTCCGACAGCCCGGTCCTCATCCAGGGCGAGACGGGCGCCGGCAAGGGCGTGCTCGCGCGGTGGCTCCACGACCACGGGCCGCGCGCCGAGGAGGCCTTCGTCGACCTGAACTGCGCCGGGCTCTCGCGCGAGTTCCTCGAGACCGAGCTCTTCGGCCACGAGAAGGGCGCCTTCACCGGGGCGACCGCGGCCAAGCCCGGACTGCTCGAGGTCGCCCACCGCGGGACGGTGTTCCTCGACGAGATCGGCGACGTGGACGCCCAGGTCCAGCCCAAGCTCCTGAAGGTTCTCGAAGAGAAACAGTTCCGCCGCATCGGCGACGTCCGGGACCGCCGCGTCGACATCCGCCTGCTGACGGCGACGCACCAGAACCTCTCCGAGCTCGTCCGCGAGAAGCGCTTCCGCAACGACCTCTACTTCCGGATCAGCACGGTGCCCCTCGTCGTGCCGGCGCTGCGCGAGCGCGCCGCCGACGTCCCGGTCATCGCCGAGCAGATCCTCGACAGCCTCGCGGCGCGCTGGGGCCACGCGAAGCTCACGCTCGCCGAGGACGCCGCCGCGGCGCTCGCCGCGTACGCGTGGCCGGGCAACATCCGCGAGCTGCGCAACGTGCTCGAGCGCGCGGTCCTGCTGTCGGGATCCGACGTCGTCGCCCGCCGCGACCTCCGCTTCGGCGCCGCCGAGCCGGCCGCGGCGCCCTACGACCTCGACCGCACGCTGATCGAGGTCGAGCGCCAGCACATCGAGCGCGTCCTGCGCGCCGAGGGCGGCCGCGTCGAGGCGGCCGCGAAGCGCCTCGGCATTCCGCGCAGCTCGCTGTACCAGAAGATCAAGCGCCACGGGATCGAGGTTCCAAGGGCCCGCTAGTGCCTGTCTGAGTTTCAGAATTCGGACGAAAACCGTCTGAGTTCCAGACAAATCGCGGCAGCCGGCACACGACGAAATCAGGTTAAGTCGCTCCACTCAAAGGGTTTGAGCGCCAGCGGCCGCTCTGGCCACGGCCTTGCAGTTCCACAGGCCACTACGACCCGAATTCTGATCGTCGACGACGAGGAGCCGATCCTGTTTGCGATGCGCGAGTACTTCGCGACGAAGGGCTACGCCGTCGACTGCGCGCGCGAGACACAGGAAGCGGAGGCGCTGCTGGCGAAGAACCGCTACGCGCTCGCGATCCTCGACCTGCGCCTCTCGGGCACGCCGGGCGCCGAAGGCCTCGACGTCATCGCGTCGGTCCGCGCGCGCTCGCGCGAGACGCGGATCATCCTGCTGACCGCCTACGGGTCGCGCGAGATCGAGGCCGAGGCGCGCCGCCGCGGCGCCGACGCCTTCCTCCAGAAACCGAAGCCGCTCGCCGAAGTCGCTCAGATCGCCTCGACCCTGATGGGCGTGGCGTGAACCGGGTTTGAAGAGCAACCAAAGAGTGAGGGACACGATGCCGCGGAAAAAGATCCTGCTCGTCGACGACTCGAACACGGTCCTGATGATGGAGCGCATGATCCTGAACAAGGGCTCCTACGACCTCGTCACCGCCAGGGACGGGTCCGAGGCCGTCGAGCGCGCGTTCGCGGAGAAGCCCGACCTGATTCTCCTCGACGTGATCATGCCGCGCATGAACGGCTTCGAGGTCTGCAAGAAGATCCGCGAGGACGACGGCATGAAGAGCGTGCCGATCATCATGGTCACCACGCGCGGCGAAGGGGAAAACGTCGAGAGCGGCTTCCAGAGCGGCTGCAGCGACTACATCACGAAGCCCTTCTCGAGCCTCGAGCTCCTGACCAAGATCGAGAGCTACCTCGCCGAGGAAAAGCGATGAAGCCCGGGCCGGGATCGCCCGAGTCCTACGTCGAGAAGGTCCGGGACGACACGCGCCGGTACGTCCAGGCGCTCCTCGAGGAAAACGGGAAGCTGCGCGTGCTGACGGCCTCGCTCGAGAGCGAGAACCGGTTCCTGAACGAGCAGGTCGCGAGCCTCCAGAAAGACATCGAGAGCCACTGGGTCGAGCGCGACCGGCTCCAGAAGACCCTCGCCGCGATCGAAGAAGAGAACCGCCGCTTTTCCGAGCAGTACGTCGAGGTCGAGCAGCAGAACACGGACCTCGCGAGCCTCTACGTCGCGAGCTACCGCCTGCACGCGACCCTCGACCGCGGCGAGGCCCTCGCGATCGTCCAGGACATCATCTGCAACCTCATCGGCTCGGAGGAGATCGCCCTCTTCGAGGCCGACGGCTCGGGCGCGTCCCTGTCGCTCGTGGCCTCGCTCGGCATCGAGCCGGGGCCGTTCCGGACCGTGCCGCTGGGCCGCGGCGTCATCGGGCGCTGCGCGCGGACGGGCCAGATGTTCCTGTCCGGCCGCGACGACGACGCCGGCCGGCGCCCGGAGGAACAGGACCTCGCGGCGTGCATTCCGCTCCACTACGACGGGCGCCTCCTCGGCGCCGTCGCGATCTTCCGCCTCCTGCCGCAGAAGAGCGGCCTCGTCGCCCTCGACCACGAGCTCTTCGAGCTGATCGCGACCCACGCCGCCCGCGCCCTCTACTGCACGGAGCTGCAGTCGCGCGCGGTCGCCGCCGCCGGGGCGGCGCGATGACGGTCGAGCGGCGCAGCGCCGCCTGGCCGGAGACCGCGGGCGAGCTCGTCGACGAGCTCGAGCCGGGCGCGTCGCTGCGCGAGGAGAGCCGCGACCTGATCCGCGTGTACCTCCAGCCCGGGCAGCTCTACGCCTCGGCCCAGCCGTGCGCCGTCACGACCGTGCTCGGTTCCTGCGTGGCGATCTGCCTGTGGGATCCGATCGCGTCGGTCGGCGGCATGAATCACTACCTGCTGCCGTTCTTCGCCGGGGCGGGCAAGGGCTCGCCGCGGTTCGGCAACGTCGCCGTGGCGCAGCTCGTCGAGCGGCTCCTCGCCGTCGGCGCCGTCCGCGGCCGCCTGCAGGCCAAGGTCTTCGGCGGGGCGTGCGTCCTCGAAGCGTTCCAGGCGCGCCAGGGCCACCTCGGCGAGAAGAACGTCGCCGTCGCTTTCAAGCGGCTCGAGGAGCTGGGGATCCCGGTCGTCTCGCACGACGTGGCCGGCCGCTCCGGCCGCAAGCTGATCTTCCACACGGACCGCGGCAACGCCTGGGTGGCGAAGCTCTAGGACGACGATGGAATTCGACGCCGAAGCGCTGCTGCTGACCTTCATCGCCGAGACGGAGGAGAACCTCCGGGCGATCGAGGAGGGCCTGCTCTCGCTCGAGCGCAAGCCCGACGACGTGGAGACGCTGCAGCTCGTCTTCCGGATGGCCCACACCCTCAAGGGCAACTCGGCCTCCCTCGGCTTCACTGGCGTCGCGGAGTTCGCGCACGCGCTCGAGGACCAGCTCGAGAAGCTCCGCAAACGGGCGCAGCCGGTGACGGCCGGGCTCGTGACGGCGCTGCTCGAATCGGTCGACGCGCTGCGGGAGATGCTGCCCGTCGCCGTCGAGGGCAACCACGAGATCGGCGCGAAGCACCAGGAAGTCCTCAGGCGACTCTCGGCGGGCAGCGCAGCGCTCAGGACGCCGGCCGCGCCCGAAGTGTCCCGCGCCGCCGCCCCGGCGCCGGCTCCGTCCGAGCCCGCGGCGCGGCCGGGCGAGAGCGGCCGCACCCTGCGCGTGGCCATCGACAAGCTCGACCGCCTGATGACGCTCGCCGGCGAGATCGCGATCTCGCGCGGCCGGCAGCGTCAGCTGCTCGAGGACGGCGCGGCCGCGGCGGCCCTCGAGTCCCATCAGGACGCGGCGCAGCTCTACGCGGAGCTCCAGGACCTCGTCATGCAGGTGCGCATGGTCCCCGTGGGGCCGACGCTCCGCCAGTACGTCCGGACGGTGCGCGACCTCGCGGCCGCCCAGGGCAAGCTCGCGCGCGTCGCGATCCAGGGCGAGGACGTCGAGGTCGACACGACGATCATCGAGCACCTGCGCGACCCGCTGACCCACATGATCCGCAACGCCCTGCACCACGGCATCGAGGCGCCGGACGTGCGCCAGGCCAAGGGGAAGGACCCCTGCGGCTCGATCGCCCTGTCGGCGTGGCGCGAGGCAGGGTCGATCGTCATCGAGCTCGCCGACGACGGCGCGGGGTTCAACCGCGACCGCATCGTCGAGGAGGCGCGCCGGCGCGGCCTCGCCGAGAGCCCCGAGAAGCTGCCCGACGCCGAGCTCTACCGGCTCGTGTTCGAGCCCGGCTTCTCGACGGCGGAGCGCGTCACCGAGTGGTCCGGGCGCGGCATGGGCATGGACGTCGTGCGCGACCGGATCGCCGCCCTGCGCGGCTCGATCGCGATCGAGAGCTGGCCGGACGCGGGGACGTCGATCAAGATCCGGCTCCCGCTGACGCTGGCGATCATCGAGGGCTTCGGCGTCGGGATCGGCGGCGAGACCTACGTGATCCCGGTCGACCGCGTGGTCGAGTGCATGGAGCTGCCGGCGCGCGGCGCGCGGCGGGAGCGCCAGGGCATCCTGCAGTTGCGCGGCGAGGCGCTGCCGTTCGTGCGGCTGCGCGACGTGTTCGGCGTGCAGAGCGGCGAGGCCGAGCGCGAGAGCGTGGTCGTCGTCCGCCACGACCTGTCCCGGGTCGGGATCGTCGTGGACCGCCTCCACGGCCAGAGCCAGGCGGTGATCAAGCCGCTCGGCGATCTGTTCGAAGGCGTGCGCGGTCTCTGCGGCTCGACGATCCTCGGGGACGGCCGCGTGGCCTTCATCCTCGACGTGCCCGGGCTTCTGGAAA
Source organism: Thermoanaerobaculia bacterium (assembly GCA_035506175.1). Classification (GTDB taxonomy): domain Bacteria; phylum Acidobacteriota; class Thermoanaerobaculia; order UBA5066; family Gp7-AA6; genus DAHUXD01. The sequence continues at coordinate 8,710 of DATJPZ010000096.1, read as the reverse complement.
ACCTGTTGTCTCAGAACGCGGCCGCGACGGCGGCCTGAGCGGATAGGAGTCGGCCATGAAACGTCTCGTTCGGATCCTGGTCTTCGCGGCGCTCGGCCTCACGGCCGGCCGGGTCGGCGCGCAGGACGCCAGCGCCTACAAGGTCATCGTGAACGTCTCGAACCCGACGACGCAGCTCTCGCGGCTGAAGCTCGGGGAGATGTTCCTGAAGAAGACGCCCCGCTGGGCCGACGGCCATCCCGTCATGCCGGTCGAGCCGCCGGGCAAGTCGCCGGTGCGGCAGCGCTTCGACCTCGAGATCTTCGGCAAGCAGGTCATCGCCGTCTCGGCGTACTGGCAGCAGATGATCTTCTCCGGCAAGGGCGTTCCGCCGCCGGAGAAGGGGAGCGACGCCGACGTCGTCGCGTACGTGCGCGACGCGCCGGGCGCGATCGGCTACGTCTGGGCCGGCTCGGACGTGTCGGGCGTCAAAGTCGTCGCGGTCACCGACTGACGCGGCCGACGGAGAAGGAGAAGCCCATGTTCCAGAACCTGACGCTCCGTTGGAAGGTGATCCTCCTTCCGTGCTTTGCCGCGGTCGGGTTCCTGCTGCTCATTGCCGTCAACTTCGTGCTGGGCCGGCGCGAGGAAAAGCAGCTCGGCCTGATCGAGTCCGGCTTCGTCCCGTCGCTCGAGCTCTCGCGCGACCTCGAGGACACGCTGACGGCGTTGCAGCGCCAGCTCCAGGACGCCGTCGCGGCGCAGGACGCCGAGGGCCTCACCAGCGCGTCCGCGCTGCGCGACCGGTTCCTGAAACGGCTCGAAGACGAGAAGGACAACCCCGTCATCGACCGGGACGACCGCGAGAAGCTGGTCCGGGCCTTCCAGGACTACTGGGAGCTCGCGAGCACCGTCAGCCGCAAGATGATCTCGGCCAAGTCGGGCGAGGACCTCACCCAGAGTCTCACGTCCATGACGGCCCAGTTCAATCAGATCACCGAGACGCTGAAGGGCCGCACGCGGCACGACCGCGACGCGGTGCAGGCGGCGTTCGCGTCCGCGCGGGCGAGCCAGCACTGGCGCTGGGGCGCGATGTCGGGCATCGCCCTGGTCTGCCTCGTGCTCTCGATCGGCGTGGCCCTCGTCGTGACCCGCGCCGTCAGCGCGCCGCTTTCGGCGATGACGTTCCACCTCGAGCAGATGGTCCAGGGCGGCGGCGACCTGACGCGCCGGATCCCCGTCGCCTCGCGCGACGAGATCGGCCACATGGCGACGCTCTTCAACCGGTTCGTCGAGCGGCTGGCCGGGATCATCGGCGACGTCCGCACGCGGGCGAACGCGGTGACCAACGCCTCCTCCCACGTCGTCGCCGTGTCCGGCCAGGTCCTGTCGGCGTCGGGCCAGGTCTCGGCCTCGGCCCAGGTCGTGTCGCAGGGCACGAGCGAGCAGGCGGCGTCGGTCGAAGAGACGACGTCGTCGCTCGAGGAGATGAGCGCCTCGATCACGCAGAACGCCGAGAACAGCCGCCAGATGGAGCACATGGCGCTCCAGGGCGCGAAAGACGCCGAGGAAAGCGCGGCGTCGGTCAAGGAGACGATGCTCGCGATGCAGGCGATCGCCGAGAAGGTCTCGATCGTCGAGGAGATCGCTTACCAGACGAACCTGCTCGCGCTGAACGCGGCGATCGAAGCCGCGCGGGCGGGGGAGCACGGCCGGGGCTTCGCGGTCGTCGCGACCGAGGTCCGCAAGCTCGCCGAGCGCAGCCAGGCCGCGGCCAAGGAGATCGGCGGCCTCGCCGGCTCGTGCGTGCGGCTTGCCGAGCGCTCGGAGGCGCTTCTCGAGCAGCTCGTGCCGTCGATCCGCAAGACGACCGACCTCGTGCAGGAGGTCGCGGCGGCGTCGGCGGAGCAGTCCTCGGGCGTGTCGCAGATCAACCGCGCGCTCGGACAGGTCGACCACGTCACGCAGCGCAACGCCTCGTCGGCCGAGGAGCTCTCGTCGACGGCGGAAGAGATGGCGAGCCAGGCCGACGCGATGCGCCGGCAGGCCGAGGCGGTCCTGAAGCAGGCCGAGAGCCTGCACCGGCTCATGGCGTTCTTCCGCATCGGCGGCAACGTCGAGGCGCCGGCGCCCGCGGGCGAAGCGCCCGCGCCGCCGGTCGAAACGGCGGACCCGTGGGAAGCGGTGGCCGGAGCGAGCGAGGCCGCGGCCTTCGCGCCGTTTCTCGCCGCGCGCGGCGGCAACGGCGGCGGCAACGGCGCGGCCGACGGCGACTTCCGGCGGACCTGGGAATCCTGAGGGCGCCATGCTCCGAGATCTGAAGATCGGAACCCGGCTGAGCCTGTTCGCGGCCCTCGGCGCCGCCATGACCGTCGTCGTGGCCGCGCTCGGGTACACGGGAATCGCCCGCGTGTCGGACATGACGTCCTCGATGCTCGCTCACGAGGCCAAGCTCGCGTCGGTCTCGGCGTCGGCCCGCGCCGACGTCCAGGCCATGCGGCGTTTCGAGCGCGAGCTCGCCGTCCACGTCGGCAATTCCGACCTGGAAGGCGAGGACCTGGCCCGGTGGAACGACCAGCGCTATCGCCTGACCGAGCGGCTCGCCACCCTCGAGCGCGACACCCAGGTTCCCGAGGAGCGCGAGACGGCGCGCGCGATGCGCACCGACCTCGCGGCCTACGAGTCCGGCTTCTACCGGGTCGTCGGCCTCGTGCGGCAGCGGTCGTTGAAGTCGACCGCCGACGTCAGCCGCGAGATGAACTCCTACAAGGAGGCCGTCGAGCGGCTCGAAGCCGCGGCGGGCGACGTCGCCGCCGCGAACTTCAAGCGCATGGGCGACCGCGAGAAAGTCCTGGTGGCTCAGAAGGCGTGGACCGCGCGCGCGATGGTCGCCGTCATGGTCGTCACGCTGCTGGCCGGCGGCGCGCTCGCGGTCCGCCTCGCGCGGAGCGTCACGCGGCCGATCCTCCAGGCGGTCGGCGTCACCGAGGCGATCGCGCGCGGCGACCTCGCGGTTTCCGTCCCGGCGCACCGGGCCGACGAAGTCGGGCAGCTCCTGTCGGCGATGGGCCAGATGGCCGAGCGCCTGCGCGGCGTCGTGGGCGAAGTCCGGTCGGGCGCGGACGCGCTTTCGCGGACGTCCGGCCAGGTGGTGGGCGTCGCGAGCCAGGTCTCGTCGGCGTCGAGCCAGGTCTCGGCGTCGGCCCAGGTCCTTTCGCAGGGCACGAGCGAGCAGGCGGCGTCGGTGGAAGAGACGACCTCGTCGCTCGAACAGATGAGCGCGTCGATCACGCAGAACGCCGAAAACAGCCGCCAGATGGAGCAGATGGCGCTGCGGGGCGCAAAGGACGGCGACGAGAGTGCCCGGTCGGTCGAGGACACCGTGTCGGCCATGCGGGCGATCGCCGAGAAGATCTCGATCGTCGAGGAGATCGCGTACCAGACGAACCTGCTCGCCTTGAACGCGGCGATCGAAGCCGCGCGGGCGGGAGAGCACGGCCGCGGCTTCGCGGTCGTCGCGACCGAGGTCCGCAAGCTCGCCGAGCGCAGCCAGGCCGCGGCCAAGGAGATCGGCGGCCTCGCGGGCACCTCGGTCAAAGTCGCGGAGCGTTCGCGGCACCTCCTCGCCGAGCTCGTGCCGGCGATCCGCAAGACGACGGACCTCGTCCAGGAAGTCGCGGCGGCGTCGCTCGAGCAGTCCTCGGGCGTGTCGCAGATCAACCGCGCGCTCGGCAACGTCGACCAGATCACGCAGCGCAACGCCTCGTCGGCCGAGGAGCTGTCGTCGACGGCCGAGGAGATGTCGAGCCAGGCCGACGCGATGCGCCAGCAGGCCGAGGCGGTCCTGCGCCAGGCCCAGGCGCTCCATCGGGTCGTCGCGTTCTTCCGCACCGACGCGTCGGCGGCGCCCGCGGCCGAAGCGAGCGCCGCTCCCGCCGGCGACGCCGAGCCCGAGGCCGAGGAAGAGCCTTCGGCCGAGGCGCCCGCCGTCCCCATGCCGGTCGTGGCCTTCGCGCCCGCGCGGCGGCCCGCGGCGTTCGGCGGCGCGCCCGAGCGCGAGTTCCGGCGGTTCTGAAAAGGAGATCGGAAGCCATGATGCCGATGTCTGCCGCCGCCAGAACGCCCGACCGGGCGCAGTTCCTGACGTTCTCGCTCGCCGGCGGCGAGTTCGCGATCGCCGTGCTGAACGTGCGCGAGATCATCGAGCACGAGACGGTGACGCGCGTGCCCTCGACCCCGGCGTTCGTCCGCGGCGTCATCAACCTGCGGGGCAGCGTCGTGCCGGTCGTGGACCTCGCCCGCAAGTTCGGCATGCCCGAGAGTGCCGTCACCAAGCGCACCTGCATCGTCATCGTCGAGGTGGACTCGGACGGCGGCCGCCTCGTCCTCGGCGTGCTCGCCGATGCCGTGAACCAGGTCGTCGAGTTCCGTCCCGAGGAGATCGAGCCCGCGCCGTCCTTCGGCGCGCCGGTCCGCGTCGACTACCTGCGCGGCCTCGGGAAGCTCGGCGACGGGTTCGTCCTCATTCTCGACACCGACAAGGTGCTCTCGACGTCCGAGCTCGCCGACGTCGCCGCCGCCCCGGCGGAATCCGCGTCGGCGGAGGCGAAGCCGGCCGCCCGCCCGGCCGCGCCGGCGGCCCCCGCGGCCGCGGAAGGGAAGCGCGCGTGAGGGTTGCCGCCGCCGCGCTGCCGGAATCCTCGCTCGACGCGATCGAGCGGATCCGGCCGCTGAGCGAGCGCGAGTTCGCGCTCTTCCAGGCGCTCATCCTGCGCGAGGCGGGGATCTACCTCGCGCCGGCCAAGAAGGCGCTGCTCGTCGGGCGCCTCTCCAAGCGCCTGCGCGCGCTCAACCTCTCGTCCTTCGGGGAGTACTACCGGCGCATCGTCGACGAGGACGACCGCGAGGAGCGGGTCCAGATGCTCGACTGCGTCTCCACCAACGAGACGCACTTCTTCCGCGAGCCGCGCCAGTTCGAGTTCCTCGAGCGGCAGGTCATCCCGGTCTGGAAGGAGCGCGGGCCCCGCCTCCTGCGGCTCTGGAGCGCGGGCTGCTCGACGGGCGAGGAGCCGTACTCGCTCGCGATGCTCCTGCTCCATCATTTTCCGCCCGGCTCGGGCCGCGAGATCGAGATCCTGGCGACGGACCTCTCGACGCGCGTGCTGGCGCGCGCCGAGGCGGGCGTCTGGCCGGTCGACCGCGCGAAGGAGATCCCGCTCGCGTATCGCCGCGCCTTCATGCTGCGCGGCACCGCCTCGCAGGAAGGGCGCATGAAGGCCGGCCCGGAGATCCGGGACCTCGTGCGCTTCGAGCGCCTGAACCTGAACGAGGAGCGCTACCCGGTGCGCGGACCGTTTCACCTGATCTTCTGCCGGAACGTCCTCATCTACTTCCAGCTCGAGACGAAGCTGAAGGTCATCCATCGGCTCCTCGACGTGCTCGCCCCCGACGGGCTGCTGTTTCTCGGCCACGCCGAGAGCCTGAACGCCGTCACCGACCGGGTCGCGACGGTCGTGCCGACGGTCTACACGCACGCGAAGGCGAAGGCGGCGAGCCTGGCGCCCTCGGCGCCCGCCGGGAGGACCGCATGAGCCGGCGCGCGACGTCGGCCGGGGTGGCCGCTCCGGCGGGAACCCGCCGGGGGGACCGGCCGCTGCAGGTGCTCGTCGTGGACGACTCGGCGGTCGTCCGACAGACCGTCACGACGCTCCTCGGTCTCGAGGGCATGGAGGCGTCCGCCGCGGCCGATCCGTACATCGCGATGGAGAAGATGACCCGTCAGCGGCCCGACGTGATCGTGCTCGACCTGGAGCTGCCGCGCATGCACGGGCTCGAGTTCCTCGCCCGGATCATGGAAGAGGACCCGATTCCGGTCGTCGTCTGCTCGGCGCTGACGGGCGAGGGGACCGACCTGGCGATGCGCGCGCTCGAGCAGGGCGCGCTCGCGGTGGTGACCAAGCCGAGGCTCGCGATCCGCGAATTCCTGCACGAGTCCGCCGTCGTCCTCGTCGACGCCGTCCGCGGCGCCGCCGAGGCGCGGGTTTCCAGGCGCGCGGCGCGTCCGGCCATCTCCCCGCGGCTGACGGCCGACGCCGTCCTTCCGCCCCGGCCGGGCCCGCCAGTGGCCGCGACCACCGACCGGATCGTCGCGGTCGGCGCGTCCACGGGCGGCACCGAGGCGCTGACGCTGCTGCTCCAGGCCATGCCGCCGGACTGTCCCGGAATCGTCGCCGTCCTGCACATGCCCGAAGGGTTCACGGCCGCCTTCGCGGCGCGCCTGCGCGGCCTCTGCCGCGTCGAGGTGAAGGAGGCGGCGGCGGGAGACCGGGTGCGGCCCGGCCTCGCGCTCATCGCGCCGGGCAACCGCCACGCCCTCGTGCGCCGCCGCGCCGACGGCTACGAGATCGAGCTCTCCGACGGGCCCCTGGTGTCGCGCCACCGGCCGTCGGTCGACGTGCTGTTCCGGTCGGTCGCCCAGGCGGCCGGCGCGGGCGCGATCGGCGTCCTCATGACGGGCATGGGCGACGACGGGGCCCGCGGCCTCCTCGAGATGCGCGAGGCCGGCGCCGCGACCCTCGCCCAGGACGAGGCGTCCTGCGTCGTCTTCGGCATGCCGCGCGAGGCGATCGCCCGCGGGGCCGCCGAGGAGGTCGTGGCGCTCGACCGGATTCCGGCGGCGATCCTGCGCCGCGCCGCGCGTCCGGCGGCCTCGTCCGGAGGGCGCGCGTGAGCGAAGCCCGCGTGACGAACCTCGAGGCGCTCGTGCGCGAGCTCTCGCAGAAGAGCCGCGCCCTGTCGACCGATCTTGCGGAACAGTCCGAGCGGCTGGCGCGCCGCGCGCGAGAGCTCGAACAGGATCTCGACGCGGCGCAGACGCTGCTGTCCCGCGAAGCGGCCAGCGGCAACGGCCACGCCGACGCCGCGCCGGGCGGCAACGGTAATGGCAACGGCGCCTCCCGCCCGGCGGCCGACCTCGAGCGCGAGAACCGCGACTTCGCGCGCCGCTGCGTGCAGCTCGAGGAGCACTCGGCGAACCTCGCCAACCTCTACGCGGCGACGTATCAGCTCCACGCCACCCTCGACCCCGACGCGGTCGTCGGCTGCATCGTCGAGATCACGGTCAACCTGATCGGCGGCGCCGAGTTCGCGCTCTATCTCCTCGAGGACGGCAAGAGCGACTTCGCTCTCCGGGTCCGCGAAGGGGAGCTGCCGCCCGAGATCACGCACCTGCCCGAGCCCGTCTACCCGCTCGAGCAGGCGGCCGTCGTCGAGAAGCGCACGCTCTTCGCCGTCGAGGAGCAGGAGGGGCCGATCTGCTGCGTCCCGCTCCTGCACGAGGACCGCCTCATCGGGCTGCTGTCGATCTACGCGCTGCTGTCGCACAAGGCCGCGTTCACGCCGCTCGACCGGGAGCTCCTCGAGCTCCTCTCCGGCCAAGCCGCCGTGGCCCTCGTCTCGTCGCAGTCGTTCGCGTCCATCGACCGGAAGTTGAAGACCGTGCAGCGCGTCATGGACTTCATCAAGAAGGGATGAGCGAGTTGGACGCCGCCGCCGCTTCCGAAATGCCGCCGCCGGACGGACGGGCGCTCGAGGGCCGCCTCGAGGACCTGCCTCTGTGCGACATCCTGCAGGTCCTGCAGGTCAGCGGGAAAACGGGCGGCCTTTTCCTGACCCACGGGGACGGCCGGAGCGCGGTCGTCCTCTTCCGCAATGGCCGCATCGTGCAGGTCGCGGGCGCCGAAAACCACCAGACGCTCGGCGAACGGCTCGAACAGCGCAACGTCATCACGCGCTCACAGCTCGACGAGGCGTCCGCGTACATGGCGTCGTTCCCGGGCATGCGCCTGGGCGATGCCCTCGTCGAGAAGGGCGTCCTGTCGCGCGGCCACGTCGAGGCCGAGGTCAAGGCCATGATGGCCGAAGCCGTCCAGACGCTGATGGCGTGGAGCGAGGGGCAGTTCGAGTTCCGCGTCGGCGTGCTCTGGCCGGGGCCCGAGGCGCCCGACGCGCAAAACGACTTCCTCCTCGAGGACGGCGTCGAGCCGCAGCGGATCATCGTGGACCTCGCCGAGCGCAGGGCGGCCGACGACACGGCGCCGCTCACGCGCCGTCCGGTCAAGTCGGCCGAGGAGCAGGCCGAGGAAGAGGTCCAGGCGCTGCTGCTCTCCTTGAACGACAACAAGCAGCCGGCCGGCGCCGATCCCGCCGACCCGGACGCGTTCCGCGCGGCGCGCAAGTTCCTGTCGCTGTCCGAAGAGCTCTTCTCGGTCCAGGGGCGCGGCGAGATGGGCCTCGTGCTCCTGCGTTACGCGAGCGAGCTCTACTCGGACGGCGCGCTGGTTCACTGCCAGGCCAACGGTTTCAAGGTCCTCGGCCAGTTCGGCTCGCCGCTCGTGTGGGGCAACGACTCGTACACGCCGGGCAAGACGGTCTTTGCCAAGGAAGAGCTGCCCGTCCTCGAGATGGTGCGGACCGCGCAGCGCCCCTACGCGGGCCTGGTCCGGCGCACGCCCGAGGGCGCCCTCGTCCCGGCCACCAAGGGGACCGCCGGCGTCGTGGCGGCCCTCATGATCCCGATGACGGTGCTGGGCTCGGTCGCGCTGATCCTCGTCTGCCGCACCGCGGTCGCCGGGGCGCCGGACGCCCGCGCGCTCGTCGCCCTCGCGCGGCAGGTCGCGCTTGCCTTCGAGAACCTCGCCCTGCGGGACCTCGCGCAGCGCAAGGGAAAGAC
>DATJPZ010000095.1:0-5631 GCA_035506175.1 Thermoanaerobaculia bacterium | reverse complement strand
GTTCTCGGACGACGGAACCGCCTCGGGAGCGGGTTCGGTGCCGGTAGCCGGGTCGGCGCCGTTCTGGGAGGCGACCGCCGGCTTCTTCCTCCGGTTCTTGCCGCCGCGCGAGCCGCGCCGCGTCTTCTTCTTGGGCTTCGGGGGCTCCTCGCCTGCCTCGGCCGTCGTAGGCTCGTCTGTCGCCTCCGGCTCGGGCTCGGCGGCGGGCGCCTCCTCCACCGGCTCCGCTGCCTTGCCGTCACGACCGAGCTCGTCGCCCGGGACGTGGATCGTCACGCCGCGCGCCGACTCGGCCGACTCCTCCGCAGCGTCCGCGGCCTCTGCACCGTCGGTTCCGGCCGTGGCGGGCTTCTTCCGCTTCCGGCCGCCGCGCGAGCCGCGCCGCGTCTTCTTCTTCGGCTTCGGAGCCTCCTCGCCGTCGGCCTCCGGCGTCTCCTCGTCCTCGGTCTCCGCCTCCGGCTGTTCGACCGCCACAAGCTCCTCCGCCTCCTCCGCAGCAGGCTCGGCGTCCGTCGTGACCGCCGCGCCCTTCCGGGCGGGCGGCTTGCGCGTCGGCTTCTCGGCCTCGCCCTCGGCGGTCAGCGGCTCCGGCACCGCCTTGGTCTTGCGAACCGCGACGGCGTAGGCGCCTCCGTCGAGCACGCGCTCGATGCGCACCTTGATCCGCTTGCCGACCTGGGGGGCCGCTTCGGCGACGACCACGTCGAGCCCGTCGAGCTTCCCGACTGCGGCAGCCGCGTCGTAGCGGTCGACCTCGACGAGCTGCAGCATGATCTCCGCCTCCTCCGCGACCGGCGCCGCCGGCGCCAGGTCGGCGAGCTTGCCCTCGCTGAGGACGACGAAGTGGTCGAGATGCGTCTCTGGCTTACCCTCGAGGAAGAAGCGCTTCTTCGTCAGCGCCTCGAGCTCGATCAGACGGCGGGCGCCCGGGCCGACGAGCGCGCTCGCGATGGTGTCGGCGAGCTCGACGCGGAAGGCCTGCGCCCGCGAGCCCGCGGCCAGCGCGCGCAGCCGCCGCTCGACGTCGATCGCCGCAGAGGCCTCGGAGTAGACGATCCCGTCTCCGCCGCAGGTCGGGCACTTGCGCGTCATCACCTCGCGGGGACCGTCGGTCACGTTCTGGCGCGTCATCTCCACGAGGCCGAGCGGCGAGATCTCGACGACATACGTCTTCGTGCGGTCGCGCTCGAGCTCCGTGCGCAGCGCCTCCTCGACGGTGGCCCGGTTCTTCGGGTTCGCCATGTCGATGAAGTCGATGACGATGATCCCGCCGATGTCACGCAGCCGCAGCTGGCGGACGACCTCCTTCACCGCCTCGAGGTTGTTCTTCGTGATCGTGTCCTCGAGCCGGCCGCCCGAGTTCTTCCCGCGGCCGCCGACGAAGCGGCCGGTGTTGACGTCGATGACGGTGAACGCTTCGGCGTAGTCGAAGATGAGATAGCCGCCGGACGGGAGATCGACGCGGCGGCCGATCGTCGACTTGATCTCCTGCTCGACGCCGAACGCCTCCATCAGCGGCGTCTTCTCCTTGTAGCGGACGACGCGCTCGACCATGTGCGGCGAGGTCTTCTTCAGGTAGCCGACGATGCGCCGGTACGTGCGCTCGTCGTCGATGTACGCCTTCTCGAAGTCGCCGGTGAACAGGTCACGCACGACCCGCAGCGGCAACTCGGCCTCCTGGTAGACGAGCTCGGGCGCCTTCGCGGTCTTCGCCTTCGCCTGGATCGAGCGCCAGAGACGCTGCAGGAAGACGAGGTCGCGCTCGATGTCCTCCTCGGACGCGCCCTCGGCCGCGGTGCGGACGATGACGCCGCCCTCCTTCACGTCGAGGCGCTTGAGGATGTCCTTCAGGCGGTTGCGCTCGTCGTCGTCGAGGCGGCGCGAGACGCCCAGGCCCTCTCCTTGGGGGACGAAGACGACGAACCGGCCCGGCAGCGAGATCTGCGTCGTCAGCCGCGCGCCCTTCGTCTTCATCGGATCCTTCACGGCCTGGACGAGGATCGTCTGGCCGCGCGAGATGAGGTCCTGGATCTTGCGTCCGTGGCCCTTCTCGAGCTCCGGGCTGACGATCTCGTCGACGTAGAGGAAGCCGTTCTTCTCGAGGCCGATCTCGACGAACGCCGCCTCCATGCCGGGGAGGACGTTGTCGACACGGCCGAGGTAGATGTTGCCGGCGATCGAGCTGCGCTCGGGCCGCTCGAGATAGACCTCGGCGACCTGCGAGTCCTCGAGGATCGCGACGCGGCGCTCGCCGACGTCGACGGAGACGATCAGCTCGCGCTTCGCGGCGGGCAGCGGTGCGCGGCGCTGCGGCTCACGGCGGCGGCGAGACGACTGGTCGCGGCGGCGCTCCTGCCGCTGCGAGAGCTCGCGCCGCTGCGGCGGCTGTTTCGCCGGCTCGGCCTTCTCCTTGCGCGCCGTGTCCTTCCGATCGGGCGCAGCAGTGCCGGCCGTGGAGCCGGGCTTCTTCCGTCCGCGACCGCCGCGGGTGCCGCGGCGCCGCTTCGGCTTGGTCGGATCGGTGGATTGGGAGCCGGCCGCGTCGGCGGCCGGGTCGGTCAGCTGGGGCTGGTCGAGCTTCTGAGGCTTCGCCTCGAGCTCGGGGACGTCAGAACGTTGGTCGTCGGAAGACTTTCGCTTCCGGATACGGAACCAGGGCAAGAAGTTGCTCCTTCGTGGGAGCGCGCGCCGGCGACCCGGTCCATCCGGGTGCGCGCGCGCTCGTTGTCAATGAAAAGGCTTGGCATGGCCTACGGCTCCAGGGTAGCAACCGGCCTCCCCGGGGTCCGTCCGAGCCCGGACCTACGATCCGGCCAACTCACGACCGGGAGGTGAACGGTGGTGGCGAAACGCGAGGCAGAAGAGCTCCTGTTGATCGAAGAGGCTGATGCCTGGTTCGAGTACCTCGAGGTGACTCGGAGCCAGTCCGAGAACCGCTACCACGAGGTCGAGCCCTGGGCCTGGGCCCGCCTGTCGCAGCGCCTGCGTGCCATCAGGGCGCGGCGCGCGCGGCTCCGGCCGGCCGCGGCGTAGGAGCGCGCTCGAAGCGGAGGCGCGCCGCTTCGCCGAGCGCTCGCGTCCCCGCATAGGCCACCGCAATCCTCACCGGCCAGCCGGCGCGCGGCGCCGCGCGGAGCAACTCCCGCGCAAGCACACGCAGGCCGAATCCGGCACCGACGGCCGCCGCGAGCTCGGGCAGGCGCTGAGAAGGATCGTCCGCGGCGCCGTAGACCTGCGCGAGGCGGAGCACGAGCCGGAGCTCGTTCAGCGCGAGCAGCGGCAGGTCGGCGCCTCGGAACCACGGCGCAGCCGCGAGCACGCCGTTCCTCCGCGCGAAGGAGGCAACGAGCTGGTCGGCCGCCGGCTCGCGGAGCAGCGGGACGCGCGCGGCGAGCGGCGCGGCGCGCTCCCCCAGCCGCGCGGCGATCGCCCGCGCGATCGCCTCGAGCGGGAACGGCTCGCCTGCGCCGACCCGCACGACGTCGGTCGCGAGCACGTACGGGATCGTGATCTCGTCGGCGGTCCCGACCGCGACGGCGATCGCCGGGACCCCCGCGCGCCATGCGCGCCGCAGCACGTCGACGTCCTCGCGCTCCGGCTCTGACGCGAGAACGTGCACATAGGCTGCGGCCCCTTCCGGGCCGCCCAGGCGGACGGCCGCGTGCTCTGCCCGGCCACGGAGGAGCTGCTGGCGCAGCAGGTGCGCGTGCTCAGGCGTCCCGCCGACGGTGAGGACATGCTCGCCCCGCCCCGACCCTGCGATCTCCAGGAGCAGCTTCCGAAGCTTCCCCACGGAGATCGGCGGCGCCATCAGCGACGCCGTGAGTACCGCGCCACGCGCCCGCGCGCGTGGATCGCGAGCAGGACGCCCATCGCGGCGAGGTTCGCTATGAGCGAGGAGCCGCCCACGCTGACGAAGGGCAGCGGGATGCCGGTGATCGGCGCGATTCCCATCGTCATGCCGACGTTGACGAAGATCTGGAACAGGAGCGCGATCACGATGCCGCCGGCGGCGATCGCCGAGAAGAGATCGCGCGCGACGGTGATCACCCTCAGCCCTCGCCAGAGCACGAGGAGGTAGAGCCCGAGCAGGATCACGGCCCCGATGAAGCCCCGCTGCTCGGCGAAGCCGGCGAAGATGAAGTCGGTCCCGCTCTCGGGGAGGAAGCCGAACTTGACCTGGGTCGAGTTGTCGGTGCCGCGGCCCCGGAACTGGCCCGATCCGATCGTCGTCTTCGACTGGTCGAGGTTGTACCGGGCGGCGATGGGACAGGTCGCCGGATGCGTGAAGCACGTCAGGCGCTGCTGCTGGTAGCTCTTGAGGAGGCTGACCCCTGCGGCGGGCGCCGCCCAGAGGACGCCGATCACGAGGAGGACGACGACGGAGCCGAGCACGGCGAGATGCCGCCACGGCACTCCGGCGACGTAGAGCATCGCCCCCAGCGCCGCGAGGTACACCAGTGCCGTGCCGAGGTCGGGCTGGACGAAGACGAGCAGCACGGGCACGAGGCCGATCCCGACGACCTTCAGTGTCGTTTCCCAGGTGGTCAGCTCCCGCTGGCGCTCGGCGAGCATCCCCGCGATGGCGAGCACGAAGAGCAGCTTCCCGAACTCCGACGGCTGGAAGGTGAAGAAGCCGAGGCTGATCCAGCGCGTCGAGCCGTGCGCCGCGTGCCCGACCAGCAGGACGAAGGCGATGACCAGGGCAGTGCCGGCGAAGATCGCGCGCCAGTAGCGCCGGTAGAGATCCGGGTCGATGAGCGCCGCAGCGATGAGAACGACCCCGCCGACGCAGGCGTAGAGGATCTGGCGGTTGAGGTAGTAGCTCGGGTCGTTCGGGACCGCGAACTTCGTCACGCCCGCGACACCCCAGAGCCCGACGACGACCAGCGCCGCGACTCCCGCGAGCAGGAGCCAGTCGATGGAGCGGACGATGGCGAGAAGGTGCGGCGCCTCGCGCTCGGAGCGCAGTCCTGCCCGTTGTGATCCCGCGTATTCGAGCATCAGTCCGAGAAGATGTATCCCAGTTGCGTCGGCTGGACGTTGAAGTATCTCGCGAAGACCCGCTCGGCTGCCGGCGCCGCCGCGGCCCCACCCTCGCCGCCGTTCTCGATCACGGCGCAGACGACGATCTTCGCGTCGTTCGCCGGACCATAGCCGCACCACCACGACTGGTCGGCTTCACCCGTGTACCCCGGGAGATGGACGGCCTTCTGCGCCGTTCCGGTCTTGCCGGCGATCGGCACCGGGAAGTTGCCGAACACGCCGTACGACGTGCCCAGTGGATCCTGCGTGCCCTGGAAGAGCCCCTGCTTGACGATGTCGAGGAGGCGAGGATCGAGCCCCGGGATGGGCTTCGGCGCGGGCGGCGCAGCGGTGGGCACGATCGTCTTGTTCGGATTCTCGACGTCCCTCAGGACGTGCGGCGTGACGAGCTTCCCGCCGTTCGCAATCGCGGCGTAGAACCGGGCCATCTGGAGCGGAGTCACCGTCAGGTCGCCCTGGCCGATCGCGAGGTTGAGCGAGTTGCCCGGCTTCCAGAGCCGATCGATCCGCCAATTCGTCGGATCCGTGTGCCTCGTGAACGTGCGGTGCAACCAGCCGGTTGTCGGCACGAGCCCTGAGGCCTGC
>DATJPZ010000094.1:0-24862 GCA_035506175.1 Thermoanaerobaculia bacterium | reverse complement strand
GTGTTGAGCTGGACGATCCTCGCGTTCGCCCGAAGCGCGGGCGGCAGGATGCGACGGGCCTCGTCCTTGCTGTCGACCTCCACCGTGATCCACGACTTGTGCTCGCCGTCGCGGCAGCCCCAGTCGGCGTTGGAGAGATAGTGGGAGCCGCTCTTCAGAAACACGTCGACGACGCGCGCGCACGCCGCCGTTGTCGCCTCGTGCGGAACCTCGATCAGGAACCTCGACGCCATGACCGCCTCCCTCGCGCTGCTGCCGGTAGCCTATCGCGCCGCCGGCCCGCCGCGATCGCGATGCGGCCGTCCTCCCGTGAGAAGATTCCCGCCGCGCCGCTCCCCGCCGCCGCGAAGGGAGGCTCGATGAAGAGAGCGCTCGGTCTTGCCGCGTTGCCGCTGCTGCTCCTGTCCCCCGCCGGCCCGACGGACCAGTCGAAATCCCAGGCGGCGCCCGCGAGCGCCGACTGCTCCTTCAGCCATCCTCAGTTGCCGGGGCGCTGCTGGACGACGGTGCCGGTGTCGCGCGGCTCCAACCCGCAGCAGGCCTGCGACGGCGTCCTGCGCTGCATCAACGGCTCGTACTGTCCGGAAGCCGACCGGTACTGCCACAACCCCGGCGTGCCGAAGACGTGGAAGCTCGAGGACGCCATCCCGACGCGGGCCCGCGTCAACTGCGCCTACAGCAACCCCACGTCGTCGGGCTGGTGCCGCCTGACCGCGCCCGTGCCGAAGGGCATGACGCCGCGGCAGGCGTGCGAGGCGGTGGTGCCCTGCCTCAACGGAAGCCCGTGCGAGGGCTACATCCACCTCTGCGACCCGGACAACCGCGCCGGCTGGAAGCTCGAAGAGGTCAGCCCCGCCCCGCCGCGCCCGACGCCCGCGCGCTGACGCTCTCGCGCCTCGCCGCCGTCCCGGTCACCTCCGCCGCCGACTCGCGAGGATGCCGAGCAGCATCAGCACGACCCCCGGCCAGAACGTCAGAAACGCCAGCAGGCCGAACCCGATGGGATTCGGGTTCGGGTCCTTCGTCAGACCGAGGCTCGACAGCACCATCACCGCGACGAGCGGGCCGCTGCCGAGCACCACCAGGAGCGCGCCGACGACGAAGAAGCGCGACTTCCAGAACGGCATCGCCGCCTACGCCGCCCCCTCCATCACGCGCACCTCGCGCACCGCCGCTCCCTGCAGCGTGACCGCGATCTCCTGGTACGCGGGGTCCTCGTACGCCGCGACCGCGGCGTCGAAGCTGTCGAACTCGATGACCACGCAGCGCTGCGCCTCCGCCGCCTCGTAGCACCGCGCGGGGATGCCGCGCGCCAGGATCCGGCCGCCGTTTCTCAGGATGACCGGCGTGGCGCGCTCCGCGTAGCGCGCGAGCGCGGTCGGATTCGACACGGACCGATACGTCGTGACCCAGTAGCCCCTGGCCATTCTCGCCTCCTCACGCCATCGCGCCGGCGCCCGGCTCGAAGTCCACCCGATCCCCGACGCGGATCGTGCCGCAGCGGATGACCGTCGCGTACACGCCCGCGTTGGCCCGGTTCAGGCGGCCCACGGTCCTGAAGACACGCCCGTCCCTCTCCGCCGTCTCCGGGTCGAGGTTGATCATCACGCAGCGCGGATCGCACGCCGTCACGCCGACGGCCGGCCGCCCGTCGCCCTCTCCGAAGAAGAGCGTCCCGCCGACCCATGCGTCCTCGAGAAACGGCTCCGCGCTCTCCGTCTCGAGCAGGACGTTGGCGCGGAAGCGGCGCGGGTCGAGCGCGAGCCCGACTTCGCGGCCGATGCCGGCGATCGTCGCGAGCGCGATCACCGAAAGCGCGGCCTCGTCGAAGATCCCGTTCCTGAGCCGCATCAGCTCGACGCCCTCGCCGAGGCGGCCCGCGATCTCCGCGGCGAGCGCCGCCTCGCCGAGCGCGAACGACTCGCCGCCCGGCGCGCGGACGTGCGTCGGCAGCGGCTCGCCGGCGTTCGCGTCCACTCCCTCCGGGCGATAGAGGACGAGCTCCGGAACGCGGCTCGCCGACAGCCACGGAAATCCGCCCGCGTCGCCGACGCGCCGGAACGCGAACCGCCGATCGCCGTCGAGCCCGTGAAAGCCCAGAACGGCCGACGCCGCCGGGACCCCGGCCATCGACTTGACCGGATAGCGCACGATCTCGCGGACGCGGCCGACGCAGGACGCCGTCACGCGCGGCTCACGCCTCGGCGATCACGGCGATCGACACCTTCAACCCCGGGATCCGCGCGGGCAGCTTCGCCCCCTGGCGCGCCGGCGGGTTCGACGGAAACCAACGCAGCCACTCCTCGTTCATCCCCGCGAAATCGTCCTCGTCGGCCAGCACGACCGTCGCGCTGACGATCTTGTCCATCGAGCTTCCCGCGGCCTCGAGGATCGCCTGCACGTTGGCGAGGCTCTGCCGCGTCTGCTCCTGGATCGTCGCGCCTTTGATGGCGCCGGTCGCCGGGTCCTGCGGCGCGGTGCCCGATACGAACACGAGGCCCGCGGCCTTCACGGCCTGGCTGTAGGCGGCCGGCGGTTTCGCGGCGTTCGGCGTGCTCACGATCTGACGAGTCATCGCTGCTCCTCCGAAGCGCGGATTCTGGCACGGGGCTCGAGATTCCCGCCGACGCCTCACGCCCCGGGCCGCCGCGGGCGCGCCGCGCACGCGATGACGACCCCGACGAGCAGCGCCGCGAGACCCCAGGCGCGAGTCAGGAGAGGCCCTGCCGCCGCCCACCAGTCCATGATCACGCGTTCCGCTTCGACCCCGACGAACGGCGTCGCCAGGCCGCCGATCGCGATGAGCGCGCCGATGGTCCGGAGCGTCTTCGGCAGCCGCGCGCTCCGCGCGGCGCCGATCAGGACGACGCCGGCGGCGACGCGCAGGACCCCCGCGAGGTAGATCCCCGGCGGCGCCTGGAAGACGGCGATCGTCTTGATGAACGCCTCGGGGACGGCGACCCCCAGGGCTCCGAGCGCGGCAATGAAGAGTCCGATGGCGAGCGCGGCGACGGCCATTTCAGCCGCTCCGGGCGAGTCCGGGCCGTCCGCTCCACGGTTGCCCCCGGTACGAATCCGCGACGACCCATCCCGACGCGGTCAGCGCCCACGAGACGACGAACTCGGCCCACTGAGAGGGATTCGGACCCGCGGCGACGACGGGCACCCACACGAGGAGCGTGAAGAGCCCCATCTGCAGCGCGGAGAGCACGGCCGCGAGCCGCGCCCACACGCCGGCCACGATCGCCACGCCCGCCGCGATGAACGTCACGCCGGTCGCGTATGCCCACGCGGCGTGCGCCGGCATCCAGGCCGGCACGTCGTCGATCGTCGGCTGCCGGTAGAGGAAGTGCGCCAGGCCGAACGGGATCAGGGCGAGGCCGTAGAGGATTCGCGCGACGCGCACGCCCTTCGCGCCGGCCGCGAGCCGGAACAGGCGTTCTTCTTCCGAGAGCCGCGCAAAGAGCACCCACGCCGCCGCCGTCATCGCCGCCGTCTGGCACGCGGCCCACCAGCGGTCCACGGTAAACGAGACGGCCATCCCGGGGACCCGCAGGAAGAGCAGCCAGGCCAGGAAACAGCCGAAGAGCGCGCGGGAAGCCGCGGCGCCCGGGCGGCGGAACAACGAGCCGAGGCCGCCAAGGAGCGGCACGAGCGCGCAGAGAACGACGAGTGCCGCGCGCCCGGGAAGGCCGTCGGGAACCGGCGGCCAGATCGGCGCGAAGTCGCGCGCGGCCAGGCCCATGACCCCGAGCGCGATCAGCGTCGCCGCGAAGAACGCGTGGCCCGCGCTCGCGACGCGGAGGGCCTTGCCTTCCGTCGCTGCCCCGGTCGCGGTGATCGAAGGCATCGAGCCGCCTCCTTCGCGCTCCGCGGGAAATCATAGCTCCTGGGAGACGGCTCGCGGCCGATGCCTTTAGACGGGCTCGATCGGGTCCTTCGACGCCAGACGCGCGCTCGCGTCGCCCTTGCCGCCGCCGCGCAGGCGCCGGAGGCGCGACTGCTCGCGGCGCTGCTTGACCCGATACGAGAGCCAGTGCGCCAGGACGAACAGCGCGAAGATCAGAGCTCCCGGGATCCACTTCTGAGGCATGGTCTAACGCGCCGCTTCCAGCCGCGCCTGGAGCGCGGCCGACAGATCTCCCGCGTCCCGCCTCGTCGTCGCGGAACAAAAGTCCGCGGCCTGGCCGCCGACGTACTGCTCGTCACCCGACGTCTGGATCGTGGCAATCGAAACCCACCCGGCCTTGCCGTCGCCGCCCACGCGCCGCGCCCTCATCGCCGGCGCCAGCTCGTCGTTCAGCGTGAACGGATCCTCGAGGCCGTGCCCGACGGAGGAGGTGCCCTCGCCCTCGAGACCCTGGAGCTCTCCGGTCGCCGAGCCGGGGATGACGAGGTAGGACTCCTTCGCCTGACCGTCTTCGAAGAGACCCGTGCGCTGGAGGACGACACTTCCGCTCCGGCCGCCGAGCCGCCCGGCAATGCGCTCGAGCCCGACGAACGCCGCCGTGCCGTCGCCGCGATACATCATGAGGTCCTCGCCCGGCGCCTCCCCCTCGATGTCTCCGGTGTAGGTCCTCGCGACGCTGGCGCGCGTGAGCCTCGGCGCGCCCGGCTCCTCGCTGCAGGGCTTCTCGTCCCAGCTCTCGATGGCGACGCGCGCGTTGGCGACCTTCTTCAGGCTTCCCCCGCTTCGCGCGTCGGCGCCACGCCTGCTTCGATTCCGACGCGACCCTTCGCGAGGGTCAGGCCGGACGGGAGGGCGGGGCCGGCGAGGGGAACGGTGGGTTCGTCGCCGATCGGAACGACTCGCGTCATGACCCCCCCCTCGCGCCTGGCCCCTTCTATTCGTCGCTCGTCCCGGCTGGAGCGGCCCGCCCGGCAGCCGGAGCACGGTCGCCCCCGCCGCGGCGTGCCGGATCACTTGAGCTCGATGATGAGCACGTGGGTGTCGGTCGAGCCCACGTTCGCGCCGATGTGCGACTGGCCCTTGCCCCAGACGACCTGTCCCGGGCGAACTTCCCGCACCGCTTCCTTCCCGTCCGGCAGGACGAACCGGCGCGTGAACGCGCTCAACGCGCAGAGCACGTAGTCCGAGTGATAGTGCGGCGTCGTCCGCTGGCCGGGCGAGTCACGGTACTCGAGGACCCGCACGCGATCGTTCTCGAGGACCACCTTGTACTTGTCGCCGTCGGTCACCACCGGGTCGCGCGTCGGATCGCGAAGCTGCTCCAGTTCGGCTGCCGTGATGTCGCTCATCGGTCCTCCTCGAAAAGCCGCCTTCACTCTCCCGGCGGCGGCTGCCACAGCTCGACCTTGTTGCCCTCCGGATCCATGACCCAGCCGAACTTTCCGAACTCCGAGTCGTCGGTCTTCTCGAGAACGTTGCAGCCTTCCGCGCGCAGCGCCGCCAGCAGCGCGGCGAGGTCGTCGACCCGGTAATTGATCATGAACGGCGCCTTGCTCGGCGCGAAGTGGTCTCCGCCGGCGGGTGCGATCAACCAGGCGGTCGTTCCCTTGACCGCGTTGCCCCGGGCGTCCGCCCAGGGGAACGCGGCGCCGCCCCAGCTCTGAACGTCGATGCCGAGATGAGTCTTGTACCAGGCGCCCAGCGCGGCTGGATCCTTCGCGTGGAAGAACACGCCGCCGATTCCGGTGACTCTCTTCACGACATCCTCCTCGGTTCGTACCGCATCGCCACCACGCCGGAGCCGAGCTCCACCCGGTCCACGAGCCTCAGGTCGACGGGTTTCGACAGCCCGGCGAACAACGTCGGCCCGTGGCCCGCGAGCCTCGGCTGCACCAGGAACTCGTACTCGGCGATCAACCCGAGCTCCGTCAACGCCAGCGGAAGCGTCACGCCTCCCGTGAACAATCCCCGGCCCGGCTCGCGCTTGAGCCGTTCGACCGTCTCTCCGAGATCGCCGCGCACGAGCTCCGCGTTCCAGTCGACGCGGTCGAGCGTGCTCGACACGACGTATTTCTTGGCCGCGTCGATCGTCCGCGCGAAGGGTTCCATCCACCCCGGCCTCGCTCCCGCCGGCACCGGCGCCCTCCAACCCTCCTCCATCAGCTGGTAGGTCACGCGGCCGAGGAGCAGGGCGTCGGCCCGGGCGATCTGCCCCGTCGCGTGGCGATGAATCGCCTCGCTCGCGACCATCGCGCGATGGTCGCAGCAGCCGTCGAGCGTCACGTTGATGGAATACCGAAGAGGCCGCATCGCGGTAAGACTACCGCTCGGGGAGGCCGGCGGCCGCCGGGAACGGGCCCGGTCAGCTCCGCGCGAGGCGCTTTTTCCCGGTCGAGCCGGCCGTTTTAGCCTTCGCCGGCCTCGCCTCCGCGTGGGCGACCGCGCGCCGCACCCATTTGACCAGAGCCGCCGTGCCGGAGATCCCGGGAAGATCCACGAACAGGAACCCGGCCATCGGCCGGCCCGTGAAGTCCATCGGCCGCGCGCCCCGCTCTCGAAGGCAGCGCCCTTGCTCGGAGGCATCGACGCGCACCATCAAGCTCGAACCGACGACGCCGCAGCTCATGTGCCCGCGGACCATGAACGCCACGCCGCCGAACATCCGCTTCTCGACGACGTCCTTTCGATCCTCGAGAACACTCCGAATTCGTGCGGCCAGCTTTTCGTCGAAGGCCATCGGCGCATCACTCCCGGACGAATCCCTCTTTCGGCGCGGCCGCGTCCCGGGCAGCGGCGCCGTCTACCTCGCGGCGACCCCCACCGTCATCGAGGGCGAGGCGACCGAGACCTCGTGGCAATCGGTGCGCTGACCGCACGCCACCGGATCGATGACCTTCACCCAGGCGGTCACCCTCGCCGTGCCCGCACGGAGATTGCCGAGGGGCACGGGCTTCGACCAGACGATCGTCTGACCCGGCGCGAGCGTCAGCTTCTCGTGGCAGCCGGGATGAGCCCCGCTGACCACGTGGCCCGCGTCGTGCTGGCCCACGATCACGCTGACGCCCCACGACGGACCGAAACATCCCTCGAAAGTCGCCGACCCGTTGTTCTTGAGAGCGAATCTGGCGGTCACCGTCGTATCGCCCTCCGTCAGGGCCCGTCCCAGCGTGACGCCGAGGCTCAGGTTCTGGCCGAAGCTCGACGTCGCCCGCGCCGGAGCCGCCGCGGTCGAAGCCGTCGGGGTCGCGGAAGCACAACCGAAGGCCGCGATCACGACGAGCGCGAGGCCGATCCCGTCGCCGCGACGACGCCGGCGACCGGTCACGCCCGGACGCCCTCGACGACCGAAACGTGCGTTTCCGTGGGCACCACCCGCGCGAGCCTGAACCCGGCGCGCTTGAGGAGATCGCGGAACTCCGCCCGCGTGCGCTCTCGTCCGCGCGGCGTCAGAACCATCATCTCGAGGTCCAGGAGCTTGCCGAAGTGCGCGCCGTTCCCCGCCGGAACGACGCAATCGACGATGAGCACCTTCCCGCCCGGCGGCAGCGCGCGATGACAGTTCCGCAGGATCTGCGTCGCCCGGTCGTCGTCCCAGTCGTGGAGGATGTGCTTCATCACGCAGGCGTCGGCGCCGCCGGGCACGGCGGCGAAGAAATCGCCGCTCACGATCCGGCAGCGATCGGCCACGCCGGCGCGCTGGAACCGCGAGCCGGCCCCCGCGGTCACGTGCGAAAGGTCAAAGAGGATGCCGCGCATCTTTCGGTTCGCCTTGAGAATCGTCGCGAGCAGGAGACCGTGCCCGCCGGCGACGTCGACCAGGGTCCCGATTCCGGAGAAGTCGTAGGCGGCGACCACCGCTTTCGACTCCAGCGTGCTGATCGACGTCATGGCCTCGTCGAACACCGCGGCCGCCGCCGGCGTCTTCGCGAAATACTCGAAGACCGGCATGCCGTAGACATGGTCGAAGGCCGGCTGACCCGTTCGGACGCTGTGCC
Organism: Thermoanaerobaculia bacterium; assembly: GCA_035506175.1. Taxonomy (GTDB): domain Bacteria; phylum Acidobacteriota; class Thermoanaerobaculia; order UBA5066; family Gp7-AA6; genus DAHUXD01. The sequence continues at coordinate 16,957 of DATJPZ010000094.1, read as the reverse complement.
CGAGTTCTCCCCACGGGCGCCACGTGCTTTCGTGCCCCACGAATCGCGCGTAGCCGCCGACCGCCCGGGGCGAGTCCTTCCGCATCGCCCGGCCGAGCGGTGTGAGCCGGAACTTCCGGCTTCCGGCCTCCGCGAAGAGCCCGACACTCCCGAGAGCACGAAGCAGGCGATAGACGCCGTCTTCCGAGCTCTTCGTCGCCCGGGCGATGTCGCCAGCCGTCTTCGGCCCGCCGCTGAGGAGGTCCGCGATGCCGAGGTCGGCGGCGACCGCCATGGCTTGACTCACCCACTTTCCCGCCGTCAGGCTCAGCAGGGTCATCGGGTCGGAAGCCTTCCCGGGCGGTTTCGCCTTCGGTCTCGCCATGTCTTTCCTCGCCTCGGTGCCGTCGCTGCCGACGGCTCGTCGGTTCCGCATTCTCTCAGGGTGAGCCCGCCTGGCGACTCGGAACTCGCCTTCCCATGGAAGGTCCTCGCGCCGGCCAGCCGGCCGCTCGTCCCGAGGTTCGGTCAAACGCCACCCCGCTTCACCGGTTCGGTGCGTGTTTCGACCTGAACGTGGCCTTCTGTGTCACGAAAACGCGGATCGCCTTCCCGGACTCGACACATCGCGCGGGCTCATAGCGCCACTGCCGGAAGGCGTCCGTCGCGAGCCGCGTCAAGATCTCGTTCGGGCTCTCGAGGATCTCGAGGTCGGCGATCTTCCCTTCGGCAGTGATCGCGGAATGCGCGATGACCGTTCCCTCGATTCCCTGGCTCTCGAGAAACTCCGGGTACTTTGGCTCGACGCGATGAATCAGGACCGGCGCCTGGACCTCGTCGCAGTCGGTTTCGGGAACGGCCGACGGTGTTTCGGACGGCTCCGGCGGCGGCGTCGGGGTGCGCGTCGGCTCTGCCGCCGCGCCCGCGAGCACGAGGAGCACGGCGGTCAGTCCGAAGGCGCCGCCCAACGGCCGGCGGGTCGGCCGGGAGCCGAACGACGCAAACGACGAGCGAATCCGCCGCATGCCTGCCTCGCGCGGCCGGGTGTCGCGCCGGCGGACCGTGACCGTCACGGGCTCGAGAGCGGAAAGAGAAGCTCGTTGCCATCCGGATCGACGACTCGAATCACCTCGGACCCCCACCACGACTTCTCCGCAGGAACGGACCGCTCGCCCGTTTCCCGAAGCAGCTGGTCGAGCCCTTCGCGCGTCAACTCGACGTACAGGCGGCCCGGTTCATGGCCGGCGGCCTCGCACAGGATGATCTCGCAGCCCGCGCGATCGACCTGGCACACGCCGCCCTTGCCGTCCGCTTCGTGCCATCGCTTCTCGAAGCCGAGCTTGCCGACGTAGAAGTCGACGGAGCGCCGAACGTCTCCCACGAAGAGCACGGGGCGCGTGTACCACCGGTGCCCATTCGACTCCCCGGCAGGCTGCTTCATCGCTTGACCGGCCTTTCGCGCCGCCCGCGGACGACGAACGAGATGCCGGTCGCGAAGAACGCCAGCCCGATCGGCAGAAAGGCACGCTGACCGCTGCCGCCGCTCCCGATCGCGATGAACGCGACGCCGACGACGATGAAGGCGCTGCCACCGGCAGCCGACTTGTTCACGGGTACCTCCCGGCCATGGCGCTCACGTTATACCGGCCCGCCCTCATCGAGACGCCATCGAGATCCCGATGTTGAGCGGATAGGCGATGGGCACGCCGTTTCGAGTGGCCGGAGCGTATCGCCACTGACGCACGGCGTTCAGGGCCGCGACGTCCATCGCGCCGCCCCCGGACTTGAGCACTTTGAGCTCGGTGACGCGGCCGTCCGTCGTCACGACGGCGTCGAGGCACACGAACACGGGAGAGGGGTCGGTCGGGGAGATCGCGGGCTCGACGCGATGAATCAGGCGCGGCGGCGTCACTTCCGGGTCGGTGTTCTGCGGGCGCGTTCGACACTGAGCGGCGAGCTGATCCGGCGGCAGAGGCCTGGCTCGAGGCGGCGCCGAGCCGCATCGGACGCCGGCGACACCCGCCAGCGCGAGCCCGAGCACGCCCAGCAGGCGGCGCGCCGGCGAAGGGCAAGCCGCGGGCGACGCGCGGGTCCCCCTGGCACGAAGCGGAGGCGCCACGCTAGCGGCCTTCCGGGAGCGTGCAGCGGGGAGTCGAACGCGAGGAACGAGCCTGCGGCACGCCCAGGTCAGGCGTCACCTTCGTCCACCACGGGCGGCGCGTGAGGGGCCAGCAATTCCCGGGCGGTCTCGGCGTCTTCCTCGAGGACCTGGAGCCGAACCGGCCCCACCGCAACGCTGTAGCCCGTGCCGATCGCCCCCCAGCCGAAGAGATTCTGCAGCCGATCGTTTCGAGCGATGTACGGGATCCCCGCCCCATCGAGAAGGGACCTGGCGACCGCGATGAGGCTCTGGTCTCCCGTCTCGAGGACGGTAACCATCGCGAGCGCCGGGGCTTCTTCCTGAGCGGGCAGAGCCTCGACCAGGTCCGTTTCGCAATCCGCGCAGCGCGTGTAGCCCGGCTGATACTCGTCACCACATTTCGGACAGAACACGATCTACCGCGCCTCCGGAGCGCCCCGCGGGCACCGGGTCGGCGGCAAACGAACCGTCGAAGACGATGGCCGAGTCCGCGACGCGCCCATGTCAGGCGCGCCCGGTCCTCTTCGGCTTGCGCCTCTTCGGCTCCGACTTGATGACCATCCGGGTCGAGCCGCTGCGCGGGAAGGTCGCCCCGGAGTGCTCGATCGCCGCCTTGATGAGTCCCCGGATACCTCCGCGATCGAGGTCGGAGGCGGCCTCGACGACGACGCTGCGTACCTTGCCGCCGGTGCCCTCGAGAAGACCTTTGGGGTCGGGCAGGTTCTTGTCGAAGTACAGCCGGACACAGCCCGGAAAAATCGCCATGGCGACGATGGCCTCGTAGCCGCGCTCCGACATTCCGAAGGCCACCACGAGCGACTTCGAGTAGTCGTAGACGAGCTCATGGCAGCCGGGGAAGGCGCGGCGGAGTTTGGGCAGACATCGCTTCGCCAGCGCGACGATCCCGGGCGGGAACCGCGACAGCGAGGCCGAAAACCGTGCGCTGGGGCCGGGCCGGCGGACGCTCACGCGATAACGCTACCCCAGGAAAGGGCGGGCGAGCCCGGCGGACGGCGCGTCCGCGGCGACCGGAAGAGTCGAAGACGATGAGCGAATCCGGCGCGCGGGCCTCTCAGGCCACGCCCCGAAGAAGGAAGGTCGCGATTTTCTCGAAGACGTTCACGCCCGAATTCCCCTCCTGACGTCGTCCAACGAGCCGCACTTCGGCGGCGAGCGAGTCCGCTGCGCGCCGGGGTCAATCCCCGCTGCCCCGGCCTCGGGACGCGAATGCGTTGACCAGAACGTTCGTGTCGAGGAACTCATGCAAGCGCCGAATGAGGTCGTTCGGCCCGAACTCGAAGAGTTGCACCCACGTGTACCGGAATTTCCGGCCCGAGGTCCGGACCCGGCCGGCAGTTTCACCGAGGACGAGGACGGTGTCTTGATCGGAGAAAAAGCGCCGCGGCTCGAACTCGTCATACTCGAGGACGGGGGCGCGATCCCTCAAGAACTCCTCGATGCCCCGCTTTCCGACATACCGGGTGCTCAGGGGCACGCCCGGCATTTCGGGCATGGTGAAGACGACGTCGTCGGTCAGGCATTGCAGGAGTGCCGAAGCATCCCCCTTCCCGAACGCCGCATACAGCTCCCTGACCACCTCAACGTGTCGCGTGTTTTCCATTCGTTCCTCCCAGGCGTCGAGAGATCGACCGGGCCCTCGCAGGGCCCGACGGGTGGCGCGCCAGCGGCGAGCGAGACCGCGGCACGCGCATGTCAGGCGGCTCCGCCTCGAACGGACGCTCTTGCCGACACCGTCCGGCGGAAAGGCTGCGGCTTGCCGTACGTCAGACTCCGCCAGCACCACTCTGCTGGTCCAAAGCGGAATCGCGTCATCCAGGCTCGCGCCAGCACAACCTGTACGGCGTAGCCCGCGACGGCCAGGGCGGCGAGTCGCGCCGGCCCCACCTTACCCATGAGCGCTGGCCCGTGCGGGAAACCGTAGAACGTCCAGATACCGAACAGGGTCTGGGCCAGATACCACGTCAACGCCATCTGGCCCATCGGGGCGAGCGGGCTCACCACCCGCCGCCGGCGCTCTCCGAGAAATGCCAGAGCCACCGCGGAAGCGTAGGCCAGCGTCAGGCCGAGCTGGCCGCCCTGGACGAGAAACTCCCGGCAGAAAGCGAGCCACGGATCGTGAGGATCTCCCGCCAGGAGCCTCCCCGCGAAGATGCTGCTTCCGACGACGCCGACGAGTCCTCCCGTCAGAAGGACCTTCCGAAGCAGGGTGCGATGCCCGCGCAGGTTCTCCAGGTCGAGCACGCGGGCCACGTAGAGCCCGAGGAGCAGCCGCCCGAAAATCGCGAACTGATAGCTGACCTGGCCGACGGAGAGGGTCAGATGCCAGTCGTAACGCCAGTTTGCCTTCACGACCTCGCCGTAGCTCCCCCGGCTGAATGCGGCGAGCGCGAGCGCGTCGTAGTCGATCGCGGCGTTGTGGCTCACGACCGCCGCCGCGGCTTCGACGAGCGCCGGGATCAGCACGCTCGCCGCCAGAGCAAGGCGGAGCAGACGCCTCGGCGGGGTTCGCACGAAGAGCGGGAGCAGCACCGCCCACAGCGCGTAGAAACGCAGAATGTCGAAACACCACAGAAGCCAGCCATGGATCGCCCCGATCACGAACAGCCAGAAGATCCGGCGATGGAAGAGCGTCGTTGCCGAAGTCTCCCGGCCGCTCACCCGGCTCAAGAACAGCCAGAAGCTGATGCCGAAAAGAAACGAGAAGAGCCCCATGAACTTGTTCTCGACGAAGAACCGTTCGATCAGATTGGCGACGGTGTCGAGCCGGCCATGGAACAACGACATCCGGTTCTCGTCGGTCATGTAGTCGAAGCCGGCGAAGATCTGCAGGTTCGCCCAGAACACGCCAAAGAGGGCAAACCCTCGGAGCGCATCGACGACCAGCAGTCGCCCGGCCGCCGGCGTCGCGGTCATGCCGGCGACGAACCAGCCCGGTGCGCGCGCGCTTCGGGCCCGCTCACCCCGCCGCACGGCAAGGATTGCTGCCGCTCGGGTCGCACGCGACGGGATCCGCACCCTCGCGCTGGAACACCGGACCGATCTCTTCCCTTCGGCTCCGCGGCCAACTCGATCAGCGCCCGCCCTCTCGACTGAGAATTCGCATGGCTTTTCGTGGACCGCCCCACGGGCGGGCCTAGCACGCTACGGCTGGCGCCCTCTCTCGATATTTCCGTGACACTGCAACGCTCTGAACTGCGGCAGGAATACCTCGTAGGCGTTGCAGCCAGTGTTGACGGTATCCATGACGCCAACCTTCCGGCCGGCTCCGAGGTCCAGAATGGCCTCGAGCGTGGCTGCCGCCTCGAACTCGACCGAGGTCAAGGCAATGTGCACGAGGCCAGCCGGATTCGTGCGCGCCTCCGCGATCGCCTTGCCGTCTCGACCCCGGAGGCGTACCAGGATCGGCACACCGGGCTCTCCACCGCCGGGCTGGTACACCGTCACCGACAGATCGACTTTTTCTTCCGCCCGCGCCGTGCAGGGGATGAAACCGGCGATCGTCAGCATCGTCGCGACGGCTGCGGGTCGGATGGTGTCGTGCCACGATCGGTCTGTTTTCACGTGTCTCCCCCTTGTCACGATGTCCTTCGCGCGCCTGACGGGCGCCGCGTCTGCGGTGAACGAAGAGCGAAAGGCGACGAGCGAGTCCGCTGCGCGCGCGTGTCAGGCCCCTTCCGTGTCGAGGAGCCCGAAGAAGTCTCTGACCTGGCGCGAAGCGAGATACCACAGAATCAGGGCAACAATTGGAACGCCGACCCACGCGCGGGGCTCGATTCCCAGTGCCGCGTTGATGACATCACCCGCGAGGTTGACGAGCAGGCCGCCGGCGGCAAGCCTGTATCCCCAGCGCTTGCCGGCGACGAATCCGTAGGCAGACGCGGCACAGGCGAGCGAGACCACGCCGAGAAGCAACGGCGCCCAGGCGCCCATTCGTGTGAAGGATTCGCGAGCGCGAGGGTTCAGCCTCCACATCGGCTCGAGAGCTCCACCCGGAGTGAGCAGCGAGATCATCGAGAGCCCGCTGACCAGCGTCCCGAGGGCAAACAGGCATCCGAGCGCCGTGACGCCAGGCGGCCGATCGCGGGTGTGAGCGGTCACGAGCCGAAACCCCGGCGCCACGCAAAGCCGCGTGACGGGGTGCGCGTCAGCGGCGAGCGAGGAGCCGAACGCGACGAACGAGTCCGCCGCACCCGCGTGTCGGGCGGCTCGCCCCTGGCCTCTAGCGCCATACCCACTCGACCGCCTCCCAGGGACCGTTCGCGTCTCGAGCCAGGCCCTTGACTACGGGAAAGATGTCGAAGCGCTTCGGTACTCGAACCGCCGGATCGGCCACGACGACGGCGATGCTCCAGCCCGTTGCCGAGAAAAACGCGGTTCCCGCGACGGCGCGCTCGAGCAACCGGGGATGCGCCGACCCGAATGCCTCGAGTATGCAGCCTCGCGTCGCCTCGCCTCGCGCGGGCCGAGAAGGATCCCACGCCTTCTGAAGGATGCCGAGCCTTTGCCTCCGCGAAAGCCGCGACCACTCCTCGTACGTCAACTCGCGCTCCCGCACGGAAGTCACTCCGCGCCGCCTGACGGGCACCGCGTCGGCTTCGAGCGAGGAGCCGAACGCGATGAACGGGTCCGCTGCGCGCGCCTGTTCGACGGCCGCAGATTCTCGGACTCCGGACCGCGCTGAGCTCTCCCGGGCGAGGCCCGCAGCTTCCGCCGCGATGCCACGCCTGGCATCCTGGCCGGGTCGAGGCTCTCGCCACGTTGGCTCATCCGCGCGCTCGGTTCGAAGACACCCCGATCATCTCACCGGCTCCCATCCGATGGGATCTCCGGTTGCGGGCGCCGAACCGCTCCCGGACGTCGGTTCTCCCCGGCAAGCCCGCCCGCGGGGACGACCGCCGTCGAAAACGCGGCCCCCGGTGGGACTCCCCTTGCCTGCCGGGCCCGGGCGTCTTATACTGAACCTGATGGTTCAGTATTTGCGAGTCCGCCTCGATGCCTCGTTCGCCGCCCTTGCGGACGCCACCCGACGCGGCGTCCTCGAGCAGCTCGGCCGTTCCGACGCTTCGATCACGGAACTTGCCGGGAAGTTCCACATGACCCTCACGGGCATGAAGAAGCACGTCGGCGTCCTGGAGCAGTCCGGGCTCGTCACGACGGAAAAGCTCGGGCGCGTGCGGACCTGCAGGCTCGGCCCGCGCCGATTGGAGGAGGAGACGGCATGGCTCGAGAGGTACCGCCAGCTGTGGGACGCGCGTTTCGACGAGTTGGACAAGGTCGTCGAGGAATTGAAACGGAAGGAGAAGGTCGATGGACGCAAGAAGAGAGAATGAGGCCACGCCGATGAAGAGCCGCACGACCGTGGAACGAACGTCCGAGCGTGAGGTCGTCGTCACACGACATTTCGACGCTCCGGCGCGCCTCGTGTTCGAGGCGTGGACCCGGCCCGAGCTGTTCAAGCAGTGGTGGGTGCCGAAGTCGATGGGAATGTCCCTGCTTTCCTGCGAAATGGACGTTCGCGTCGGGGGCAGGTACCGTCTGGAGTTCGCGCACGGAGACTCACGGGCGGCATTCTTCGGCACGTACAAGGACGTGACGCCTCACTCGCGACTCGTCTGGACCAATGAGGAGAGCGACGAGGGGTCCGTCACGACGGTGACCTTCGAGGAACGAGGCGGCAAGACGCTCCTCGTCATGCGCGAGCTCTATCCCTCGAAGGAAGCTCTCGACGCTGCCGGCACCGGGGCGGCGGATGCAATGAAAGAGACGTTCGAGCAACTGGACGAGCTTCTCGTCGCCCTGGGCGCGGGCGTGGGACGGTCATGAGCTCGTCGGCCTCGAGGCCGGCCGCCTGACTGACCGGTCGCGACCTCGATCCCCCGTGGCACGCCGTCAGCGAGCGGGCAATCGCTCCACACGGCTGACCTCGGCGCGCTGCTCGCCCCGGCCGGCACGGCTCAAATGCCGGCCGGGGCTGTTTCACGTTGGATCGTGCCCTGGCCGGCCTGAGGGGCGGCCCGTCAGAGACGAGCGCCGAGCCGAAGGCGACGAGCGAATCCCCCGCGCCCGCGCTTTAGACGGGCGGCGAGATGACGCACCCTATGGACTTCCGTTGGTCTTGTCGGGGAGGAACTCCTTTGGAATAGGCCGGCCAGGTCCCTCCTCATCAAACGACAGGGCGGTAATCCACCAGCGGCGCCCGTCGTACACGAGCTGCAGATCGTTGATTCCACGCCCGACCACGGGCCCGTTCAACGAGTGTCGGGACTCGTATGTGCTGAAGACATGACCCACGTTCCCGAACGCCTGGGTCGTCCTGTGGATCTCTCGCGAGAAATCGCCCTCCGCGACCATGTCCTTGTCGAGAAGGTCGACCGCTCCCTGATGATCCACGTTGATCAGGCGTGGTGGCCCGGGCCCCTCCCGGTCGGTCCACATGAACCGGGTGCCGGGGAGGTAGAGCGTTCGGTCCCGGGCCCATTGACGCGGAGCCCCTCGCGGCCCCGAGATCACTTCGTACATCGCACGCACGATCGCATCGATTGAACTGACGTCGGCCACTCGAGCGGGAATGGTCTCAACCTTTACGTGAACGGTCGCTTGCGGCGTCTCCTGGCCTCGAGCGGTCATGGACCAGCTCGCGAGAACAGCCGCGGCGATGGCCTGCTTCAACATCTTTGCCCCCGACGACTCCGGGTCGATTCTCTGCCCTCCGCCGCACTCAAGGAAAGATGCTGTGGACGACCAGCCATCGGCCGTCTCGCTTCGCCCACGTGTTCGCATAGATCCCTGACGCGGAGATGTCTTTCCCGTCGCTCGTACCCTTCTGCGCGTATTCGCCGGTTACGACCGCGAGCTTGCCCTGCACGTGGACGGTGAGGCCGCGCAGCTCGACCGAGGTGTATACCTCCTTGCGGCTGCGCACGGAGTCCACCCAGCTCGCCTTCGTGACGGCACGCCAGTGCGCCGCGGTACCCGGCGCCGCGGGCTCCCAGACGAGTTCCAGATATTCCGCAGCCATGTAGCTGGACATCAGGTCGGCGTTGCCGTCGAGCGCCGCCTTTGCCCATGCCTTTTCGCTTTCAAGCAGGACTTGCGACTCGTCACGGCCTGGACTGGTCAGCACGACGTCCGCAGCGCCGATCGCAAGGAGGCCAGCCAGGGCGGTTGCCGCCATCGTGGTCCGTCCGCTGAAAAGGCGAGTCATCGACGTCCTCCTCCTCTCCCAGGCCGACGCGATCGGTCTGGCCGCCTCACCGGGAGCGTGTCAGCGGCCAGCGCGGAGCCGAAGACGACGAAACGATGCCGCTGCACCGCCGCACCCGCGGGTCAGGCCTCGGCACCTCAGGATCGGTGCCGCTGCATCCCGACGGCATAGGCTTCCGATACCCACGACCTGAACGTGGCATCAATGTCGCGCGGGTCGGCCAAACGAAAGTGATGCACGTGGTTGCGCGGGGAGATGGTTTCCACCCGCGCGAAGCGCGCGTGCTCGTGAACCGACGCGAAGACGAAATGACCACGAAGCCCCGACTTCCGAATCATGATCGCCATGAACGACATCCGAGCGTGGAAGGCGATTCGAGTCCTCTCCGACAGGACGGTGACGGGACCACAGGACTCGACCACGGTGCGGACTCGCCCGAAGAGCGCCTCGACCGCGCCCGGTTTCCCGGCAAAGTGCCTCGCCAGCGGCTGGCTCGAGCCGCAGAAGTGAGACCGACGACGATTGGCGAATCGCCGGCCGCACCTGGGGCAACGCCAAAGCGGACGCAGACGCCGACTCTCGCTGCTCCCCATGACCGGACGCCCCTTCCGGCGCCTGACGGGCGGCGCCGCCGCGGCGCACGAAGAGCCGAAGGCGACGAGCGAGTCCGCTGCACGCCGGGTGTCAGGCGCGACGGTGTCATCGGACGCGCTGCCAGGTCACTTCGTACCTGATCTCTTCGCCACGAACCTCCCAGATCCCCTTGAGAACCAGCGTGTCACCTGAGAGTGTAAAGTGCTTCTCGTCATCCCATCCCGACCCCGTAGGATCCAGGTTGGCCAGGACATGGTGCGTGATCTCACCAGCCGCCGCATTGACGGTGTACGTCCCGAAATAGGACGCGGACAGATCAAACGTCGTCTGTAGCTCCTCGCGAGTTACGGAGCCAGGCTTCCACGTTCGGCCCTTCGGATAGATCTGGGCTGTGACGTACCAGTTCGCCGTGTAGACGAGCAACCCTTCATACCCGGCGCGAGGCACCAGATCGGCAACCGTGCCGTCCGCGTGCCGGTCCACCTCGCCGACGTACCGCCACGTTCCGACCAAGTCGGCCGCAGTTGGCCCGGCGACCGGCGAGCCGAATGCGACGAAGGCCATCCAGAGGAATGCATTGGTCATGAATGAGTTCCTCTCTGTCTACCGGCGCCTGACAGGCGGCGCGTCCGCGGCGAGCGAAGAGGCGAAGGCGGCGAGCGAGTCCGCTGCGTGCGCGTGTCAGGCGACCCTTGCATCAAGGCTCCAACAGGGCCCCGAGTTTGCCCAGGACTTCATCACTCGCGTCCGCAGGGAGCCGACCCGCGCGCTCGGCTTTTCGTGCGCGCCAATCCAGGCTCTTCACTTGATCGGCCAGAACTACCCCACCAACAGGCAGACCCTGCGGCACCGCCACTTCGAAAGGGTAGCCCTTGACCTGACTGGTGATCGGACAGAAGAGGCCCAGGCCGACCTTCCCGTTGTACGACCTGGGCGAGACGACCACGGCAGGCCTGCGTCCAGCCTGCCCGTGCCCCGCCTGAGGATTCAGGCTGATCCAGACGATGTCGCCGCGCTCGGGCACGTACGCCATTTCCTGCCTACCAGGACTCCCGGCCAGCCGGTTTCCCGAAGTCTGCCTCGGCGTGCCGGTTCCGCGTCGTCACTTTCGAAACGAGCCCTCGCAACTCCCATCGCGGCCGAACCGCCGACTATCGCAACGTCCCCTTCTCCAACGACACCTCGATCTCCGTCGCCGGTTTCAAACCTGCGCCCTCGGCGAATGGCTTCGGAATTCTCACTGCCAGGCTGTTTCCCCACTTCTGCACCCTCGTTCTCATGACGCCTCCGTATCTACAATGAGTATACGAGCCCGGGGGCCGCAAGATGCCTTTGGGCCGCCTGACGGGTGGCGCGTCAGCGGCGAGCGAGGAGCCGAAGCCGACGAACGGACCGCTGCACGCGCGTGTCAGGCCGCGACTCGTTCATCGCGGCGCAGGCTCATGTGAATGGCAGTCGTCGCCGCCACCCCACACCACCGCCGAGGTCGCGGTCGCGAGTCGAACTTCACCGCGCCGCAACGTGAGGCGGTACATCAGTTGACCTGACTCGTCAACCTTGGCGTTGCCTTCCAGCCTCAGATCTCCATTCTCGCGATAAACCGCCTTCGTGTGACCTGGCTGAAGCACGACTTCGGTAGACAGGCCGAGCTTGGATTCGTTGACTTCTCCCAGGGACGCAATCACTTTGAAGGTGTAAGCGTCAGCCGCATACCCGGCGGGGACATAGTCTCCCGCGGGATGCAAGGTCACCCGGATCTCGGGGGCCTCGTCCGGTGCGGCCGGCACGGTCACAGGCATCACGGCCAGTAGCACGGCAACCATCCACTTGAGCACTTTCACCGATCCCTCCTTACGCGGCCTCACGGGTGGCGCGTCAGCGGCAAGTGAGGATCCGAAGGCGATGAGCGAGTCCGCTGCACGCGCGTGTTAGGCCGCACGTGACCATGCATCGCCCGCCTATCCCGCTATCCAGCGGCTACATCGGGAAGGTACGTGCCAAAGGTCCACGGATGTCCCTCCAGGTCGCGCACGTGATAATCACGTGATCCAAAGTTGGTGTCTTCGGGCGGGCTCGTGACCTCGGCACCGGCCGCCTGTGAACGCCGAAAATGGGAATCCACGTCGGCCACGAACACATAGAGCCCTTGAGTCGCCGCGCCCAATACCCGTGGGCTCGAGATCGCATCGTCGGGCCTAACGGACCCAATCATGATGATGTTGGTGCCGAGCTTGAGTTGCGCATGCCTCACGACCAGGCCAGCCTCTGGAACCGAGAACAGTTCCACGAACCCAAACGTCGTGCATAGCCACTGAATGGCCGCACGGGCATCGTTATACCTGAGAAGCGGGAAGATCGTCTGCATGATCTGCTTTGCGGTCTAACGGGTGGCGCGTCGGCGGCGAGTGCGGAGCCTAAGGCGACGAACGAGTCCGCTGCACCCGCCTGTTAGGCGGCACCACAAATATCACGACGCCTCCTGACTGCATGGCGCATCCTGCTACTCCAGGGGCTCGTATGTTTCCAGCACCAATAGCCACTGGCCAGGGTCAACTCTCTCGAACACGAGGAGCCACTGCTCTCTTGTATCCGTCGCCCGCCCGTCGAGGCGATGAGTCTCCCGGCACGACTCACCACCCCAACCGACCGCAAGGTCCCCTAAGACCCTGAATCCGGCAAAGCTCCCTGCGCACTGAAACTGTGTCCTGGCGAAATCAGCCGCCAAGGCTTTTTGGATGTTCGCGCGCCCCTTCGAGTGCGCAAGGCGAGCGTCCGGCGAAAAGAACCCGGCGACGGCCGCCGCATCGCCTCGATTGTAGGCGGCATACCACGAGCGCAGGAACCTGTTAGCCCAGTCGGGCACAGCCGTGCTCTGCTCCAACGACGCCGGTGGCGAGACGCTGACGGCGGCGATCAGAAGCCAACCTCGCATTTGTCGTCTCATCGAGTGTCTCCTAAGGGCGGACGCGCGTACTGCCGTGCCGCCTGACGGGCAGCGCGTCAGCGGCGAGCGAGGGAGGCCAAGCCGACGAGCGAGGCCGCTGCACCCGCGTGTTAGGCGGCTTATCGATAGACGTCTTTGCGGTGAGCGATTCGCACGACGAGAACAAATAATTCGTCATCGGCGATCGAGTAGACAACGCGAAACCGGCCAACCCTAATTCGGTACCGGTCGGTTTCGCCGGCGAGCTTCTCGGACCCCGGAGGACGGGGCTCGTCGGCCAACGCGAGAATCCTCGCCACGATGCGCTGCCGGTCTCTCTTTTGGTCAACGGCCTCGATCTCCCTGGCCGCAGACGGCTTGATGAGAACCCTATAACTTGCCACGCCGCTTGAGGGCCTTCACGAACTGCTCGAAATCGACGTTGGGCTCTCGCCTCCGAGTCTCAAACGCCTCCAGGTCCTCTGCGTCCTCGGCTAGTGTCAACTTCACGGCGTCGTTGACCATGTCGGAAATCGACTTGTCGGACGCCGCAGCTTTGAGCCGCAGAGCCCGATGAATCTCGGGCTCGAAGTAAACCGTCGCTCGCTTAGCGCTACTCATGATCCCGAACTATAACGCTACGACGTTAAGACGTCAAGGCGTCTCGGCCGCCTAACGGCTGGCGCGTCAGCGGCGAGCGAGGAGGCGAAGCCGACGAACGAGTCCGCTGCACGCGCGTGTTAGGCGACGTCATATCTGAACGCCGCTGCGCTCCTCCCGCTTGAGTCTGGCGCGATACCGAAAGCAAGCTACGGCCAAGGCCTCGCAAATGATTCCCGCCTCGAGCCAGCGCACCGGCCAGAGCGGGCGGGTGTACCTGAGCCCCTCACCGAACCAATTTGCAATCGCTTCAGCGATGAGCCAGAAGCCGCCCAGGACCAGACAGACGCCGACTGCAAAGACCACGAGCCCTACGAGACGGCCACCTGTCTTCAGGTACGGGTTCACGACGGTCGCCTATTCACAACGTCGCCTAACGGCAGCGCGTCAGCGGCGAGCGAGCGAGGCCAAGCCGACGAGCGAGGCCGCTGCACCCGTGTGTTACGCCGCTGGATCATTGCGGCTCCCCGATGATGTAGAGCGACAACTCGAGCCCGAGCCCAGCCTTCCCCGCCAAGCACACGAGCTCAGGCGAGAGCCTCTGAAACTGCGCGGGCTCATTTGGATTTTCGACGCCAAAATCTAGCCACCCGGCCGAGCTCGGAAGCGCCATCAAGGCGTCCACGCTGGCCTTCTCACGCCGAAGGAAGTCGATCGCGTCCGCGATCGAGCTCGACAAATCACCGAAACCTGCCTTGCTGACATCGAAATGGGCCGTGTCGCCCTCAAGCCGATATGGCTTTAGCGACACAACCTGGACAGCAGCTGCGATTCCAGGCGCCGTGACTCTGAGGATGCAGGTCATTTTCAGGGGCCCAACGGGGGGCGCGTCAGCGGCGAGCGAGGTGGCGAAGCCGACGGGCGAGTCCGCTGCGCCCGCGTGTTGGGCCGCCTACTCCTGGACTCGGGGTGCATCGTCATGAAACCGGGCCGCTGCGGGCAACAGGCAGTTCGACAAAGCCCGGCGCTCGGGGGACCCGCTGAAAGACCTCGAGCAGGGCGGCCGGCGGCGCGACGAGTTTCCGCTCTCGAAGATCGAGCCAGCCTCCGCTCGACCTGACCGTGGCCGCGCGCTCGCCAACGGCGGACCAAATCTCGTTCTCAACGACGAATCGAGCACCGTCCGGACTCATCGCGAGCACCGCGTAGGTAACGGACACCGTCTCGTGGAGCCCGACCTCTCGAAAGTATTCAAGTTCGTCCTTGCGCATCACCGGCCCGAGCGCAAGCCGGCGAAATTCACGAGGCGGGAAACCGTGCTCGGCGAAGAACGCCATTCGGACGTCGGCAGCGACGTTGAGGTAAGCCCAATTCGCCATGTGGCCGTTGAAGTCCATTGAGCCCCAACCAGCCAGAAACTCCTTTGCGTAGCGATCATCCCGGGGCATCTCAGTGCCTCCCGCGGCCTAACGGGTGGCGGGTCAGCGGCGAGCGAAGAGCCGAAGGAGATGAGCGAGGCCGCTGCACGCGCGTGTTAGGCGGCCTCGACTCGCCGGCCGTCAAGGCGTGTCCTGTACCTTCGGCACGATCGAACTGTGGCCAAGAACCATCTTCCAGCTGCCGCCCACCTTGCGCAGCACGATGCTCTCTGCCGATGTTGACTGCCACTCGGCAGGCTCGGCGGCCGCGTGGCCCATCAGCTTCCTGGCCTCTGGCGTGCCTGCGTGGAATGAGCCGTCGATGATCAAAGTCACCCATGCCACGTCGCCGTGAACCTGCACGTCGAAATCATGAAGCTTGTATTCAATCCGAACTCCCGCGACTCTCGCCTGTTCACACCACTTGGCCGCACTAGCGGGCTGCGGATAGCTCCTTTCGATCCAGCGCGCGTCCGGAGCCAGGTGAAAGTCGATCTTGGAACAGTCAAGCGACGCCACCGCCCCTTCAGACTGCCGAACTACTCTTTCTACGGCCTCCTTCTCGTCGACCTCTCTGCCAGTCGCATTTACAGGCGTCAGAATACCCACGATGATCAATGCACACGCTCCCAGCAGTCCGACCCTGAGCCACAGGCCGCCTGACGGGCAGCGGGTCAGCGGCGAGTGCGGAATCGAAGGCGATGAGCGAGTCCGCTGCGCGCGCGTGTTGGGCGGCCTTATGGGCCACGGAGGGTCGACTTGCATCATGGTGCCGCCTTGAGACGCGTGAATTTGATCGTGAAGCCCAGCGGTTCGCCCTGATACGTCCATTTTCCAGACAGAGATAGCGAGCCGCCATCCAACGCGTACGTCCGGCTTAGCCGCTGGCCTACGTCGCTTGGATCCATGCTCGTGAGGACGACGTGAGTTACGGTGTGCGTCTTCGGGTCAACTTCATACCGACCCGAGTAGGCCGTTCCGGTTTCGAGCGTCTGGCGCATCTCGTCCGCTGTTGCGGTGCCGACCGCCCAGTTCCGATCCTTCGGCATCAACGTTGCGGCCATAAAGCCGTCGGCCGTGTAGATCACGAGCCCGGCATAGCCCTGCGGAATTACCGACACCACCGATCCATCCGCGCGAGTATCAATCTCCTCCTGAACACGCCAGGCACCCACAAGCAACGCCCGTGGATCTGAAGCCGATCCCAGGACGAGTGATAGGGCAACAGCCGACGAGAGTGCTGCAAACATTGTTCCCCTCCTTTAAGGCACGGCCATAGAGCCGCCTAACGGGTAGCGGGTCAGCGGCGAGCGAAGAGCCGAAGGCGACGAGCGAGTCCGCGGCACGCGCGTGTTAGGCGACGGGTCGCACATGCTTCGAAAGCCCATGGATGTACAGATTCGTGAGATCCGACACGACCTGTTCGAGCATAAAGATCGCAGAACCACCACGCCAGTACTGCCACTCCGCGGTTGCGACCTCTGGCTTTCCGTCCAAGGTGACCGAGATGAAGGCAAAGCCAGACTGCGGGTCCGACGGGCCGGTTCCGCAATCAATGCAGACGCCCCGCCCCGTCTCGTACTCCTGAACAACCAGGGCGTTAGCCCGAGTACTACGGCAGATTGGCAGCTCGGGAAGCCGCTCGCGGAGAAGGCGCTGCAGCGAGGCTCGGGCATCACAACCGGCGCTGGAATCGTGAATCACTTCCAAGCTGATGCAGTCCGCCTTTCCAAAGTCGAGAGCGCTGCCGCTGTGAACCAAGAGGTAGTTCTTTGGCTCCCCGGGGGAGAAGTTGACGAGCTGTTGCGAAGAGGTGCAGCAGGTCGCAAGGCCTAGAAGGGCGGCCGCCATGATGCTGGTTCCGGCGCCTAACGGGCGGCTCGTCAGCAGCGAGCGAAGAGCCGAAGGCGATGAGCGAATCCGCTGCACGTGCATGTGAGGCGCCGTCATGTCTGAGAGCCGTTGCGCGCTTCCTTCCGCAGCTTTGACCAATAGCGAAGGGAGACGAGTGAAAGTGCGAACCAGCCAACCGTGCCGCCCGCGCCATTCACGGCGTGGCGCCAGCCGTCGACCCGAGC
>DATJPZ010000093.1:0-49957 GCA_035506175.1 Thermoanaerobaculia bacterium | reverse complement strand
CGATTTCTTTCGGCTCGAAGCCGTCCTTGAGCACGCGCGCGACTTCCTCCTTGAAGGCGGCCTCGAGCCTGGCCTCGTTCTGCGGCGCGTAGATCGCGGAAGCCGTGAAGGAGCCGACCGGGTCGAGCGGCGAGGCCTGGATCCGCGAGCCGACGCCGTAGGAGAGGCCGTCCTTCTGCCGGATGCGGACGGCGAGGCGCGAGTTCAGGAACCCGCCGCCGAGCATGTAGTTGCCGAGAACGAGGGCGGGGTAGTCCGGGTCCTCGTCCCGGATCGGGAGGTTCTGCCCGGCGATGAAAAAGGCGTTGGCCTTGTCGGGCGTCTCGAGCGACTGGTTCTCCGGCGCCACGGCCGTGTAGACCTGGGGCACGCGCTCGAAACGCGCCGGGCTCTTCCAGCCGCCGAAGAGGTCGGCCGCGAGCCTGGCCACGGCCGCCTCGTCGAAGTCGCCGACGATGGCGAGCTCGCCGTTCGAGGCCCCGTAGAAGTCGGCGTAGAACTTCTTCGCCTGGTCGAGGGTCACGCCTTTATAGGCCGCGAGCGACTCGTCGAAGGTCTCGACGTAACGCGGGTCGCCTTTGGGGTACGGATTCACGTGGCGCTCGTAGACGTTCTGCGCGAGGTCGTTCGGCTCGCTCTTCTGCTGCTCGATCGCCGCCAGGTTTTGCTGCTGAAGCTCTTCGAACTCCTTCTGCGGGAAGGAGGGTTCGCGGAGCATCTCGGCGACGAGCTTGAGCACCTCGGGGAAGTTGTCGCGGATCGTCTCGATCGAGACGCTCGCCTGTGTCGCGCGCCCGCCGATCGTGACCCGCGCTTTGAGGCGGTCGAGCTCGTCCTTGATCTGCTGCCGCGTGTGCTTCGTCGTCCCGCGCATCAGCATGTCGGCGGCGATGTCGGCCGGCGTCGATTTGTCGACGAGGGACTTCTCGTCGCCGAAGCGGAGGGTCATCGTCGCGACGACCGTGCCGCCGCGGGTCTTCTTCGACAGCAGCGCCATCTTGAGGCCGCCCGGCAACTCCGAGCGCTTCGTGCGCGCCTCGATGTTCGCGGGCGACGGGTCGAAGGCTTCGCCGGCCGCGATCGCCGCGTCGCCCTTGTAGTCCTTGACCGCCACGGCCGCCGCGACGGGCGGCGGCACTTCGGCGCGATCGGGCCTGGCGGTCGGCACGAAGACGCCGAGCGTGCGGTTCGAGGGCTTCAGGTACGCGGCGGCGACTTTCTGGACGTCTTCGAGCGTGGCGCTCCGGACCTTGTCGCGCGTCAGGAAGAAGAGGCGCCAGTCGCCCTGGCCGATGTATTCCGACAGGTTCAGGCCGACCCGGTCGGCGTTGTTCAGCATCAGGTCGACGTTCTTGAGGATCGTCGCGCGGGCGCGCTCGACCTCTTCCCTGGTGATGGGGGTCGCGCCCGCGGCGGCGTCGAGCGTCTGGACGAAGGCCTTCTTCGCGTCCTCCACGTTCTGGTCCTGGCGCACCTCGGCGTTGAACATGAGGAAGCCCGGGTCGTGCAGCTCCATGAAGTAGCCGCCGACCGTCGTCGCCTTCTTTGTCTCGACGAGCGCCTTGTAGAGGCGTCCCGACGGGGTGTCCGTCAGGATCTGCTCGAGCAGGTTGACCGCGCCGGCCGACGGGTCGGTGCCGGACGGCACGTGGTAAGCCGCGGCGAGCGCCTGGACGTCGCCGACGCGCTGCAGCGTCACCGTCCGCTCGCCGTCCTGCGTCGGGTCGAGCGTGTAGAAGGTCGGCAACGGGCGGGTGGGTTTCGGGATCTTCCCGAAGATCTGGTTGACCAGATCGAGCGTCTTCGCCTCGTCGAACTTTCCGGCGACGAGAAGGACGGCGTTGTCCGGCTGGTAGAACGTCCGGTAGAAGTTCTGCAGGCGGGCGATCGGCACGTTCTCGAGGTCCGACTTCGCGCCGATGGTGGACTTGCCGTAGTTGTGCCAGAGGTACGCGGTCGAGAGGACGCGCTCCTCGAGGATCGACGCCGGGTCGTTTTCGCCGAGCTCGAACTCGTTGCGCACGACCGTCATCTCGCTGTCGAGGTCCTTCTTGGCGATGTAGGAATTGATCATCCGGTCGGCTTCGAGATCGAGCGCCCACTTCAGGTTCTCGTCCGTCGCCTGGAAGGTCTCGAAGTAGTTGGTGCGATCGAACCACGTCGAGCCGTTCGGCCGCGCGCCGTGGGCGGTCAGCTCCTGCGGAATGTTCGGGTGTTTGGGCGTTCCCTTGAAGACCATGTGCTCGAGCAGGTGCGCCATGCCGGTCTCGCCGTAGTTCTCGTGGCGCGACCCGACCTGGTAGGTGATGTTGACCGTGATGGTCGGCTTGGTGGGGTCGGGGAAGAGGAGAACGCGCAGGCCGTTGGAGAGCCGGTACTCGGTGATGCCTTCGACCGAGGTGACCTTCTCGGGCTTGCCGGGAACCGCCGCGGGAGCCTTCGCCGCCGCGGGGGCCGGTTTCGCCGCGGCCTTTGCCGGAGGCGTCGCCGCGGTCTGGGCGCTCGCGGCCGCCGCGAGGCTCGAGGCCACGATGAGAGCCGGGAGCAGGCCGCGGCCGGTCCAGTTCGAGTAACGCATGTCGGGAATCCTCCACCGCACCGGCCGGGTCTGGCGGGCCGGGCCAAAAGAGGGCTACGAATACCACAGCGCGCGGTTCCTTCAACGCCCGTCGGGACGGGCCAAATCCGAGGGTCGGGTGGCCCTGTCGTGGGTGGAGGGGAGAAGCCTTTCAGGCGGAAGGCCTTAGTTCGCCGGCCGCCGCTTCTCGCCGTAGAATCGAAACGATTCCGCAAGGAGGCCCTCATGCGCCGAATCCTCATCGTCGCGGCCGGGTGCTTCGGCGCCGCCGCGGTCCTCGCCCAGGCACCGCCCTCGCCCGCCCCCACGCCGAAACCGGCCGGGCTCCTCTCGGGCATGGGCTCGCACCGGCACCCGATCCAGACGTCGAGCGCCGAGGCCCAGAAGTTCTTCGACCAGGGCGTCGTGCTTCTCTTCGGCTTCAACCACGAAGAGGCGTTCCGCTCCTTCGAGCGCGCGGCCGAGCTCGACCCGAAGTCGCCGATGCCGCACTGGGGAATGGCGCTCGCCCTCGGCGCCAACTACAACGACCCCGAACCGGAGGCGGACCGGCTCCAGAAGGCGCGCGCCGAGGTGGAGAAAGCGCAGGCGCTCTCGGCCGCGGCCGCCGAGAACGAGCGTGCCTACGTCGAGGCGCTGTCGGTCCGTTACGTCGCCGATCCGGCGGCCGCCGACAAGGCGCAGCTTTCGCGGGACTACGCGGCGGCGATGAAGGCGCTGTCCATGAAGTACCCCGACGACCTCGACGCCGCGACGCTGTACGCCGAGAGCCTGATGAACCTCCACCCCTGGAAGCTCTGGACGCCGGACGGCAAGCCGGGTGAGGACACGGTCGAGATCGTCGCCGTGCTCGAGTCGGTCCTCAAGCGCGACCCCAACCATCCCGGCGCCAACCACTACTACATTCACGCGGTCGAGGCCTCGACGCAGCCCGAGAAGGCGCTCGCGTCGGCGGCGCGCCTGGAGACGCTCGTGCCGTCGGCGGGCCACCTCGTCCACATGCCGGCGCACATCTACATGCGCACCGGCAGCTACTACGCGGCCGAGAAGGCGAACGCCGTGGCGGCCGACGTGGATCGCGCGTACATCCGGGACACGGGCGCCGCGGGGATGTACCCGATGATGTATTACAACCACAACGTCCACTTCGAGTCGGCGGCGGCGTCGATGGCCGGCCGCCACGCGGCGGCCAAAAAAGCGGCGGACGTCCTCTTTGCCGACGTCCTGCCCGGCGTGCCGGAGATGGCGATGCTCGAGGGGTTCCTGCTGCAGCCGACGTTCGTCGCCCTGCGCTTTCACCAATGGGACGAGATCCGCGCGATGCCGGACCCCGGCCCGAAGCTGCCGCTGCTGCGCGTCGCGTGGCTCTACGCGCGGGCGATGGCCGCGGCCGCGGGCAGGGACGTCCGGAAGGCCGAGGCGCTGCGCGCCGACTACGCCAGGGCGCGCGACGCGCTCGGCGCGGCGGTCATGGCCGGGCCGCAGAACACGGCCGCCGCGCTCTTCGCCGTGGCGTCGAACGTTCTCGACGCGCGGATCGCGGAGGCGCGCGGCGACCGGAAGGCCGCGATCGCGAGCTGGACGAAGGCCGTCGCCGCCGAGGACGCCCTCGCCTACGACGAGCCGGCCGCCTGGTACTACCCGACGCGCGAGTCGCTCGGCGCCGCGCTCCTTCTCGACGGCCAGGCCGCCGAGGCCGAGAGCGTCTTCCGGGCCGACCTGGACAGAAATCCCCGGAACGGGCGCTCGCTTTACGGTCTCGCGGCCGCGCTCAGGGCGCAGCAGAAGGTGGCCGACGCGGCGTGGGCCGAAGCGCAGTTCGAGGTCGCCTGGAAGGACGCCGACACGAAGGTCCGGCTCGAGGAGATGTAGCCGGGCCTACACCCTCGCTTTCTTCAACG
Organism: Thermoanaerobaculia bacterium; assembly: GCA_035506175.1. Classification (GTDB taxonomy): domain Bacteria; phylum Acidobacteriota; class Thermoanaerobaculia; order UBA5066; family Gp7-AA6; genus DAHUXD01. Next base: position 45,478 of record DATJPZ010000093.1, on the reverse strand, counting down.
CCAGCGCGCTCGTCGCGAGTCTCAGGGCAGGATCGCGTTCAACTGCAGCGCAAACGTCCGCGAGAGGAAGACGGCCATCTGTCCCCGAGTCACGGAATGGCCCGGGCAGTAGTTGCCGCCGCCGCAGCCGCCGGTGATTCCCTCGTTCGAGAGCTGGTTGATCCAGTCGACGAACTGCGCGCCGGGGCAGGGGACGTCGCCGAAGATCGTCGCGGAGCACGTCGGCGGAGCGTAGCCGCCGCCGTGCTCGGCCTTCAGCAGGAACACGGCCATCTGGCCGCGCGTCACGGGGTTGCCCGGGCAGTAGTTGCCGCCGCCGCAACCGCCCGTGATGTTCTCCGACGCGAGCTGATTGACCCAGTCGACGAACGTCCCGCCCGGGCACGGCACGTCGGTGAAGACCGTGGACGAGCACGTGGGCGGACCGTAGGTTCCGCCGTGCTCGCCCTTCAGCAGGAAGACCGCCATCTGAGCCCGGGTCACCGGATTCGACGGGCAATAGTCGCCACCGCCGCAGCCGCCGGTCACGCCGTGGTGGAACAGTGTTTCGATGTACTTGTAGAACTGGTCGGACAGGGACACGTCGGCGAAGCTGCCGCCGATGTGGATCGTCCAGCGGTAGGCCCACTTGCCGTTCAGGGTCTCGTCGAAGTGCACGTCCCAGTGCGGCGAGGGGCGCTGGTCGCTGCGCGGGACGTCGCCCACGAAACAGTCGCCCGTGGCGTCGAAGCAGTCGGCGGTCGCGCCGGGAGCCACGGTCCCGTAGTTGGCGGTCGTGTCGAACTCGAAGTCCATGAGGCCGCTGTCCTGGACCATGGGCGTCGTCGACGACAGGACGAGGTCGGTGCCTTCGATGTTCGTCCACGCGGGCTGGACCATGACCTTCTCGAAGGGGTCGGCCACGCCGTTGACGTTGCTCGCCGTTTCGCCGTTGGAATGCGCATCCGTCACCAGGGTCCCGGGGACGAGGAACGCCGGCAGGACGCTCGTGCAGACGCTGCCGGGCGCGTCGGTGTCGTGCTCCGCGACGGCGGGGTCGGAGGTGGTGTACGCGGGGCTGTCGCCCGTCTCCGAGATGGCCGTCGCCGTGCTGGTCGTGACCGACGTCGCGACCTGCGTCGTCGGAGTGAACTCGTCGGTCAGGCAGCCGACGAACTCGCCGTTGGGGCCGACCTGAACGAGGAAGTCGTCGTTCGGGCTGAAGAACCCGCCGTTGGCGGTGCCCGCCGCCACGTAGCTGCCGTCTTTCTTCTGCAGGGCGTCGAGAAAGAAAGTGTCTCCGCCGCCCTGCGCGAACGCCTTGGCCCACTGCAGCGTGCCGGTGGAGTCGAGCTTGTACAGGCCGGCGTGGGTCGTTCCGATCGAGCCCGCGACGAGAAAACCGCCGTCGGCGGTCACGATGATCTTGTAGCCGAAGCAAGCGTGCGTGGCCGAGTAGGTGTCGACGTACGACTTCTGCCAGACGATCCCGCCCGTGGAATCGAGGCGGACGACCCAGACCTGCTCGCCGCCGAAGCTCTCGGTCATTCCGGTGAAGACGAATCCGCCGTCGCCGGTCGCCGCGAGGCTGAAGGGAAGGTCGTTGCTCGCGCCGCCGTAGACCTTCTCCCAGACGAACGCGCCGTTCTTGTCGGTCTTCAGCAGCCGGATGTCCGACTGGCTGACGGGGTCGAGCTGATTGCCGAGGAGGAGGAAGCCGTCCGAGAGCTCGAGCACGTCCACGGCGGCGTTGTCCGTGCTCGTCACCGTGCCCTGGAAGCGCGAGACAAACGACACGCTGCCGTCCGAGGCGAGCTTGATCAGCGCGAAACTGGTCTTCCACTGGCCGGCGATGGCGAAACCGCCGTCGCTCGTCGGGATGATCTTGTTCGCCTGGAAGCTGCCGCCGATGCCGTATCGCCAGCTCCAGGCCACGGCGCCCGAGGAATCGACTTTCGCGAGCAGTACGTCGGGGCCGCTGCCGGTCTGTCCGGCCAGGACGAACCCGCCGTCCGAAGTGGCGAGGATCGAGTTGAGGTTGGTGAAGATCTCGGTGCCGGTGTAGTAGCTGCGCTGGGACGTCACGTTGCCGAGGTCGTCGGTCGTCACGAGCCAGAAGTTCGAATAGTTCGTCTGTCCGGTGACGCTATAGGTCGTCGTCGGCCCGCCGAGCGCATAACCTCCCGCGATGGGCACGAGCGATCGCACGCCCTCGGCGCCGGAGCCGGAACTGAGCCCGGTGAGGGAGACCCAGGAATCGGCCGCGGAGAGAAGCGAGGCGAAAAGCACCGGAATGGCGAGAACCGCGAGGATCGTGCGTCGCATTGGCAGCCCGCCTTTCTTCGTTCCGGGGGCCTATTCCTATATCGACGGAAGGCGCCGTGACAAGGGGGAATCGAGGAGCCGCCATGGGCCGACCGCCCACTTCGATAAGCTCTCGGTCGCAGAAGGATCTGAACTCCAGATGAACATCACTCGACGGCTCCTGCAACTCGGGTTGTGTCTGTTCGCGGGTTGGAGCGCCGCTCTCGCGGCGCAGCCCGTCGATCCCTCCCTCTACGGCGACCTGCGCTGGCGGCTCGTGGGGCCGTTCCGCGGCGGCTGGGCGACGTGCGCGGCGGGAGTTCCGGACGAGCCGGCGGTTTATTACTTCGGCGCAGCGGCCGGCGGCGTGTGGAAGACGGAGGACGCCGGCACGACGTGGTCGCCGATTTTCGACCGCGCGGGCTCGGCATCCGTCGGGGCGCTGGCGGTCGCGCCGTCGGATGCGAAGGTGCTCTACGTCGGGACGGGCCAGATCCAGGCGCGCTACGACGCGGCCTCGGGCGACGGCGTGTACCGCTCCGCCGACGGCGGGCGCACGTGGACGCACGTCGGACTCGAGGCGACGCGCGCGATCGGCCGGATCATCGTCGACCCGAAGGACCCGAACGTCGCCGTCGTCGCGGCGCTCGGACATCTTTATGGCGAGAACCGCGAGCGCGGCCTCTATCGCACCGAGGACGGTGGCCGGACGTGGAACCACGTTCTCTTCGTCGACGACAAGACCGGCGGGGCGGACCTCGCCGCGGATCCCGAGAACCCGTCGGTCCTCTACGCCTCGCTCTGGGAGGCACGGAACTATCCGTGGCTGTCCTACTTTCAGCCGATGGTCGGTCCGGGCAGCGCGCTCTGGAAGTCGAAGGACGGCGGGCGCACGTGGACGCGGCTGTCGGGCGGCGGATGGCCGGCCTCCGCGCTGGGGCGCATCGGGCTCGCCGCGGCCTCGGGCGGACGCGTGTACGCGCTCGTCGACGCGGCGGGGGAGGAGCGCCCCGGGCCGTCGGACGAAGGGCTCTATCGTTCCGACGACGGCGGCGCGACGTGGACGCGCGTCAACGCGACCCCGGGCCTCGCCTCGAGCTACATGAATCGCCTGGCGGTCGACCCGAAGAATCGCGACGTCGTCTACGTCACCGGGCAGTCGATCCGGCGCTCGGGCGACGGCGGCCGGACGCTGACCTTCTTCAAGGGAGCGCCGGGGGGCGACGACTACCACTTCCTCTGGATCAACCCGAAGCACCCGCAGTACATGGCGACCGCGGCGGACCAGGGAACGGTCGTGTCGGTCAACGGCGGGAAGACGTGGAGCGACTGGTACAACCAGCCGACCGGCCAGTTCTACCACGTCGAAACCGACGATCGGTTCCCGTACTGGATCTACAGCGGCCAGCAGGACAGCGGCACCGCGGGCGCGGCGACCCGCAGCGACTACGGCGCGCTGACGTTTCGCGACTGGCATCCGGTCGGCGGCGAGGAGCGCGGCTGGGACGTTCCGGATCCGGAGGATCCGCTGGTCGTCTACGGCTCGGGCCTCGGCGGCACGATCACGCGCTTCGACACGCGGACCGGCGAAGTGCGCCACGTCTCGCCCTCCGTCGAGAGCAGCTACGGACGCCGGCCGGTTCCCGGCACCGACCGCTGGGCGTGGTGCTTTCCGATCGCGCTGTCGCGCCGCGCGCCGTACACGCTCTACGCGGGCGCGCAGTACCTGCTGCGGTCCGGGGACCGAGGCCAGACCTGGGAGAAGGCAAGCCCCGACCTGACCGGCGCCGAGCCGGACGCGAAGGGTTGCGGGGGCGAGGTGACGCTCGAGAACGCCCGGCGTTGCGGCTTCGGCGTGATCTGGACGATCGCGCTCTCCCCGCGCGACCCGCAGGAGATCTGGGTCGGCACCGACAGCGGCGTCGTGCAGAAGACGCGCGACGGGGGCCGGACGTGGGAGAACGTGACCCCGAAGGGCTTGCCCGCGTGGAGCAAGATCGCGTCGCTCGACGTGTCGGCCCTGGAAGCCGGCACGGCCTACGCCGCCGTCGACGCGCACCGGCTCGACGACTTCTCGCCGCACCTGTACCGGACGCACGACGGCGGCGCGACCTGGGAGCCGATCACGGCGGGCCTGCCGGCCGGACGGTTCACGACCGTGCTCCGCGCCGACCCGGTGAAGGCGGGCCTTCTCTACGCCGGCACCGACGCCGGCGTCTTCGTGTCCTTCGACGACGGCGCACACTGGCAAACGCTTCAGGCAAACCTGCCGACGGCGTGGGTGGGCGATCTCGCCGTTCACGGGAACGACCTCGTCGCCGCGACGCAGGGGCGGGCGATGTGGGTGCTCGACGACGTCTCGCCGCTTCGTCAGCTCCCCGGCGGAGCCGCCGCGGCCCCGGCGCGGCTGTTCGCTCCGGCCGACGCGATCCGCGTCCGCTCGAACGAGAGCCGCGACACGCCGTATCCGCCCGAGACGCCGATCGCGATGAACCCGCCGGCGGGCGCCGTCCTCGATTACCTGCTCGGGCCCTCGTTCTCCGGGCCGGTGCGGATCGAGGTCCTCGACGGCCGCGGCGAGGTCGTGCGCGAGTTCGCGAGCGGGACCGCGCCCGCGCGGCCGCCCGCGCGCGTCTACTTCACGGAGCGCTGGATCAAGCCGGAGGAGGCGCCGCCGGCCGCGCCGGGCCATCACCGGCTCGTGTGGGATCTCCGGTACGAACGGCCGAAGGCCGCCGAGTACGACTTCACGATCGCGGCCGTCGACGGGGAAGACACGCCGATCGAGCCGCGCGGACCGATGGTCGTGCCGGGACGGTACACCGTGCGCCTGACGGCGGGTGGACAGCGCTTCGAGCAGCCGCTGACCGTGGTGCCGGACCCGCGCGTTTCCGTCCCTGCCGACGTTCTCTCGGACAAGCTCGCGCTCGAGCGGCGCATCGTCGGCGCGATGGCGAGCTCGTTCGACGCGCTCGAGGCGCTGCGCTCCCGCCACGGGCGGGGCGGGAAGGCGAAGACGCCCGAGCCCGGCTCCCCGGCGGCCGCGCTCGAGGCCGACCTCGCGAAGACGAACAAGACGCTCGCCACGGTCCTGAATCAGCTCGACGCGGCCGACGCCCCGGCCACCGCGGCGCAGGCGGACGCGGTGAAGGCCGCGCTCGCCGCTCTCGACGGGGAGCTCGCGCGGTCGAAAACGCTGCCCCGGGGCGATAATTGACGCGCTGCCCGTAGCTCAGCCCGGATAGAGCATCAGCCTTCTAAGCTGAGGGTCGCAGGTTCGAATCCTGCCGGGCAGACCAGTTTCGCGAATCGGTTCCGGCTGAGCCCCGCCGGCCGGCCTGTTCACGTGTCTCCCCGATGAACGCGACACGCTGCCTTTATTGACCGAGGGTCGCGGGCGGCGTAAAAGAGAACCGAGGCGAAGCGACTCGGCCCTCTGGGCACGAGGAGGTGAGCATGAGGACCTTCCCGCGGCGCACCTTCCTTCTCGCGATTCTCGTCGTCGGGCTTTCCCTGCCGCTCTCCGGCCAGACCTCCGGAACCGCCGCCGACGAGAAAGACGTCCGGTCGATCGGCGCGCAGCTCCAGGAGGCGTGGAACAAGCGGGACGCCAGGATGCTGGCGGATCTCTGGCTCACGGACGGGGACTACGTCAGCTCGACCGGACGCACCGCGACCGGCCGGGCCGAGGTCGAGAAGGCCTTCGACGCCCAGTGGTCCGGGCTCTACAAGGGCACGAAGCTCGCGCACACGCTGACGAGCGTGCGGTTCCTCCGCAAGGACGTGGCGATTGCCGACGGCGCCTTCGAGATCAGCGGGATGAAGGATGCCTCGGGAAAGCTCCTGCCAACGCGGAGCGGCCTGTCGACCGTCATCGCGGTGCGCAAAGGCGATCGGTGGTACGTGGCGGCCCTGCGCGGGATGGTGCCGTCGGTTCCCGAAGGCGCGCCCGGCAAGTAGACTCGCGCCCCGGATGCTGCCGTGTCGGGGAATCGCGTCGGAGGAGCCGGAGCGCGGCGTCTTCCGGATCGCCGACGGCGACGGCGAGGCCACCGCGGAAGCGCTCGACCGCGTCGCCCGCATCGCGGCGGCCCTCCTCGCCGAGAACGGCCTGTCGGGCGTCTTTCGCGTCGCGGGTCCGGGGCGGCTGGCGCTCGAGGCGCCGCGGGTGGAGCGCGGGTTCTTCCACAACGGGATCGTCTTCGCGGCGCTCGACGCGGTCAACGATCCGGTGAAGAATCCGACGCTGACCCTGCGGGCCGGCGAGACGCCGCGCTAGCGCGCCGCCGCGCGGGTCTCAGTCCGCGGGGCGGGTGATTCCGAGTCGGTGCATCTTGTAGGCCAGGTCGCTGCGCGACAGGCCGAGCTTGCGCGCCGCGCGCGCCGCCACACCCGACGCTGCCGCGAGGGCCCGGACGACGAGCGCCTTCTCGACCGCCGCCCGGAGGTCGCGAAGAGACACGTCCTCGGGGAGCGACGCGATCCAGCGCTCGAAGGGCGCGAGCGGAGGCCGCGAGCCGGCGGACTCCGCGATGGCGGCCAGGTGCGCGAGCTCGCCGTTCTTGCGCCGCGAGGGCGCGACGACGACCGCGTGGACGTCGCCCCCCGCGAGCTTCGCGGCCGCGTCAGCCGCGCCGTCGGCCTCGAGCACGTCGAAAGGCTCGGCCAGCAGCGCGCGCAGCAGCGTCCGCGTTTCCGGAGCGCCGACGAGAAGAAGGCGCGTCATCCTCGCTTCGTGTCCTCTTTTCGCGTCATCGTTCCGACGTCTCGGAAGTGCAAGTTCCGTTCCCGGCGAGTCCTCTCGTTCCAAGGCCCGGGGGAGCCGCGGCACTCAGGGAAGGGCCAGCGTCGTCGACTGCCCCTCGACGACGGTGAACGGATACGCGGTGTCGCTCGTGCCGCTCGGGACCAGGAAGGAATACGAGCCGGGCGCGAGGTGCTGCCACACGGAGACGGGCGGCGCGACCGTGACGCTGCCGTCGAGACGGTTGGGCGAGAGCAGGACGGGGTTGCCGCTCGCATCCACGATCCGTCCCGCCGTGGCCGCGCTCGCGCGCGCCTGCACGCTGCCGCCCGGCGTCAGCGTCACGCGCACCGGCGCCGACGGCACGGTCACCGAGGGCATGGCACGTCCGGCGTAGCCGGAGGAAAAGAAGTAGACCGCGTACTGCCCGGGCGGCAGCGACGGGATCTGGCCCGCGCCCGTCGCGTCGAGCGCGACGCTGCCCTGGAACGCGATCGTGCCGCCGGCTCCGAACGCGATCGCGATGATCCCGCCGAGCGGCATCCCGGTCAGGCCGTCGCCCGCCAGGATCGAAAGCCCGGCGCCGGGATCGAGCGCGAGGTCGAGCGTGGCGGGATCGCCGCCGAGCGTGAGGGCCTGCGTCTTGAGCTGGTAGCCGTCCTTGCGCGCCGAGACCTGGTAGTCGCCGGGATCGAGACCCGACAGCGAGTACGCCCCGGTCGAGTCGGTGGTTGCCCGCTTGATGGCTTGGGACGTCGCCTCGGCGCCGGTCTGCGCCTGGACGGTCGCGCCCTCGAGAGGCGCTCCGGACGCCGAATCCGTCACGATGCCCGAGATCGTCGCCGCGGGCATCGCGATGTCGCCGTTGGTATCGCCCGAGACGGCGATCGTCGTGCGATACGGGTTGTCGGTACCGATCACGGTGACGTCGTAGCTGCCGTCGGTCATGTTTTCGATGTCGTAGCGGCCGCTGCCGTCCGACATCGCGGTGTACCGGCGCCCCGACCCGTCGGGCGGGTTCGGCACGGCCGTGATCGAGAACTGCGAGAGCGGCTGGCCGCCGCGAGTGACCTGGCCCGAGAGGCGCGACGCGCCCTGGAAGGCGAGCTCGACGCTCATCGGCGACTGGTCGGCGGAGGTCTCGATGGTTTTGGCGACCGTGCGCACGCTCGGCATCGAGGTCGACGCCGTCACGCGGAGGACGCCCTCCGGCACGCTCGTCAGCGTGAAGGTGCCGTCGTCGGCGGTGACGGCGGAGCCGTTGAATCCCGTCGCCGATGCCGAGATGTTGACGCCGCCGAGCTGCCCCGCCGGAAGACCCGTCACGGCACCGTCCACCTCGACGCCGGTCGCGACCGCGACGCGCACGCCGTCCATCGGCTGGCCGTCGGCGACGACGAGGTCCTGGGGCGTCGAGGACGCGGTCTTCGTCTGCGCGGTCAGGCGGTAGCGGCCCGCGGTCAGGTGATCGAATCGAAAACCGCCGCCGCCGTCGGATTGCGCGGTCTGCGACGCGCCGACGGCGGTGCCGGAGTCGCCTTCCGGGTTCAGGGTCACCGAGGCGCCAGGGACGGCCTGGCCCGCGTCGCTCGAGACGACGGTGCCCGAGATCTCGGCGCCCGAAGAGACCTGGATGACGACGTCGGCGGTCGCCGCCGGATCCACGTCGCGCGAAGTGGTGACGTAGTCGGGGTGCGTGACGGTGAGCGTCGCGTGGCCGTCGGGCAGGCCGTCGAGGGCGAAGTGCCCGTCGCCGTCGCTCGTCGCGGTGGGCCCCGATCCGTCGCCGCCGAAGGCCGCGCCGGGCCGCGCGCTCGCGGCGTCGCAGCAGGCGATGCTCGCCCCCGACACCGGGTTGCCGCGCGTGTCGGTCACGTGGCCCGTCAGGCCGCCGCCGCGCTTCAACGCGATCTCCACGCCCTCTTTCGTCTGTCCGGCGTCGACGTCGAGGTTCGCGATGTCGGCGGGCCGGTAGCCGTCGGCGGCGGCGCGCACGTTCCAGGTCCCGGGCGCGACCGTGACCTCGAAGGTTCCGTCCTCGGAATACTGCGCCTGCGACGGGGCGCCCCCGAAGACGCCGGGTCCGCGCCGCCCGCGGGCGGCCGGCGACGCGCCGACGGAAAACGTCGTCACCGGCGCCCCGGTGGCGGCGTCCACGACGCGGCCCCGGATCGTTCCCGTTTTTCCGAGGACGACGGTGATGCCTTCCGCGGGCGCCGTGACGGATCGCGACGTGAAGCCGTAACCCGGGGCGTTCGCGGCCAGCATCAGCGGGCGGCCCTTCACGAGGTCGTCGAGTCGAAACGCGCCGCTGCCATCGGTGTTGGTCTGACGCGGGTCGAGTCCTTCGCCGAGCGCCGAGACCGAGGCGCCGGGGATCGGCGCGCCCTGGTCGTCGTGGACGACGCCGGTGATCGCGGCGCCGCGCGCGAGGACGATGGGCGGCCAGCCCGTCGGCAGCTTTGCCGGCGCGGGCAGGGCGGCAGCGGTCCGGGGAGAGAAGCCGTCGTGCGACGCGGTGACGTCGTACGCGCCGGCGGCGAGGCCGGCGACGGTGAAGGTCCCGTCCGCCGCGGAGACCGCGTTCGGAGTCGACGGCGCCGCCGGAGGCCGCAGGAAGCGGCCCGGACCGCGTCCCTGCCCCTGTGACGGCGCGACGCGGATCTCGGCGCCCGAGACCGGCTGCGACGCGGCGTCGACGACGCGGCCTTTCACGGAAAGTCCCGCCGGAAGCACGAGCACGACGTTGGCGAGCGTCTGGCCGGGCTTCAGCGTCACGCCCGGCCGCTCGGCGGGCGCGTAGCCCGCATGCGTGGCGACGAGGGGCGCGCCGCTCGTGATTGCCGGGAGGCCGTCCAGGCGGAAGGAACCGTCGGGCCCCGTGCGCGCCGTCATCCCCGCGCGCGGGCCGCGCGAGCCGGCCGCGAAGGCCGCGAAGCGGCCGCGTCCGCCGCGCGACGGCTCGAGCGTGACGGCCGCGCCGGGAACCGGCTTGCCCTGCGCGTCGACGACGCGGCCGGCAATCGACGCGGCCGGCGTCAGGGCGAGCGAGGCGGGAGCGGCCGCCGTGCTCCTGGCGGCGACCCGCGGCAGCGAGGCGGGCAGGTAGCCCGTCTTTTCGGCACGCACCTCGTAGTCGCCGGGAAGCAGGCCGCTCGCCGTGAAGTGGCCGCGCGCGTCGGCTCGGGCGTAGGCGCTCGGATCCAGGGAGGGCGAGAAGGAGACGTGCGGCGGTCCGACGGCGATGCGCGCGCCGGCGATCGGCCGCCGCGTCACCGCGTCCACGACGGACCCGGAGATCGAAGCGCCGGGCTGGAGCACGAGGTCCGCCGACGCGGGCGCCCCCGCCGCGACGCGCACGCCGCCGCGGCGCGCGACGAGGTTCTTCGCCGCGCTCGCCTCGACCGACTGCAGCCCGGCGCTCACGCCCTCGAGGCGATACGTTCCCTGCGCGTCGGTGACGGCCGCGACGTCGGCGGCGCGGACGAGCGCGCCCGGGATCGCACGGCCGCCGGCGTCCACGACCGTTCCGGTGATGACGCCGCCGCGCTCGAGCGTGACCCGGATCGTGTCCGGGGCTTCGCGCCAGAGTCGCATCGCGGGCGCCCAGCCGGCCGCGCGCACCCACAGAAGACGCGCCGAAGCCGGCGCGTTCGCCACGCGGAAGGCGCCGTCGGCGCCGGTCGTGGCCTCGGCGAAGACGTCGATGTCGTCGCGGCCGGCGCCGGGCGCGTCGCGAACGACGACGCGCGCGCCCGCGATCGCCTTCCCGTCGGAACCCGCGACGAGGCCGGACAGCGGCGCCGCGGCGGGGAGCGCGACGTCGGGCAGGCGCGTCGTCTCCGAAGGATCGTAGGGACCGTCGAGCGCGGCCCACGGCAGGCCCGCCGGCTCGATGCGGAAGCGCACGGAGGGTCCGGCCGGGTCGACGAGCGCCTCGAAACGGCCTTCGGCGTCGGTGCGCGTCCGGCCGATCGGCTTCGGGCTCGCTCCCGCCGTGGCGTCGGCGCGGACCTCGTCGGGCGTTCGCGCGGCGTACCACGACACCGGCGCGCCGGCGACGGGACCCCCGTCGGGCGCCACCACGCGCCCCGACAGCGTTCCGGCAAGGAGCGGCCCCGGCGCGGCCAGAGCCAGCGCCGACGCCACCGCCACGCCGAGGCGCGATCTCATCGTCCCTTCCTTCATGCGAGAAACGCGCGCCGGAGCGCCGGCGTTACCGGCTGGCGCGAGGTTCGGGTTTGACGAGCACCGGGCGCCGGACGCGCCGCCGCTGGCGCAGGCGCTCCCAGCGCAGGCGCAGGCGGTCGAGATACAGGTAGACCACCGGCGTCGTGTACAGCGTCAGGACCTGCGAGAAGAGGAGGCCTCCGACGATCGCGATGCCCAGCGGCCGGCGCAGCTCGCCTCCCGTGCCGAAGCCGATCGCGAGCGGCAGGCCGCCGAGGAGCGCCGCCATCGTGGTCATCGTGATCGGGCGGAACCGGAGCAGGCAGGCCTCGAAGATCGCGTCTTCGGGAACCTTGCTCTCGTTGCGCTCGGCCAGAATGGCGAAGTCGATCATCAGGATCGCGTTCTTCTTGACGATGCCGATGAGCAGGATGATGCCGATGAGCGCGATCACCGAAAGCTCTTCCTTCAGGAGCATCAGCGCGAGCAGCGCGCCGACGCCCGCCGACGGCAGCGTCGAGAGGATCGTGATGGGGTGGATGAGGCTCTCGTAGAGGATGCCGAGCACGATGTAGACGGCGAAGAGCGCGGCGAGGATCAGGAGCGGCTGGTTCGCGAGCGAATCCTTGAACGCCTGCGCCGTGCCCTGAAAGCTGCCCCGGATCGACGCCGGGAGACCGAGATCCGCCTCGGCGGTCTGGATCCGGTCGACCGCGTCGCCGAGGGACGTGCCGGCGGTCAGGTTGAACGAGATCGTGACCGCGGGGAACTGTCCCTGGTGATTGACCTGGAGCGGCGCCGTCGACGGTGCGTACCGGGCGAACGCGGACAGCGGAACCAGGTTGCCGTCGGCCGAGCGAACGCGGACGACGTCGAGTCCCTTTGGGCCCTCGAGGAACTTCGGGTCCATCTCGAGGACCACGTGGTACTGATTGAGCGCGGTGTACATCGTCGAGACCTGCCGCTGGCCGAAGGCGTCGTAGAGGGTCTGGTCGATGGCGGCCGGCGTGACGCCGAGGCGCGCGGCGGTGGCCCGGTCGATCGTCAGCGAGGCCTCGAGGCCCTTGATCTGCAGGTCGCTGTTGACGTCCACGAGGCCCGGGATCTTGCGCATCCGCTCGAGCACCTTCGGCGACCAGTCCTGGAGCTCGCGCACGTCCTCGCCGCGCAGCGTGTACTGGTACTGCGCCGCGCTCGGGCGGCCGCCGATCCGCAGGTCCTGGACCGACTGCAGGTAGAGGGTCGCGCCGGGGACTTTGGCGAGCTGCGGGCGCAGCCGCGCGATGATCTGGTCGGCCGTGAGCTTGCGCTCGTGCGGCTCCTTCAGCGTGACGAACATGCGGGCCTGGTTCGTGATGCTGCCCCCCCCGGCGTAGGCCTGCACGTAGCTGACGCCCGGGTCCTTCATCATGATCGCGACGAAGGTCTCGAGGCGCTGGTTCATCGCCTGGAACGACGTGTTCTGGTCGGCGAGGATCTGGCCGGTCAGCCGGCCGGTGTCCTGCTGCGGGAAGAAGCCCTTCGGGATCCGGACGTACAGGTAGACGGTCGCCGCCATCGTCGCGAGGGTCACCGCGAGCGTCAGCGGCTGGTGCCGCATCACGACCGAGAGCGTTCGCCGGTAGAACGCCAGGATCGCGTCGAACGCCCGCTCGCTCCATTGGAAGACCCGCCCGTGCTTCTCCTCGCTCGGCTTCTTGAGCAGGGTGGCGCACATCATCGGCGTCGTCGTCAGGGAGATCACCATGGAAACGAGGATGGCGATCGACAGCGTCATCGCGAACTCGCGGAAGAGGCGGCCGACGATGCCTCCCATCAGGAGGATCGGGATGAAGACGGCGACGAGGGAAATGCTGATGGAAAAGACCGTGAACCCGATCTCCCGGGCTCCGATCCGGGCCGCCTCGAGAGGCTCGACACCCATCTCGAGGTGACGCGTGATGTTCTCGATGACGACGATGGCGTCGTCCACGACGAAGCCGGTCGCGATCGTCAGGGCCATGAGCGACAGGTTGTCGATCGAGTAGTTGAGCAGGTACATCGCGCCGAACGTGCCGACGAGGGAGACCGGGACGGCGACGCTCGGGATGAGCGTCGCGCGGACGCTCCGCAGGAAGGCGAACACGACGAGAATGACCAGGGCGATCGAGATGGCCAGCGTGATCTGGACGTCGCGGACCGAGGCGCGGATCGTCGTCGAGCGGTCGAGCACGCCGGTGAGCCGGATCGTCGGCGGGATCTCGGCCTGGAGCTGCGGCAGGACGGCCTTGATCCGGTCGACGGTGGCGATGATGTTCGCCCCGGGCTGACGGAAGATGATGATCAGGACCGCCGGCTTGCCGTTGGCGACGCCGGCCGTCCGCACGTCTTCGACCGAGTCGATGACGTTGGCGACGTCGGACAGGCGAAGCGCGCCGCCGTCGCGCCAGGAGAGAACGAGCGGCTGGTACAGGCCGGCGTTGAGGAGCTGATCCGTCGCGCCCACCGCCCAGGCGCGCTCGGCCGAGCCGATCTGCCCCTTCGGCCGATTGGCGTTCTGGCTCGCGAGGAAGGTGCGGACGTCCTCGAGCGAGAGGCCCGCGTTGTTCAGCGCCGTGGGGTTGGCCTCGACGCGCACGGCCGGCAGGGCGCCGCCGCCGACGAACACCTGCCCGACGCCGTCGATCTGGGCGATCTTCTGCTGGAGGATCGACGAGGCGATGTCGTAGATCCGGCCCTTGTCGACGACGTCGGAGACGAGGCCGAGCAGCATGATCGGCGCGTCGGCGGGATTGACCTTGTGCCAGTACGGATTCGAGGGCAGGTCGGCGGGGAGGTTGCCGCGCGCCGCGTTGATGGCCGCCTGGACGTCCCGCCCCGCGGCGTCGACGTTGCGCGAAAGGTCGAACTGCAGGACGACCTGGGTGTTCCCGAGCGAGGAGGTCGAGGTCATCTCCGTGACGCCGGCGATCCGGCCGAACTGGCGTTCGAGCGGCGTCGCGACGGAGGACGCCATCGTCTCCGGGCTCGCTCCGGGGAGGCTCGCCGAGACCTGGATGGTCGGGAACTCGACCTGCGGGAGCGGGGCGACGGGCAGGAAGAAGTACGCGACGATGCCGGCGAGCGCGATCGCGATCGTCAACAGCGTCGTCCCGATGGGACGGTCGATGAAGGTCGACGAGAGGCTCATCGGTTAGCCCCTCTCCCGGCGGGAGAGGGGGAGCGCGAGGGGTCTCCCCCTCGCTGCATGGAGCACCGGCCGCGGCCGCAGGCCGCGTCTCGCGGAGCGAGCGGCCGGCTGGGGCGAGGGGCGTTCCTTCGTCGTTTCGTGAAGATCCTGCGTTTTCACGAGTGGACCCCCCCCTCACCCTGCCCTCTCCCCCCGCTGGGGGGAGAGGGATGCGCTTTGGGCGGCGCGCCGAGCGGTGCGGCGGGCGGCCACGCGGCGCGCGAGGCGGTCGAAGTAGAGATAGATCACGGGGGTCGTGTAGAGCGTCAGGACCTGCGAAAAGATCAGGCCGCCGACGATCGAGACGCCGAGGGGCTTGCGCAGCTCGGCGCCGACGCCGCCGCCGAGGGCGAGCGGAATGCCCGCGAAGAGCGCGGCGAACGTCGTCATGAGAATCGGCCGCAGGCGCAGCAGACACGCCTGGAAGATCGCCTCGCGCGGCGGCTTGCCTTCCTGGCGCTCGGCGTCGAGGGCGAAGTCGATCATCATGATCGCGTTCTTCTTGACGATGCCGATCAACAGGATGATGCCGATCAGCGCGATCACGTTGAAGTCCATGCGGAAGAGCATCAAGGACAGCAGCGCGCCCACGCCGGCCGACGGCAGCGTCGAGAGAATCGTGATCGGGTGGATGTAGCTCTCGTAGAGCACGCCGAGGAGGATGTAGACGGCGACGAGCGCGGCGAGAATCAGGAGCGGCGCCTTGACGAGCGACGCGCCGAACGCGCGCGCCGTTCCCTGGAAGCCCGCCTGGATGCTCGCCGGCAGGCCGATCTCCCGCCCCGCGTCTTCGATCGCGCGCACGGCCTGGCCGAGCGAATAGCCCGGGGACAGGTTGAACGACACGGTCACCACGGGAAACTGTCCCTGGTGGTTGATCGCGAGCGCCGTGCGCGACTCCGAGACCGCGGCGAAGGCCGAGAGCGGGACGACGTCCGTGGCGCCGTGCACGTAGACGTGGTCGAGGTCGCGCGGACTCTTCTGGAAGCTCGGGTCGACCTCGAGGACGACGCGATACTGATTGAGCTGCGTGAACATCGTCGAGACCTGGCGCTGCCCGTACGCGTCGTAGAGCGCGTCGTCGACGGCTTGCGGCGTGATGCCGAGGCGCGCCATCGTCGAGCGGTCGAACACGAGCGTCGCCTTGAGTCCCCGGTTCTGCTGGTCGGTCGCGACGTCGGCGAGCTCGGGCCGATGCTGGAGCGCCGCGACGAGCCTGGGCGCCCATTCGGCGAGCTCCTGCGGATCCGGATCCTCGAGGCTGTACTGATACTGCGTGCGGCTGACGCGGTCTTCCACCGTCAGCTCCTGCACCGGCTGCATGAAGAGGGTGATGCCCTCGACCCGGGCGAGCTCCGGCTGCAGCCGCCGGATGATGTCGCTCGACGAGAGCTTGCGCTCCTCGAGCGGCTTCAAGTTGATCTGGATGCGGCCGCTGTTCAACGTCGCGTTCGTGCCGTCGACGCCGATGAAAGAGGACAGGCTCTCCACGGCGGGGTCCTTCAGGATGACCCGCGCGAGCGCCTGCTGCCGGTCGGCCATCGTCGGGAACGACACCGACTGCGGCGCCTCCGAGATGCCCTGGATCACGCCCGTGTCCTGGACCGGGAAGAATCCCTTTGGAATGAGGACGTAGAGAAGGATCGTGACGGCGAGCGTCGCGACGGCGACGGCGAGCGTCAGCGGCTGGTGCTCGAGGACGATCTCGAGTGTGCGCCGGTAGAAGTCGATCGTCCGGTCGAAGAGCCGCTCGGAGATCTGCGCGAAGCGGCTCTGCTCCGAGAGCTTCTGGTGCTTGAGAATCCGCGCGCACATCATGGGCGTCAGCGTCAGGGACACGAATCCCGAGACGAGGATCGTGATCGAGAGGGTGACCGCGAACTCGCGGAAGAGCCGCCCGACGACGTCCCCCATGAAGAGGAGCGGGATCAGGACGGCGATCAGCGACAGGGTCAGCGACAGGATCGTGAAGCCGATCTGTTCCGAGCCCTTGAGCGCCGCCTGGAGGGGGTTCTCGCCCTCTTCGATGAAGCGCGAGATGTTCTCGATCATGACGATCGCGTCGTCCACGACGAAGCCGGTCGCGATCGTCAGGGCCATCAGCGTCAGGTTGTTCAGGCTGTACCCGAGCAGATACATGGCCGAGAACGTGCCGACGAGCGAGAGCGGCACCGCGACGGACGGGATGATCGTGGCCGCGACGCTCCGCAGGAAGAGGAAGATGACCATGACGACCAGCGCGATCGTCAGCATCAGCTCGAACTGCACGTCCCGCACCGAGGCGCGGATCGTGGTGGTTCGGTCGGTCAGGATCGTCACCTTCACCGCCGAAGGCAGCGAGGCCTGGAGCGTCGGCAGGAGCTTCTTGATCCGGTCGGCGACCTGGATGATGTTGGCGCCGGGCTGACGCTGGATGTTGACGATGACCGCCGGAACGTCGTTGGTCCAGGCCGCCTGCTTCGCGTTCTCGGTCGAGTCCGTGACCTCGGCGACGTCCTGGAGGCGCACGGGCGCGCCGTTGCGGTAGGCCACGACGAGAGGCTTGTAGTCCGCGCTCGACAGGAGCTGGTCGTTGGCGCCGATCGTGTACGCCTGAGCGGGCCCGTCGAAGCTGCCCTTGGCCTGGTTGACGTTCGACGCGGCGATCGCCGTCCGCACGTCCTCGAGCGTCAGCCCGTAGGCGGAGAGGGCTGTCGGGTTGACCTGCACGCGGACGGCGGGTTTCTGCCCGCCCGTCAGCTGCACCAGGCCGACGCCGGGCAGCTGCGAGATCTTCTGGGCCAGGCGCGTGTCGGCGAGGTCGTGGACCCTCGACAACGGCAGCGAGTCCGACGTCAGCGCGAGCGTCAGGATGGGCGCGTCGGCCGGGTTGACCTTGCTGTAGATCGGAGGGTTCGGCAGGTCCTTCGGCAGGTACGTGCCTGCGGCGTTGATCGACGCCTGAACCTGCTGTTCGGCGACGTCGATGTTCAGGTCGAGGTCGAACTGGAGCGTGATGACCGACGCGCCGTCGGAGCTCGTCGAGGTCATCTGGTTCAGGCCCGGCACCTGGCCGAACTGCCGCTCGAGCGGCGCCGTCACCGAGGAGGCCATGACGTCGGGGCCCGCGCCCGGATAGAACGTCATGACCTGGATCGTCGGGTAGTCGACCTGCGGCAGCGCCGAAACCGGAAGCTGCTTGTAAGCGACGATCCCGGCCAGCGTCAGGCCGACCATGATCAGGGACGTGGAGACGGGCCGGAGAATGAAGGGACGAGACGGGCTCACGAGGGCCTCGGCGCGGCGGGAGCGCCCGCGGCCGGGGCGCTTCCGGCCTTGCGCGCCACCACCATCGATCCCTCCTGCAGCTTGTCCACGCCGTCGACGACGACGACGTCTCCGGCCGCCACGCCTTTGGCGATGACCGCGTGGTTGTCGCCCAGCTGCGGGACCTCGACCGACCGAAGCGCGACCTTGTCGCCGGGCATGACGACGAAGACGGCGGCGCCCTTCGTGGTCCGCTGAACCGCGGCGGACGGCACGACGACGACCTTCGACAGCGTCTGGATCAGGAGCCGGACGTTGACGAACTGGTTCGGAAAGAGCGCGCCGTTCGCGTTGGGGAACTCGGCCTTCAACCGCACGGTTCCCGTCGCGGGGTCGATCCGGTTGTCGACGGTCAGCAGCTTGCCGCTCGCGATGAGCGTCTTGAAGTCGCGGTCCCAGGCCTCGACGGCCAGCGTGGCGCCGCCGCGGGTCTGGGCGAGGACCTGCTGGAGGCTGTCCTCGGGCAGCGTGAAGAGGACGGCGATGGGGTCGAGCTCGGTGATGACGACGATGCCGCTGGTATCCGTGGCGTGCACCATGTTGCCCGGGTCGACCTGGCGCAGGCCGACGCGCCCCGAGATGGGCGCGGTGATCTTCGCGTAGGTCAGGTTCAGTTTCGCCGCGTCGATCGTCCCCTCGTCGGTCTTGATCGCCGCCTCGCTCTGGGCCACGAGGGAGACCTGCGCGTCGACCTGCTGCTGCGGGACGAGCCCCTGCCCGACCAGGTCCTTGAAGCGGTTCAAGTCGAGCTGGGCGCTGACGAGCGCCGCCTGGTCCTTGGCGAGCTGGCCCTCGGCCTGCGTGAGCTGAACCTGGAACGGCCGCGGGTCGATCTGCGCGAGGAGCTCACCCTCTTTGACGAGCTGGCCTTCGCGGAAGTCGACCTTGACGAGCTCGCCGTCCACGCGGGTGCGCACGGTGACGGTCGCGAGCGGCGTCACGGTGCCGAGTCCGGAGAGGTACACGGGGAAGTCGGCGATTTTCGCCTCGGCGACGACGACCGGGATGGGGGCCTGGCCCTTCGCCTTCGCGGCGGCTTGCGCCGCCGACGCCTTGCCCGAGCGCGACACCGCGATCGCGAGGCCGACGAGCGCCAGGAAGGCGACGGTGATCCAGAGCCCCCGGTGACCGGCGCGGCGAGGCGCGTCGCTCCCGGCTTGCCGCTCGAGCTCGGCCTCGGCGGGCGAGCCGGGAGGATCGGCGACGACCCGTTCGGTTTCCGGAATGTTGGACTTCATCGACGCTGCCTCCTCGAGCAAAACCGTCCGAGTCCCGCGCCCGTTCCCGCGGAGGCTTCCGAAGACAGCCCCGTGAACTGGCAAACGCGCCGCCGCGGCCCTTCATTACACGCAAAGCCCGCTCTTCCGGCAACTTGCAGAGGTCGGGCCAGGCCCGGGGCGGCGTCTCCTTAATGGAACTCGGGTCGGCCCGGGGTCGCGAAAAGGCCCTTCAGGACGCGGAAAAGGACGGGGTCGGACGAAACCGGCGGGCGCCCGGCGGCGTCAGGGCGACGCGTCGACGAGGCGCATGTGGATGTCCGTCATGCGCAGCGCGGCGCGCTGTCGGGGCGTGTAGCCCTCGTACTGATAGGGGAGGTATTCCAGAGGGTGCGGCCGCTCGAGAAGGACCGTGCCCGCGACGGGCGGCGGAACGAAGGGAACGGGGTAGATGTGGCCGACGAATTCCAGGCGCGGCGATCCGTGCACCGGAATCCGCGCGGCCATCCTCCGGAATTCCGCGGGAAAGACCTGGCGCAGCGGCGTGGCGAAGTTCGCGACCGCCTGCGCGAGAAGCACCGCGCCGGCGACGTACGCGAGGCGCCGCCGCGGCGCCGCCGAAAAGGTCCGGTCGAGCGCGACGGCGGAGATCAGGCAGAGAAACGGGACGAGTTGCCGGACCTGGCGGCCATAGACGACGAGGCGATGCAGGACGACGGAGGCCACCACGAGTCCCGCGTAGATCGCGACCGTGCCGGCGACGCCGGCCCCGAGCGCCTCGTTCCGATCGCCGCGCGCGAGCCTCACGATGGCCCGGAGCAAGCAGAGCGCCCACAGCAGGGCGAGGCCGTGCTCGGCGTGCCAGAGGTACGCGAACGGCAGGCTCCAGCCCTCGCCGAAGTCGCCCTGCGTTGCGGTCCGCGCGAAGGCTGACGCGGCGCCGGCGTACGCGCGCACGCCGCCCGAGACGACGACGGCGATCGCGGCGGTCGTCGCCGCGAACGCGCCCCCCGTCACGACGGCCCGGCGGAGGCACGCGGCCGGCGAGCGGGGAGGCCGCAGCACGGTCACGAGCATCGCGACGGCGGCGAGGAGCCAGTAGCCGTTGTAGGTCAGAAAAGCGGCGGCGGCGAGCACGCCGCACGCCGCCGACGCGCGGGCGGGGCGAGACGTCGCGAGGCCCGCATGCAGCGCCGCGAGGCCGAGGGCCATCGACGCGTCGTAGGGAAGCAGATGGCGCGCGTCGTAGAGCTGCGTCGTGGACAGCGCGAAGAGGGCAGCCGACAACAGCGCGACGGCCTCGGGCTCCCCGAGGCGCCGCGTCACGCCGGCCAGAGCGGCGAGACTCGCCACGGAAAAGAGCGCGAAGAAGAGTGCGGGGACCCGAGGGTCGTCGCCGGTGAGCGGCTCGAGGCTCGCGGGGACGATGCCGAGAACTCCGAAGAGCAGGTGATCGCCGTGGGTGAGGGCGAGCCGCGCCGCGGCCCGGTCGCCCCGCGAGATCGCGGCCGCAGCCTCGCGGGACCGCTGGTACCGAATCTCGTCCGGCCAGTAGTTCTGTCCTCCGCGGAAGATCAGGAAGGCGCGCAGCGCGAGGGCTGCCGCCGCGAGCGCGAGGAGCGAGGCACGATACGGAAGCGGTCGGCCGGTCGTGTCCATGGGGCGTCTTCGAGCATAGCCCGCCGGGTTGCCGCGGCTTCGAACGACGCCGACGCCGGCCGGCTCCGGGAGATCGTGGAACGGCAGGCGCGGTGAGACCCTCCGTCAGGGGCAGGCGAACGCCGCCGTGTCCTCGACCGGCGAAAAGGGCGTGCCCGGCGGGTTCGCGTAGGCGCGGACGGCCTTGGTGACGGTGTCGGTGACCGTCAGCGTCACCTCGAGGTTCGTCAGGCCGCCGAGAAAGACCCAGCGGTGTCCGCCGGCGGCGCAGGCGTCGAGAACCTTGACGACGACTTCGATGTTCTCGGCGGCGAAGAACCAGAAGTAGCCCGTGTCGCCGGTGATCGGCACGGCCTGCCCGTCGCCGCTCGAGCCGTCGGGCCTTCGCCAGCTCGCCGCGACGCCGAACCGGCCGCTCCCGAGGCAGAGCGTCCGGTCGTCGGGCGCGCACGCGCCGGGCGAGGCCTGCGTTTCGGCGACCCACGTCTTCCAGGTGTTGCGCGGGCCGGCGTACTGCCCGACGACCCAGGTCTTCGCGGGGTCGACCGGATCCGACGCGGCGCCGAAGAAATCGCCCCAGCGATTGACGAGCGAGGACGCGCCGTTGGCCGTGCCGATCGGCGAGACATAGGAGTCCTGGCCGTCCCTGACGACGACGCTCGGCGCGAGCGCGTCGTCCTGCAGCGTGCGGGTGGTCAGCGCCACCCCGGCATAGGCGTCGGTGCAGCTCCTCCCGAAGACCATGGTGAGCGCATCGCCCGCGTCGACGGCGACGGCCGGGTAGAAGTACCAGCAGCCGTCGGCGCCGAAGGATGCGTCCTCGACGGCGGTCTGCGTCGCGACGTCGATTCGAGCGTAGCGCGCCCGGCTGTAGACGCCGCCGGAGTCCGCGACGCCGTGGGCGAACCAGAGCGAGCCGTGGCGATAGACCGCGGACGCGATGGCGCCCGTGCCGGTGTCGATCCGGCACGGCGTCGGACAGCCGGCGACGCCGGGGGAGCCGCCCTTCTGGTTCGCGTCGATCGGCGCGCGCGAGGCGGCGACCGGGACGTCCACGCCGCTGATCGCCGGCGCCGCCGTCGCGGCCCCCGTCAGGCTCCAGAGCGTCACGAAGTTGCGCGTCGCAAACGGGCTGTTGCTGACGAGGTATTCGACGCCGGGGCTTCCGAAGGTTCGGGATGGGCGCACGGAGCTCACGATCGCTCCCGTGACCGGGTCGGCGAGGTTCCAGAAGTCGAGCCACGCGGCGGTCGTCGAGCCGGCGTAGAGCGGATCCTTGGGGAGGATGCGGACCTTCGCGTAGTCGAAGCCGTGGTCGGCGTACCGAAACTGGTTCGAAGCGACGTAGATCGCCGTGTCGTCCCAGCCGAGTGCCGGGAAGTCGGAGAGATTCGACGAGGGCGCCGTCCCGTTGACGTCCCCCGGCAGCGCCCACGAGTACCACTTTGCCGTCGGATCGCTCGAGCTCGAGACCGAGAGGAGCGTCCAGGATTCGGAGGTCGTGTCGGTAGCGGAATAGAGAAGGATCCATCGGCCGCGAACCGAGTCATAGGCGATCTGGGGATCGTAGGGCAGGAGGCCTCCGTCGGGGACCTGCGTCAGCACGGGGAGGAACCACCCGAACGCCGTGGTCTCGAAGACCTCCGAGCCGGACCTGGTGTAGATCGCCCACGCGCTGTTGACGGCGACGATGACGTGATCGGGACCGGCGGCGACGACGGGATCGGGCGGCCGGACGCCAGCGTCGGCCAATCCCCCGAATCCTGCCAGGACGACGGAGGCCTTCGTCCGGAGGAGCTGACCGCGGGACGCCGATCGCGCGGGGTCGCTTCTCTCGTTGGCGCCGCGGGACGCGGAGGGCCGCGGCGCCGTGATCTCTTCGCCAGGCTCGGCTCTCGTGCCGCTCGGCCCGAGCTTCGGCGCGTCGTTGCCTCGCCGCGCCCGGTCGGGAAGGTCCGGGATTTCGAACTCCGGCGGCCAGGCCCCGGAAATGACCCGGGGGGCGGCCTTGGTCCGGCCCTGCGCCTCGACTTCAATGGGGATCGTGACGGCGAATCGCGCCGAGCTTCCGGGCGCGGGCCCTTCCGCGAGCGGTGCCGCGGGGGAGGTCGCGCTCTTGAGGAGAAACGCTGCGGCCGCCGCTCCGATCATCCTCGGATGATAAGACCCCGCCGGGATGGCGGCCGGTTGCCGGCGTCACAGGACCGCGGCGGCCGATCTTTCGAGCCGGGCTCGGGTGGTTCGTCTCGCCATAGAATTCGCGAAAAGCACCCTCCCAGGGTTCGAGGGAGGGGGATTGCCCTGAAAACCGAGGGAGCCCCTATGGCCGTCGACAGAATCCGAGAATCGGACGTCGAAGCGATGAGCGAGTTCGCCTCGCGCGTGCGACGCCTCTCGGTCGAGCAATGGGGATACCGGCGGGCGGTCGAGATGATCGGTGCTGCGCCCGGCTTTCTCGAGCTTCAGTCGAAGATCCAGAAGATCGCCGCCTTCGGCGAGCCGGTGTTGATCACGGGGGAGAGCGGTTCCGGCAAGGAGGCTGTCGGCCAGGCCCTCTACCTGCTCGGGCCGCGCTGCGGGCAGCCGTTCGTCTCGGTCAACTGTCCTCAGTACTTGGAGGGCAACCTGACCGTCAGCGAGCTCTTCGGCCATGTCAAGGGCAGCTTCACGGGCGCGTCGAGCGACCGGAAGGGCTGCTTCGAATTCGCCAACGGCGGTGTCGTGTTTCTCGACGAGGTCGGCGACCTGCACATGAGCGCCCAGGTGATGCTCCTGCGCGCGCTGGCCAACGGCGAGTTCCAGCCCCTCGGATCGGACTCGCCGAAATGGGTGGACGTTCGCGTCGTGGCGGCCACGAACCGCCCGCTCCAGGAGCTGATCGCGGCCCGGCAGTTCCGCCACGACCTCTACTTCCGGCTCTCGTACTTCGTGC
Source organism: Thermoanaerobaculia bacterium (assembly GCA_035506175.1). GTDB lineage: Bacteria > Acidobacteriota > Thermoanaerobaculia > UBA5066 > Gp7-AA6 > DAHUXD01. The sequence continues at coordinate 21,959 of DATJPZ010000093.1, read as the reverse complement.
TGACGGTGCCGGCGCTGCGTGAGCGCGGAGACGACTGGCGCCTCCTGCTGGAACATGCGCTCGCCCGGCTCCGCCGGCAGTACTCGACCAACAAGCGGTTTTCTCCGGCATCGCTGCGGGCCATGGAAACCTATTCCTGGCCGGGGAACGTCCGGGAATTGATGAGCATCGCGACGATGGGTTTTGCTCTGGCCGACGGGGACGTGATCGAGCCGGAGCATTTTCTCGCGCACATGCATTACGGGACGGGCACGGCCGAAACGTCGGCGGAGGAAATCTTCCAGCGGATCGTCGTCGATCGGGTGCCTTTCTGGGAGGCCGTCTACGCCCCGTTCATGGATCGCAACCTCAATCGGGACCAGGTCCGGGCCGTCATTCGGGTGGCGCTGCGAGAGGCCCACGGGAGCTATCGCGGGATTCTGGAGATTCTGCGGCTGCCGGAATCCGACTATCAGAAGTTCATGGACTTTCTTCGCCACCATCAGCTCAAGCCCTGAGGCGGCCCGGCTCCGGGAGCAGGGCCTGCGGCTGGCCGGTCGTGGAGCCTCCGCGGCAGGGAATGGAGCCCGGTCTCCAGCGAAAGACTCCGGGGCCGCGCGCCTGCGCCGCGAGCGCCGTTTGGGCTCAAGAGCTTGGCCGCGACGGCCGCGGGCTGGCATGGATACTGCTCTCTCGGGGAGCAGAGTCCAAAGGGTGCCCCCGGTCGACTCGAGGAATCGCGAAGAACCACAACTTGAAGGAGGAGAATCATGCCCGAGATGTCACGCGGTGAAGTCCAGGATCTCCTGACCAAGTTCGCAACGAGCAACCCCAAGTATCGCGATGCGCTTCTGAAGGACCCGAAGGGAATTCTCGAGAAGCAGCTCAACACGACGCTCCCGGCGGGAGTCAAGATCAAGGCGGTCGAAGAAACGGGCGACACGCTCTACGTGGTCGTCCCGTTCGTGCCGAAGAAGGGCGAGGAGCTGAGCGAGAACGCTCTCGAGATGGTGGCGGGCGGCTTCATGGACAACAACTGCAACGAGGCGCGCGGCGGCATTTGCACCAGCGTCTCCGTCAAATTGGTCTAGCGTTTCTCGAGGCCGATTCGTTCGCCGCCTTCCGACACGCCCGTCGGAAGGCGGCTTTTTTCGTGATCGCGAGCGACGGTGAAACCGACGACCGATTTCCTCTGCGAGATCGCCGCGCGGGCCATGACGCTGGACGAGAGGCTGGCCGCGCTCCCGCCGCCCAAGCGCCCGGCGGCGGGGCGTTTGGACGCGCCCGAGCCGGGGCCCGTGGACCTCTGGCGCCGTACCGTCGCGGGCGGCGACCCGCGTGCCTTCCGGCGGCGACTGTCCTGGGATGGACTTCGGGAGTCCGCCGTCGGCAGGGCTGTCTCCGCGCCGGTGAGAGTTTCGCCGTCGGACCTGCCGCGCTGGGCCGCGGCGATCGCGGGCGGACTGGATCGTTCGAGAGAGGTCCTGGACTCCGTGCGTCGCGGGCGGCCGCTGCCGGAGCTCGAGCGCGCGTCCCGGGCCGACGAGCCCTGCTTCGGCGAAGTCCTCGTTCCCTTCCTTCGACACGCGAGGGCGGAGCTGGCCCGAGCCGCGGGGAGCGACTTTTCGATCCTCGCGCCCCCGGCGCGGGCCGCGCTCGAGGGGGCGCTGCTCTCGCGCCTCGCCTGGCAGGCGGGACGCGTGCTCTATCAAGAATTCGACCGGTTTCGGCGCCAGCGCTTCTTCCTCCCGCACCCGGCTTCCGAAGTCGGGGCCGCGCCGCCCGGGCGGCGGCTCTACCGGGAGTTCGCCGGCGCGATGTTGTCGGGCGGCCTCAACGATCTGTTCGTCGAGTATTCCGCGCTGGCGCGACAGATCGGCACGGCGGTCGACGGATGGGTCGACGCGGGCGCGGAGCTCGTCGCTCGCGTCGCCCGGGACGGCGTCGAGCTTCGACGGCGCTTCGGCGCCGAGGGGAAAGTCGTCGCTCTCTCCGGCAGCCTTTCGGATCGGCACGCCGGAGGCCGATCGGTCCTCGCGCTGAAGTTTCGGTCCGGCGCACGGTTGATCTACAAGCCGCGGACCATCGCGCTCGAGGCCGCCTGGAACGCGTTTCTCGGGAGTCTCGCGCGGCGGGCCCCCGCGCTGCGGCTGCCCGTGCCGCGGTGGCTCGAGCGGAGCGGCTACGGCTACGTCGAGCAGCTGTTTCCGGGAAGTCTCTCGGGTCCGCGTGAAGCCGCCGAGTACTTTCGCCGCGCCGGTCATTGCCTCGGTCTCTCCTGGCTGCTCGGCGCGAACGATTTTCACTGGGAGAACGTGCTCGCCACGGCGGCCGGCCCGATCGTGATCGACGCCGAGTCCGTGCTTCAGCCCGAACCGCCCCGGCGGCCGGCGGGCGGCGGGCGCGAGCGCGCGGAGGAGCGCGCCGTGCGGCGCTGGGCGGGCTCGTTTCTGAGGGCGGGTCTGCTGACCCTCCCGCAGCTCGACGCTTCCGGCATGCCGGTCGACCTCGGGGGCCTGCGGGGAACCGGCGGGCACGTCGCCGCCGCCGCGGGCCGCCGCATTCTCGCCCGCAACACGGACGCGATGGAGATCGTGACGGCCGTCGAAACGGCGGCCGCCGCCCGGAACCTCCCGACCCTGGCCGGACGGCGTCTGCTCCCGGACGAATACCGCGAGGCTTGCCTCGACGGGTTCGAAGCGGTCCTGAATCGCTTTGCCCGGCGCGGCCGGCGGGTGGCCGCGCCGCGAGGATGGCTCGAGGCCTTCGCCGGTCGTCCAACACGCTACCTGCTGCGCCCCAGCGGCGTGTACGCGAGCCTGCTCGACGTGCTTTCCGCTCCGGAGTTTCTCCGCATGGGCATCGAGCGCAGCTTCGCTCTCGACGCCATCAATCGGGTCTTCGTGGCGCGGCCGCGCCGGCCTGCCGTCTGGCCGCTGGTGGCCCAGGAGCGGCGCGCGCTGGAGGACGGAGACCTGCCGCATTTTTCCGTGGGCGTCGACAAGACGACGTGGCGCGCCGGGGAAGGGGAGGCCCGAGGAGTGTTCGGCCTCTCGGGTCTGGCCGCGGCCCGCCGCCGCCTCCGGCGGCTGACGCCGCGCGAAGTCGCGCGGCAGCGCGAACTGCTCGCCGGCTGCCTCGCGAACGGCCGGCGGGACGCTCGCGAAAGCGGTCTGCCGGCGGAGCCGCTCACCGGCGACCTCGTCGCCCTCGCCGAAGACGTGGGGGATGCGATTCTCCGCGTCCGAGCGCACGGGGCACGCGCTTCACGGTTCTCGCTTTACGACGGGGCCCTCGGCGTGGCGTTGTTCCTCGCGGCTCTTTCCGCCTCGAGCGGCAAGGATCGGTTCCGGAAGGGAGCCATGGAGCTCCTGCGCGCCGTCGAGCGAGCGCTCGGGAGGGGACGCGGGGCTGCTCTTCTTGCGGAGGGAATCGGAGCGGCCCAGGGACTCGGTTCTCTGATGTACGGTCTGGTCGCGATCGAGGAGTTCCTGCCCGGCCAGCCGGTGCTCGATCTCGCCCGGCGCGCCGCGGGCCTCCTGACCGTGCGGGCGGCCGCGCGATGGGGTTGCGACCTCCAGGCGGGCTCGGCCGGCGCCATTCTCGGTCTTCTCTCGGTTTTCGAAGCGGCAGCCGATGAGCGGGCCCTGGGCACCGCGGTCGCGCTCGGAGAATCGCTGCGGCGTTCCCGGCGAGACTTCGGCGGGAGACGCTGGGGCTGGCCGTCCGAAGCAGGACCGTGTCTGGCGGGAATGGCGCACGGCAGTTCGGGGATCGTGCTGGCGCTGACCCGGCTCGGCCGCACCGCGAACCGTCCCCGATTCATGGAGGCCGCCCGTCGCGGGGATCGCTACGAGGACTCGCTCTTCGACGCGGGGAGGGAAAACTGGCCGGTTCTCGTGCGCCACGACGGGGAGACCGGCCGAGTCTTTCGCACTGCCTGGTGCCACGGCGCTCCGGGCGTGGTGCTGTCCCTGGTCGCGCGCGGCGAAACGAAGGAGCCCGGCCTCCTGGCCCGCGTGGAACGGGGCCTGCGTGGAGTTCGCCGGGCCGGGGTCCTCGCCACCGACCAGGCCTGTTGCGGCAACGTCGCGATCATCGAGGCGTTCCTGGCGGCGGGAGAAGCCTTCGGCCGCACCGATTGGATCGCCGAGGCCCGGGGGAGAGCGGCCGTCGTCGTCCACGCGGCGATGGAGCGTCGTTCCTTCCGCGTCGCGCGCGAGCGCGGCGACGCCTCGGGCTTGTCGTTCTTTCGCGGACTGTCCGGAATCGGATACACGCTTCTCCGGGTGGCCCGGCCGGGGACGCTTCCTTCCGTCCTCGCGTTCGAGGCACCGAAGCGGCGGCCGCGGGCCGGCTTTGTTGACTCGCCCGAGGCTGGATGCTAGCTTGAGGACAACTTCTCGAATGCTCTCGGGGTGAAGTCGGAGGGTGTCATGAAGAATCCTCGTCGCCGGGGCTTTGTGATCGCTGTACTCTTTTTCGGCGGCGCTCTTCGCGCCGTCCGGGCGCTGCCGGGCGATCAGCCGGCGGCCGCGGCTCCGTACGAGCCCCCGGCCCTGACGTTTCCCGGCGACCGCATCGAACTCATCGAGGCCGTCCGGCTGACCCTCCAGAACAATCCGAACATCAAGCTCCAGGAGCAGCAGGCGCTTTTCGAAAAGGGAGTGGCCCAGCAGGCGACCGGTCAATTCGACCTCACACTCACCGGAGCCCTGACGTACTCGTATCTCCAGTCGGCGCTGACGAAGTCGGAGATCGACGCCGAGCAAAAGCGGCGCGACGACATCAACACCCTCATCACGAACGCGACGCAGGCCAAGCAGGATGCCACCGACCTCGTCAACCAGTACCAGAGCGTCCTCGCGGACCCGACCAAGAACACGTTGTCCGACCCCCTGCGCCAGGCCGAGATCTCCCTCGTGAACACGCTGATCGAGGACTCGAGCGACCCGGCCGTCAAGGCGCAATACGAGAACGTGCGGACGCAGATCATCAATCGCGAGATCGACGTCAACCAGCAGGCGGTCGCCGCCGCTCAGAAGAGCATCGCCGAGAACGAACAGAAGCTCGCCAACCTGGGCGCGATCCCGCGCGACCAGCACCGGGCCAACGGCGCCCTGTCCCTCGATCTCTCCCAGCCGCTGCGCAACGGCATGACCCTCGGCCTCCTCATGCTCGGCGACTATTCGAGCGACCGATACAACGGCAAATCGAAGCTTTTCGACTACGGCGGCCTGGGCATCGAAGACGTCTACGATTATTCGATCGGTTTTTCGGTCGATGCGGCGCTCCTGCGGAATCGGGGCGTCGAGGCGACGGGCGCTCCGGAAAAGGCCGCCAAGATCAACTACGACGCGAGCTACCTCGCCTATCAGCAGTCGATTTCCAATTCCGTTCTCGCGACGATCCAGGCGTACTGGAACCTCGCCTCCGCCCAGGAGCAGCTCGAGATTGCCCGGGAGTCGTATGCGCTGCAGACCAGGCGCGTGGAGGTGACCCGGGCCCTGATCGCGGGCGACGAGCTCGCCCCGTCCGAGATCTCGCGCGTCCTGGCGAGCCAGGCCTCCGACCAGGGGCTCGTTCTCGGCGCGGAGCGGGCGGTCAACGACGCCCGCGTCGCGCTGGCGATCGCGATGGGGCTGTCGGTGGTCCAACAGGCGAATGCGCCGCTCGCTGCCGACAAGCTGCCGGAGTCCACGCAGCAGACCGCGCTCGAGCAGGCCACGACGCCGCCGCTGATCACGCTGGCGCTGGCGCGGCGCGACGATCTGAAGGCGGCGACGAAGCTCGAGGAAGCGGGCGGCGTCCTTCTGCGCGCGGCCCAGATCAACGTGGCGCCCCTGCTGAACTTTCACGGCGACGTCGGAGGCGGCGCGGTCGCCGAAACGGCCCTGGCCCGCACGAGCAAGGGCTGGGCCGGGCCGAGCTACCACCTCGGGTTCAACCTCAATGCCCCGATCCAGAACAACGTGGCGCGCGGTCAGCTGCTGCAGGCCGATGCGACCTGGAAACAGCAGGCGATCAGCCGGGCCGATCTCGAGCGGACGATCAAGGCCGACGTGGTCCAGGACCTGCGGTCGCTGAAGGACGCGTCGGGCCAGGTGGCGGAGACGCGGAGGTCCGTCGACTACTACACCTCGACGATCGCGACCGAGAACGAAAAGTTCCGGCTGGGAGAGTCCACGCTGATCGATACGATCCTGACCCAGCAGCTCCAGACGAGCGCCCTTTTCGCTTACGTGGCGGCCCGTCAGCAGTACGCGAACCTGATCGCGCAGCTGCGGTTCGACACGGGCACTCTCTTCGCTCAGGGGCCGGACGGCAGCGTCATCCATCTCCAGGATCTCGAAAGCCTGCCTCCCGCCGACGAACAAGGAGCCCGGCAGCCTTGACTCCCCGGCTTGATCGGCTGAGCGGTCTCGGGCGGCAGGTCGCGAGCGGAGGAGCTCAGCGGCTCGGGTCCGTCATCGCCCTCGCCCTGGCGACCGTCCTCCTGTCGAGCGTTCTGCTCGGCGCCACGTCGCGGTATCGGATCACGCTGCGGGACGGGACGGCCGTTCTCGCGGAGGACCTGCCCGCCCGGCAGGGAACGGTCTACGTCTTCCATGGCTACCCGGACGGTCGGTGGACGGGCATACCGGCGGAGCAGGTTCTCGAAATCGTCGCGATCTCCGAGCCCGCCACGCCCGCGCCCAAGGCCGAGGGAGCCAGGCCGGGCGGCGCGAGCTCGAGCCCCGGCGCCTCCGCTCCCCGCGCCGTGCCGGCTTCCGTCCCGGCGCCTCCCGTCGCGCCGGCGCCCGCCGCCGGTCAGGACCCGGCGGCACAACTGGCCGCGGCGGCGGCAGCGGCCCGGCCCAAGAGCGGCGTCTCGCTGGACGACGCCGTGAGGCTGACGCTCGAATACGCGCCGGCGGTTGCGCTGGCCCGGGAAACCGCGAACCAGAACCGCGGCATCCTGCAGACGGCCACGGGACAGTTCGATTCGCAGGCGATCGTCCTCCCGTCGTACGCCCACAACATCGGGGTGCTCCTGCACGCCGACATCCTGGCCGAGACGCAGAAGCGGGAGCTCTTCAGCGTTCCGGCAGAGGCGCTCCAGCAGCTCTCGCAGAACCTCCAGCAGAGCCTGGACAGCGGAAACGCCGGACCCGTCGTCGGCCCCTGTCCCAACATCACGATCACCTCGCAGGCCAACGGGACGATCTCGCAGCCGTGTCTCGATCCGTCCTCGGAACGGGGCCAGCATGCCCAGTCTCTTCAGGACATTCTCAACGGCATCAGCGCCAACGACGAGAACGTGCAGAATCGAATCGGCGCCGACAACATCCAGAAGAGCCTCAATGGCGCGTACACGAGCCTGTTCCAGACCTTCATCGACAGCGCGAACCAGGCCGTGGCGCAGCTCGACGGCGTTCTGACGGATCTGGGCCCGCTGCCGCGCTCGGCGTCCATCGACACGCTGTCGCTGGGCATGCAGTACGACCTGTCCTTCCGCAACGGTCTGGTCGCGGGGCCGCTCGTCGTGCTGCAGGGCATTCAAAACAACTTCACCGGCAAGAGCCTGGACCCTCTCTTCGGTGGCCGCGCGATCCCCACGATCTACAGCACGATCATCGGACTCACGTTCTCGATGCCGCTCGCCCGGGGCTCCGGGACGACGGCGGTCACCGCACCCGAAGTGGCGGCTCGTTTCAATTTCGAGAGCTCCCTCGAAAGCCTCGCCCAGACGGGTTCGCAGAGCGCCCTCAACTCGGTGCTCGCCTACTGGAACCTCGTCGGCGCGCAGCAGCGGCTGGCGATCCTCGACCACTCGCGCGCTTCTCAGGCGCGCATCGCCGAGCTCTCGCAGGCGCTCGTCGCGGCGGACGAGATGGCCCCGGCCGAGATGGATCTCGTGCGGGCGCGCGTCGCCGACGTGGATGCGGCGGTCGCGCAGGCGCGGGTCGCACTCGTGGCGGCGCGCGTCGCCCTGGCACAGGCGATGGGCCTGACGATCGACGACCTCGACGGCGCGGCGCCGGCGACCGATCCCTTCCCGGACCCCGAGGAAAACGATCGGCTGGAGGCGCTGTCCCTCGACGATCTCTCGCAGAAGGCCCTGCGCGATCGCAGCGACCTCAAGGCGCTGGGCAGCGTGGCGAGTGCTTCCGAAGTTCTGGAGAAGGCGGCGCGAATCAATCTCCGGCCGGGGCTCGACCTTTCCCTGCAGGCGGACTTCCGCAGTTTCTGGGAGAACTCCCCGCCGGGCGGTTCGCCGCCGAGCGATTTCCAGAACGCCTTCTACACCGGCGGCTACCGGAACGCGTTCAATTCGCGCTTCACCGGTCCGAACGTGATCGTGGGCCTGAAGCTGCAGCTTCCGTTCGCCAACAACGTTCAGCGCGGGCTGCTTGCCCAGGCCGAATCCACGCGGCAGCAGAGCGTCGTCCGCGAGGGCGACCTGGCGCGTGTCATCCGCGCCCAGATTCTCCAGGTTCTCAAGGACGTCCAGATGTCGGCCCGCGAAGTCGGAATCCGCAAGGTCGCCGCGGAACAGTTCGTGCTGACGATCGACGCCGCGTTCGCGCGCTATCGCGCGGGCGAGATGAGCCTTCTCGACGCGATCGTGACCGAGAGGGATCAGACGCAGTCGCTGCTGGACCTGGTCTTGGCCCGACAGGCTTACGCGTCTTCCGTCGCGCAGCTGCGATTCCAGACCGGATCGCTCGTTCGGTATACTAAAACCAAGGACAACGTCGTGTTTGGAAGCGTGGAGCCGTACGGGTTCCGGTTCGATCAGGACGCCAATCCCTGAAGGAACGCCGAAGCCGCCGCGCCCCCGATTCCCCGTGAAGCTCCACGGATCGCAGGAGTAGCCGATGCCGCTCGGAGAAGGTCTCTTCCGCCGCAGCGCCCTCGAGAAGCTGTCCTCGCCCGAACAACTCGACGTGATGATGCAGGTGACGTCGCCGGCGGGCTGGCTCGCCCTGGCCGGGACCGGCGTGATCCTGCTTTTCGTCGTGGTCTGGAGCGTCGTCGGAAAGATCGCGATCCGCGTGGACGGTCAGGGCCTGCTGCTTCGGGGCTCGGCGGTTCTCGACATCACCTCGGGCGCCCAGGGCCGCGTCACCGAGGTGCTGGTCAAGCCGGGCGACCGTCTCGCCGTCGGACAAGTCGTTGCCCGCCTGGCTCAGCCCGAGCTGCAGCTGCGGATCGACAACACCCGGGAGCAGATACGGACGCTCTCCGCCCAGGGCGCCGAGTCCGGCGCGCGCGGCGATTCGGTCATTGCGCAGTATCAGTCGCAGGTCCGGGACCTCCGGGAAAAAGTGGAAACGCAGAAGAAGCTCGTTCAGCGGGGCCTGCTCACCCGCGGCACGCTCCTGCGCACGCAGGCGGACCTCGCGGCGGCGGAGCAGGCGATCGCGCAGAACGAGATCACGAAGTCCGGCCAGGAAAACCGCATCGATGACCTCAAACACCAGCTCAAGGAGTTCGAGGAAAAGCTGGCATCGAGCACCGAGGTCAAGAGCTCGTACACGGGACGCGTGCTCGAGGTCACCGTCGGGCCGGGCGGACTCGTGAGCGAAGGAACGCGGATCCTGACCCTCGAGCCCCTCGACGCGCCGCTGCAGACCGTGATCTATCTCCCGGCCTCCGAGGGCAAGAGAGTCCGGCCGGGGATGCAGGTCCGGATCTCGCCCTCGACGGTCAAGGTCGAGGAATACGGCTTCATGATCGGAACGGTGAAGTCGGTCTCCGAGTTCCCCGTGACGCCCGAGGGCCTGCGCCGCGTGCTGCGCAACGACAAGCTCGTCGAGACCCTCATGGGAAAGAGCGCCCCGATCGAAGTCGTGGCGTCCCTGATCCCGGACTCGAAGACGCCGAGCGGGTACCGCTGGTCCTCCTCCAAGGGGCCGCCGACTCAGGTCATGAGCGGGACGCTGGCCGCCGCGTCGGTGGTCGTCGAGAGCCGGCGCCCGATCTCCTACGTTCTCCCGGTGATCAAGAGGTCGCTCGGTGCCTGAGGAGCCCGCGCCGGACACGGCGTCCGAGGGTCCCGAGCCGGCGGAGGCCGAAAAGCCCAAGGCGACTCCGCCCGTCCGCCGGGTCCGGACTCCCACCATTCTCCAGATGGAGGCGGTGGAATGCGGCGCCGCGGCGCTCGCGATGATCCTCGGTTACTACGGAAAAATCGTCCCGCTCGAGGAGCTGCGGGCCGCCTGCGGCGTTTCGCGCGACGGCAGCAAGGCGAGCAACATCATGAAGGCGGCTCGGAAGTACGGGCTGGTCACCAAGGGCTTCAAGCACGAGCTCGAGGACCTCTACGAGCTGAATCTTCCCGTCATCATCTTCTGGAACTTCAATCACTTTCTCGTCCTCGAGGGGTTCGGGAAAAACGGCCGCGTCTTCCTGAACGACCCGGCTCAGGGCCCCCGGGCGGTGACGCTCGACGATCTCGACGTCTCCTTCGCCGGGATCGTTCTCACCTTCGAACCGGGACCGGAGTTCCAGAAGGGAGGCCACAAGGCGAGCATGGTCTCCGCGCTGCGCGCGCGGCTGGCCGGCTCGGAATCGGCCCTGCTGTACGTGTTTCTGTGCGGCGTCGCTCTCGTCATTCCCGGGCTCATCGTGCCGACGTTCGCCCGGGTGTTCATCGACGACGTGCTCGTTTCCGGGCGCGGATCGATTCTCAAGCCGCTCCTCATGGGCATGGCCGCCACCGCCGTCGTTCGAATGTTCCTGACCTGGTTGCAGGACTACTATCTCCTGCGCCTCGAGACCAAGCTGGCGCTCAAGACGTCCAGCGAGTTCTTCCACCACATCCTCCGGCTGCCGGTGGCCTACTTCTCGCAGCGCTACGCCGGAGAGATCGGCAGCCGCGTCCTCATCAACGACAAGGTCGCGCAGATGGTGTCGGGAAAGCTGGCGACGACGGCTCTGGATTGTCTGCTCGTCGTCTTCTACGCGGTCCTGATGCTCTTCTACGACGTTCCCCTGACGCTGATCGTCATCGTCGTTTCCCTGCTGAACATCGGAGCCGTTCGGCTGGTCTCGCGCAAACGCGTCGATTCCAGCCGCCGCCTGATGCAGGACCGGGGAAAGTTGATGGGCACGGCGATGAACGGCCTGCGGATGGTCGAAACCCTGAAGGCGACCGGCGGCGAAAGCGAGTTCTTCGCCCGCTGGGCAGGCTACCAGTCGAAGGCCCTGAAGGCGGATCAGACCCTCGGAATCCTGGGCGAGGCCGTGTCGGCCGTACCGCCCTTCGTCAACGAGCTGACGACGGCCGTCGTGCTTCTGCTCGGGGGCCTCAAGGTCATGAACGGACAGATGACCGTGGGGATGCTTGTCGCGTATCAGACCCTCGTGGCCAGCTTCACGCGGCCGCTGAACAACTTCGTTTCCTTCGGCGGCAGCCTGCAGGAGCTCGAGGCCGACATGAACCGTCTCGACGACGTTCTGCGCTACCCGCAGGACGCCCAGTACGCGCGCGAAGCGTCCGAGGGACACCCGGATGCCAAAGTGAAGCTGGCCGGTCACGTGGAGCTGCGCGACGTGACCTTCGGCTACAGCCCGCTCGAGCGCCCGCTGATCGAGAACTTCAACCTCATCGTCAAGCCCGGGCAGCGTGTGGCGCTGGTGGGGGCCAGCGGAAGCGGCAAGTCGACTGTCGCCAAACTCGTGTCGGGCCTGTACGAGCCGTGGGCCGGCGACGTGCTGTTCGACGGAATGCCGCGACGCGACCTCCCCAAGGGGTTGTTCTCCAACTCCGTCGGCCTGGTCGATCAGGACATCTTTCTCTTCAATGGAACGATTCGCGAAAACATCACCATGTGGGACGCGACGATTCCGATGATCCGGGTCAGCGAGGGCAGCCGCGACGCGGAGATCGACGGGGTCATCGAGGCCCGCGACGGCTCCTACAACGCCGTCGTCGAGGAAGGTGGCGCCAACTTCAGCGGCGGGCAGCGGCAGCGCCTCGAGATCGCGCGGGCGCTCGCCGGCCGGCCGACCATCCTCATCCTCGACGAGGCGACCAGCGCGCTCGACCCGAGCACGGAGGCGTCGATCGACGACGCGCTGCGGCGCCGGGGCTGCACGTGCATCATCATCGCGCACCGCTTGAGCACGATTCGCGACGCCGACGAGATCGTCGTGATGGAGCGCGGACAGATCGTCCAGAGGGGGACTCACGACTCGATGAAGGACGAGGACGGCTTCTACAAGCATCTGATCAAGGACCACTGAGATGGCGACGCCGGCGCCGCGAGGGGAGGCGGCGTGAGTCAGGAAGGAGGGCCGGGCTCCGTCACCCGGGTGCTTCCCGTCGCCGAGGCGCTGCCCGGAGGGTTTCGCCTCAAGGTCGTCGAGGGCAGCGCGTCGCTCGTCGGGCAGGAGTTCCGGCGGTCCGGCCCCTGCGTGATCGGCCGCAGCGACGACTGTGACGTCCCCATCGCGGATCCCAGCGCCTCGCGCCGGCACGCGCGCGTGGAGCCGGGCGCCGGCGGCGGCTTCCGCCTGTTCGACCTCGGCAGCGCCAACGGCACCTGGATCGGCGACCGGCGCGTGACCGAATCGCCCCTCGACAATCTCGACCGCTTTCGGGTCGGGGGCACGGTGCTCGAGTTCTACCGCGACGACGAAGCGGCGGGGGAAGACGTCGAACTGGCCCGGACGCTCTCGATGCCGGCCCGAGAGATCCTGGAGAGCATCCAGTTCGCGCTCGCGTCGAAACTGGAAAGCGAAGGCGAGCCGGTCGTGGTGGCCGGCAACCGGCCCTTCCTTCTCGACCAGCCCGGCGTTCTCTGGCTCATCGAGGAAGGGGCACTCGACGTCTTCGCCGTGGCGATCCGGGACAGCGAGCCCGTCGGGGCGCGTTCTCACTTCACGACCGTCAAGGCGGGCGAGGCCGTGTTCGGGATGGACGTGGCGTCCTACGGCTTCGATTCGGCCTTCCTTGCTTCCGGCAAGACCGGCACCCGGCTGCGCAAGCTGTCGATCGATACGCTGCAGAAGCTGGTGGCCGGGGGGCGCGACGTCGAGCGAATCGCCGGCCTCGTCGATTCGTGGGTGGACGCACTCTCGCGGGCGGTCGTGCGCGATCTCCCCCCGAGCCCGGCGGCGGACGTGGAGCTCGAGGAGCGTCAGCCGGCGACGATCGGATTCCAGAAGCGGGCGCGCTCTCGAAAGGGCGTCGTCTGGGTTCCGCTGACCGACTCGGCGGCCCTCTTCACGAGCCTGAGCGAGATCTCGTTCGGTCCCGGCGTCATTCTCTTTCCGGTCACGCGGGACGCCTGGATCGAGTCCGACGAGGCGGACCTGAAAGTCGACCCGATCGGCGTCGTCGCGGCGCTCGGCCGACCGGGGTTCTGGAGAAGCCTGGAGGTCTTCCACCAGGTCCTGTCGGAGTGCGAGTTTCTGAACAAGAAGCTCGCCACGGTGGACGAGTTCGACCGGCTCAAGAACAAGGCCGAGAACGCCGAAGCGGCGCAGAAGGCGGCCTACGAGGACATCGGGGCGGTCCTGGTCAGTCCGGCGGAGAAGCGCAAGGAGAGACAGGACATCGGGGACGTCGAGCCCGTGTTCCGCGCCTGCCGGAGCATTTGCGACGAGCTCGGCATGGAGGCCCGCAAGCCGCCCGAGAGCAAGGTCCCCCGTTCGTTCGAAGACAACCTCGCGGCGGTCGCGATGCTGTCGCGATTTCGGACCCGCCAGGTCGCGCTGCGGGACGACTGGTGGCGCCACGACGAGGGGCCGATTCTGGCGAAGGTCGAGGCCACGGGTGAACCGGTGGCCCTGCTGCCGCGGGGACCCAGCGCTTACGACGCGCTCGGCGCCGACGGACGCCGGCAGCCCGTGACGCGGGAGCTCGCCCAGGGGCTGGAGCCGTTTGGCTACGTGTTCTACCGGCGCTTTCCCGACGGTGCCCTTCGCGTCCTCGATGTCGTGCGGTTCGGCGTGCGGAACATGAAGTCGGACTTCGTGGCGGTGGCGACGATGGGAATCGCGATGGGCCTGCTCGGAGCGCTGACGCCGTATTTCACGGGAAGGCTCTTCGACACGGCGATTCCGCAGGCCGAGCGCGGCCTTCTCCTGCAGTATTGCCTCGCCCTCCTGGTGGCGGGGGTCGCGACCGCGGCTTACAAGATGACACAGAGCATCGCCGTGCTCCGGGTGCAGGGAAAGATGGACTACGGCATCCAGGCGGCTCTCTGGGACCGGCTCCTCGATCTGCCGACGACGTTCTTCCGCAAGTACGCCTCGGGCGACCTCGCCGATCGAGCGCAGGGCATCGACGCGATTCGGCAGCTGCTGGCGGGGGCCGGGGTCAACGCGATTCTCGGAGCTCTCTCCTCCGTCTTCTACGTGGGGTTGATGTTCACGTACAGCCTGCCCCTCGCCCTTCTGGGAATCGCTCTGACGCTGGTCTTCATCGGCTTCACCACGACCGCGAACTACCTCCAGCTTCGATCGCAGCGGTCGCAGCTGGCGATGAAGGGCCACATCACCGGGCTCGTCCTGCAGTTGATCTCCGGCGTGGGCAAGCTGAGGGTCTGCGGCGCCGAAAACCACGGGTTTCGCGTCTGGGCGCGGGAGTTCGCCGACCAGCGGCGCCTGGCCTTTCGGGTCGGTCAGATCCAGAACGCCGTCACCGTCTTCAACGCGGGGTTCCCGGTCCTGTCGTCCATGGCGATCTTCGCCGTGCTCGTTTCGGTGCAGCAGAACGCGGCGGTCAAGGGGAGCGCGCTCGACCTGACGACGGGAGATTTCGTCGGGTTCGTCGCGGCTTTTGGACTCTTCACGGCGGCGATGCAGTCCCTGTCGGACGCCTCTCTGTCGCTCTTGAAGGCCGTGCCGATCTGGGAGAGGCTCGAGCCGATCCTGACCACGCCCCCGGAGATCGACGACTCCAAGGCGGCGCCGGCGCCGCTGAAGGGAGCGATCGAGCTGTCGCACCTCTGGTTCCGCTACAGCGAAGACGGGCCCTGGATCATCCAGGACCTGTCGCTCTCGATCAAAGCCGGCGAGTACGTGGCGTTCGTGGGCGGCTCGGGCTGCGGCAAGTCGACCCTGATGCGCCTGATGCTCGGTTTCGAGAGGCCCGAGAAGGGCACGATCTATTACGACGGGCAGGACCTCGCCTCGCTCGACGCCCGGCTGCTCCGGCAGCAGCTCGGGGTGGTCCTGCAGGAGAGTCGGGTGCTGCCCGCGGACATCTACCGCAACATCGTGGGCTCGTCGTCCCGCACGGTCGAAGAGGCCTGGGAGGCCGCCGAGATGTCGGGCTTCGCGCAGGACATCAAGGACATGCCGATGGGAATGCACACGTACGTCAGCGAGGGAGGAGGCGGGTTCTCCGGGGGGCAGAAGCAGCGCCTGATGATCGCGCGCGCCATGGTCAACAAGCCCAAGGTGCTCTTCCTCGACGAGGCGACGAGCGCCCTCGACAATCGCACGCAGGCGCTCGTGACGCAGAGCATGGACCGGATGCAGGCAACGCGCATCGTCATCGCCCATCGCCTCAGCACGATCATCAACGCCGACCGCATCTGCTTTCTCGAGCTCGGCCAGATGAAGGAGTCGGGCTCGTATACGGAGCTGATGGAGAAGAACGGCCTCTTCGCGGAGCTGGCGCGGCGGCAGATTGCCTGACGGGCCCGAGGGTGCAACCGGAGCGCCGCGGCGGCGCGAGGACGCGCTGCGGCGCGCCGGCGCCTCGGGCGACGTGCTCGCCGAGCTCGTCCGATACGACGTTCCGCTGCTCGAGCGGCCGGTGGCCGCCGCGCAGGCCGTCGCGTCTCTCTCCGACGAGCCGCACCTCGAGGCCTGGACGCTTTACGCCTCGGAAGCGCTGCGCGACGGCGCGATCGCGGCGCTGGCCCGCCGCTTCCCGCAGCTGCATTTTCCGATCCGCGCCGGAATCAGCGGCGAGGAGGAGTACCGGGCGGCGACGCGGCGCGGAGTCTGGCCGGCCGCTCCGGCGGGAGGCCTGGGGCTGCGCGACCCGGGGTCGGTCCGGCTGACGATCCATTCCGCGTTGGTCGGGAAGATCCCGCTCCTCGTCGTTCCCGAGCGGCTCGACTTCGAGAGCCTCGTGCGGGCCTTCGCGTGCCGCAACGAGCCCGTGCCCATCCCGGCTTCCATGGGCGCCTGCATCGTGACCGGATTCAACAATTGGGACCGGATCGGGCGGTATCGGGATCGCTGGGCCAGGGCCAACCCCGACGGCGACTGGAGCGAGGAGTTCGAATGGCTCAAGGCGCGGCCGTCCCTCTACGAGGATCGGTTCATCCTGCTGAGCACGGGGTATTACAGCGGCATCGCGCCCGACGAGGCCGGCTTCCCGGGGCCGGAATGGCGCGAGCGGTCGCTGGCGATCCGGCGTGAGCACGAATGCACGCACTACTTCACGTTCCGGATCGCCGGCCGGATGCGCAACCATCTCCTCGATGAGGTCATCGCGGACTACGCCGGCCTCGTCCGGACCTTCGGGGCGTTCCGCGACGACCTGGCGCGGCGATTCTTCGGTCTCGAGCGCTATCCGAGCTACCGCGCCGGGTCTCGGCTCGAGAATTATCGCGGGACGCCGCCCCTGACCGACGCCGCGCTCGTGGTCGCGCGCCGCCTCGTGCACGGGGCCATCGAGAGCCTCGCTCGGGTCGGCGGCGTCGGTGGCGGCGGCGACGCGGCGCTGGCCTCGACGGTGGTGACGCTGGCCTCGCGCACCCTGGCGGAAATCGCGGCGCCGGACTTCACGATCGCGCCGCCGGAGTCCGGGACCCGGGAAGCCGGGTGACGGCTCGCGAGCGTCGGGGTCCGGTCAGCCTCGAAAAACGAGCCGCTGCGTCCCGACCTCGATGACGTCGCCGTCGGCAAGCAGGTGCTCCTGGACGCGCGTGCCGTTGATGAAGACGCCGTTGTTGGAGTTCAGGTCGACGATCCGAAACCCTTGTTCCGTCAGCGTGATCTCGGCATGCCGGCGCGAGATCTCGTTGAACGGCAGCTCGATTTCGTTCTTCGGTGTACGGCCGATGGAGTTGGGGCCCGGCTTGAGGAGAAACTCGCGGCGCTCGCTTCCGTCGACGACGTGGACGACTCGGGCAGCGGGGATGACGCGGGTCGCCTGGGAGGAGGTGGGATTCAAACCGGACGGGAGCGAGGGGGCCACGACGGTCGCGGACGCGAGCGGAGACTCGTCCCGCCGGATCGTCGGCTCGTCCGGAGCCGCGGCGGCGACGGGCGCGGACGTCGCGCTTGCGGCGGTCGATTCGTGGGCGTCGGCCGGGACGAGAACGCCGGGGCGCGTCGCCGCGGGACTGGCGGGAGGCGGAATCTCGGGCGCGGGAAGGAGAGGAGCCGGTTCGGGGCCTTCGAGCTCCTGATCCGAGCGAAAGGCCTTCCGAAAACGGTCCTGGAGTGCGCCGATCCGATCGGCTCGCGCCTGTCGGGCGGCGAGGTCCTTGTCGCTCTCGGCTGACCGGCGAGCGAAATCGCTGCCCTCGAACTCGCCGAGCTCGTGACGGAAGTTGAGCTCTTCCCGCGCGGAGGCCGCCTCCTGCAGGCCGCGCTCGGCCTCGGTCTGGCGGGCGCGGAGCTTGGCGTACTCCTGCCGCGCGCGCAGGCGGAGCGGCCGGGCCTCGGCGTCGAGGGCCGCGAGGCGCGATTGATAGTCCCGTTCGACGCGCTCGTAGACCGCCGGCGACACGCTGCTCTTGCCGGCCTCCATCTTCTGGAGGCGTTGCTGAATGAGGTCTTCCTGCTCCCGGACGCGTACGAGTTCGGCGATCGTGGACGTGTCGATTTCCTTGAGCTCGTCGTCCATCGGACTCATGCTCCTCGAGCGCCCTCGCGCGGCGGGAAAACGGCCCGCGAAGGCCTCAGAATGCCGTAATTTCCCTTTTTAAAAACGCTAGCAGGGAGGCTTCCCGCCGTCAACCAGCCTGGCCGGTCCGGGCCGGATCTCTCAGGACCTGGACTTTCGGAAGGGGCGCCTGGAGCCCGTGGAGTCGGCCTGGGCCGGGGCGGGCGCCGGCTCCGTCTCCGTCGCCACCGCGCCGAGTACGGCTGCCGCACGCCGCGCATGGGCCTGGACGTCGGCGCCGGGCGCGGGGCGCTGGGAAGCGCGGCCGGGGGTGCCGCCGAGGAGTCGGATGGCGAGCTCCTCGAGGCTCGCCGGCCGTGGGGGCTCCGGGGCGCCGAGAAAGGCCTCCTGGCGCGTCGTGGCGATGACGAAGCTGGAGGTCAGCTTTGCGACCTCGAGGACCTCGGCGACGGAGGCGCGCACGGAGCACAGAGCCAGGTAGCCATTGGAGCTCCGGAGCTTCTTGGCGACGGCGATGAGAACCCGGATGCCCGTGCTGCTGATGTGTTCGGTCCGGGTCATGTCGACGACGAGCCGCCTTTCGCCGGCATCGAGAAACCCGGCCAGCTTCGTCTCGAGCTCGCGGGATTCCTTGGCGTCCAGCCGACCCACGGGTCCCAGGACGAGGAATCCGGCTTCCCGCGACTCCACGATCTCCATCGGTGCCGGACTCTCCTTCAGCTCGTCTCGAAGGTCAGGGTCACGCTGCCGAAACGCAGCTCGTCGCCGCTCTTGAGCCCGACCTTGGCGCCCGTGGCGATCCGCTTGCGGTTGACAAAGGTTCCGTTGGCCGTCGCCTTGGGCTCGAGAACGAAGAAGGCGCCGTTTTCCACCAGGATCCTGGCCTGTCGCCGGCTGATCGAGCGGCTCGAATCGATTGGGTTCAGGTCCACGTCGGGTCGGACGCCGGCATCCGCGTCGAAGCGTCCGACCAGGTACTCCTCTTTTCCCGAAAGGGGCAGGACCGCTCCGGATGCCTTGTGGACCAGCCGGGCGCCGCCGGCCTCCGACGGTTCCGGGCCCTCGAGGCGGAGCGCCGCGGCGGCGCGCGACGCCCGGGCCGGGGCGGACGGAGCCTCGTCGGCTTTGGGGCGGTTCTCCCGCGGCGCGCCGTCTGATTCGGAGGGCCGCGGATTGGCGGAGTTCGCTGCGTCGGACTCGTGCAGTCGCCGGGCGAGCGTCTTGAGCATCCGCACGGCGACGTCCGGGTAGCTTCGGAGCATCTGGTCGAATGTGGCGTCGTCGATGGCCAGCAACCCGCAATCGGTCACCGCGCGCGCGGAGGAGTTGCGCGGCATCTCCGCGAGGATCGCCAGCTCTCCGAAGAAGTCTCCCGGTCCGAGAACCCGAACAACCCGCTGCTCCCCGCCCGGGCCCTTCTTCAGGATCTCGACGGACCCCTCCTCGATCAGGTACATCTCCGTCCCGGCGTCGCCCTCGGTAACGATGAATTGTCCTTTTTTGACGCGGACCGGGCCGGCCGACTTAGCCTTCATGGCAGCCCATGGATGCTTCCTAATGTAGTCGCAACGCCAGGAGCGGTCAACGGGAGCGGTGCCCGAGCAACGCGAGTCCGAAGGAAGGGGCGGGGCCCGGCGAACCGAGCGTGCCCACGGCGATCCGCGTGTTCCTGATCCTCGAAGACGCCGGAGGCGCGAGCGTGACGGGGCTCATCCTGGCGAGCAACGTCGGCAGAATGCAGACCGCGCCGGGGCGGTCGAAATTGGCGCGCCGGGAGACCCTGGCGGCCGGGCGGCGGCTGTCGCGGCAGGACGGAACCCGAGGTCACGTCGCCGGACAAAAAACGGCCTTCGGAGGCTTTCGGGGATGCGCAGTTTTCGTCGGCCGGTTCCCGAGAGCTCCGAAAACCGCAGGCAGGCGTTGCTTTTCCCCCGTGGCCCGGCCGTTGCAATCGAGGCGGACAGACGCTCGACGCGCGCGCGGTAGACCGCGTAACCGGCTCGAGGTGCGCGTGTCCGGCATCACGTTCAGGAAAAGGAGAGTCGATGAACGCGAATCGGATCCGGTCCATTGCGCTTCTGCTCGCGATGCCGGGCTTGCTGCTCGGTTTGTCCAACGAGAACGTCCCGCTTTCCAACTGGTCCGCCGCGCCGTACTGGCAAGCGGCCGCTCCGGCGACGGCGGATTCCGCGTCCGTCGACGCGAAGTCGGGCGACGCGGTCAACGACGCGCCGGTGCCCTTCGTCGCGATGACGCCGTGCCGCCTGGCCGACACGCGCGCCGAGAGCGGATTCCCGGTGCCGTACGGACCGCCCTCGCTCTCTCCCCTGGTCCAGCGCGACTTTCCGGTGGCCGGGCACTGCGGTGTTCCGGCGGACGCGACCGCGGTCTCCTTCAACTTCACGGTCGTGCGCACGCAGGGCGCCGGATTTCTCGGCACTTTCCCGGAGGGCGAGAGCTGGCCGGGGACGTCGACGCTCAACTACGTCGCCGGCCAGGTCGTCGCCAACAACGCGGCGATCGCGCTCGGCACCAACGGCGGTTTGACGGTCTTCGTCTCGGGGGCACAGGCCGACCTCATCATCGACATCAACGGGTACTACGGCGGCAGCTTCGTCTCGACGGTCAACGGGCTTTCCGGCGACGTCACGCTGAGCGCCGGCGACAACGTCACCATCACGCCATCGGGCAACACGCTCACCGTTTCGGCGAGCGGGCAGACCGGCCCTCCGGGTCCTCAGGGCCCCCCGGGACCGCAGGGTCCGGCCGGTCCTCAGGGCGCCACGGGTCCGCAGGGTCCGGCTGGTCCCCAGGGTCCTGCGGGTGCGACGGGAGCGACCGGGCCGCAAGGTCCGGTGGGTCCCCTCGGCCCGGTCGGTCCGATTGGTCCGATCGGTCCGCAGGGCGCGACGGGCGCCGATGGCGCGCAGGGACCCGCGGGTCCGCAGGGGGCGTCGATGAATTTCGTCGGCGCGTGGTCCAACGGCGCGACCTACGCGTCGCTGCAGACGGTGTCCTACAACGGCTCGAGCTACGTCTCGCTCGTCG
This sequence comes from Thermoanaerobaculia bacterium, assembly GCA_035506175.1. Classification (GTDB taxonomy): domain Bacteria; phylum Acidobacteriota; class Thermoanaerobaculia; order UBA5066; family Gp7-AA6; genus DAHUXD01. Next base: position 1,123 of record DATJPZ010000093.1, on the reverse strand, counting down.
ACGGCAACACGGGCAATCAGCCGGACACCAGCCCGGCGCAGTGGGCAGTCGTCGCGGAGAAGGGAGACAAGGGTGACAAGGGTGATACCGGCGACACGGGCGCGACCGGCGCTCAGGGTCCGGCTGGACCGGCGGGTGCGACGGGCGCGACCGGCGCTCAGGGTCCCGCTGGCCCGGCCGGCGCCGTGGGCCCGCAGGGCCCGGTAGGTCCGCTCGGTCCGATTGGTCCGATCGGGCCCCAGGGCGTGCCGGGCGCCGATGGTGCGCAGGGTCCCCAGGGTCCGCAGGGCGCGTCGATGAATTTCCTCGGCGCGTGGTCCAACGGCGCGACCTACGCGTCGCTGCAGACGGTCTCGTACAACGGGTCGAGCTACGTCTCGCTCGTCGACGACAACACGGGCAATCAGCCGGACACGAGTCCCTCGCAGTGGGCGCTCGTCGCCGAGAAGGGCGACAAGGGTGACAAGGGCGACACCGGCGACACGGGCGCGACGGGTGCTCAGGGTCCCGCTGGCCCGGCCGGTGCCGTGGGCCCGCAGGGCCCGGTGGGTCCGCTCGGTCCGATTGGTCCGATCGGCCCGCAGGGCGTGCCCGGCGCCGATGGCGCGCAGGGACCCCAGGGTCCTCAGGGCGCGTCGATGAACTTCCTCGGCGCGTGGGATGGCGGCACGACGTACGCGACGCTGCAGACGGTCTCGTACAACGGCTCGAGCTACGTCTCGCTCGTCGACGGCAACACGGGCAACCAGCCGGACACGAACCCGGCGCAGTGGGCCCTCATCGCGCAGAAGGGCGACAAGGGCGACAAGGGTGACAAGGGCGACACCGGTGACACGGGCGCGACGGGCGCCACGGGACCGCAGGGTCCCGCGGGTCCGACTGGTGCGACTGGTCCTATCGGTCCCATCGGTCCGACGGGTCCGACTGGTGCGACTGGTCCCATCGGTCCCATCGGTCCGACTGGCGCGACGGGTGCGACTGGTCCCATCGGCCCGGCTGGCGCGACAGGTGCGACGGGCGCTCAGGGTCCGGCGGGTCCGGCCGGCGCGACGGGCGCCACGGGGCCGCAGGGTCCGATCGGTCCCCTGGGCCCGCAGGGTCCCCAGGGTCCGACTGGCCCGCA
>DATJPZ010000092.1:0-86461 GCA_035506175.1 Thermoanaerobaculia bacterium | reverse complement strand
GAGCTTTCAGGCGAACTTCGAGAAGCGGGTCGCGTTCGCGGACGCCAACTTCGCGGTGGACGACAAGTCGGGCAAGAAGCGGGGCAGCATGACGGACCGGGGCATGGTGTTCGTCCTGCTCGGCCCGCCGACCTACGGCGGCCGGAAGCGGCTCGGCGCCAAGGACGACAGCACGCAAAACGCGGGCATGTCGTCGGTCGGCGATCACGATTCGTTCATCGCCCAGAAGCAGGCCCAGGGGCAGGCGTACGCGAACTCGCAGAAAGTGAACCCGACGAGCTCGGGCAAGGTTTCGACGTCGCAGATGGCGGCGATGAACGACCAGTACACGGGACCGGGCACCGAGGCCGCCAACGCCAACCAGGACTTCCAGGAGGTCTGGCACTACCGCAAGGAAGCCCTGCCGAAGAACGTGTCGTACCTGCAGGTCGACGCGGTCTTCATCACCAAGAAGGGCTACGGCGTCGAGGTGCTGCAGCGGGAGAGCGACATCCTGACGACGCTGTCCGCGGCGAAACAGAAGCCGCAATGAGCCCTCGAGTCCGGTGTGAGGCGGCGCGACGCGCGGAAAGGGAAAGCGAAGCGGCGTAGAGTCCATCCGTGAGACGACTCACGCTCTTCTTCGCCGCCGCCCTGGTTGCGGCCGCCGCCCCCGCGCCGTCGGTGCCCGAGCTCTTCCAGAAGGCCAGGGAGCAGGTGAAAGCCGGCTCCTGGAAGGAAGCCCTCGCCACCATGGAAGCGGTGGACCTGGAGGCCGGCCGGCCCGCCAACCAGAAGTTCCAGCCGCAGCTCGAGGCGCCGCTCGCGTTCTATCGCGGCGTGTGCGACGCGAACCTGGACCGGGCCGACGACGCGGGCGCCGACTTCGAGACCTTCCTGCTCCTGCAGCCGGGCGCCTCGATCGACGAGGCCACGTACTCGGCCAAAGCGGTCGCCGCCTTCGAGCAGGCGCGGAAGGCGATGTCGGATCCGAAGCCGTCGCTGTCGCGCTCCTACCGTCAGTCCCCGCCGGCGCCGCCCGCGGCGATGAACGCGCCCGTGACCGCCGACTGGGGCAAGGGCCCCGTGACCTGGCTCATGGCCGACGGCGAGAAGGCCGCCTGGGCGAAGCTCGAGGGCGATCCGGAGCGGGTCGCGTTCGTCGAGGCCTTCTGGCGGAAACGCGAGGGCGGCGACGGCCATGCCTTTCGCGCGATCTTCGAGCGACGGGTCGCCTTTGCCGATGCCGAGCTCGGAGAGGGCGACAAGCCCGGCGACCGCGGCAGCATGACGGACCGCGGCATGGTCTTCATCCTGCTCGGGCCGCCGGCCTATTCGAAGGAGGAGGTCATCCGGACGTCGGCGTCGATCAGCGACGTGTCGTCCGGCTCCAGCTCCATGGCGCCCCGCTCCCTCTCCACGGCGCCCGGTTCCCGGGCGTCCGGCTCTTCCCGCTCGACGGCGCCCGGCGCCGGCTCCTCCGGCCTGACGCAGAGCGGCGAGTCCCGCTCGGAGCTCTGGCACTATCGCCAGGGGCTCCTGACCAACGGCACGTCGTACCCGGCCGTGACGGTGCAGTTCTGGTTGAGGGCGGGACGTCCCGGGGAGCTCGTGCGCCAGAACGAGCAGGTCAACGCGATTCTGAACGCCGCGAAGAAACCGGCCTGACGCCGCCGGGTTAGCGCCCTCCGCCCGCCGTCTCCGCCAGGGCTTTCCGCACCACCCTCCGCGCGTACAGCGTCGCCGCCAGCGTGACGAGGATTCCGACGACGAGGAGGATCCACGTCCAGGCGCCGGCGGGGCCGGTCGGGTCGCCGACGGCCTGGCGCGCGGCGGCGCCGAACGAGACGTACAGGAACGTCAGCGGCATCATGCCGATCGCGCTCGCGGCGACGTACGGCCAGAAGCCGATCCCCGTCAGGCCGTAGAAGTAGTTCGACATGACGTACGGCACGAGCGGCGACAGGCGCAGCAGGAACACGATCCGCCAGCCCTCGCGGGCGACGGCGCGGTCGATCGCGGCGTAGCGCGGCTGGCCGCCGGCGAAGCGCGCCACGCGCGCGCGCGCGAGGTGGCGCGCGATCAGAAACGACGACGCGGCGCCGAGCGTGGCGCCCGCGGCGACGACGGCAAAGCCCGGGAGCAACCCGAAGGCGAACCCGGCGCCGAGCGTCATGAGGACCGCCGGCATCATGAGCACCGCCACGAGGACGTAGGCGAGCACGTAGAGCACGTACCCCGCGGGACCGAGCCCGGCGATCCACGCCTCGAACGCGTGGAGGAGCTCGCGAAACGGCAGCAGCCGTCCGGACGCCACGAGCGCCGCGACGACGAGCGCCGCGCCGATCCACGTCGCCTTCTCGCGGCCGGTCATGCGCGCATCATCTCAGCCTCGCGGCCCGGGGCCGCGCGTCCAAATTCGCCGAGGTCCTTTCGGGAAACCGGATGCGGAGAAGTCCGGGGCCGGATTCGTCCGCGCGCTCGTCCCGGCCGTCCCGGATTCGCACCCGTCCGTCGTTTCCGGCGGCATGGCAAATCCGTTGCTCTTCCGGGGCCCAGGCGGGCGACCAATTCGAGCGACCCGCCGGAGAGGAGCCCATGAACGCAACCCGACGTCTCCTGTCTCTCGTCCTCCTCGCGGCGCTGTGCGCGGCGTCGCGCCTCTCGGCCGACGGCTCGCTGTTCGGCACGATCACCGGCCGCGTGCACGACGAGTCCGGCGCGGCTCTCCCGGGCGCCACGGTCGAGCTCACGAGCGCCGAGAAAGGATTCCGCCGCACCGCGGTGACCGACGCGGCCGGCAAGTTCAACTTCGCGCTCCTGCCGCCCGGCGCGTACACGATCAGGGTCGCGCTCGAGTCCTTCGAGGCGTACGTGTCGACGAACAACCTCGTCGCGCCCGAGAAGACGACCGACCTCGCGGTCTCGCTGAAGCTCTCGCGCGCGGAGGCCTCGGTCGAGGTCGTCGGGGAGACGCCGCTCGTCGACAAGGAGAACCCGGTCGACACGACGACGGTCCCGGCGGAGCTGACGGACAAGCTGCCGATCGCCCGCGCGTACCAGACCGTCATCGACTTCGCGCCCGGCCAGAACGACATCGACGGCGACGGCAACCCGAACGCGCGCGGCGCGCCGGACTCGGGCAACGTCTACCTCTTCGACGGCGTCGACACGACCGACCCGACGACGGGCACCTTCGGCGCCAACCAGAATTTCGACACCATCCAGGAGGTCGTCGTCTCGAACGCCGCGGTCTCGGCCGAGTACGGCCGCTTCCAGGGCGGCGTCTTCAACGTCGTCACGAAGACCGGCACGAACAACTTCCACGGCACGGCGCGCGTGCTCGCGACCAACGACGAGTGGAACTCGCAGAACAAGGGCGTCAACGCGTTGAACGGCGAGCCCTTCGCCCGCGTGAAGCTCGACGAGACCGCCTACAACTACTCGTTCACGCTCGGCGGGCCCGTCTGGACGGACAAGATCTTCTTCTTCGGCGCCTACCAGCGGAATCCCCAGGTCGTCGCCGCGTCGCAGACGCAGACCTCCTCGACGCTGCCCGACGGCACCGGGCAGAGCTACACGCAGACGCCGACCTTCGTCGCGTGGCAGGGCAAGCTGACCGGCCAGCTCACGCCGTCGCAGTCGATCACCTTCTCGGCGCAGGCCGATCCTTTCAACGGCATCGTGCGCGACTACTGGGGCGCCGCCGCCGACACGGCCGCGCTGACCCTCCAGAGCCAGTCGGAGGACTGCCCCTGGGCCTGCATCTGGCAGGCGCGCTACACGGGCGTCTTCGGCGCGAACTTCTCGGTCGAGGCGACCTACGCCGGCCAGCGCGGCGGCCTCGGCCTCGCGCCGTATCCCGGCAGCGGCTCGCCGTACTTCTCGATCGCCGACCAGCTCGCCTACAACGGCACGCCGTACGTCGGCGTCGTCGACCGGCCGCGCAACCAGGGCAACCTCGCGATGAACTACTTCACCACGCTCGGCGGCCACAGCCACAACTTCAAGGTCGGCGTCGACTACCAGGACTTCAAGTCGGAGAACTTCTACTTCTACGAGAACAACGAGCTCTTCGTCGTCAACCAGTTCGACGCCGCGACGCACCAGCCGATCCTTCAGCCGGGCGACCAGTGGTTCCAGTTCACGCAGCCGGCGCCGTCGATCTCGACGGGCCGCATCTGGGGCATCTACGGCCTCGACCGGTTCGAGCTGACCGACCGGCTCTCGTTCAACCTCGGCGTGCGCGCCGACATCCAGCACGGCGCGAGCGACCTGAACGACACCGTCATCAACGCGACGACGATCGCGCCGCGCCTCTTCGGCACGTGGGACGTCAACGGCACGGGCAAGACGCTCGTGTCGGCGGGCTGGGGCCGCTACTACGAGTTCCTGGCGCAGACGATCGTGGACTCGATCTACAGCGGCGTCCCGCAGGAGTCCAACGCCAACGTCTACGCGTGGGACGGCTCGCAGTGGCAGTTCGACTACCCGATCCGCGCCGGCGGCAACCAGCAGCCGGTCAACCCGAACCTGAAGCCGTCCTACGTGGACGAGTACGACCTGTCGTTCCAGCAGCAGATCGGCAACACGATGGCCGTGGCCGTGCGCGGCCTCTACCGCAAGTGGAACAACATCGTCGACGACATCAAGCGGCTCGACGACGAGGGCTTCAAGTTCCTGACGCCGATCAATTTCGGCAACGACGTCATCTACCGCGACTACAAGTCGGCCGAGATCACGTTCAACAAGCGTTTCTCGAACAACTTCCAGGCGCTCGCGAGCTACACCTGGTCCCAGGCGCGCGGCAACGCCGACCGCTCGTACTCGCTGACGGCGTTCACGTCGCAGCTGCTCGACTACCCGAACGACACGTGCACCGCCGACGCCGCCGGCACCGCGCCCGCGGTTTCGGGGCCGTGCCCGCAGATCCTCGGCCACAACCGCGGCGGCCCGCTGCCCTGGGACGTGACCAACTCGGTCAAGCTCTACGGCGCGTACACGTATCCCATGGCGGCGGTGAACCTCACGGCCGCGCCGAGCTTCACGTACTTCACGGGGCTGCCGTACCAGCCGACGCAGAACGTGACGATCAACGGCGACACCGACGTCTACTATCCATTGCCTCAAGGATCCCTGCGGCTTCCGTCGTGGTACCAGTTGAACTTCTCGGTCGAGGCCAACTTCAAGATGCTCGACCCGGTCGAGATCGCGCTCAAGGCCGACATCTTCAACGTCACGAACCAGCAGCCGACGATCTCGAACACGCAGATCGTGCTCGTGCCCGGAGACGACCTGGGGAAGGCCTCGACACGCAGCGCCCTGAACGCGCCGCGCGGGTATCAGTTCGGAGCGGTCGTGCGGTTCTAGCGAGCTGGAGAGAAGGGCCCCTCGCTGTTTTTCGGGGCGCGTCTTCCTGTCTTTCCCCTCTCCCCGTGAGGGGAGAGGGGCGGGGTGAGGGGGTAAGAATACGAGAGCCCGGCTCGCGCCGGGCTCTTCGATCAGATCGCGCTGTTTGCGCTTACGCCTGGAAGCTCTTCCCGCAGCCGCACCCGCCGGTGGCGTTCGGGTTCGTGACCGAGAATCCGGCGCCGCGGAAGTCCTCGACGTAATCGACCTTCGCGTCCTTCAGATACTGGGCGCTCTGCGGATCGACGACCACTTCGATGCCGCCAGTCGAGATGACCGCATCGCCTTCCTTCTTCTCGTCGAACGTGAAGCCGTACTGGAAACCCGAGCAACCGCCGCCCTGGATGAAGATCCGGAGGGGCTTTCCGGCGGAGTCGGGCATCGTGCCGGCGAAGTGCTTGACCTTGGCAACCGCGGCGTCGGTCAGCGAAAGCAGCGCCCCGGACGGGCTCGCCGTGATCGGCGTCGGGATGGACGATTCGACAGTGGACATTGAGTGTGTCTCCTCAAAAGGGAATTATGGTCCGTTATCGCCGGCAGGCGCAACCGGCCCTCCAACCTCAGCCGATGGAGCCGTTTGGCTCGTCCCTCCGCGCGCCAATTCGAGGGAGCCGTGAAACCTCGTCAACAGGCCCGACGCCGGGCCTGGCCCCGCGCCCTATGGCCGGACGGGGTGAGTGGGCCGGGTCCGCCGGCCGGCGCCCTACGACGCCTTCGCGAGCTTCTCGTCTCCGAGCATCCGGTCGATCGACCGCCACGTCGAATCCACCGTCTTTTCCGCAGCGACGAACGAAACCTGCCTGGCCGTGACTTCGAAATCCTCGACGCCCGGAAGTCTGGAACGCTCCCAGGCGTGTCGCAGCCGGCGGCACTCCTCGTCGAGCAGGGGCCGGTTGAAGTTTCCGATCGCGAGGCGGTCCCCGCCGACCGGAAACACCGACTTGAAAGAAACCCGCGGTTTCATGCGGCTTTCCGCCTCATCGAGCATGTCCATCTGATGCACGTTGCCGGTCTTGCGTCTCACGATCCCTATAACGGCAACGACCGTGCCACTATTCCGTGCGCCCCGCGGGCCCCTCACCACTACATCTGGTGTTTTTACTTGACTCGCCTACCAGCCGGTCTTACGCTGAAAAGCAACGCTGGGGTTTCTTCCGCATCGCCCAGACAGGTGACGGGGTTCCAGGGACGAGGCGGGAGCATTCGCTTCAGCGGGGTTTCGTGGTGGGTTTGCGAGGGGTGGAAGGAGGAGGGGAGGACGATGGAAAAGGGTTTTCGCGAGGTTCGGGAAGTCCGGGAAAGTGACGAAGAGGCGGTCCGCAAAGCCCCGGCCGCGACACGCAGTCTGCGCGGCCTGACCTTCACAAGGGTCTTCTCCGACCCGTCGGTGTCGCCGTACGACGCGATCGAGTGGGAGCTCCGCACGGCAGCGATCACGTCGGAGAAGGGCGAGACGATCTTCGAACAGAAGAACGTCGAGGTGCCGAAGTCGTGGTCGCAAACCGCGACGAACATCGTCGTCCAGAAGTACTTCCACGGGCGCATGGGCACGCCCGACCGCGAGACCTCCGTCCGCCAGCTCGTCGAGCGCGTGGCCGGCACCATCACCGGCTACGGCGAGAAGGGCGGCTACTTCAAGACCGCCGCCGACCGCGACGCCTTCCACGACGAGCTCGCGGCGATCCTCGTCAACCAGGTCGCCTCCTTCAACTCGCCCGTCTGGTTCAACGTCGGCATCGAGCCCCGCCCCCAGGGCTCGGCCTGCTTCATCAACTCGTGCGGCGATTCGATGTCCTCCATCCTCGGCCTCGCCAAGACCGAAGGCATGCTCTTCAAGTACGGCTCGGGCACGGGCTCGAACCTCTCGTCGATCCGCGGCTCGCACGAGTCGCTCTCGGCGGGCGGCACGGCCTCCGGCCCGCTCTCCTTCATGAAGGGCTTCGACTCCTTCGCCGGCGCGATCAAGTCCGGCGGCAAGACGCGCCGCGCCGCGAAGATGGTCATCCTGAACATCGACCACCCCGACGTCGAGGAGTTCATCCTGTCGAAGGCGAACGAGGAGAAGAAAGCGTGGGCGCTGATCGACGCCGGATACGACGGCTCGTTCAACGGCGAAGCGTACGCATCGATCTTCTACCAGAACGCCAACCACTCCGTGCGCGTCACCGACGAGTTCATGGAGGCCGTCGAGAAGGACGGCGAGTGGACGACGAAGGAAGTCCTGACGGGCCGGCCCTACAAGACGTACAAGGCGCGCGACCTCATGGCCAAGATCGCCGAGGCCGCGTGGGTGTGCGGCGATCCGGGCATGCAGTACGACTCGACGATCAACCGCTGGAACCCGGTCAAGGCGACGCACCGCATCAACGCGTCGAACCCGTGCTCCGAGTACATGTTCGTCGACGACTCGGCGTGCAACCTGGCGTCGCTGAACCTGATGAAGTTCTTCAACCCCGAGGACGGCTCGTTCGACGTGGCCTCGTTCCGGCACGCCTGCGACGTGGTGATCTCGGCGCAGGAGATGCTGGTGCCGAACTGCTCGTACCCGACGCCGGCGATCGAGGAGAACTCGCACAAGTTCCGGCCGCTCGGCCTCGGCTACGCGAACCTGGGCGCGCTGCTGATGGCGGCGGGCCTCCCGTACGACTCGGACGAGGGCCGCGCTTACGCCGGCGCCATCACGTCGCTCATGTGCGGCGAGGGCTACCTCCAGTCCTCCAAGATCGCGGCCGAGCTCGAGCCCTTCTCGGGCTATGCGCCCAACCGCGACGCCTTCCTCGAGGTCATCGGCATGCACCGCGACGCGGCACGCGAGGTCCCGACGAAGGGCGTTCCGGTCGAGCTCCACAAGGCGCAGATGGCGGTGTGGGACGCGGCGCTCGAGTCGGGCAAGGAGTACGGCTACAAGAACGGCCAGGTCACGGTGCTCGCGCCGACCGGCACGATCGGCTTCATGATGGATTGCGACACCACGGGCGTCGAGCCGGACCTCGCGCTCGTCAAGTACAAGAAGCTCGTCGGCGGCGGGACGATCAAGATCGTCAACCAGACGGTGCCGCTCGCGCTGAAGCGCCTCGGTTACTCGGCCGACGCGATCAACGAGATCGTCGACTACGTCGACGAGAAGGGCACGATCGAAGGCGCGCCGTCGTTCAAGCCGGAGCACCTGCCGGTGTTCGACTGCGCGTTCCGGGCGCTCAACGGCACGCGCTCGATCCACTACTCGGGCCACGTCCGGATGATGGCGGCCGTCCAGCCGTTCCTCTCCGGCGCGATCTCGAAGACGGTCAACCTGCCCCCCGACGCGACGCCCGACGAAATCGCCGGCGTCTACATGGACGGCTGGAAGCAGGGACTGAAGGCGATCGCGATCTACCGCGACGGCTGCAAGCGCACGCAGCCGCTCAACACCGCGGCGTCCAAGAGCGACTCGAAGTCGCCCACCGCGCGCGGCACGCTCGAGTACGTGGGCAAGGCCACCCCGCCCGTGCCGGCGCCTTTCCGCCGGAAGCTCCCCGACGAGCGCCGCTCGATCACCCACAAGTTCGACGTCGGCGGCCACGAGGGGTACATCACCGTCGGGCTGTACGAGGACGGCAAGCCCGGCGAGATCTTCCTGAAGATGTCGAAAGAAGGCTCGACCGTCTCGGGGTTGATGGACGCGTTCGCCACGGCGATCTCGCTGACGCTCCAGTACGGCGTGCCGCTCGAGGCGCTGGTGAAGAAGTTCGCCCACATGCGCTTCGAGCCGGCCGGCTTCACGAAGAACCCGGAGGTCCCGATCGCGAAGTCGCTCGTCGACTACGTGTTCCGGTGGCTGGGGTCGAAGTTCCTGTCGGCGGAAGACAAGCTCGGCGTCGGCATCATCGCCCGGGACTCGAGCGCCAACGAGCCGTCGCCCGTCACGAGCCTGGCCGTCACCCGCACCGCCGCGAGCGAGGCGTCGAAGCTGACGTTCGAGACCTCCACGGATGCGCCCGCGTGCCACGAGTGCGGGAGCATCATGGTGAGGTCAGCGGCCTGCTACAAGTGCATGAACTGCGGGGCGACGAGCGGGTGTAGCTAGGCGAAGCTCTTCTCGAGCCCATCCCCTCTCCCCCGCTTGCGGGGGAGAGGGCGAGGGTGAGGGGGCGTTCTCTGAACCAGTTCGGGGTGGGGCCGCTTGAGGCCGACTGCGGGCGCCGAAAGGCGCCCGCAAGTTTTTGATGGGGTCAGTCCTGATTTCTGATTTCGGGTGGGAGTCAACGCAAGGGCGGGAGTGTTAGGGCGCTGCATGCGGGCTCGGAGGGCGTGGTCTCGCTCGAGAGGATTCTCCAGGCGGGCGAGCACCGTGCCGACCCGCCATCAGATTGGAACGACGGAGTCGGCCCGAGATCAGAAATCAGGACTGACCCCCAGCGGCGGTTCAGGGGCTTCCCTGAGTTAGTCTGACGGAACGCTTGGAGGCCCCGATGCGATCCTCGATCTTGGCCTTGTGGCTCGGCGCGTTTGCCTCGTGCGCGCTTGCGCAGAGCGCGGACTCCTCTGATCGCGCCGCAGCCCAGGCGGCGATCAAGACGATCCGCGCCGACGCGATCCGCGCTCATATGCGGTTTTTGTCCGACGACCTGTTGGGGGGCCGATTTCCGGGGACCGCCGGCCACGAAATCGCCGCGCGCTACGTCGCGACGGAGCTCGAGGGCATGGGCGTGCAGCCGGCCGGCGAGCACGGGACGTGGTTCCAGAAGGTGCCGTGCCGTCGCGGTGCGCCGGACGCTATGCGGAGCTCGATCTCCCTGTCGAGACCCGGCGAGGAGGTCGCGCTCAAGGACCCGGAAGACTACTGGTACTACTCGGACGTGGTGCGCACGGACAGCCTCGTCGAGGCTCCGGTCGTCTTCGTGGGATACGGCATCACGGCGCCGGAAATGCACTACGACGACTACGCGGGCATCGACGCACGCGGCAAGATCGTGGCGCTGATCAGCAACGCGCCGCCGACCTTCCCCTCGTCTCAGGCCGGCTACTATGCCGAGCTCGCTCGCAAGTCCCGCAACGCCGTCGCGCACGGCGCCGTCGGCCGCCTGGAGATCTTCCTGCCCGACGACGACGTGGACATCTCGGGCGACGGGGATTGGCTGGAAAGAGACGGGACGCCCCACAACGCCGTTCCCGGTATCCGCGCCTGGGCGTGGCTGAAGCAGCAGGGCGCGGAGAAGCTCTTCGAAGGGGCGCCGATGAGTCTCGATCAGGTCTTCGCCGAGGCCCGCGCCGGCCGGCCGCATGCGTTTCCCCTCGCCTGGACGGCGAAGATGCACGCCGTCAATGCACACGAGTCCTTCGAGGCCTCGAACGTCGTCGGCAAGATCACGGGCTCGGATCCGCATCTGCGCGATCAGTACGTGATCTACACGGCGCACATCGATCACCTGGGCGTCCACACGGGAGCCGAGGGAGAGCGGTGCCTGGCCGCCGAGGGGAGCAAAGACAGGATCTGTCACGGGACCATGGACAACGCGTCCGGAGTCGCCGGACTGCTCGAGATCGCCCGCGCCTACATGCGGTTGCCCGTGGCTCCGCGGCGCTCGATCCTGTTTCTCTTCCCGACCGGCGAGGAAGACATGTTCGAGGGGTCCGACTATTTCGCCCACTTTCCGACGATTCCGGCCGCGGCGATGGTCGCCGACATCAACATCGACATGCTGCCGGGCATGATCTACGCCTGCAGGGACCTGACCATCGAGGGAGCAGAACACTCCACGCTGATCGAAAATGCGACGCGCGCCGCTCTCCTCACGGGCTACACGCTCAGCCCCGACAACATGCCACAGATGAACTTCTTCGTGCGCAGCGATCAATACCCATTCGTCCTCCAGGGGGTGCCTGCGGTCATGGTGCGCCGGGGAGTCGACGGGAACGAGGTTGCCCGGAAATGGCTGGTGACCCGGTACCACACGCCGCTCGACAACATGGAGCAGCCGATCGAGTACGAGGCGGGCGTCCGGTCGGCCGGCATGATCTTCCTCATGGGCTACGACGTCGCGCAGCAGGAGAAGCGCCCGACCTGGAACCCGAACGATTTCTACGGCAGGCCTGCCGGCAAGTGAGAAGGGGTCAGTCCTGATTCCTGATTTCTCCGTGACCGGTCGAGCCCGTGCTGACTCCGCACCGACGGATCTCGTCCGCGTATCCGTCCGCTGCAGGGCGAGGTGAGCGAGGGAGAGCCGCCACATGCGCGACAATCGGCGGCGATGCCGGTGTCCCGCCCCCTTCTACGCCGCGTGCTGTTCGTCGTGGTCGCCCTGGGCCTGCTCGGGCTCGCCGGGTCCGGAGTGAAAGCAGCCGTGGACCAGTGGAGCGAGGCTCGGACGTTGGGACAAACCGCTCAAACGCTCACGCAGCTCGCTTTCGCGCTCTTCGCTCTGTGGACCCTCGTCACGATGATCTGGGGTCGTCGGTGGAACCGCCTGACGCGGGCGGGTCTGACCCTCAGCCTCGGCCTCTCGGGAGGGCTGGCGTCCGTGGTCTGGGGAGGTACGTCGATTCCGATCGGGATGATCGCGGCGCTCGCTTCGGCGGCGGTCGGCCTTGGAATCACGTGGCTGGCCCGGGTGGCGGCGCCGGAGGAACGGGGTCAGTCCTGATTTCGGCTTTCCGGAAGTGAGGCGGCCCAGGGGAGGGTGTCGGTGAGGCGCTGCAATCGGGTAGGAAGGATGAGACGAGACGGTCCGCGAAATCAGAAATCAGGACTGACCCCTTCAATCCAGCCCCCTGCGCCAATCGCTCGGAGACTTCGCGCCGAAGCTCGTGGATCTCACGGAGATGGTCCTCTTCGGCGACGTCTGGGAGCGCCCTCAGCTCTCGAAGCGCGATCGGAGCCTGATCACCTGCGCGGCGCTCGTCGCGGCGGGAAAGACCGAGCAGATGGACTTTCACATTCCGAATGCCGTCAAGAACGGCGTGACCGAAGAGGAGCTCGTCGAGATGATCACCCACCTCGCGTTCTACGTGGGGTGGCCGAGCGCGATGTCGGCGATCAACCGCGCCAAGGCGTTGCTCGGCCGGTCGTAAGACGGGTCGGTCCCGACTTCTGATTCCGAGTCGAGAGGCGGCTCGGCGGAGGACTGGCGGTCAACCCCCGCTCCGTCCCGTCGAGCCGCCCCGACCCTACTGCCGTTCTCCCAGGGAGATCGGGTACGCCGTGTTGCGCATGACCAGCATGGGGTCGGCCGCCTCGACCCCGGGATGGGACTGCCCGGGAAGGAACAGCAGGGACTTCTGGATGGCGTCCGCGTTCTCGGGGACCTTCGTGATCGTGAAGGTGCCCAGCTTCACCATCTTGCGGCTGTCCGGCCAGGCGATCGACGGGTCTTCGATCTTGTCGCCCTTCTCGGCGATCTGCGCATACCAGTCGAAAACCACCGGCTCCCTGGCGACCCGCTGCACGATCTCGTCCTGAAGGTAGCTCGCGCTCTTTGCCTTGCGCTCTTCCGGGGTGAGGTACCGCTCGCCGGCGCGCGGGACGAAGCGATAGCGGATGAAGACCGACTGTCCGGCTGCGTTCGTGAACTTCTCCGAATTGATGCCCCAGTACGTCGCCTGCGCGTAGGAATTCGGATACGTCCGGGAGCCCAGGAATTCCCTGGCGTGGGGATGGGTGGCGAGAAACTGCTCGACGGGATTCGGGTGCGGCGTGTCCGGCCTGGTCGCGCCGACCGCGCGCAGGAACACGGCGAACTCGTCGAACGTCGCCACGATGAAGTCTCTGTGCTGATTCGCCTCGATGTCGAAGTCGTCGCCGTCCGGCGCCTTGATCTTGACTCCGAACCCTGCCGGCGAGGCGCCGTCGTCGTTGTCCGGCAGGTCGGGAACCCCGGCAAAGAGGGAAAAGCGGACGATGATGGGCAGCTTGCCGCCCTTGAATATCGGCGCTTTCACGATCGATGGCGCCTCGGGCGCGGGCGTGAACGTGCCCTCGAGAACGGTGCCCTTGGTGTGGACCGCGCGAGCGTGATGATTGCCGAAGGCGGTGTGAAGGGCATCCACCATGGTCAACGGCGTCTCTTTCGGGGCCGTCTGCTGGCCCCGAGCGATGGCGGGGGCTGCGAGCGTCACCGTGGCGGCGAGACAGAGACCGGCGAGTGTTCGCGAGGACCTCGGTCCGGGAAGGTTCCAGGTGGCGTTCCGCATGGCCGGCTTGCCTCCTTTGAGATATTTGAGACGTTTGAGCCGGCGGAACCTAACATATCGACCTGTAGGAGGGATGTTTCGTCGATAGATGGGGTCAGTCCTGATTTCTGATTTCGGCGCGTCGTCAACGCGCTGCCTGCTCAGATCGAAAGCCCGACATCCCCCTCGATGACCTGCTGGCGCAGCACCGGCCGCTCGCCCGGTTTCCAGAGCGAGGCCGTGTGCACGACCCGGTAGCGGAGAGGACCGCCGTCGGGACGATCGCTGCGCGTGATGGGGCGGGGGATGCAGACGAACTCGGTCCGCATCTCGTCGCCGGTGAGCCGCACCGTCGCGTAGCCGTGGCCGCCCAGGTCCACGAATTCGAGGTGCGGGGCGAGGCTCGGATTGGAAAGGGTGCGGGCGCTCTTCAGGTCGAGGGTCTTCGCGTACTCGAGGCACGAGCGGACGCCGTGCTTCACGAGCATGTTGTTGGTCCAATCGGGCGGGCCCGACGGCCGATCGGCGAGGAACAGCGCGCGGAGGGGATGGTCCTTGGGAAGCTTGTGCTCGAGAGCCTCCATCCCCCCGGGACTGGACAGCGAGGCGCCCACGAAACTGATTCCGACCGGCTCGAACTTCGCGGGCGGCAATGACGCGGCGGCGTAGCCGGCCCAGAAGCTGTGGCGGTCGCCCGACACGATCGCGAATCCGGTGATCTTGGCGTCGCGGACGAGGTCGTAGATCTCGGCGCGCTCGTGGAAGGCGGTGCCCCAGTCGTAGCCGGGGAGGAACACCGCGAAGGTGTCGGCCGGCCACTTCTGCTTGATCATTCCCTCGGGAAGGTTCTGCGGGTCGGCGCGCTCGTCGAGGGCGCCCTGCGAATTGCCCCAGATCTTCCAGGTGGCGGTGGACCGGCGGAGCGCGTCCAGGAACCATTTCTTCTGCTCGGCGCCGAGGACCGTGCGCGGCGGCGAGTCCTTGCGCGGATTCGGGATGCGGATCTCGCCGAAGACGAGTTCGGCGGGCGGTTCGCCGCCGCCGAAGGTGCGGCCGTAGTCGAGTGCGATCGTCGCCGGCTCCGAGAACATCCCTTCGAACGCTTCGTCGTAGATCTTCTCCACGCCCTCGGCGTCGGTCGGGTTGTCGCCGCAGAAGCTGTGCTGGTCGGTGAGAAGGAGATCGAGGTGCCGGCCGTAGCGGAAGGACCGATAGCCGATCAGGCTGTGGATCGCCTTGAGGTTGTTGGGCTCGATCCCGAGGTAGTGGTCGTCCCACTTCTCGATCTTCACGTTCTGCACGTCCACCGTGCCGAACGTGTCGAACGAGCCGCTCGGCGCCTTCACGCGCGCCGGGACGTATTCGAACCAGGCCTGGTTGGCGGCGACCTTGATCGTCTGGCCCGGCCGCGGCTCGCCCCCCGCCTGCTGGATGCTCTGCCGGCCCTGCCAGGAGAACTCGTGGTTGTCCCAGATGGCGACGAAAGGCCAGCGCGCCCGCGCGTCCTGCAGGTCGGGATCGGCCAGGTAGCCCTTGTAGACGACGCGATAGCCCTCGAGCGTCAGCGGGTAATGCCACTTGCCGACCTTGCCGCCGTCGGGAATCCGGCCGACGTCGTAGATCGTGCGGTCGTACCGCTTCTGAACCTCGTCCGGGTATTGGACCACCTCGTAGATGAAGTCGCCGAGGTGGAGGACGAAACCGAGCTGATCGGCGGGCGCCGCGCGCTCGTCCTCGAAGATCATCCGGCGATAGCCGTTGAGCTTGCCCTCGTTGAGGCTCTGGCAGCTGACGAACGCGAACTGGACCGGCCGCGGATCGGTCGGGAGCGGCGCGGTGATCGTCCGGCCGACGCGGCTGCCGTTGCCCTCGGAATCGGTGAAGCGGTACCAGTACACGCGCGCCGGCTTCAGATGACCCACCAGGACGCGCGTCGTCCAGTCGGATTCCGAGGAGACCGGCGCGGACGCCTTCGCGACGACTTTCCGGAACGCGGCGTCCTCGGCGACCTCCACAGTGAGGTCGTGCCGGCCGCCCGACGCATACGGCCGCCGGGTCCAGAGGATGACGCTCTCCGAATCGGGATCGCCGGACGCCACGCCCTCCGGGTAGAGCTCCCGCCGCTCGTGCCAGGGGGTGGTCGACGCTCGAGCCGGGCCGCCCCACGCCAGCGAGGCCCCCATCGCCGCGGCCCACCGAACGAACTCGCGTCGATTCAAGGTCATCGTCTTTGCCTACTTACGGATGGGCGTGGTTTTGGTTTGGGGTCAGTCCTGATTTCTGATTTCGGCCTCGGCGGCGGCTTGGCGGAGGGCTTCGGTGAGGCGCTGGATGCGGTCTCGGAGGGCATGGTCCCGCTCGAGGCGATTCTCCAGGCGGGCGAGCGGGCGGGCGAACGACGAGTCGTCGCGACGGAGGCGCAGCGCGACGCGCCGGACGGGGATTTGGAACAGGCGGCGCGCCAGATAGGCGGCGCGGCAGCGGGCATCGGCGACCTCGCCGCCTCGTGCGCGGCCGAGGAGGTCCGCGAGGGAGAGTCCGCACTCGGTCGCGACGATCTCGAGAATCGCGTCGAGCCGGATGGGGTGCAGCGTCGGGTCGTGCGCCCCCCTGGAATCGGCCTCGGCGACGCGGGCGCCGGCAACCGCGCGCTCGACGGCCGCGCGCGGGTCCTCGCTCGACGCCGGCTCATTCCCATCCACCAGCGCGGCGTAGCGCCGCGTGGCGGTTCGGGGAGATCCGTCGAGCAGCGCGAGCAGGGGACCGACGTCCAGCCACGCGGGGCCTTTCCCCTTCCGCAGGAACCGATCGCTCGACCACGGGTAGTCGGCGGCGCGCGACACGATGCGGGCCGTCACCGGGTTGCGGTGGACGTAGCGCAGGAGCGCGTAGAGGTACCGATCGTCTCGGACGAGCGACGCCTTGTACCGACCCTGAAACAGGTGGCCGACCCGATCGTGGCGGCGGTTGAACCGCTCGGCGTGGATGGAATGGAGGCGGGCCATAATGCGCGACAGCGGATGGGAGCCGGTCCGGATGGCAAGATGCACGTGGTTCGTCATCAGGCAATACGCGAGGAGCTGGAAGCGGAACCGTTCGCGGCATTCGGCGAGGAGAGCCACGTAGCCGTGTCGGTCCGTGTCGTCGAGAAAGAGCGCGCGGCGCTCGTTGCCTCGAGCGGTCACGTGATAGATCGCGCCGGGGAATTCCAGCCGCGGCGCACGCGCCATTCCGAAAGGCCCTCGGCTAAGGATTGTCGCGAGGGCGCTGCCCGGGTCGAGCCGAAATCAGAAATCAGGACTGACCCCTGAAAGCCCTCGAGCTCGTCCTGGTTCTGCTCGCCGCGACCGCGGTGATCAGCGTCATGTCCGAGCGGCGGGGGATTCCGGCGCCCGTCCTGCTCGTGCTGGGCGGAACGCTGCTGGCGTTCGTCCCGGAGCTGCCCCGGCCGACGCTCTCGCCGGAGGTCGTGTTCCTGGTCTTCATCCCGCCGCTCCTGTACTGGTCCGCCTTCAACACGTCCTGGCGCGACTTTCGCTGGCACCTGCGCTCGATCTCGCTGCTCTCCGTGGGCCTGGTCCTCGTGACGATGGCGGCGGTCGCGGCCGTCGCCCACGCGCTCGTACCGGCGCTGCCCTGGCCTTCCGCCTTCGTGCTCGGCGCGATCGTCTCGCCGCCCGACGCCGTCGCCGTGACCGCCGTGACGCGCCGGCTCGGCATCCCTCGCTCGATCGTGACGGTGCTCGAGGGCGAAGGTCTCGTCAACGACGCGACGGCGCTGGTCGCCTACCGGATGTCGGTCGCGGCGGTCGTGGCGGGGGCCTTTTCGCTCAAAACGGCGACGCTCGAGTTCGCCTGGGCGGCGGCCGCGGGTATCGGCGTCGGTCTCGGCATGGGAATGCTGATCGTGGCTCTGCGGCGCCGCTTGCGCGTGAGCTCGGTCGCGACCAACACGGTTTCTCTGCTCACGCCCTTCGCGGCCTACATCCCGGCCGAGCACTTCGGCGCCTCCGGCGTGCTCGCGGTCGTCGCCGTCGGCCTCTATCTCGGCCGCCAGGGCCCGCGCGTGGTCTTGCCGCAGACGCGGACGCAGGCGGTCGCGATGTGGGAGATGGTCACGTTTCTCCTCGAGGGGCTCGTGTTCATCCTCGTCGGCCTCGAGCTGCCGATGGCCGTCGCCGCGCTCCACGAGTACGGCGTCCGCACGCTCGTCGTCGTGGTCGTCGCCGTGTCGGCGGCCGCGATCCTCGTGCGGATGGTGTGGGTCTTCCCGGGCACCTACCTTCTCAACGGCACGATGCGGCTGTTCGGGCGGCCGGAGCCAAACCCGCCGTGGCAGAACGTGATCTTCATCGGTTGGGCGGGTTTGCGCGGCGCCGATTCTCTCGTGATCGCCCTGTCGCTGCCGCTGGCCGTCGCCACGGGCGCTCCCTTTCCGGGCCGCGACCTCATCCTGTTTCTGACCTTCGCGATCATCTTCGTGACCCTCGTCGTGCAGGGATTGAGTTTGAAGGCGGTGATCCGGGGGCTCGGGTTGAAGCCCGACCCCGAAATCGCCCGCGAAATGTCCGCGGCCCGTGCTCGCCTGGCCGTCGTGGGGCTGGAGGCGCTCGACGCCCTTGCCGCCGACGAACCGGGAGCCGAGGACGCGAAGAAGGCGTTGCGCCTGAAGTACGAGCACGTGGCGCACCGCTTCCAGGCGAGGCTGGTCAACAAACGCAACGCGCGCGACGAAGCGCGGATCGAGGCGTACCGGACGATGCGCCTGAAGATGCTCGGCGCCGAGCGCGACGCCCTGATCCTCATGCGCGACAAAGACGAGATTTCGGACGACATCCTGCGGGAGATCCAGCACGACCTCGATCTCGAGCAGGTCCTCCTCGAGCAGCCCGGGCCCTCCGACGGCGGCTTCGACACCGCGCCGCAGATCGTCCGCGACACGCGGGGTCATTCCTGATTTCCAGATTCGATCGCGGTCGAGGCCTCGTCGAGGCCGGGGCGGGGCCCGAAATCAGAGATCAGGACTGACCCCACTGCACGCGAAGGGCGCTTCCATCTCGCGTATTCTGTCGGCGATGGACGGCGGTCTGGATCTCGACGGACTGCTTGGCGGGTTTTCTCTCTACACGATCCTGCTCGCCGTCCTTTTCGGGCTGATCGGATTCGCGGCCTTCCGCTACGGCCGCAAGAACTCCGAGCCGCGGCCGCTGTTTATCGGCATCGCGCTGATGGCGTACGGCTACTTCGTCACCAACGCGTGGGTGTCGCTCGCGATCGGGTCGGCCCTGACCCTGGCGCTCTTTTTCCCGCGCTAGACGCGTCTCACCCGGCCGGCGTCACTTCGCCTTCGGCAATTGTGTCCGCGAATACATCCCGATCGGGTGTCCGGCCGGGTCGATGAGGAGCGCGATCGCGCCCCGGCCGTCCTCCAGGTCGAACGGGAATCCGGGGGCGATCGCGGCGCCGAGGTCCTTCGCCTTCGCGCAACTGGCGGCCAGATCCTTCACCTGAATGTAGACCACGCCGTCGAACGGGCTGATCTTGCCCTCGGCCTTACGCAGGGATCCGATGGCCTTGCCGCCGGAGACGATCTCGGCCGCCAGCTCTTCGTATCCCTTCACCGACGTGAACTCCCATCCGAAGAGCCCGTTGTAGAACGCCTTCGACTGGATGAGGTTGGTCGTCGTGATGTCGAACCACGCCAGGTGGCCGTCGCCGACGTCCGGCTTGGGCCCTTTCTGTTCCGGAGCCGCAGACAGCCGGGACGCGATGGCGAGGGCGATGGCGGCCGCGATCAATCTCGAGCGCATTCTTCCTCCCTCGATCCCGGACGGAGTTTCGCGCCGATGCTATGGCGGAATCGTCCGCGGTTCCAGAGGCTCTGACGGCTCGCCGAGACCCGCCGCCAGATGAAGACGAGCCTTCGCCGCCTCCCGTCTCGCGGAGAGAGGGAGTTGGTTCCGCTACTGCGGCCGCGTGCCGCCCGCGACGCGATCTTCCGGGGTCGCCGCGCGCGCCGCGCCGAGAGCGGAGAGAACCGCGGGCTGGCGCTGGAGGACGAACTTGCCGTAGCCGATCTTCGTGACGAAGGAGACGTTCAGCGCGTTGGCGGCGACGGCTTTCGGCAACGCGTCGCGCCGGTAGTACCAGATCTCGCGAAAGCTGCCGGACGCTTCGGTCGCCGTGAACCCGTCGATGTGGACCGAGTTGCGGTTCGCCATGAACCACTGTCCCGGCACCGACGTGCCGTCGGAGATCGAGGCGTCCTCCTCGCCGAGGATCGGCTTACGGCCGGTTCGGTTCGGCGGACCGAGCAGCACGAAGACCATTCCCGGATCGGTCAGGCTCCCGCGCTGCTGCCCGTCCACCTTGAGGTACGCGTCCGCGAACGCGACGCGCCGGTCGAACTCGGTT
Source organism: Thermoanaerobaculia bacterium (assembly GCA_035506175.1). Classification (GTDB taxonomy): domain Bacteria; phylum Acidobacteriota; class Thermoanaerobaculia; order UBA5066; family Gp7-AA6; genus DAHUXD01. The sequence goes on along the minus strand of DATJPZ010000092.1, from coordinate 66,511 downwards.
CGCGCCGGGTTGTCCGGAGTTTCGGGGCTCGGGTCGCGCCTGGCCCAGAACTTTTCGACGAACTCGGCGCGCGCGGCGTCGCCCGTCAGCGCGGCCCACGCCGCCATCTCCTCGGGAGTGATGAGCCACTTCGCCGGTCCGTCGGCCCAGTGCGCGTCCGGCGTCTCGCCCATGTTCGGCGGAGCCTGGAACGCCTCGTAGCGCTGGAAGAGCGAGAGAGTGCCCGACGGCTCCGTGTCCTTGGCCGTCGCGATCCTGCCCGCCGCGTCGAAAGCGGCCACCGCCTTCTTCGAGTAAACGGTCCTGTCGATCGTCGAATCCGGCTGCGCCTGCCGGTACGCCGCAAAGTCGGCCGCGGCCTTCCCGGCCTGGTCGAGGTTGGCCTCGCACACGCCGCGGTAGAACGCGATCGGCGCGGTGAGCTGCTGGCGGGCGGCCTCGTTGCCCGGCGCGGCGGACTCGGTGTCGAGCCGGTCGAGGGTCTTCAGCGCTTCCTGCCACGACTGGCTCCTGACCTGAGCCTTGGCCTGCTGGAAGAGGTCGGTCAGGGTCTCGGCGGAAAGCGGGACGGAGAGCGCCAGGCCAACGATCGCGGCGAGACGAATGGCCGGTCGACTCACGGCGGGCCTCCCATCGTGGCTTCATTATCCGCCTGGAGAGGGGGAGGGCGACACCGATAGAGTGGCGGTCATGTGCCGGAACATCCGCACCCTCGCCAATTTCGAGCCGCCGGCGACCGAGGCCGAGATCCGCGCGTCGTCCCTCCAGTTCGTGCGCAAGCTGAGCGGCGCGAACAAACCCTCCCGCGTCAACGAAGCGCTGTTTGACCGGGCCGTCGACGAGGTTGCCGCGGCGGCGGAGCGGCTGGTCCGGGGATGGGCGACGAGCGCGCCGCCGAAGGACCGCGACGTCGAGATTCGGAAGCACATCGAGCGGTCGCGCCGGAGATTCGGCAAGGAGCCGAAGCGGACGCCGATCGGCCCCATCCCCTAGCGCGTTTCGGCCGACGGCACCGGAAAACAGTCGAGGTCGTCGGCGAACTGCAGCGGACCGGAGTATCGCTTCCGGATCTCGGTCTGCGTCTGCGCCTCTTTGCCGAGCGTTCGAAGCATCCGATGCGAGAGGACGAGGCGTTTGACGCGGCCGTCCTCGGCGATCCGGCCGATGACGGACGGCGGCATGTGGAGTGCTCTCTCGAATCCGGTCGCGCCCTCCGGGACCGCGTTGTGCGCGACGAAGAGGTCGGCGCCCGAGGCGAGGCCGGCGAGGCCTCCCTCGCCGCTGGTGTCTCCGCTGAAGACGACGACCACGCCCGCGACCTCGACGCGCCACGCCAGCGCGGGTACGCCGCCGTGGACGACGCGGGCCGGAAACGCCGCGAGGCCCCCGCTGCGGAACACGGCGGTCCCCGGCGCGTCGCCGGCGACGTCGTGAGGTTGGAGCTTGTAGCTGCCGCGCTCCTTCGGCTCGTAGAGATCGCTCAGGTAGCGATACGCGCCGCGCTCGCCGCCGAAGAGGTCGGCGACGAACTCCGTCGTCGACGGCATGAAGTCGTTGCCGCGCGGGCCGTAGACCGGCAGCGGGCGCGTCCGGTCCTCGAACCACGAGGACTTGACGAGCGCGGCGAAGTCGCCGCTGTGGTCCACGTGAAAGTGGGAGAACAGAATGACGTCGAGCGGCGTCATCGTCGCGCCGCTCTGGCCGAAACGGAGGGCGCTGCCGCCGCCCGCGTCGACCAGCACCCGGGGCACGCCGTCCTGCCAGACGAGATAACTCGAGGAGGCGCGCCTGTCCTGCATCTCCGGGCCGCCGGAGCCGAGCACCTGGACGGCCACGCCCTTTGCCCCGCAGGGCTGCGGTTCTCCGGACGCCAGCGAGGCGAAAGCGAGCAGGACCGCCGCGACCGTCCGGCGCATGATCGCGATCCTATCCGCTCGGGCGCTTCTCGACCGGGCTCGGCCGCGTTGCGCCTGGAATTCCCGCGTGAGCACGATGGCGCCCGACGCGCCGGAAAACCGCCCCTTCGCGCACACTGCCGAACGGGTTCGCGAACGGCTTCGAGGTGTTCGAATTCCGGCCGGGCGTCCGGTGGAAGTTCGTGATGCACGGGCCGGACGGGCCCCCCGCCGAGAACGAAAGCGTCTTCCGGAGCGCCGTCGCCGCCGCGCGGCCCGCGCCACGTCGTCGAGCCGGCGAACGAGCAGAGTCTCGATCGGCTCGAGGCGGTGCTCTGTCCGAACGGATTCCCTGATCGCCCGGTCGCCGCTACGCCGGCTCGATGACGGCGCCGGTCTCGGCGCCGGTGACGCTCCGGACGTAGGCGCGGGCGACGACGTCGGCGGGGAGGCCCGGCGACGTGTCCATCCCGTAAGCCTTCAGCGTCTCGGTCACCCAGGGCGGGCTGACGGCGTTGACGCGGATGCCTCGCGGCGCCTCGAGCGCGGCGGCGCGCGTGAAGCCTTCGAGGCCCGCGTTGACGAGGCTGATGACGCCGCTGCCGACCATGGGCGTCTTCGCGAGGATGCCGCTCGTCAGCGTGAACGAGCCCTTCGGGCGGACCGACGCCATGCCGAGGCGCACCAGGTCGACCTGACCCATCAGCTTGTGGCGGAGCGAGAACGCGAAGTCCTCGTCGGTGAGCTCGGCGAACGGCTTGAAGCGCGCGTCGCCCGCGCAGGAGACGACCGCATCGACCGGGCCGGTCTGGCGGAACAGCGCGCGGATCGACTCGCCGTCGGTCAGGTCGACCGCGATGGGCGACTTCTTCCGGCTCGCGCGCAGCACCTCGTGACCGCTCTCGAGTGCGCGCGCCACCGCGGCGCCGATCGTCCCGCTCGCCCCGACCACGAGAATGCGCAGGCCCATGGACGCTTCCCTCCGAGCCGAGACTACAACGGGGAGGGAGGCCGGAAGACGCGGGGAGGTCAACGAGGTCGCGGGTCCGGCGAGGCCGGAGTGACAACCTGACACACGCGCGCCGCGACGCTCCGAGTGCTAACGTTCGCGCCATGCGAATCCGCGCTGCGATCCTCACCTTCCTTCTCATCGCCGCCTCGCTCGAGACGAACCCCGCCGCCGCCCAGTCCGGGAGCTCGGGCTACGACAAGCCGCCGCAGTACGTGCTCGACGTCCTGCACGCGCCGCCGCCGCCGAATCCCTACGTGAGCCCGACGAACGACCGGATCCTCCTCGTCTCGTGGATCTGGTATCCGCCCATCGCGCAGGTGGCCGAGCCGTTCCTGAAGCTCGCGGGCGTGCGCGTCGAGCCTCGGACGCGGCGCAAGCACGACACGCCCGGCGGCTACGGGATCGCGCCCTGCGCGCAGACGGTCGCGCTCGTGGACGTCGCGACGAGCCGCGAGACGTCGGTGAAGCTGCCGGCGGACGGTTGCGTGGACGGTCTCGCGTGGTCTGCCGACGGGCGGCGGTTCGCGTTCCGCAATACCTCGCAGGAAGCCGTGGAGCTCTGGATCGGCGACGCGGCGACTGGCGCGATCAAGCGCCTCGGCGGCGCCGCGGTTCGGCTGAACCCGATGCTCGGCAGCTCGCACCAGTGGATGCCCGACCAGAAGACGCTCCTCGTCAAGGTCGTGCCCTCCGACGCCGGCGCGGCTCCCGCGGCTTCGGCCGCCTCGACCGGCCCGGGCATTCAGGAGACGACCGGAGAGACGGGCGAGAGCAGCACGTACGAGACGCGCGACACGCTCACGAACAAGCGCGACGAGGATCTCTTCGACTACTACGCGTCGAGCCAGCTCGCCCTCGTCGACGCGGACTCGGGTGCCGTGACGCCGCTCGGCGCGCCGGCGATCGTCTCGGGCGTCGACCCCTCGCCCGACGGGCACTACCTCCTCGTGAAGACGATCCACAAGCCGTACTCGTACGTGACCACGTACCCGAACTTCCCGCACGACGTGGAGCTGTGGGACCGCGCCGGCAGGAAGGTCAAGACGATCGCCTCGCTGCCCCTCTCGGATCGCGTCCCGATCGCGGGCGTGCCGACGGGCCCGCGCGACTTCGAGTGGCGCCCGACCGAGCCGGCGACGCTCGTCTGGGCCGAGGCGCTCGACGGCGGCGACTGGAATGTCGACGTTCCCGCCCGCGACAAGATCCTGATGCTCGCGGCGCCGTTTGCGGCGGCCCCTTCCGAGGTCACCCGACTCGCCCAGCGATACAGCGGGTTCGACTGGACGGCGAAGGGCTCCGTCGCCCTCCTCTCGGAATACGACGAGAACAAGCACTGGCGAAAGACGTTCCTGATCGACGCCGACCACCCGGCCGCGAAGCTCCCGGTCATCCGGGACCTGTCGAGCGACGAGAGGTACAAGGATCCCGGCCAGCCGGTCTACGAGACGCTGCCCAACGGCCAGCGGGTCGTCCGGCTCGACGGCAACGCGATCTTCCTCGAGGGCAACGGCGCTTCCGTCGAGGGAGACCGGCCGTTTCTCGACCGCTTCGACCTCCCGTCGCGGCAGGCGGTCCGGCTGTTCCGAAGCGACAGGACCGCGCTCGAGTTTTACCTGCGGCTCCTCGACGCCCGCGGCCGCACGTTCCTGACCTGGCACGAGTCACCGAGCGACGTGCCGAACGCGATGCTCCGCACGCTCGGCAAGCGCCTCCCGTCGGCCAGGCCCGGAGAGGCCGAGTACGTTTCGACGGCGCGGGCCGTGACGCACATCCCGGACCCGACACCGGCCGTGCGCTCGATCAAGCAGCGGATGGTCAAGTACACGCGCAAGGACGGCACGCCGCTGTCGTTCACGCTGCTCACGCCGCCCGGATACAAGGAAGGCGCGCGCGTCCCGGCGATCCTCTACGCATACCCGCTCGACTACGCGAGCACGTCGACCGCCGGCCAGATCAGCGGCTCCGAGCGCGAGTTCATGCGCCTCTACGACTACCGGCTGCTGCTGTTGTCGGGCTACGCCATTCTCGACAACGCCGCGTTCCCGATCGTCGGCGATCCGAAGACGGCGTACGACACGTACCTCGAGCAGCTCGTCGACGACGCGCAGGCGGCCGTGGACGCCGCCGTCGCCACGGGCGTCGTCGACCGCGATCGGATCGGCGTCACCGGCCACAGCCACGGCGCGCTGATGACGGCGAACCTCATCGCCCACTGCGATCTCTTCCGCGCGGGTGTCGCGACGAGCGGGTCGTACAACAAGACGCTCACGCCGTTCGGATTCCAGAACGAGCGGCGCTCGGTGTGGAAGGGGCAGAGCGTGTACCTGCAGGTGTCGCCCTTCTTCTTCGCCGACAAGATCAAGCTGCCGCTCCTGATCGTCCACGGCGCCGACGACGCGAACCCGGGCACGACGCCGCTCCAGTCGATCAAGCTGTACGAGGCGATCCGCGGCAACGGCGGCACGGCGCGCCTGGTGATGCTGCCGCACGAGCCGCACTGGTACGCGGCCATGGAGTCCAACGAGCAGCTCGCGTACGAGGAGCTGCGCTGGTTCGACAAGTACGTCAAGAACGCGGCGCCGCGGGACAAGACCGCCGAGGCGAAGACGGGAGCGGCTCCGAAGAATTAGCCCCGAGGGGGCGCGAGCCGCTCCGCGATCAGCCGGTCCGCGCGGTCGAAGTCGACCCGATCCACGCTCGTCGCCGTGCTCGTCAGCTCGTCGAGGATCGTTTCCTGGATCGCGCCCCGGCGCTGCGCGTCGGCATACGGAATCGTGTGGAACATGACCATCGAGTAGCGGGGGATGAAGCGGCCGGGGTGCCGCTCCTCGAGGCGGAACGCGAGGTCCTTCTTCAGCTGGAACCCGGGCTCGCGGACGGTCGAGCGCATCTCGACGTAGTTCTCGAGGGCCATGTCGGCGATCGCCGCGGTGTTGGGCCGGCGCCGCCCTTCGAAGTCCGCGAAGATCTCGCTCCACGGCCGATCCGGACCGTCGAGGCAGCGGTCGAAAGCGCTGCAGTCCTCGAACGCCGCGTTCATGCCCTGCCCGTGGAAGGGCACGATGGCGTGCGCGGCGTCCCCGAGGACGAGCGCGTGGTCCTCGAAGAACCACGGCGCGCAGCGGATGGTCTCGAGGTGGCCGGTCGGATTGGCGAAAAAGTCCTCGGTCAGGCGCGGCATCAGCGCGATCGCGTCGGCGAACCGGCGGCGGAAGAGCGCGAGGACCGCGTCGGGGGTCGTGAGCGCCTCGAAGCTCTCGGCGCCGCGCTGCGGCAGGAACAGCGTGACCGTGAAACTGCCGTCGGTGTTGGGCAACGCGATCAGCATGTATTCGCCGCGCGGCCAGATGTGGAGCGCGTTTTTCTCCATGCGAAAGCCGCCGCCCTCTGCCGGGGGAATCGAGAGCTCCTTGTAGCCGTGGCCGAGAGGCGCCTCGTCGAGCCGCCCGCCGGTCCGCGCGAGGATCGCGGCGCGCACCGCCGAGGCGCTGCCGTCCGTGCCGATGAGGACGGCGTAGGGCGCGCCTTGCGGCTGGAGCGTGCGGTTCGCGAAGTCGACGCCCGCGACGGTCTCGCCGAATCGGATCGCGACGCGGCCCGTCGCCTCGGCCGCGTCGAGCAGCAGCGCGTTCAGACCGGCGCGGGAGACCGAGTAGATGACCTCGTGCGGCTTGTTCCCATACGGAATGAGCGTCAGGCGGCCGTCCTCGTCGTGGAGCATCCGTCCGGCCATCGGGATCAACTCCGTCCGGACGCGCTCCATCACGCCGACTTCCTCGAGCGCCGCGATGCCGCGGTTGGCGAGAGCCAGGTTGATCGATCGGCCACCGGCCGCTCCGGCCTTCCGCGGATCGGGGCGGCGCTCGAGGAGCGTCACGCGGAAGCCGCGCCGGGCGAGGAAGATCGCGAGCAGCGACCCGGCGAGGCCGGCGCCAACGAGCGTGATCTCGGGAGTCGAGCGGGGAGTTTTCATCTGCGGCGCCGTCCCTCGCTCGATTCGCGCCCCTCACCCCCACCCTCTCCCCCCGCGAGCGGGGGCAGAGGGAGAGAGAAGAGCGGGGCGGAATCGAACGTGTCGGGTGAGGGGGGCGGAGTGCTCACAGCGCCTCCTTCAGGATCTCGACGAACCGCCAGACTTCCTCGTACCGGTTGTACAGCGGCACGGGCGCGACGCGGATCACGTCGGGCTCGCGCCAGTCGCACGTGACGCCCGAGGCCTCGAGCCTCTCGAAGACCTCTCTGCCCGGAACGCTCGACCGCACTCGCAGCGAGAGCTGGCATCCCCGGCGGTGCGGGTCGGCGGGAGTGAGGATCTCGACGGGTTCGGCGAGGTCCCGCCGGAGCAGCCACTCGAGATAGCCGGTCAGCCGTACCGACTTCTCCCGCAGCGGCTCCATGCCGGCCGCCTCCGTGAAGACGTCGAGCGAGGCGCGGATCGCCGCGAGCGAGAGGATCGGCGGGTTCGAGAGCTGCCACCCCTCGGCGCCCGGGATCGGTCGGAATCCGGGCTCCATGCGGAAGCGCGACGCCTTGTCGTGGCCCCACCAGCCGGCCAGGCGCGGCAGGTCGCTTCGTCGGCCATGCCGCTCGTGGACGAAGCACGCGCCCACCGAGCCCGGGCCCGAGTTCAAGTACTTGTAAGTGCACCAGACGGCGAAGTCGACGTTCCAGTCGTGGAGGCGCAGGACCAGGTTTCCCGCGGCGTGCGCCAGGTCGAACCCGGCGATGCAGCCCTTCGCGTGCGCGAGCCGCGTGATCGCTTCGATGTCGAAGGCCTCGCCCGTGTAGTACTGGACGCCCGGAAGGAGCACCAGCGCGATCGAGCCGCCGTCGCGCTCGAGGACCGCGGCGACGTCCTCGGACCGCACGCGCACGAGCGCCTCGCTCGGATCGAACCCATGGAACCGCGCTTGCGACTCCAGCGCGTAGTCATCGGAGGGGAACGCGCGCTCCTCGAGGAGGATCCGGTGCCGCTCGCGCGTGGGGCGGTAGAAGCTCGCCATCATCAGGTGGAGGTTGACGGTGAGCGAGTTCATCGCCACGACCTCGCCCGGCGCGGCGCCCACGAGCCGCGCCATCGGCTCGGCCAGCAGCTCGTGGTAGGGCATCCACGGGTTCTCGCCGGAGAAGTGCGCCTTGACGGCGAGTTCTTTCCACGACTCCAGCTCCGCGGCGACGTACTTCGGTGTCCTCTTCGGAAGAAGTCCGAGCGAGTTCCCGGCGAAGTAGATCTCTTCCTCGCCGTTGACGCGCCGGGGGATGTGGAATTCGTCCCGGAACCGGGCGAGCGGATCGCTTCGATCGAGGTCAGCGTGAGTCAAGGGAACGATGCCGCGCTCGTCCTTCTCTGCCAGCAAGCGGGAATCACGCCTTCGGGGCCGGATACAGTCGCTCGAACTCCGGATCGCCGTGCAGAATCTCGAGGTCCGGGTCGCGACGCGTCCAGCTCGAGTCCTTGAAGCCCGCTTCCCAGGCTTTCTTCAGGGCCTCCATCGCATCGGCTTTGCGATCCAGGTGGCAGAAGAGGCAGGCGGCGTTGTAGAGGACCGTGGCTTCGTTGGGCCGCAGCGCCATCGCCAGGGTCACCTCGCGCTTGGCGTCTTCGGACCTGCCGACTTCCGCGTAGTCGCTGGCGAGGAGAACTCGCGCGCGCGCGTCCTCCGGCACCTTCCTCAGGTGGGCCTCGAAGAACTGGGTTCGCCGCTGGACGAAGGCCAGGCGCGTTTCGCCCTTTCCGAGGGCGCCGAGCGCGTTGATGATGGGCACGTAAACGTTGTAGTCGTCGCCCGACGCGGCGATGGCGTCTTCAGCCATGTCCACGACTTCCTGATAGTGCCCGGCGGCGAACAGCGTTCGTCCCAGCAGGTAGTAGGCGCCCTCGCAGTCGGCTTTGCGGTCGATGGCCTGGCGCACGCATCGGCTGGCCTGGTCGTATTTCTCCTCGGCATAGAGAATCCAGCCTTCGGCGACCAGAACCTCCGGGGTGTTCTTGCTCAAAGCGCTGGCGCGCTGGCTGGCCGCGACCGCTCGGTCGATCCATTTCTTGTCGCGCTCGTAGTGGTAGTGATACTGGGCGCATGCGTTGGCGATCGCGGCGTGCGCCAGGGCGAACTGCGGATCGACCGAAACGGCGTTCTCGAACATCTGGAGCGCGAATTCAAGGTCCTGCCGCGTGAGCCTGCGGGCGTAGCTCTTTCCGCGCAGGTACAGGTCGTAGGCCTGCAGGTTCTCGGTGGGTTTGGCCGCCAGCGCTTCCTCTTCCTGCCGCGTCAGCGTGATCCGGAGGGCCTCGGCAATTTTGCGCGCGATCTCGTCCTGCAGCTCGAACACGTCCTGCATCTCACGGTCGTACCGCTCGGACCAGACGGGGAAATCCGTACGCGTGTCCACCAGCTGAGCGTTGATCCTCAGCCGCGTTCCGGCCCGGCGAAGGCTCCCGCCGAGCACATAGGCGGCTCCCAGCTGCTGACCGATCTGCCCCGGAGTGACCGGCTTGTCCCGATAAGCCAGAACCGTGGGCCGGGAAAAAATCTTCAGGCCCTTGATCTTCGAGAGCTCGGTGATGATGTCCTCGGTCACGCCGTCGCGGAGGTATTCGTCCTCCTTGACGCCGCTCAGGTTCTCCAGATACAGGACCGCGACCGACTTCTCCGCCACCCTGGCGCGCTCGCGGCTGCCTTCGCTGACCGCCGGCGCGCGGCCGCTTCCCGAATCGATGTCGCGCTTCAGCCGAAGCATGTCGGCCTTCATGTCGCTCGCCGTCTGGTAGCGCAGGTTGCGGTCCTTCTCCAGCGCGCGGCTGATGATGCGGTTGAGCTCGGCCGGGAGGCGCGGATTCACCACGTTCACGGCCGTCGGCTCGCGGTTGAGGATCGCCTCGAAGACGACCGCGGAGCTCTCTCCGGCAAACGGACGGGACCCGGTGGCCATCTCGTAGATCACGGTGCCCAGGGAGAAGAGATCCGTGCGCGCGTCGGTGAGCTGTCCTCGCGCCTGCTCCGGCGACATGTAGGACACCGTGCCCATCGTCGAGCCCGCCTTCGTCAGCTCGTCGGCGCGGGCCATCGTGACCATCCCGCTGTCCTCCGGCACCGCGCGCGGCGTCCCGATCTTCGCCAGGCCAAAGTCGAGGATCTTCGCCTGTCCGCGGGAATTGACGAAGATGTTGGCGGGCTTCAGGTCCCGGTGCACGATTCCCTTGCCGTGCGCCGACTCGAGCGCATCGGCGATCTGGACGGACAGGTCGAGGAGAGTCGTGATCTCGAGCGGGCCTGCCGCGAGCAGCCCGGCGAGCGTCTGCCCTTCCAGAAGCTCCATCACGATGAAGTGCTGCGACTCGTTTTCCTCGATGGAATGGACCGTGCAGATGTTGGGGTGGTTCAACGCCGAGGCGGCGCGCGCCTCGCGCTGAAAGCGCTGGAGCGTCGCCGTGTCCTGCGCGAGCTCGGTCGGGAGAAACTTCAGGGCCACGCGCCGGCCCAAACGTGAGTCCTCGGCCTCGTAGACGACGCCCATTCCGCCGGCGCCCAGCTGGCGCTCGATCCGGTAATGAGAAATCGTCTTCCCGAGCAACGCCTGCTCCCTCGAGTCTGTTCTCAACCCTGCATCCCGGCTTTGCCTTCGCGATTCTACGAACGGCGGAACTGTACCGCGTTTTGGAGGGCTCTTCTCACGTCCGGGTCAGCCGAGGAAGCGTCCCGCGGGCAGGTCGAGCCACTCGAGCGCCGTGCCGTGCAGGAGACGCGCGCGCGTCGTCTCCGGGAATCCGCACGCGTCGATCAACGCCCCCGGGCGTTCTTCGCCGAGCGGGAAGGGATAGTCGCTGCCGAGCGCGATCCGTTCGGCGCCCACGAGGTCGACCAGGAAACGCAGCGTGAGCGGGTCGTGCACGAGCGAGTCGAAGGTGATCCGCTTCAGGTACTCCCGCGGGGAGACGGGGTTCGTGACGGCGCAGAGGTCCGGCCGCACGTCGAAGCCGTGGACGATCCGTCCGAGCGTCGCGGGGAAGGCGCCGCCGCCGTGCGCGAAGGCGATCCGCAGCGTCGGCAGCCGCTCGAGCACGCCGCCGAAGATCAGGGAGCAGATCGCGAGCGAGGTCTCCGCGGGCATGCCGACGAGCCAGGGCAGCCAGTAGCGCGTCATCCGTTCGCGGCCAGCCATCTCCCACGGGTGGACGAACACGGCGGCGGAAAGCGACGCGGCGGCCTCGAAGATCGGAAAGAGCTCCGGGCTGTCGAGGTTGGCGCCGTTGACGTTCGAGCCGACCTGCACTCCGGAGAGGCCGAGAGTCCGCACGCATCGCTCGAGCTCGGCGATCGCGAGGTCGGGGCTCTGCATCGGGATCGTGCCGAGGCCGGCGAAGCGGCGGGGATTCGCGGCGACGACGCCGGCGATGTGGTCGTTCAGGGACTTCGAGAGCTCGAGCGCCACGGCTGGCTCCGCCCAGTAGCTGAACATCACCGGCACGGTCGAGAGGACCTGCACGTCGACGCCGGCGGCGTCGCACTCGGAGAGCCGCGCCCCGACGTCCCAGCTGTTGCGTTCGATCTCGCGGAAGGACGCGCCGTCGACGATCATCCGGGCACGGCCCGGCGCGTGGTGGTCGAGCCGGACGAGCCGCCCGCCTCCCGGCGCGTTCCGCGGATCGGGCAGCTTCTCCGGAAGGATGTGGGTGTGGACGTCGATCTTCAGCAAGTCAGGCGCCGGGCGCAGGGGGCTTGGGCATGACCGCGCCGCACGTCTTGCAGGTGCGCTTCTTCTCGTCGGCGAAGAACCGGTCGAAGATCGGCGGGAAATCCTTCTCGACGTTCTTCAGGGTGAAGAACTCCTCGTAGAGCAGCGACGTGCAGTCGTCGCAGTACCACTGGAGCCCGTCCTTCTCGTGCGGGAGCCGCCGGCGCTCGATGACGAGGCCGATGGAGTTCGGCATCCGCTGGGGCGAGTGGGGCACGCGGCCGGGCAGGAGGAAGATCTCGCCGGCGCGAATCGGTACGTCGACGACCTTGCCGCCCTGGATCGTCTTCAACACCATCTCGCCTTCGAGCTGGTGAAAGAACTCGGGTCCCTCGTCGATGTGGTAGTCCTTGCGGCTGTTCGGCCCGCCGACGACCATGACGATGAACTCGTCGTTCTCGAAGACCATCTTGTTGCCGACCGGCGGCTTCAGAAAGCTCCGATGCTCGTCGATCCACTTCTGAAAGTTCAGCGCCTTCGATTCCATCGCGTCCTCGTGGGTAGTATATGTGGCGTGGACTCACCGCCGCGGAAACCGGGGGTCGTGTCGGCGCGCGCGCCGCGGCCGCTCGGCCCGTATCCGCACGCGCGGCGCGTCGGGAGCCTGCTCTTTCTCTCCGGGATCGGTCCGCGGCACCGCGTGACCGAGCAGATCCCCGAAGGCATCGAGGCGCAGACGCGCGCGTGCATCGAGAACGTGAAGGCGATCCTCGAGGACGCCGGGAGCTCGCTCGAGAAGGTGGTCGACGTCACGGTCTTCCTGACGGACATCGACCGCGACTTCGCGGCGTTCAACCGCGTCTACGGCGAGTTCTTCGAGGCGATCCGGCCCACGCGGACGACCGTCGGCGTCGTCGCGCTTCCGGTCCCGATCTTGGTCGAGCTGAAAGTCATCGCGGAAGAGGGGTCAACGCTGAAAACCTGAATTCAGGAATTCAGCGTTGACCCCGCTCCCGGCGCTCCCGCTCCCGGCGCCTCGAAGCGGAACCCCATGAATTCAGGAATTCAGCGTTGACCCCGCTCCCGGCGCCTCGAAGCGGAACCCCATGCGGCTCCGGACTTCGGGAGGAAGCTTCGGCAGCGCCGACCGCGGGATGTAGAAGCTCGCCAGCGCCGAGAGATCGGTGAACACGCGGTGGCGTTCGGCCGCCCGTTCGAGGTACTCCGCGCCCGACGAGCCGCCGGTGCCGATGCGCGTGCCGATCATCCGCATCGCCATCTGGGCGTGGCGCTGACGCCAGGTCGTGAAGTTGCGCTCGACGTCGGCGAGAATCGCGAGCAGCCGGAACGGCGCGTGCAGGATCGGCTCGTCCCGGTACAGGTTGATCAGGAGCGCCGCCTGCAGCGCGCGGCGGGAGAAGTGCCGGCCCGGTCCCGCCGGAGGTTCCGCGGACTCGGGCTCGAACAGGTCCGCGAACCGGGCCGCGGTGGCCTCGACGCCGGCCAGCTGTTTTTTCTTCTCGTCGTCGGTCAGGGTGGGGTTGGTGCGGATGGCGCCGCGATCGGCGGCGAGCATGGTCTCGACGGCGTGTCGGTACTCCCGCCAGAAGTCGAAGGCGCCGAAGTGGAGGAAGGGCGTGCGCTCGAGCCAGCCCTGGACGAGATCGAAGAGCGACGGCTCCCTCTCCGAGGCCTCGGCGCGCGCGGCGTCCTCCTCGCGAAACCGCGACGTGTAGGCGGCGTCCTGGAGCTGGAGCCGGTCGCCGCGCCGCATGCCGAGCTTGTTCTCGAGCAGCCGGAACTGCACGCTCTGGAAGCCGGACGCCGGGAAGAGGTAGTCCCGGAAGTCCAGAAAGTCGAGGGGCGTCATCGTCTCGAGGACGTCCACCTGCTGGATCAGAAGTCGCTGGATCTCGATGATGCGGTCCAGACGCAGGATCGCCTGACCGAGCGCGTCCTCGGGGACGGAGGCGGCGCGGAAGGTCGCCCGCACGGCGTCGAGCTCCCAGAGGATCTGCTTGAACCAGAGCTCGTAGGCCTGGTGGACGATGATGAAGAGCATCTCGTCGTGCGCCGGCCGGCCGTGGACGGCGCTCTCCATCTTCTGGGAGGAGAGCAGCCGGTCGAGCTGCAGGTAGTCGGCGTAGTAGAGCGGGCCCTCCGGCTTTTCGTTTGGCATCGTGTCGCTTCGTACCATGAGCCTTCGAGCGAGGCAAACCGCCCGTTCCGGGGGGGAAAGAGGGACGGCGCGCCGAGCGTGGTTCGAGCGGTAGGATCTCCTCGACCGTGAAACGCCTCCTCAACTTCATCGACGGCCAGTTCCGGCCGCCCGCTCCGGGCCGGTACCTGCCGAACGTCGAACCGGCGACGGGACGGGTCATGGCCGAGATCCCGGAAAGCGGTCCCGAGGACGTGGACGCGGCCGTCGCCGCGGCGTCCCGGGCGTTCGAGGCCTGGCGGAAGACGCCCGCCGAGGAGCGGTCCCGTCTCCTGCTCCGGGTCGCGGAGCTGATCGAGGCGAACTTCGAGGATCTCGCGCGGCTCGAATCGGAAGACAGCGGAAAACCGGTCGCGCTCGCGCGCCGGATGGACGTGCCCCGCGCCATCCTGAACTTCCGCTTTTTCGCCACCGCGATCCTGCACGCCGAGACGTCCGCCCACATGACGGACGACCGGGCGCTCAACTACACGCTCCGGCAGCCGCTCGGTGTGGCCGGGTTGATCTCGCCGTGGAACCTGCCGCTGTATCTCCTGACCTGGAAGATCGCGCCGGCCATCGCGGCGGGGAACACCTGCGTGGCGAAGCCCTCGGAGCTGACGCCGATGACGGCCGACCGGCTGGCGGCCCTGATCGGCGAGGCCGGCATCCCGCCCGGCGTCGTCAACGTCGTGCACGGCCCCGGCGCGAGCGCCGGCCGCGCGCTGACGTCGCACCCGAAGGTCCCGCTGATCTCGTTCACCGGCGGGACGAAGACGGGCGCCGACGTGATGACGCACGCGGGGCCGCTCTTCAAGAAGGTGTCGCTCGAGCTCGGCGGCAAAAATCCGAACCTCGTCTTCGCCGACGCCGATCTCGAGCAGGCGGTCGCGACGTCGATCCAGTCCAGTTTCTCCAACCAGGGGGAGATCTGCCTCTGCGGATCGCGCCTCTTCGTCGAAAAGCCGATCTACGACGAGTTCCTCGACCGTTTCCTCGCGGCGACGCGGAAGCTCCGGATCGGCGATCCGCTCGAGCCGGCGACGGAGGTCGGCGCGCTCGTCAGCGACGCCCACCGGAACAAGGTCGAGGGGTACGTCGCGCTCGCGCGGGAGGAGGGCGGCCGGATCCTGACCGGCGGGAAGCGCCCCGCGGACCTCCCCGAGCGTGTGCGCGGCGGCTACTTCCTCGAGCCGACGGTCGTCGCCGGCCTCGACTGCAGCCGGCGCGTCATGCAGGAGGAGATCTTCGGGCCGGTCGTCACGGTCACGCCCTTCGAGTCGCCCGAAGAGGCGATCGCCCTGGCCAACGGCACGCGCTACGGACTCTCCGCGAGCGTCTGGACCCGGGACCTCCAGAAGGCCCATCGCGTCGCCGCGGCGCTCGAGAGCGGGACGGTCTGGGTCAACACGTGGCTCCTGCGCGACCTGCGCGTCCCCTTCGGCGGCATGAAGGAAAGCGGCGTCGGGCGCGAGGGCGGCTTCGAGTCGCTCGCGTTCTTCACCGAGGCGAAGAACGTCTGCGTCAAGCTGTAGCGCGCTGGACTGAACCCGCCGTGCGGATCCGTCCCGAGGTGTTCCGCCGTCTCTGCCGCGCGCGCCGCGCGCTGACCGAGATCCCGGAAGACCCGCCGCCGGTCGAGGGCGTCGCCCGCGAAGCGCGGATCTCGCCGTTTCACTTCATCCGCCAGTTCGACGCGGTCTTCGGGCAGACGCCGCACCAGCTTCGGATCGAGGCCCGGCTCGCCCGTGCGCGGCGGCTTCTCGCGCTGGGGGAGCTTCGGTCACCGACGTGTGCCTGCGCGGCGGGTCAGCCCCGCGTCGGCGACTCCGCGCCCGCGGCCGGCGTGAACGCCTCGCACGCGAGGACGGGCTGCGGCGGGTAGCGTTTGTAGATCGGGCAGCGGATGAAGGTCGACCGCTCCGTGTGGATGTACTGCGGCGGGGCGGCGCAGCGGTGGCAGAGGCTCGTCCCGAAGGGTCTCCGGTCGACCTCGTTCTGGACCGGGTCGTCGGCGGCGGTCACCTTCCGGTCGCGGCTACTTCGCCGCGGGCCTCGCGTTGCGCGGGTCGTCGGCCGGGTTGACGTACTTGAACTCGACCGGCCCCTGCCCGAAGAGGACGATGTCCGCGCCCGCCTTCCCGGCGTACGCGTAGTGGTTCATCCCCGTCGGCATCATCGCGAAGCCGCCGACGTGCAGCGTCTTGTTGCCCTTCGCCGTCTTCGAGAGCTTGTCGCCCATGCCGAACGTCAGCGAGCCGGCGGTGACGACGACGTTCTCGTCCGTCGGGTGCGAGTGCGCCGGGATCGCGTAGTTGGCCGGCATCTTGATGCGCACCGCGTACGCGCCGTTGCCCATCGGGTTGCCGGAGAGAACCGCGAGCCGTGCGCCCGGCGGCAGCATGGGCGGCCCCGGTCCCCATTGGGCTTCGGCCACGGTGGCGACGACGGGTGGGTTCCCCTGGGCGAAGACGAAAGCGGCGCAGACGGAAAGAAGCACGGCCAGGCTCCAGGTCGAGACCTTCTTCATGGCGTTCTCCTTCGGCTCCGTGGGGGCTTTGTGGGAACTCTATCCGAGACGCGGCCTGACAGAGTGAGACGTCGCGCCGCCTCGGCCGGTCGAACGTGTTCGAGACGAAATGT
Source organism: Thermoanaerobaculia bacterium (assembly GCA_035506175.1). Classification (GTDB taxonomy): domain Bacteria; phylum Acidobacteriota; class Thermoanaerobaculia; order UBA5066; family Gp7-AA6; genus DAHUXD01. The sequence continues at coordinate 50,091 of DATJPZ010000092.1, read as the reverse complement.
GGGCATCGGGGCGCTCGATGTCGTTGCCGACGAGACGCCGGACGGCGTCACGGGACCGGTCGTGGCCAGGACTCGACGCTCGCGGCGTCGATCCTGAGGTCGCGCACGCCCGCCAGGGCCCGGAGGGCGGCGGCCAGGGCTTCGATCCGGCGCGGAGAGGCGCCGGAAACCGACAGATCGATCGCGTCGAGCTCCACGCCGGCGCCATGGCGCACGACCATCCGAGACACGACCACGCCGGCCTCTCTTACGGCCTTCTCGATCGCGTCGACCGGGGAGCGTGACGGATCGACCGTCAGCGAGATCGAGCGCGGCTGCCGACTGGCGAAGAGCTTCCGCTCGATCGGCTTGATGCCGGCGAGGATGAGCACGATCAGGACGGTCGCGGCGACCGCCTCCTCGTAGAGTCCGCCTCCCGTCGCGAGCCCGACGGCGGCGACCGCCCACAGGCTCGCGGCCGTCGTCAGGCCGCGCACGACGCTGCCCCGCAGCAGGATCGTCCCGGCGCCGAGGAAGCCGACGCCCGTCACGACCTGCGCCGCGATGCGCGACGGATCGAGGACGACGGCCGGGCGGCCGAGGACGCCGCTGAACCCCCAGGCCGAGACGATCATGAAGAGGCAGGAGCCGAGGCAGACGAGCATGTGGGTCCGCAGACCCGCCGCCCACTCCCCGCGCTCGCGCTCCAGGCCGACCAGGCTTCCCAGGACGGCGGAAACGACCAGGCGCAGGAGAAGAGGACCGGCCATGGCGACCGGCTGAAGCTTACTCCGGTCCGTTGCTTCCGGCGCTCACTTCAGCATCATCCACAGGTACGAATACTGCAGCGCCGTGACCATCGCGGTCTGCTTGTTGACGGCGCCGCTGCCGTGGCCGCCTTCGGTGTTCTCGAAGTAGTAGACGGGGTGTCCCTGGGACTCGAGCTTCGCGACCATCTTCCGCGCGTGCGCGGGGTGGACGCGGTCGTCGCGCGTGTTGGTCCAGTAGAACGGCGTCGGATACGACACGTTCTCCCTGACCAGGTGATATGGCGACCACGTCTGGATGTAGGCCCAGTCCTCGGGCTTGTCGGGGTCGCCGTACTCGGCCATCCAGCTCGCGCCGGCGAGCAGGTGGCTGAACCGCTTCATGTCCGAGAGCGGCACCTGCACGACGACCGCGTGGAAGAGATCGGGGTAGAGAACGTAGGTCCCGCCGACGAGCAGGCCGCCCTGGGAGCCGCCCATGATGCCGAGGTGGCGGGGCGAGGTGATCTTCCGCGCGATCAGGTCGCGCGCCACCGCCGAGAAGTCCTCGAAGTTGTGGATGTGGTTTTGCTTGACGGCGGCCTTGTGCCACGCCGGCCCGAATTCGCCGCCGCCGCGGATGTTGGCGAGGACGAAGACGCCGCCGCGGGACAGCCACGCGGCCCCCCTCACGCCGTTGTAGGTGGGAACCTCGCTGACCTCGAACCCGCCGTAGGCGTTGAGCAGCGTCGGGGCCGTCCCGTCGTCCTTGACGCCTTCGGGCCGGACCACGAAGTAAGGGATCTTCGTGCCGTCTTTCGACGTGGCCTCGTACTGGTCGGTCGTCATCCCGGCCGCGTCGAAGAACGCCGGCTCCGTCTTGACCTTCTCGGGCTTCCCGCCGTTCTCGGCGAGCCAGAGCGACTTCGGCGTCGTGAAGTCCTCGTACGTGTAGAACCAGTTCTTCGACCAGTCGTTCATGGCGGACAGATCGGCGGTCCCGATGCCGGGAGTCGGGATCTCGGTTCGTCGCCACGCGCCTTTGTCGAGCGAAAGCGCGGCGAGGCGGCTCTTCACGTTGTCGAGCGTCTGGAGCAGGACGCGGTCGCGCGTGTTGCCGACGGCCGCGAGGGAGACGCGGGCGCTCGGCTCGAAGAGGACTTCGAGCTCGTGCCGTCCATGGAGGAGCGCGTCGATGTTCGCGGCGAGCAGCGTGCCGTCGCCGTAGGTCCTGCCGTTCACGGTCCAGGGGCTTCGCAGGGAGAAGAGGAGGCGGCCCTGGAAGAAGGCGCGCGGGCGGCAATCCTCGGGGATGTCGAGCTTGACCGGCTTGTCGCCGTCGAGGATGAACAGCTCCTGCCGGAAGAACGCCGGCGTGCGCGTGATGGTGTCGATCCGGCCCTCGGGCGTGATCTCGCTCTCGCCGCTGGAAGCGACGTCTTCGGCTTTGCCCTCGAAGATCGTCCTGGCCGCCGAGAGCGGCGTGCCGCGCTTCCAGAGCTTCACGAGGCGCGGGTAGCCGGACGTCGTCAGCGAGCCGGGCCCGAAGTCCGTGCCGACCCAGAGCGTGTCGAGGTCGCGCCAGGCGACCTGCGACTTCGCTTCCGGAAGCTCGAAGCCTCCGGCGACGAACTGCTTCGTCTTCGTGTCGAACTCGCGGGAGACGTGCGTGTCCGAGCCTCCGGGCGAGAGGTTGATCATGCAGCGCTCGTTGGCGGGCGGCAGGCAGGTCGCGCCGTGGAAGACCCAGCTCTTGCCCTCGGCTTTGGCCAGCGCGTCCACGTCGAGGACCGTCTCCCACTGCGGGCTGGCCGTGCGGTACGAGGCGAGCGGCGTGCGCCTCCAGAGGCCGCGCTCGTGGACGTCGTCCTTCCAGAAGTTGTAGACGGTGTCGCCGAGGAGCTCCGGCATCGGGATCTTTTCCTTCGAGTCGAGGATCTCGAGGGTGCGCTTGTAGATCGGCTCGTACACCGGCTGCGCCTCGAGCAGCTTCGTCGACTTCGCGTTCTGCTCCCGGACCCAGGCGAGCGGCTTCTCGCCCTGCACGTCTTCGAGCCACGCGAAGGGATCGTCGTCGGTCGGCGTCGCTGCCAAAACCATTCCTCCCCATCCCGCCGCGACGAACGCCGCGGCGGTCACCCAGCGAGTCGGAAAGCCGTTCATGCGAAAACCTCCGGAAGAACCTGCGGATCTTATCCGGGGTGCGTCCGAATCGGGCTCAGCGCCCCACGAGCCGCCAGAACTGCTTTTCGTTGAGGAGGGTGATCCGGTGCCCCTTCTCGCGGAGGCGCTTGATCTCGATCAACTTGCGGCCCGCGTCGCGGCCGGCGGCCTGGAGCGGGTTGGGCCGTCCGCGCACGACGACGTTCGTCCTGGCCGACGGCGAGCCGTGCACGGTCGCCCCCGCGCGCCGGGCGGCGCGGGCGGCCTCGCGCCGCGTCCGCGACAGGATGCCCGTGAACGCGAGATGCGCGCCCTCGAGCGTCCGCAGGCGCCCGACCTTGAGCGGGGCGGGGGGATGCGTCAGCGCCTCGATCAGCTCCCCGGCGCTTTCGTAGCGCTTGCCGCGCTCGCCGATGCAGCGGTAGACGATCTCCTTCAGGTGGTCGGTGCAGCGGAAGCGGCGGACCTCGCCCGGGCGGATGCGAGCCTTCGCGGTTCCCTTCAGGAGCATCGCGATCAGCTGGCCCACCTGGTAGACGTCGTCGCGCGCCTGCCACTTCGGCGCGGCGGCGTCGCGGATCTCGCTCGGCGCGCCCCACGGGTTCAGCGTCCGCGTCCGGACGCCGCGCCGGTCGCTCGCGTGGCGCACGATACCGAAGTCGCCCAGCTTCAGCGTGCCGTCGTCGCAGACGAAGACGTTCATGGGCGTCAGGTCGCGGTGGAGCATCTGGCCGCGGTGGAGGCTGCCGAGGACCTGGAGGATGCCGGCGATCTCGCGCCGCGCCGTCCTCTCGGCCCAGCCTTTCCGCGTGCGCTCGAGGAACGCGCGCAGGTCGCCGTGCCTGGCCCACTCGAGGGCGAGGCAGTAGACGAAGCTCCCGTCCTCGCGGGTGAGCGGAAAGGCGTCGTAGACGCGGATCGCGCGCGCGTTGCCCTCGAGGATCCGGCCGAAGTAGGCCTCGCGCACCCAGCCGTCGATGTGCTCGCTCGCCTTCAACGCGACGACGCGCGGTACGTCGCGCGAACGGGTCAGCCGGGTCGCGAGGTAGGCCTGGCCGAAGCCACCCTGGCCGAGCAGGCTGTCGACGCGATACCGGAGCTGCGTGGCGGGGCTCGCGACGACCTGCTGCGGCAGCAGCAGCGCCTTGCCGCGCGCCGCGCGGGCGGCCGACATCGGGAGCGTGGTGGCCTTGGAGACGTCGGTCATGGGCCGCGGACGCAGTCTACAAAAAGGCGGCGGCGCGGCGGCGCGCGCTAGGCCCGCTGACCCTCCGCGCCGCCGCGCAGCAGATCCGAGACGTCGTCGATCTTGTCGCCGATCAGGTGAAGTTTCTCGGCCAGCCGCTGAATCTCCGCCTCGGAGCGCCGGTTGACCTCGAAGTCCATTTCGCTGCGGACGCGGTCCTTCTTGTCCTGCCGGTTCTGGCTCATCATGATGATCGGCGCCTGGATCGCGGCGAGCATCGACAGGATGAGGTTCAGGAGGATGAAGGGGTAGGGATCCCAGGACCTCGTCCCGAGCAGGACGTTCAGGATCGTGTAGACGACCAGGACGACTCCGAAAGTCGTGATGAACGTCCACGAGCCGCCGAAAGAGGCCACGACGTCGGCGACGTGCTCGCCGGTCGTCTCGCGTTCTTCGATGACCTCGTTCGGGTTGCGCGCGGCGCGCAGGCGGACGAGCTGGTGGGCGTTGTGGTACTGGCGGCCGAGAACGGCGAGCATGTCCATGCCCGCGAGCGGCTTGCGCTGGAGCAGGGCTTCGATGTCGTTGCGATCCACCTCGACGCAGACGGTCTCGACGGTCGCGAGCGCGTTGGTCTGGTGCGGCGTGCGGTCGAGCATCGATGCGAAGCCGAAGAACTCTCCGTGCGTCGGCTCGTCCACGACGACCTCCTGATGATCCTCGTCGATGGTCGTCACGCGCACGCCGCCGGAAAGGAGGATGTAGGCGCGCTCGCCCGGGTCCCCGATCTTGTAGATGCGCTGGCGCGGCGCGAACGTTTGGACTTCGACGTGGGCGGCGAGCACCGCCGTCTCGTCGTCGTCGAGGAGCGAGAACAGGGGCACCTGGCGCAGGATCTCGTTCGAGCACGGCATCGTCGTCCTCCCGGTTGAAACTTCGGGGTCGTCGCGCGAACTCTACGACGGCGCCGGCCGGGAGGGGTTAAGGCGCGGTGAGGAGCGGCCCGCCGTCGGCGGTAGTCTTTCTCCCGCGTGACCGAGTTCGAATCCCTGCTCGGCGTCCTCCTCGTCGCGGTCCTGCTCGCCGCGGCGGCGCGGCGGATCGGCGCCCCGTATCCCGCGTTCCTCGCCATCGGCGGGGCCCTGCTCGCCCTGATCCCCGGCGCGCCGCGGTTCACGATCGAGCCGGAGGTGGCGCTGGCGCTCTTCGTCGCGCCGGTGCTGCTCGACGCGGCCTTCGACGCCTCGCCGCGGGATCTCAAGGACGTCTGGGTCGCGGTCGCGAGCCTTGCCGTGGTCAGCGTGCTCGTGACGACGGCGGCGGTCGCCGTCGTCGCGCGATCTCTCGTGCCCGCCATGCCGTGGTCCGCCGCGATCGCCCTCGGGGCCATCGTCTCCCCGCCCGACGCCGCCGCCGCGACGGCCGTGCTGCGGCAGCTTCGCCCCCCGCACCGGATCGTGACGATCCTCGAGGGCGAGAGCCTGCTCAACGACGCGAGCGCGCTCCTGATCTACAAGGTCGCCGTCGGCGCGGGGGCCCTGACGGCAGTCTCCGTCCAGAGCGTGGCGCCCGCGTCGCTTCTCGTCGTCGCGGGCAGCGTGATCGCCGGGCCGGTGCTCGCGCGGGTCTTCTTCTGGCTGATCCAGGGCGTCGAGGACGTGCCGACGTCGGTGATCCTGCAGTTCATCTCGACCTTCGGCGTGTGGATCCTCGCCGACCGGCTCGGCCTCTCGAGCATTCTGACGATGGTCTGCTATGCGGTGGCGATGGCTCGCATTTCGCCGGCCCGGACGCCGGCGCGCCTGCGCGTCCCGTCCTACGCGGTGTGGGAGACGGCGGTGTTCGTCCTGAACGTCCTCGCCTTCGTCTTCATCGGCTTGCAGGTGCGGCCGATCCTCGAGAGCCTCGATTCCGACACGCGCACGCGCTATCTCGTCGTCGCGGGCGTCGTGGTCGCGACGGTGATCCTGGCGCGCGTCGTCTGGGTGATGCTCCACAGCGGCGTCGTCCTCTGGAAGAACCGGCGATTCGGTTTCCGCCCGCCGCGCCCCGGGGTCCAGCCGCCGACCCTCGCGGGGAGCATCGTCGTCTCGTGGGCGGGCATGCGCGGCATCGTCACGCTCGCCGCGGCCCTCGCGCTCCCGATGCCCGGGGACGGCGGTGAATTCCCGTACCGCGACCTGATCGTCCTGACGGCGTTCGCGGTCGTGGTCGGGACGCTCGTGGTTCAGGGCCTGACGCTGAAGCCGCTGCTGCGATTCCTGAAGCTCGAGGACGACGACCCGGTCGGCCGTGAGGTGAACGAGGCGCGCGAGCGGGCCCTCGAGGCGGCGCTGGCGTCGGTCGACGGGGACACGTCCTCGGCCGCCGAGGCCGTTCGCCGGGAGTTCGCCGACCATCTCGGGCGGCCCGCGTCGGCCGCCGGGGCGGGAGATTCCGGCGAGCCCTCGCACGACGCGATCCACCGGCGCGCGGTCGACGCCGCGCGGCAGACCCTGCTCGAGCTGCGGGACCGCGACGACATCGGCGACGACGCTTATCACCGCCTCGAGGAGGAGCTCGACCGCATCGAGCTCGGTGCCGGAGGCTGAGGCGGCCGCCATTTCGCCAGTCCCTCCGTCGACGGCCTGCCCGACGGCGGGCTTCCCGAGCTCGACCCGGACCGGCGCGCGCACCCACGAGCGCGGCGTCGAGACGCTCGAGCCCGACCTCGAGGCCGGGAAGCGGATCCTCGCGGGGCAGCACGCGATCCTCGACGGCATGCGGAGCGCGTGAGCGACCGCGACTCGACCCTCGGGACAGCTGGCGCGTCCCGCGCGGGGGAGTTACCCTGACCGGCGGGAGCCGATCGCGGCTCTCGTTCGGAAAGGAGGGGCTCATGTCTCGTCCCCGACTCGGGCTTTGCGGATTCCTCGCGGCCGCCGTCGTGGCTGCGCCCGCCGCGCTGACCGCGCAGGCGGCGCTTCTGTCGTCCGCGCTGCCGCGCGTGCCGCCGCGCGACGTGGTCCTGACGTACGGGACGAGTGTCACGAGCTACGCGGACGTGGGCGAGTGGGAGTTCGGCCCGATCGACACCGCGACGACGTACGAGGACTCCGCGGTGTCGACGGTTTTCGCGATCCGCTACCCGACGGCGGGCCCCGGCACGTTCTTGGCGCCGCTCCATCTGCCCTCGGGCGCCGCCCTCCAGAGCCTCGAGCTCGACGCGTGCGACGTGAGCAGCTCCGACAAGCACGTCACGGCGACCCTGGCCACCTGCAACCACGTCACGGCGGCCTGCGCGGGCGTCGGCGCGAGCCTGGTGTCGGTCTCGGACGCCGTCGCCATCTGCAAGAGCTACGTGCAGGACGTGAGCGCCCTCAACTACGTGGTCGACAACACGGGCGACCGGCTGCTGCTGGCCGTCACCGTCGCGGCCAAGGACGGGACGAACGGCCTGGCCGGCATGCGGGTCGGCTATCGCCTGACGGTGTCGCCCGCGCCCGCGACGCCGACGTTCGGCGACGTCCCGGCCACCAGCCTCTACTTCCAGTACATCGAGGCGCTCGCGGCCTCCGGCGTCACGGGCGGCTGCGGCGGCGGCAACTACTGTCCGGACAACCCGGTCACGCGCGCCCAGATGGCGGTCTTTCTGGCGAAGGCCCTGGGGCTGCAGTTCCCCTGACGGGACGCGGCGCCGCCGGGCGTACGATCGCGCCGTGCGCGACTTCCTGCGGCGCCGATTCTCCCGCGAAGAGGTCGTCGGGCTCGCGTTCACGGTCAGCTTCCTGACCCTCGGGGTGCTCGCGGTCGCGCTCGGCTGGCTCGCGCACGAAATCCGGGAGGAGCACGGGCGCCCGGGCGCGTTCGACGTGAGCCTCCGATCGGCCGTGATCGCCGAGCGGTCGCCGGCGCTGACCGAGGCGATGCTCGACGTGAGCTCCTCCGGCGACCAGCGCTTCCTGCTTTTCGCCACGCCGGTCGTGGCGCTGGTCCTCTGGGTCAAGCGCCGCCACGTGTCGGCGCTCCTCTTCGTCGGGAGCGTGCTCGGCGGGTTCGGGCTCTCGTCGCTCCTGAAGATTTCGCTCGCCCGCGCCCGCCCGGACCAGTGGAGCGCGATCGTGCGGGAGAAGACGTACAGCTTTCCGAGCGGCCACACCGTGATGGCCACGGTCTTCTTCGGCGGCCTCGCGGCAATCGTCTTCCACCTGACGGGGCGGCGGACGTTCCGCCTCCTCGCCGTCGCCGGCGCGGCGGCGATCGTCGCCGCGGTCGCCGTCTCACGCGTCTACCTCGGTGCGCACTGGGTGACCGACACGGTCGGGGGAATGCTCACGGGGCTCGTCTGGGTCGTGGTGTTCTCCGCCACGACCGAGACGATGGAGAGGGCGAAGGCGCGGAAGACGGCGAGGAGCCAGGGTGGAGGAGCGCGATGAGGATCCTCGCAGCGTTCGGTTCGATGGCGGTGTTTCCGGGCGCGGCGTCGGCGCTCGGTCAGGCGCCCCCCGCGGCGACCCCTGCCGCAACCCCGGCACCGCCCTCCAGCGTGGCGGCGGCGGTGGATGCCCGGGTCTCCCGGATCGAGAAGCTCGTCGTGGAGGCGGCCGAGGCGATGCCGGAGGAGAAGTACGGCTTCTCGCCGGAGAGCCTGAAGATGCCCGGGAGCAAGTACGACGGCGTGCGGTCGTTCGCCCTCCAGGTGCGCCACGTCGCGGCGTCGAACGACGCGTACTGGGGGCCGCTGGCGAGCGACTCCATCCCGAGCGATTTCGAGGGCGGCCACGGGTCCGAAACCCTCCGCACGAAGGCGGAGATCGTCCGGTTCCTGAGGGACTCGTACGCGATCGGGCATCGTGCCGCCGGCGAGCCGCGGGCAGCAGGCGCGCCGGCGCCCGTCCCGAAGCCCTGACCTTGCCCGCGGCCGCGCGGCTGGGACATGATGATGATCTGCACGGCCGGCGAGGAGGCGCGCTCATGAAATCGACGATTTTGGTCGCTCGGACGGTCCTTCTTTTGTTCGCCGCCGCCGCGCCGCTTCTGTTTGCGAAAGACGGCGTGACGCTGTGGGAGAAGACGTTCCACCCGGTCGAGGGAGGCGGCAACCAGTGGACCCTCGCCGCGCGGGAGTTGGCCGATGGGTCGACACTCACGGCGGTCTTTGACAGGGGCGGGGTGACGGCCCTTCAATACGACCACGCCGGCGACCTGTTGGGGACCGCGAGCTTCTACCCGATCTACGCAGAAGTCGTCATTGCGGCAGTCGATCCGTTCGGTGCCGTTTTCCTGGCTTCTCCGACGTCGCAGGGCTTCGGATCGGGATCCGACGTCTGGTTGATGAAGTACGACGGCTTGACGGGCGCGGCTCTGTGGCCGGCCGCCGTCTATTTCGGTTACGGGAACCACGCCAACGACACGCCGCTCGCCCTGTTTCTCGATCCCGCGGGAAGCGTGATCCTCCTGGCCTCGACGGACAACGGCGCCACCGGCGTCCTGACGAAGTACGACGGCCTGAACGGGCAGGCGATCTGGGGCCCCGTCGTGGCCTCGTCAGGCGGCGCCGCTCCGGTCGCGGCCGTCGACCCCGCGGGTGATGCTTTCGTCGCACGCGGCGGATCGGGATTCTCGCTGACCAAGTACGCGGGATCGAACGGCTCGATCGTCTGGCAGAACGTCGAAAGCGGACATGCTCTCAGCCCCGTGAGCCTGGGGTTCGACGGATCGCGCAACGTTCTCGTGTCCGGCACGGACGGGTCGTTCGCCGGGACTTTCGAGGCGGACCGATATTCGGGCTCCACCGGAGCGAGGATCTGGGGGCCGGCGATCTGGACGCCCCCTGCCGGAAATTACAGCACTCGTCCGGAGCTCGCGGCCGTCGGGTCGGACGGAAGCGTCGTGATCGCCGGACACACGACTGCGAACAGCCAATCTTCCGAACTGCTCTTGAAGTTTCGCGGCGCCGATGGGGAATTGCTGTGGGGACCGCTTGCCATCGGCGATCCGTCCGATCAGGTCCAGAGCACGGCCCTCGTCCTCGGCGGCAACGGCGACGCCATCCTCAACGCCCGGTTCCAGACCGGAGAATCCACGCAGGACTCGAAACTTTGGCGCTTCGACGCGGGCACCGGGAGCACGCTCTGGGGACCGCAAACCACCGTCAACGGGTCCGTGGGCGCGGTGTTCGTCGCTTCGAACGGGCGGGTTTTTGTCGGGAGTGCCGTCTTCAATGGCGCCGACGACGATTCGGTCATTCTCGAGCGCGACGGCGCGACGGGCGCTCCCGCCTGGGGGCCGATCACGTTCGACGGCGTCGCTGCGAGCGCTTCGCTGCTCTGGGATGTCACGGCTTCGCCCGACGGCAATGCCATCGTCACCGGAGAGGTCCTCGGGCCCGAGGGAAACAGCGTCTGGGCGACGCTCAAGTACGACCGGGCCACTGGAAGCGTCCTCTGGGGCCCGGCGTACTTCCCCACGGGCAACTTCCCGCTGGCCGATTCGCCTTGGCGCGTTCAGACCGATGCGGCAGGAGATGTGCTCGTCGGCGGGGGGACGGAAGGCGGGATGAGTGTCGTCAAGTACTCCGGGGCGACGGGCGCCCAACTCTGGGCCGCCACGGTGGCTCCCGAAGGATTCGCCACCGGCTTTGCCCTCGATCCGGACGGCAACGCCGTGATCACGGGCTACGGCAACGGAAGCGCCGACGTCGCGGTGACGACGAAGCTGGCGGGGACCGACGGCGCGACGCTGTGGGGTCCGGTCACGTACGACAGCGGATCCGGAACCTACCCCGATTTCGTCGCCACCGATCCGTCCGGCGACGTGATCGTGGCGGGCCACTCGGCCGGGGTCGGTCCTCCGGGGTTTGTGATCAAGTACGCCGCCGCCGACGGAGCCGTCTCGTGGGGACCGGTGGCGCAGGACGATCTCCCGACCTGGATCGCCGTCGACGCGTCGGGCGACGTTTTCCGGGAGAGCTACTCGGCGATCACCTCCGGCATCGTCACGACGAAGTTCAGCGGCGCGACGGGAGCCGTTCTGTGGGGCCCGATCACCATGGGCCAATCGACGGGAACGGGCGTGGCCCTCGCCCTCGACGCCGCCGGCGACGTCTTCGTAACGGGCGGCCTCTACAACGGGAGCACGGGGGATTACGCGTTGCTCAAGTACCGCGGCAGCGACGGCATGCTCCTGTGGGGGCCGATCACCTACGACAGCGGCGGGAACGAGTTCCCGTATGCGGTCGCGGTCGACGGATCCGGCAACGCCGTCGTCACCGGCTATTCCGACGCGGGGTCAGGGGAAAAGCGCTCCGCCACGCTCTCCTACGACGGCTCGACCGGTGCGCTGCGCTGGGGACCCGTCGGCCGCAACATTGCGCGAAGCTCCGTCAACGGCCTGGCGACCTCGGGCAGCACGGTCTACGTCGGGGCGACTCGCGGGGACCTCGGCTACATCGTCGACGCCATCGGCGAGACGCTCGGCATCGTCGCGCCGCCCGGGGCGCTGCCCGCCGTGTCGTGCGGGCAGGCGATCGACGTCCCGCTCGGCGCCGTCAACGGCACGCCGCCCTACGCGTGGAGCGTCGTCTCGGGCTCCCTCCCGCCCGGCGTTGAGATCGACGCGGCCGGCGACGTCGCCGGCACGCCCGGGCAGGAAGGCGTCTTCGCGTTCCGGGCACAGGTTCAGGACGCCGCGATGGCGACCTCGAGCCGCGACTTCACGGTCGCCGTCGGCCCCGGCTCGGATCTCGTTCCCATCGCCGTCGCGGAGGACCCGGCCACGTGCCAGCTCACGCTGTCGGTCTCCGGGAGCTACGCCGGCTATTCCTGGTTGCCCGACGGCCAGACGACGCCGACGATCTCGGTGAGCCCGACCGAGCCGACGCCCTACGGCGTGATTCTCGACGACGGTTCGTCGTGCTCCGTGCGCGGCGCCGTCGCCATCGTGCCAACCGATCCCGCCTGCCTCGCACCGACGGTCGCGTCGATCGCGCCGGCGTCGGGACCGGGCTCCGGCACGCCCGTCGTCGTCGCGGGGTCGAAGTTCGACGCCGAGGCCGCGCTCTCGATTGGCGGCGCGCCGGCCACCGGGGTCGTGTTCGACGGCTCCTCGACGCTCGCGGGGAATACTCCGGCCCTCCCACCGGGAACCGTCGCCGACGTGCTCGTCGTCAACCCGGACGGGCGCTACGGCTACCTCGCCCGACGATTTGCGGCCGACTTCGGCGACGTGACGCCGGCGAACCCGTTCTACGCCGACATCATGGCGGTCCTGCGCGCGGGCATCACCGCCGGATGCGGCGGCGGCGACTACTGTCCGACGGGCTCCGTGACGCGCGCTCAGATGGCCGTGTTCCTGCTCAAGGCCGAGCACGGGTTCTTCTACGTGCCGCCGCCCTGCGCGGGGATCTTCGCCGACGTGGCGTGCCCGGGAGCGTTTGCCGTGAACTGGATCGAGCGGCTCGCGAACGAAGGAATCACGGGCGGGTGCGGCGGCGGCAACTACTGTCCGGACGCCGCGGTCACGCGCGCCCAGATGTCCGCGTTCCTGCTCAAGGCGGAGCACGGCTCGTCCTACGTCCCGCCGCCCTGTGTGGGGATCTTCGGCGACGTTCCGTGCGGTGCGCCGTTCGCCGACTGGATCGAGCGGCTCTACGACGAAGGCATCACCGGCGGCTGCGGCAACGGGAACTATTGCCCCTCGAGCCCGAACACGCGGGGGCAGATGGCGGTGTTTCTCGTGAAGACGTTCCAGCTTCCGTGAGCCGGCCGGCCGGCTCCGCTCGAACGCCGGGGACGGGGAGGGTCTGATGGACCGGCGGCTCGCCTCGGCCTGGTGGGCGCTCCGGGTCGGTCTCGGCGCGGGACAGCTCGTCGCCGGCGCCGACAAGTTTTTCGATCTTCTGGCCAACTGGGAGATGTACCTGAGCCCGCTCGCCTTGAAGGTCGTCCCGGTGAGCGGCACGACGTTCCTGCGCGCCGTCGGCGTCGTCGAGATGATCCTGGGACTCGCCATCCTGACCCGCTGGACCCGCCTCGGCGCCTACGCCGCGATGGTCTGGCTCGTCGCGATCGCCGCGAACCTCGCGACCACGGGCCTGTTCTACGATCTGGCGCTCCGGGACCTCGAGATCGCGCTCGCCGCCTACGCCCTGGCGCGGTTGACCGAGGCGCGCGGCGAGCGCCCCGCCCGGGTCGAACGGGAATAAGCTTCTCCGCGAGAGGAAAGGAGAACGTCATGAAGAAGGTTCTGCTCGCCGCCGTCCTGGCCGCGCTGCCGCTCGTCGCGAGCGCGGAGGTCTGGAAGAACGTCTCGCTCCTCGACTCGATGTGCTCGTCGAAGGAAAAGATGATGAAGGCTCCCGATGCCCACTCGACGTCCTGCGCGCTCCAGTGCGCCAAGAGCGGCTTCGGCATCGTCACCGCCGACGGCAAGTTCCTGAAGTTCGACCAGGCCGGCAACGACCAGATCGTCGCGGCGCTGAAGGGGACGAAGAAGACCGACCACCTGCGCGTCACGGTCGACGGAACGCTCATGGGCGACACGATCGCCGTCAAGACCGTCACGCTCGACTGACCGCCGGCGGTTCCGGTCCGCGTCGACGCGGACCAGCGGCTCAGGCCTCGACGGCGACGACGAAGGCCTGCATCTTCGCGTCGACCGCGCCCCGGCCGAAGCGCCGCGCGATCGCGGTCTCGGCGACGGCGACCGCGTCATCGAGTCGGCCCGGAGCGCGCGACTCGATCTCGTGACGGAGCGGCGTGCCGTAGCAGTAGGCGACCGCGGCGTCGCGGGCCGAGCGCGCGCGGCTGCGCCGCGTCACGCGGTCGATTCGCGGAGGCACGGCAAACCCGCCCGCGGCGAGGTCGGCCTCGATCCGGGCCGGGTCGTGGTAGCCGTGCGGCAGGCGCTCCATGAAGCGCGGCGGGTCGTTCGGAAACAGCGCGCCGAGGCTCTCCTGCACGATCTCGGCGAGCTCGTTGGCGGGGAGGGCATCCCAGGCGCTGAAGAGGTAGGTCCCGCCGGGCCGGAGGACGCGTCGCGCCTCGGCGAAGCCCCGCGGCCGGTCGGGAAAGAACATCACGCCGAACTGGCAGACGACCGCGTCGAAGCTCCGGTCGGCGAAGGGGAGCTGCAGCGCGTCGGCCTGCTTCCAGAGGACGGGTCGCGCGGCGCCGAGCTCGGCCGCCTGGTCGAGCATCGGCTGGTTCAGGTCCGTCGCAACGATCGAGACGCTCTTCGGCAGCGCCGAGGCCATCGCGCGCGTCGCGGCGCCGGTGCCGGCCGCGACCTCCAGCACGGAAGCCGGGCCGAGCGCGCGGACCCGCTCGGCCAGATCCTCGGCGTACGGCTCGAAGAGAAGCGGGACGAGATGCGTCTCGTAGGCGCGTGGAACGCCGCCGTCGAAGCTCGTCGCGTTGCCGCAGCCGGTCATGCGTCCCGGCGCGCCGGCTCCTGGTAGATCCCGGCCGTGGGCGCCATGCGGCCAGGCCCCTTCAGCTTCTGGATCTCGATCTTCGCCATCGGCGTCATCGCCGTCATCGCGCGCTGCGCCCCGGCGGGGTCCTTCGGCGCGACGAGCTCGCCCCTGTTCGGACGTTGCCGGATCTTCGGCATGGCGGCGGGCCCTCCGGAGACCTGTTTACACCAGGTCGGCGAGGGCGCGGTGTAGGCTTTGATGCGATGGCGAAGGCGGCGACCGCCCGGACGGAAACCCGGGCCCGGGCGGAGAAACGCCTGGCAGGCTTCATCGCGAAGTTCGACCCCGACGCTCAGGCCCGCATTCGCTCGATCCGCCGGGCGTTGCGGCGGCTCCTTCCGACGGCGCACGAGCTCGTGTGGGACAACTACAACTTCTTCGTGATCGGCTACAGCGCGACCGAGCGCCCCTCCGACGCGCTCTTGTCGATGGCCGCGGATGCGAACGGCGTCGGCCTGAGCTTCTACCGCGGCGCCGACGTGCCCGACCCGAAGAAGATTCTGCTGGGTTCGGGCGTCCAGAACCGATTCCTCCGCCTCGAGTCCGCGAAGACGCTCGACCGGCCCGAAGTTCGAGCGCTGATCGCGGCGGCGATCGCGCAGCTTCGCGTGCCGCTCCCCGAGAGCGGGCGCGGGACGCTCGTCATCCGGTCGGTGTCGAAGAAGCAGCGGCCGCGGCGGCGCGCGAAGAAGTAGGTCGGCTTCGCCGCCCCCTTCGGAAATCCGGTTTTCGCGGAAATCCGGCGGCAGGTCGCGCTGTTGCGGGACCTGAACATGCCCGTCACGACCGGAGATCGGGAGCGTCGGGGGGCCGGACTTCGTCTCCGGACGGTCCTCGGCGCCTGCCTCGCGCTCGTCGCCGTGACCCTTCTCGGCGCCGGCAAGCCGCCGGAGGCGGTGACCCGTAAGGGCTGGTTCGCCGACCAGAAGTGCTCGACGCAGCGGGCCGCGAACGGACGCCCGGGCCCCCCGGGGCAGACCTGCACCCGGGAGTGCATCCGCAAGGGCGTGCCGGTGGTCTTCATCGACGAGGCGACGGGAGCCCTCTACCGCGTCGAGAACCCGAAGCCGACAAGGGGGATCGAGTGCGACTACGTCGAAGTCGTCGGGACGCTGAACGCCGGCGCGAAGACGGTCCACGTCGACTCGGTCCGCGTCCTCGAGAAGTACGCCGCCCAGTGCAGCGTCCAGTAGGAGCAACCCTGGGCAGGATCGTCGCGGCCGCTCTCGGGATCGCCCTGTCGGCATCGGCGGCGCTCGCCTCGATCGCGACGGCCGACGCGCGCCCGGCCGCGCCCCCATTCACGCTCGACAACGCCGCCGGCAAGCCGGTCAGCCTCGAGGACTACCGCGGGCGCGTCGTCGTGCTGAACTTCTGGGCGACGTGGTGTCACGGCTGCAAGCAGGAGCTGCCGTGGTTCGTCCGGTTCCAGAAGGACTACGGATCCCGCGGGCTCGTGGTCGTCGGCGCCTCGACCGACGCCGACGGCTGGAAGGTTGTCACGCCGTATCTGAAGAAGAAGCCGCTCAACTACCCGGTCGTCATCGCCAACGAGGCGCTGACCAAAGCCTACGACGTCCAGGCCATGCCGGTCACCGTGCTCATCGACCGCCAGGGCCGCGTCGCCGCGACCTACGTCGGCATGATCGACCGAGCGGTCTGCAACAAAGACATCCAGACCCTTCTGCGCGAGACGGAATAGCGGCGCCCCCGTGCGATAATTCGGGGAAAACTCCCCGATGAGCATCAACACGCGCGGCGCGGCGGGCCCCCCCGATCCCTTCCCCGAGGACGAGATCGAGACTTTTCACTCGCCGGAGCCCTGGCGGCAGGATGGCCGCTACATCCGCGACGCCCGGGGCGCGATCGTCGTGCGCGGGCGCACGGCCGCCGATGCCCGCCGCATCACGGCGGCCATCAACGCCACGCGGGACATTCCGACGGAGGCCCTCGAGAATTGGCTGGTGCAGGACGTTTCCGATCCGGTGACGCGGCCCGACCTGGAGGTGGCGCTCGAGGAGCCCGAGACCTCGCCGTTCGCGGTGGCGCCGCCCGACGAAGCGCCGGTCCCGGTCCGGGTCGAGCCCGCCGTCGAGGACGCGTGGCCCTACACGCTGACGCATCCCGAGCGGCGCGAACGCGACCGCCGCGAGAGCGAGCGGCGCCGGCCCGATTCCGCGCCCGCGCCCGATCAGCTTCTGTTCGACCGGCGCGTGATGGAACGCCGGTTCGGCGAGCGGCGGTCGAAGTAGGTTCTCGGTTTTCGGCCGCGCGCTTCCCGCGCGAGCCTTACAGTAAGGAGTGGCGCCGATGCAAAGGTTCCTGCGTCTGACCTCGTTCGCTCTCCTCGCCTTCGCCCTCGCCGCGCTGCCGGCGTTGGCCGCCAACGAAGCCGCCGCGGCGGCGGCCAGTCCTCAGGCCAAGGTCTACGACGCGCACGTCAAGGCCATGGCCGCCGGGGACTACCAGGGATTTCGGGCGACGATGAGCAAGGCCGCGCTCGCTCAGATGGACAAGCAGAACAAGGAAATGAACCTCGACCCGAAGAAGATGATGGAGTTCCTGAAGGCGGCCGCCCCCGTGGACCTCAAGTACACGGGCCTGAAAGTAGACGGGAAGAAGGCGACGCTCGACGTGACGGCGAAAGTCGGCGGCGAGCCGAACACGGGCACGGTCTCCCTCGTCCAGGACGACGGCCAGTGGAAGGTCGAAACCGAGAGCTGGACGAACGCGAAGAAGTAGCGGTCGGTACCCCTCTCACCCTTGCCCTCTCCTCCCGACGGGGGGAGAGGGTTTTGCCTTGTCTGCCCCCTCTCCCGGCGGGAGAGGGTTGGGGTGAGGGGCCTCTCGTCCTTTTGGCGTCGGTAGTCCGTTCTCGCCTCAGCGCGGTCCGACGTCGATCATCTCGGCGCGGACGAGCCAGCGGCCGTCCTCGCGCCGCAGCAGCGCCTCGCCGTGGAGGCGGTCGATGAAGACGCTCGAACCGTCGAGGAGCACGACGGCGCGGTCGCCGCGGACGAAGCCGCCCGTGATCCGGATCGTCTTCATCAGGGTGTGGACGTCGTGCCACAGGTATTCGACGTAGGCGTCGAGGTCGCCGTCTGCGGCGTGGCCGTCCCATCGCTCCTTCGCGCGCGCGTCGAGGAGCGCGCGCACGGCCGCCTTGTCGCCGCGCTCGAGCGCTGCCGCGTAGGCGAGGTAGGCCTTGCCCGGCGCGCCGCCGTCGGCGGGGAGGGCGTCACCCCAGCTCTTCGGAGGAACCGGCACGTCGAACGTGACGTCGAAGCGGCGGTCGTCGCTCGCGTAGGAGACGGTGCCGGAGAGCCGCCCGGAGGCCGCTTTGACGGTGGAGCGGACCTTGCTGTCGTAGCAGAAGCCGCAGCCCACGCCCGACTCGAAGTAATAGGACAGCCCTTCGTAGCGGCCCTTCGCGTCGAAGTCGAACGTCACGACCCTGACGTCGTCGTCGGCGACGAGTGTCGCGATCGCGTGGCCGCGGTCGTAGTGGTCGTCGAGCGCCTCGGCCACGAGTTGTGCGTTCGAGACCGCCACGCGGAGCGTCGCGTCGCCGTCCTTCTGGTCCCAGTACGCGTAGGCGCCGGCGATCTCGAGCTTGAACCGTCGGTCCTCGAACGTGCCCGACGCCGTCGCCGGCTTCGGGGGCTCGCCGCCCGGGACCCTCGCCGCGAGCAGCAGCGCCGCGAGGCCCGCGAAGGCGACCCGCCCGATCGCTCCCCTCATCGCGACCCGAGGCCGCTCAGCGGCGGTTGCGGGAGCCGGGAAAGAGCGTGTCGTAGTTGGGCCAGTCCTCGGCCAGGCGCAGCCCGAACCCCGACGGCGAGTCGCCCGCCTCGCGCACGACGCGCCCGGTCAGCACGAGCTGCCGGCCGTCGGGGAGGTTGACCGTCAGGCGCAGCGGCGGTCCCGTCCCGGGGGTGCGCGCCGTCCGCACGAACATGCCCCGCCGCGACACGTTCTCGGCCACGCCCGTGCCGTGGAAATCGCCCTGGGAGAACTCGACGGTCATCTCGGCTTTGCGACGCCGCGCGGTGCGGCTGTCCGGCGTCGCTCCTTCCCGCAGGCGCGCGGGCGCGGGCCGGGCGGCGGGGGCGCGCTCGACCTCCGTGAGCGGCACGGCGGGACGAGCGTCCGCCGGCGCCGGCAGCTCGCGGATCGCGAGGGTCAGGTCGCGCGAGGATTCCACCCCGGAGATCCAGCCGCTGACGAAAGAGCCGTCGACCGGAATGCGGCACTGGAAAGCGACGGGGAAGATGTCGCCGGGCGCCTTGCCGAGCGAGCGCCACCGCGCGGCCAGCTCCTCGGGATCGGTGGGTCCGTCCGTCCAGAAGTTGACGTGCCCGGAGGGCGCGATGATCGCCGGCTGGAGATAGTCGATGCCCGAGTCGTCGGCGGGAAAGCAGAAACCCGCGTGGCGGCTGCCGTCGAAGAGCTCGAAGTCGGTCGCGGCGAGAAACACCTCGTCGTCGGAGCGCGACAGCGCTCTCATGGCGACGGGGACGACGATCGCCGACGGGCCGGCGCCGCCCTCGTAGCGCCAGACCGGGTCGGACGCGAGGTCCTCGGCCGTCAGGTCCACCAGGCGTTTCACGGGTGGAAGGCTACTGCAGAAAGCGGCCGCCGGGAGCGGGTTTCCGCGGGTATCATCCGCGGACCGACCCGAAAGGAGCCGCCATGAAAAACGCCCGCGAGTTCTTCGTCGACAGCTTCCGCTCCGAGAAGCCCCGGTTCGTCAAAGTCCTCCAGGCCGTGCCGGCCGGCCAGACGGCTTACCGGCCGCACGAGCGGTGCAGCACGGCCGGCGACATCGCGTGGCTGATCGCGAGCGAGTGGGACGACGCGCTCTCCCTGATCGACAAGGGGTCGGTCGAGTTCGTTCCGAAGCCGGCGCCGGCCCACGTCCGCGACTCGGTCGCGGCATTCGAGAAGAACGCGGCCGAGGTCGAGAAGCGGATCGAGCGCCTGGACGACGCGGCCTGGGACCGCCCCGCGAAATTCCTGATGGACGGCAAGGTGATGTGGGAGGCGCCGCTCGGCGACATGCTCTACGGGTTTCTCTTCGACGCGGTCCATCACCGGGGTCAGCTCTCGAGCTACCTGAGGCCCATGGGCGCCAGGGTCCCGTCGATCTACGGGCCGTCGGCGGACGACTCGGGCGCGTAGCCGGGGCGAGGCGTCGAAGCCCGGCCGGTCATCCCGAGGAGCCGGCCTCCGTCGTCCCGACGAGCGTCGCGACACGGGATCCCGTTCGTTCTCACACGGAACCCTGGCCCTACCGGGGCCGCTCGTACTTCCAGTTCCGCGTCCTGCCGGCGGCGATCCAGGAGACCGCGGTGGCGGTGCGCTTGTCGCGCGTCGCGTCGGTCTTCGCCTCGCCGATCCACTCGGCGTCGTCGCGCCGCTGGCTCGGCGAGAACGCCGCGAACGTCGCGCGGGCGACGGCGCTCCGGCGCAGCGCGGCCGAAAGCGCCGGAGGCACGGGAAGCGGCGGGCGCTTCCGGCGGACGGGACCGAGCCGCACGCCGCGATCCACGAGGTGCTTCGCCCTCGCGGAGGTAGCCGAGGATGACGCGGTCCGCCGGCAGGTCGGCGAGGGCCGTGATCCGGCCGAACTGGCCCATCGCGTCCTTCTTCCGGTCGAGGTTCATCGCCCGGTTCCAGAACCCGAACGCGCAGTGCGCCTGGAAGGCGGCCATGCCGCAGAACATGCCCCGGTAGGAGAATTGCGGCATGCCCCACTCGATCTCCTCGACGAGCTCCGGGCAGCCGCGGTGGACGAGGGTGCGGAGGTGGCGCGGGACGGGCCGCGCGAAAGGCGCCGCCTTCTCGATGGAAGCGTCGACGCGCGCGTCCCTACTTTCCCGTCCGCGGATTATCATCCGCGCCGTGGGCAACCGCCACCTTTCGGACATCGCGAACCCGGAAGCGCGGTGGCCGGTCCTCGTCGCGATCCTCGGCGTCGGCGGGATCCTGGTCGCCCTGCCGCACTCGCTGGTGCTGGGGCCGAAGTGGTTGCTGCCGGCGGTCGTGGCGGCGCTGCTCGTGCCGACCACGCTCGCTCACCGGGCCGGGCTGCACGAGGTCGACCGTCGGCTCGGCTACCTCATCAGCGGCGTCGTCACGTTCGCGCTGGCGGCGTCGCTCGTGCTGCTCATCCTGCGCCTGCCGGAGAAGGCCGAGTCGCCGCGGGAGCTGCTTCGCTCGGCGACGCTCCTGTGGGTGACGAACATCCTGGTCTTCGCGATCTGGTACTGGCGGCTGGACGCCGGAGGCCCGCACCACCGCGAATCGCGCGACGCGCACACCGCCGGAGCGTTCTTCTTTCCGCAGATGATGGACGGCGCGCCCGTCGAGCACCCCGAGAACTGGTCGCCGCGCTTCGTGGACTACCTGTTTCTCGCGTTCAACACGAGCACGGCCTTCTCGCCGACGGATACGGCCGTGCTCTCGCGCTGGGCCAAGGTGCTCTGCATGCTGCAGGCTTTGATCTCGCTGTCGATCGTGGCGATCCTGGCGTCGCGCGCCGTTGGAATGCTCTGAAACAGGGAGGGCCGGCGTCGTCTACTTCGGCGCGGTCAGTCCCCGCTCTTCCAGCAGCGGCTCGACGACGGGGTCGCGTCCGCGGAACCGGCGATACATGGCCGCGAGATCCTCGGAGTGGCCGCGCGAGAGGACCATCTCGCGGAAGCGCTGGCCGTTCTGGCGCGTCATGCCGCCGTTTTCCTTGAACCACTGCCAGGCGTCGTCGTCGATGACCTCGGCCCAGAGATACGCGTAGTACCCGGCCGCGTAGCCGCCGCCCCAGATGTGCCCGAAGTAGGTCGTGTGGTACCGCGGCGGCACCGGCGCGAGGTCGACGCGGAAGCGCTCGAGCGCGGCCTTCTCGAATTGTTCGACGTCCTGCCGGGGCGCGCCGGGCGGCAACGTGTGCCAGGCCATGTCGAGGAGCGCCGCGGCGAGGTATTCGGTCGTCAGGTAGCCCTGGTTGAACGTCTTCGCCTTCTTGATCTTCGCCACGAGCGCCTCGGGCATCGGCTCTCCCGTCCGGGAGTGCTTCGCGTAGCGGGCGAAGACGGCCGGCTCGAGCGCCCAGTGCTCGTTGAACTGCGACGGAAACTCCACGAAGTCGCGCGGCGTCGACGCGAGGGTCGGGTAGTTGACGTTCTGCAGCATGCCGTGGAGCGCGTGGCCGAACTCGTGGAAGAGGACGGTCACGTTTTCGAACGAGAGGAGCGGCTTCTGGCCGGCGGCCGGTTTGACGAAGTTGAGGTTGTTGACGACGACCGGCTTCGTGCCGAGCAGGCGGCTCTGGTCGACGAAGCTGTCGCACCACGCGCCGCCGCTCTTGGATGGCCGCTGGAAGTAGTCTCCGTAGTAGAGGGCCAGCGACCGGCCGTCGGCGTCGAAGACTTCCCACACGCGGACGTCGGGGTGGTACACGGGCAGGTCCGGCCGCGGCTTGAAGGTGATCCCGTAGAGCTGATTCGCCGCGTAGAAGACGCCGTCCTCGAGGACGCGGTCGAGGTCGAGATAGGGCTTCAACTCCGACTCGTCCAGGTCGTACTCGGCCTTGCGCACCTTCTCGGCGTAGAACTCCCAGTCGGCGGCCGTGAGCGAGAAGCCGCCCTTGTCGGCGTCGATGCGCTGCTGGAGCTTGCCGGCCTCGCCGCGCGCCTTGGCGGTCGAGGCGGGCACGAGGTCGGTCATCAGCTTCTCGGCGTTCTGCGGCGTCTTCGCCATCTGGTCGTCGAGAACGTAGGCGGCGTAGGTCGAGAAGCCGAGCAGTTTCGCTTTCTGCGCGCGCAGCTCCGCCAGGCGCGCGACGATCGCGCGCGTGTCGGTGTCGCCGGCCTGGCCGCCGCGCCGCACGGACGCCTCGAAGAGCTGCTGGCGCAGCGCCCGGTCCGTCAGCGACCCGAGCGCCGGCTGCTGCGTCGTGTTCTGGAGGGCGAGGAGCCACTTGCCGTCGAGCTTCCGCTCCTTCGCGGCGTCGGCGGCTGCCGCGACCTCCGCGGCCGACAAGCCGTCGAGCTTCTGGCGGTCGTCCACGACGACGGCGCCCGCGTTGGTCGCCGCGAGGTCTTTCTCCTCGAACGCCGTCGTCAGCGTCGACTCTTCCTGGTTGAGCGCGGTCAGCGTCTTCTTGTCGGCCTCCGAGAGCTCCGCGCCGGCGCGGACGAACCCGAGCCGATCGCGCTCGAGCAGGTACTTCGCCTCGGCGTCGAGACCGAGGGTCTCGCGCTCGTCGTAGAGGACCTTGACGCGCGCGTAGAGCTTCGGGTCGAGGTTGATCGCGTCGTTGTGGGCGGCGAGCTTCGGCGCGACCTCGGCCTTGATCTTCTGGAGCTCCGGGTTGGTGTTCGACTGGTCCATGTTGAAGAAGACCTTGGAGACGCGGGTCAACAGCGCGCCCGTGCGTTCCATCGCCACGATGGTGTTGTCGAACGTCGGCGGCTCGGGGTTGTTCGCGATCGCGTCGGTCTCGGCGCGCTGCTGCTTCATGCCTTCCTCGAAGGCGGGCAGGTAGTCGGACGGCTTGATGCGGTCGAACTGAGGCGCCTGGAACTGGAGGGGGCTCGGCGCGGAAAACGGGTTCGACGCGGGAAGGGCGGCCCGGACGGGCGCGGCGCCGCGCAGCGCCGCCGCGAGCAGCGTGGCCGTCGTGACGAGTCGGGGTCGCGTCATGGGTGCTCTCCTCGAAGATGAATTCACGGCTTGCCGCCGTTGACGAAGCGCTGGTAGCGGGAAAGCTGAGCGCCGAGCACCGCGTCGACGCCGGGCGCGAGGTCCTTGAAGCCGGAGCGGCTGTAGCCGCCGACGACGTAGGTCAGCTCGACGGCCGTGCCCTTCTCGGCGGGCTTGAGCGTGAAAGTCAGGACGCCGGAGACGGCCATTCCCTGCAGAGGACCGAGGCCGCCGTGGACGCGCAGGAGCTTTCCGGGGTCCGCGAAGACGACCGTCATGTGTTGCACGCCTCCGCCCGGGAGCTTTTCGCACCAGCAGCCGCCGGGCTTCGGGTCGAGCGTGATGTTGGCGCCGTCGCCCGAGTAGCTGTGTTCGGGATCCCACCACTTGCCGACGTCGACGAGCGCCGCCCAGGCCTTCGACGCGTCGGCGGCGACCGTGACGGTGTCCTTCACGGCGAACCCGTTGTCGGCGACGTCGACGACCTCGGCACGCGCCGGCGCCGTCATGACCGACGCGGCGACACCGAGCGCGAGCGCGAGCGATTTCCTCGACCCCATGCGATTCCTCCTTCGGGCGCGGGCCGGGTTTATATACGATGGAAAGAGCCGCGGGATTCCCGTTCAGACACAAGGAGTTGGCATGCGCTCGTCCGCCCGCCGGATCGTCCCCGTTCTCGGCCTCTTCGTCCTGGCGGCGGCTTCCGCCGCGGGGGGAGCCGACGGCACGCTCGAGGCGCCGATGCGCCGGGCGATCGACGATGCGGCAAAGGCCGTCCTCGCCGCGACCGGCGCCCCGAGCGCGTCGGTCGCCGTCGTCTCCGGCGGCGCCGTGGCGTACGTCCAGGCCTACGGCTCGGCTCGCCTGGCTCCCGCTGTCGCGCCCGCCGCTCCCGGGATGCGCTACTCGATCGGCTCGGTGAGCAAGCAGTTCACGGCCACCGCGATCCTGATGCTCGCCGAAGAGGGCAAGCTGTCGCTCGACGACCCGGTCTCGAAGTTCGTGCCCGGCCTGACGCGCGGCGACGAGGTCACCATCCGCCAGATCCTGTCGCACACCTCGGGCTACCAGGACTACTGGCCGCAGGACTACGTGCCGCCCTTCATGCTCCAGCCGACCACGGCGGCCGAGATCCTCGACCGCTGGGCGAAGAAGCCGCTCGACTTCGAGCCGGGCACGCAGTACCAGTATTCGAACACGGGCTACGTGCTCGCGGGCGCCATCGTCGAGAAGGCGAGCGGCACGCCGCTGCTGCCGTTTCTGACGGCGCGGATCTTCAAGCCGCTTTCGATGGCGAGCGTGGCCAACATCGACCAGGACCGCCTCGGCGACACCGACCCGACCGGCTACCTGCGGTACGCGCTCGGCCCGCCGCGTCCGGCGCCCAAGGAAGGCAAGGGCTGGCTCTTCGCCGCGGGCGAGCTCGCGATGACGGCCGAGGACCTCGCGCGCTGGAACCTCGGCATGATCCAGCAGAGGCTGCTGAAGCCGGCCTCGTACCGCCAGATGCAGCGCGAGGTCCTGCTGAAGAACGGGCTCGGGATCGGCTACGGCCTCGGCATCGACGTCCGCCAGCGCGACGGGCATCGTCTTCTCGAGCACGGCGGCGAGGTATCGGGTTTCACGGCGGCGAACCTGGTGTTCCCGGACGACGGCGTCGCCGTCACGGTGCTCGTCAACCAGGACTCGATCGGCACGTCGGGCGCGCTCGCCGGAAGGATCGCCGACATCCTCCTCGCGGGCCGGGCGCCCGCCGCCGAGGCGCGGGCCCGGCGGATCTTCGAGGAGCTGCAGGCGGGGAAGCTCGACCGCAGCGCGCTGACGGCCAACGCGAACAGCTACTTCACGGCCGAAGCGATCGCCGACTTCGCCTCGAGCCTCGGACCGCTCGGCGCGCCGAAGGAGGTCAGGCAGAGGAGCTCGAACGACCGCGGCGGCATGACCTTCCGCCTCTTCGACGTCGCCTTCCCGGGAAGGACGCTCGCGATCTGGGAGCGCGACATGCCCGACGGCACGATCGAGCAGTTCCAGGTGATGGCGAAGGACTGAAACCGCCCCTCGTCCCGCTTCTCGACGGTCTCGTCCCGGCGCGGTGCCTTGCCGCGAAACCTTCGGGAGACCCTTTCGTTCGAACCCGGAGAATTCCGAGGGAGAACGCATGAAGAGGCTCTTCGGTTCGAGGCTGCTGGCGGCCGGGGCGTGTCTGGCCGCGGCCGCGGCGGCCGCGCGGGCCGAGTTCCCCGGCGAGCGGATGTACCAGACGGTCGAGGTCGGGCCGGGCGTGTACGCCTTCGTCTCGCCGGAGACGAACGGGCCGATCCCGAGCGGGAACGTGGTCGCGATCATCGGCGACGACGGCGTGCTCGTGGTCGACTCGGGCCGGTTCCCGACCCTCGCCCGGCGGATCGTCGCCGAGATCCGCCGGAGGACGGACAAGCCCGTCCGGTACCTCGTCCACACGCACTGGCACCTCGACCACATCGCGGCCGACTCGGTCTTCCGCGAGGCATTTCCGGAGATGACGTTCGTGGCGACGACGTTCACGCGGCGCAAGATGGTCGAGAAGCAGATCCCGTACCTGAAAGACCTCGTCTCGACCGACACCGGCTACGTCCGGTACCTGCAGGAGCGGGTCGCGAGCGGCAAGCGCCGCGACGGGTCGCCGATGGGGGAGGACGTCCGGCGCTACCTCGCGAGCCAGGCGAAGGACGTCGAGCTCGAGATGGCGGAGCTCGCCGGGGTCCGCGTCGTGACGCCGGCCCTGACCTTCGACCACGAGCTCCGGATCTACCTCGGCGCGCGCGAGGTCCGCGTCGCGTTCCTCGGCCGGGGAAACACCGAGGGCGACGCCGTCGTCTTCGTGCCGGACGCGCGCGTCGTCGCCACCGGCGACCTGCTCGTCGCGCCGGTTCCGTACGGGTACGGGTGCCACCCGGCGGCCTGGATCCAGACGCTCGCCGCGCTGACCGCCTACGACGCCGAGGCGATCGTGCCGGGCCACGGCCCGGTCCAGCACGACTGGAGCTACGCGAGGAAGGTCTCGGCGCTCCTCGCGGAGATCGAGAAACAGGTCGGCGCGCAGGTCCGCGCCGGCGCGACGCTCGAAAAGACGCAGAACGAGGTGGACCTCGCCGTGTTCCGCAAAGCCTTCGCCGGCGACAGCTTCGAGAGGGGCGCCGCGTTCGACGACTTCTTCGTCCGTTCGGCGGTCGAGCGGGCGTACCAGGAGGCGAAGGGGAGCCTGGCGGAAGAGTAGCGGGAGAGGGAAAAAGTGCGGCCCGGGGCCTCGCTTCCCCGGGCCGCGTTGGAGGGGCTGTCGCTATTGGGCCGGGGGCTGTGCGCTCCCGGTTCCCGGGCCGTGTCCGTGACCCCAATGCGCCGAAGCGCACGCGGCGAGCGCGTCCTGCTGCTCCTCGGAGAGCTGCGCGAGCACCTGGTCGTGGATGGCCTGGGCGTCGTTTCTCAACTTCGTCTTCGTGGCGTCGGCGTCGAGGGTGTCCTGGCCGATGACGGCCTTGTCGGCGCCGTTGTTGATGTCGGTCTCGAGCCTGGCGTGGGCGGCCTTCATCGCGGCGCCGTCGGCCTTGAGGGTCGATTTTCCGGAAGTCAGCACCGCCTGGGCGCTGGCCCGGGTGGCGTCGGGCAGGTCGATCGAGGCGAGGCATCGTTCGAGGCCGCGGAGGGCGAAGCCTCCGGGGCCGCCGCGGGGTCCGGCGCCGCCCTGTTCGGCGAGCGCCACGCCGGCGCTCGCGAGCGCGGCCACCAGCAGGAAGGGGGTGGAGGGGAACCGTTTCATGGGATCGAGTCTCCTTTCCAGGCGCCTACACCCGGGACAACGGGCCCGGGGCCGGGCGTGTTACACGGGGCTGGAAACTTTTCCCGGGCCCGTGCGTCCCCGAATGCAGGCGCGGTTCTCGGCCGGAAGGAGGGTCCATGGGCGTTTTCCTGCAGGACTTTCGGTATGCGTTGCGGGGCCTGCGCAAGTCGCCGGGTTTCGCGGCGGCCGCCATCCTGACCCTCGGTCTCGGCATGGGGGCGACGACGGCGATCTTCTCGGTCATTCGCGCCGTGCTCCTCGCGCCCCTGCCGTACGCGCAGCCGGAGCGCCGGGTCATGGTCTGGAGCCGCTGGACGGACTTCCCGAAGACGTGGGTGGCCGACGGCGAGGTCGCCGACTACCGCCGTTTCGTGCCGAGCTTCGAGAGCGTCGCGGCGTGGGACAGCGACGAGGCCAACCTGACCGGCGGGGGCGCGGAGCCGATCCGGGTCGGGACGGCGGCGATCACGGCCAACACGTTCGACACGCTGGGCGCCAGGCCGCTGCTCGGCCGCGGGTTCACCGAGGAGGAGGACCGGCCGGGCGGCGCGCCGGTCGCGGTCATCGGGTACGGTCTCTGGAAGTCGCGTTTCGGCGGCTCGCCGTCGGTCCTCGACGCGACCATCGAGCTCGATGGCGTCGCGCGCCGCGTGGTCGGCGTGATGCCGAAGGGCTTCGCGCTCCCGACGGACTTCACGGTCGCGTCGGCCGAGCCGTCCCAGGTCTGGATCCCGGTGCGGTTCGACCCCGCGCAGCTCTCGCACGGAAACCACGGCTACTACGGCGCCGCGCTCCTGCGCCCGGGCGCCACGCTGGCCCGCGCGAACGCGGAGCTCTCGGCGTACGCCGCCGAAATGACGCGGCAGGGCGTCTATCCGAAGGAGATGCAGTTTGTGCCGTTCGCGGTCCCGGTCGACGCGGACATCCGCGGCGAGGCGCGGCGGGCGCTCCGTCTCGTCTTCGGGGCGGTTCTCTTTCTCCTCCTGATGGCCTGCGCGAACGTCGCGAACCTCCTGCTCGCGCGGGCGGAGGGTCGGCAGCGGGAGATTTCCGTGCGCGCCGCGATCGGCGCCGGAAAGGCGCGCCTGATCCGGCAGCTGCTGACGGAGAGCTTCGTCCTCGCGTGTCTCGGCGGCGCGCTCGGCATCGGCCTGGCCTGGGGCGCCGTGGGCCTGATCGCCGCCTCCGGCGGCGCGGGTCTGCCCGCCCTCGCCCCGCTCGGCGTCGAGCCGCGGATGCTCGGCTTCGCGGCGCTGCTGACCGCGGCGACGACGGTTCTCTTCGGGTTCGCGCCCGTGCTCCAGACGCTGCGCCTGAACCTCGCGAGCGCACTCAAGGACTCGGCGTCGAACACGTCGGCGGGCCTCGAGCGGCAGGGTCTGCGCGGCGCGCTCGCGGCGGCGCAGATGGCGATGGCCGTGCTGCTGCTCGTCGGCGCGGGCCTGATGCTGCGGAGCCTCGCCGCGCTGCTGCGCGTGGACCTCGGCTTCGAGCCGCGCCAGGCGGTGACCCTTCAGGTGCGGCCGCCCGAGGCGAGCTACCCGACGCCGGAGTCCGTCGTCGCGTTCGACCGCGCGCTGCTCGACCGCGTGCGGGCGCTGCCGGGAGTTCGCGCGGCGGGGATCGTCCGCCGTCTGCCCCTGGCTTCCGAAATCGGCGACTGGGGTCTGTCCGTCGAGGGATTCACGCCGGCGCCGGGCCGCCACGCCAAGGGGGACTGGCAGGTCGTGTCGGACGGCGTGTTCGAAGCCCTGGGGGAGAGACTGCTGCGCGGCCGGGCGCTCGCGGCCACCGACACCGCCGACGCCGCGCCCGTCGTGCTTGTCAACGAGACGCTCGCGAAGACGTACTTCCCGGGCCAGGATCCTCTCGGCAAGCACCTGCGCATGAGCGCCGACGGTCAGCGCCCGTGGATGGAGATCGTCGGGATCCTGAAGGACGAGCGGCACAACGGCGTCACGGCGCCCATCAAGGAGAAGTTCTACGTGCCGTACGCCCAGTTCCCGAAGGCGCGCGGCGGCGACGCGGCCCGCGCCATGACGCTCGTCGTCCGCGCCTCGGGCGACCCGATGGCGCTCGTGGGACCGATCCGCGCGGAGGCCCGCCGGATCGACCCGGCGCTGCCGCTGGCGAATCCGCGCCGCATGACGGACGTCGTCTCGGCCTCGCTCGCGACGCCGCGGCTGACGGGAGCGCTGCTCCTCGTCTTCGCGGCCCTCGCGCTCGTGCTCGCGGGGGTCGGCGTGGCCGGCGTCCTCTCGTATCTCGTCAGCCGGCGGCGGCGCGAGATCGGGATCCGCATGGCCCTCGGCGCGTCGCGGGTCAACGTGCTCGGCCTCGTCGTGCGGCGGGGCGTCGCCTACGCCGGGATCGGCGTCGCGATCGGCTCGCTCGCGGCGCTCTTCGCGGCGCGCGCGCTCGAGAGCCTCCTCTTCGGCGTGGCGCCGCGCGATCCGGCCACCTTCCTGGCCGTCGCGGCGATCCTGCTGCTGATCGCCGGGGCCGCGAGCGCGGTCCCCGCGTACCGCGCTTCGCGCGTCGACCCCCTCGAGGCCCTGCGCTCGGAGTGAGGCTCCGGCCGCCTCCGCCCGGACGGGGCTGGACTAATGATTTAGTGTTCACTAAACTGTTTCGGTGGACCTCTTCCAGGCGCTCGCCGAGCCCCGCCGCCGCGAGATCCTCGACCTCGTCTGGGAGCGCGAGCGCGAAGCCGGGCAGATCCATCGCGCCCTCGGCCGCCTGACCTTTGGCGCCGTGTCGCAGCACCTGAAGGTGCTCCGGGACGCGGGCGCCGTGCGCGTCCGGCCCGACGGCCGCCGCCGCCTCTACCGAGCGGACAAGGTTGCGGTCCGGCGCCTGCTCGCGCAGCTGGAACGGATGTGGTCCGACAAGCTGACGAATCTGAAGGCCCTGGCCGAAGCCGAGGCGAAGGAGACGCGACGATGACGAGCCCCCTCGAGATCGTGCGGAAGATCGAGATTTGCGCGCCGCGAGAGACGGTGTTCCGGTACTTCACGGACCCGGCGCGGTTTGCCGCCTGGTGGGGCGAGGGCTCGACGGTCGACCCGCGGCCGGGCGGCCGCGTCGCGATCCGCTACCCGAACGGCCAGCAGGCCTCGGGCGTGTTCCGCGAGATCGCGCCGCCGGGCCGCGTCGTCTTCACGTTCGGCAACGAGGGGCCGGGCGCGCCGATCCCGCCGGGCGGGTCGACCGTGATCGTCACGCTCGAGGAGTCGGAGAACGGGACGCTCCTGACCCTGCGGCACACGGACCTTCCGAGCGCCGAGATCGTGTCGCCCTTCGTCCAGGGCTGGCGCTACCAGCTCTCGGCGTTCTCCCGCGTGGTCGCGGCCGAGCGGCACGCGGGCGCCGCGGCGATCGCCGACGCGTGGTTCGAGGCCTGGAACGCCGACGACCCGGTGGCGCGGCGGCGGGGGCTCGAGAAGAGCGCGGTGCCGGGCGTGGCCTTCCGCGACGCCTACGGCGTGCTCTCGGGCTACGAGGACGTCGAGGCCCAGATCGCCGCGACCAGGATCTTCATGCCGGGGAAGACCGTCGTCCGCGCGGGCGAGCCGTCGCTGTCCCACGGGCACGCCCTCGTGCGCTGGGAAGTGCGCGGCGCCGGGGGCGCCGTCGAAGGCCGCGGCACGAACGCGATCGACTTCGCGCCCGACGGGCGGATCCTCCGGCTCGTCGGGTTCTGGGGCGCGTAGCCGCTCCGCGCGCCAAAAAAAGGCCGCGGCGCTCTTCACGCCGCGGCGAGGAGGAAGAAAGAGTTCGGGACGTTCTCTCGATCAGTGCGTGCCGGTCGACGACGACGACTTGCCGGTCGACGCGAGCTCGGGCATCGAGCACTTGTACGCGGTGCCCTTGTTCGCGTCGTCGCTCGCGAGCAGGACCGTGTTGGCCCCGCGGTTCTGCGCCGCGCGGGTCAGCTGCGTCTGGATGTCGGACTCGTCGAAGGCGCCCGGCTTCGCCTTGACCTCGGCGATCTTTTCGCAGCTCGCGACGACCGACGGGTTCTTGGTGACGGCGACCGACTGAAAGCCGCTCGTCGAGGAACAGGCGGCGGCGCCGAGCGTCAGCGCGGCGGCGGTGAAAACTCCGATGGACACTCGCTTCATGGAAATCCTCCTTGTGAAATTGGCGTCGGTCCTTTTCACCGACACAAGGAGAGACGGGAAACTCGGAAAAGAGTTTCGCGCCGCCGCGCAAAATCGACGGGTGGGACGCGGTGTCACACCGGCGCGGCGCCGCGGCCTCTGTGACCGGATGGCACACGGTTCGTATAATCCCCGCCAACTTCGTGGAGGCCCGATGAAATCGTCCCGAGCCCTGCCGGGAATCGTGCTCGCCGCCGCGGCGGCCGCTCTCGCCGCGCAGCCTTACGACGCCGCGCTGCTGAAGGGACTTCGGTGGCGGATGGCGGGACCGTTTCGCGGCGGGCGCGTGCTCGCGGTGGCGCTCGTGCCGGGCCAGCCCGATCACTTCTACTTCGGCGCGGTCGGCGGCGGCGTCTGGGAGACGCACAACGCGGGGCGCACGTGGGAGCCCGTCTTCGACGGCCAGCCGATCGCGTCGATCGGCGCCATCGCGGTCGCGCCGTCGGATCCGCGCGTCGTGTACGTCGGATCGGGCGAGGCCGACATGCGCTCGGACATCTCGCACGGCAACGGCATGTACCGCTCGCGCGACGGCGGCAAGACGTGGACGCGCATCGGCCTCGAGGGGACCCGCCAGATCGCCCGCATCGTCGTCGACCCGCGGGACGCCAGCCGCCTCTACGTCGCGGCGCTCGGCCACGGCTACGGGCCCAACCCCGAGCGCGGCGTCTTCCGCTCGACCGACGGCGGCCTGACGTGGACGCGCGTCCTCTTCAAGGACGAGAACACCGGCGCGATCGACCTCGCGATGGACCCGTCGCGCCCGAGGACGCTGCTCGCCGCGCTCTGGCAGACGCGCCGGCCGCCCTGGAACACGTACCCGCCGTCGAACGGCCCGGGCAGCGGCGTCTACCGTTCCGACGACGGCGGCGACACGTGGCGCCCGGTCGCGGGCGGCTTTCCGACGGAGCACCTCGGCCGCGTCGGCTTCGCGTACGCGCCGAGCGACCCGCGCCGCGTCTACGCGCTGGTCGACGCCAGGCCCGGGGGCCTCTGGGTCTCGCGCGACGGCGGCCAGACGTGGAGCGCCGCGACGCACGACCGTCGGATCTGGGAGCGTGGCTGGTATTTCGGCGGCGTCACGGTGGATCCGAAGGACGCCGACGTCGTGTACGCGTGCGACACCGCGATGTACCGCTCGTCGGACGGCGGCAGGACGTTCCTGCCGGCCAAGGGCGCGCCCGGTGGCGACGACTACCACGAGCTGCGGATCGATCCCTCCAACCCGCGGCGCATGATCGTCGGCAGCGACCAGGGCGCCGTCGTCTCGGTGGACGGCGGGGAGACGTGGAGCTCCTGGTACAACCAGCCGACCGCCCAGTTCTACCACGTGATCGCCGACGACCGCTTTCCGTACTGGATCTACGGCGCGCAGCAGGACTCGGGCGCCGCCGCGACGCCCGTCTGGGACGACTACGCCTCGATCACGCTCCGCGACTGGCGGCCGATCGCCGTCGGCGGCGAGAACGGCTACGTCGCCCCCGACCCGACCAACCCGGACGTCGTCTTCGGCGGCGGGGTCTCGCGCTTCGACTGGAAGACGCTCCAGGAGCAGGACGTCGACCCGACGCTCGCGTATCCGGGCGACTACCGCGGCGAGTGGACGCTGCCGCTGACGATCTCGCCGCGGGCGCCGCACGCCGTCTACTTCGGCAACCAGTTCGTCTTCCGGACGACCGACGGGGGCAGGCACTGGGAGAAGATCAGCCCGGACCTGACGCGCCCGACGCCGGCCGTGCCGGCGACGCTCGACCCGGCCACCGCCGCCGACAGCGCGACCGCGGGCCCGCGCCGCGGCGTCGTGTACGCGATCGCGGCCTCGCCGCTCCAGGACGGCCTCCTCTGGGCGGGCACCGACGACGGCAACGTCTGGCGGACCACCGACGACGGCGCGCACTGGAGCGACGTCACGCCGGCGGGCCTCGGCGCATGGTCGAAGGTCGCGATCCTCGAGGCCTCGCACTTCGACCCGCAGGCCGCGTACGCCGCGGTCGACCGGCACCGCCTCGACGACCTCGCGCCTTACGTGTACCGGACGCGCGACGCGGGCCGGACGTGGACGCCGGTCGTCGCCGGCCTTCCCGGCGACAGCTTCGTCAACGTCGTGCGCGAGGACCCGGAGAAGCGCGGGCTGCTCTACGCCGGCACCGAGACCGGCGTCTGGGTCTCTTTCGACGACGGCGACCACTGGCAGACCCTCCAGGCGAACCTGCCCAACTGCTCCGTCCGCGACCTCGTCGTGCGCCGCGGCGACCTCGTCGCGGGCACGCACGGCCGGTCCTTCTGGGTGCTCGACGACCTGACCCCGCTGCGGCAACTCGACGCGAAGGCCGCCTCGGCCGAGCTTTGGCTCTTCGCCCCGCGCCCGGCCATCCGGCGCAACCCCGCGGGCTTCCAGGGAACCCCGGAACCGAAGGACGAGCCAGCCGCGGAGAATCCGCCGCGCGGCGCGGTGCTCGACTACACGTTGAAGGCCGCGCCGAAGGGCGCCGTGACGATCGAGATTCTCGACGCCGCCGGCGACCTCGTGCGCCGCTGGGCGAGCGACGATCCGGTCGAGCCTCCGGACCTCCAGAAGATCCAGGTCACGGAGGACTGGGTCGAGCCGCCCGCGCCGCCCTCGGCCGCGGCGGGCGCCCATCGCTTCGTCTGGGACCTTCATTACGCCGCGCCGAAGGAATTGATGCGCGGGCACCGCTCGGCCTCGGGCGTCTGGGCGCCGCCCGGGCGTTACTCGGTCAGGGTCACGGCTTCGGGCCGGACGGTCACGCAGCCGCTCGAGGTCGTCGAGGATCCGCGCGTGGCCGCCTCGACCGACGAACTCGTCCGTCAGTTCGAGCTCGCGCGGCGCGTCGAGGCCGAGCGCGTGCGCGTCGCGGAGGCGCTCGCGGAGGCGATCGCGCTGCGGCGGCAGGCGGAAGCGTCCGGGGCCAGGGCCTCGGGCGACGCCGCGGCGGCGCTGGCCGATTTCTCGCGCGCCCTCGTGCCGGTCGCCGGTCCGGCCGTCAGCCCCGAGGAGTTCTACGACCTTCCCGACGCCGCGCCGACGAGCCTGCTGCGGGTCAACGCCGTGCTCGGGCGGTTCCAGGCGACGGTCGAGAGCGCCGACGTCGCGCCCACGCCCGACGCCGAGGCGGGGTTTGCGTGGCGGCGCGACGACGTCGAAAAGAGCCTCGCCGCGTGGCGCGATTTCCTCGCCGCGGAGCTCCCGAAGGCGAACCGGGCCCTGGCGGCGGCGGGCCTGCCGCCGCTCAAAGCCGGAAGCCAGGAGCGGCGCGTTGGGGGATGAGCAGGCGTGCGGCATCGCGCTCGTCGCGGTCCCCGGCCTCGACGGCCGGCCCGCGTTTTTCCTGGGCCGCACGCCGGTGACCAACGCGCAGTACGCGCCCTTCGTGGCGGCAGGCCGCGCTTCGGCCCCGCCCTGGTGGAGCGATCCCGATTTCCGGGACCCCGAGCAGCCGGTCGTGGGCGTGACCTGGGACGAGGCGGCGGATTTCTGCGCGTGGGTCGGCGAGGCGGGGGCGAGCCCCTGTCGTCTGCCGACCGGCGCGGAGTGGGAGCGCGCGGCGAGCGGCGGTCTGCGCGAGCCGGCGACGGCGTGGGGCGACGCGGTCCCGCCGGGCGAGATTCCCGAGGGGCCGCTCTCGGGGCCGTGGCGCGTCGGCCGCGGCAGCCCGAATGGTTTCGGCCTTTTCGACATGGGTACGATCGTCCACGAGTGGTGCCTCGCGTGGAGCCGCGAGGGCCGGCGCGAAAGTCGTGGCGGATCGTGGCGGCACGCCGTGCGCTGGTCGCGGCCGTCCGCGGCGAGCAGTCTGCCGCCGACCTATCGCTACGCCGACTACGGGTTCCGGGTCCTCGCCGAGGCGGCGCTCTCGTGACGCCGGGTCACGTAAAGATTGAGGCCGCCTGAATTTTTTCGGAACCCGCGGCGAAACGGCGTGCTATAAATGGTGTGGATCCCGGCTGCGCCGGGCCGCATCCAAAAGATGTGAAGGGAGCGCAGAGGACGTTGGCACGTAACCCCTGAATCCGTGAAACCGTGGGCGCCGCGAGGCGCCCGTTTCTTTTTCGGCCGGAAGGCCATTCGAATCGGGAATGGGAGGTGCGGCATGACCTTGAAGCGAGTGGGGCGCCCCACGACGGCGCGCTCCGCGCGCCGGCTGGTTCAGGCGGCCGGCTTCGTCTTCTATCTCCTGGCGGTCCAGGCACTTCTGACGGCGGGCGCCGGGGCCAGCGTGTTCGCGGGAAGCCGGCACAGCGCGGATCTGATCCTGCCGATTGCCTCCTTCGCGCTCGCCGTCTGCTACGCGGTGGTCGGCTACCACCTGAGGCGCCGCCACCTGTGGGCGCGAAACTTCGCCTTCGCGTTCGCGGCGATGAGCCTCTTCGCCTTCCCGGTAGGGACGGGGCTGGGCCTCGTCATCGTCGGATTCGTGGCGAGCGCCAACCGCGCGCGCGTGTTCCCCACGCTGCGGCGGGCGCCCGCGACGGAGTCGCCGCTGATCCGCTTCGATCCGGATCTCGTGCCCGAGCTCGCGGGCGAGCGCGCCGGCTAGCGCCACCGACGCCGTGCTGTCCCGCGCGTTCACGACGACAGGGCCGGACATCCCGGGCTACCGCGTGACGCGCAGCCTCGGGATCGTGCGCGGCATCGTGGTCCGTTCGCGCTCGATCGTCGGGACGATCGGCGCGGGCATCCAGAGCCTCTTCGGGGGCAACATCACGCTCTGGACCGAGATGTGCGAGCACGCCCGACAGGAGGCCTTCGACCTGATGGCCCGGCACGCCGAGCAGATGGGCGCCAACGCCGTCGTCGCCTTCCGCTACGACGCCACGGAAGTTTCGGCGGGCGTGACAGAGGTCCTCGCCTACGGGACGGCGGTCGTCGTCGAGCCGGACAAGTAGGCTCGATGCCGAGAGGCGAGGGCCGGGATGCGAGATGAGAGGCGCATCCGGCGCCGCACGTCCCGCATCCCGCCTCTGGCGCTATAGTCCGACGCCGTGAAGAGCATTCTCCTCTGGATCCTCGTCGGCGCGCTTCTCGGCGTCGTCGCGGCGTCGTTCGTCGTGCCGCCGATGCTGTCCTGGTACAACGAGTCGGGCTACCTGTCGCAGAACGGCCAGCCCGCGGCGATGGTGAATCTCCCGCAGGTCGTGCGCTACGCGACGTCGCGGCTGATCCGCGGCCAGGCGATCGGCGCCGGGATCGGCGCGATCGTCTTCTTCGTCCTCGGCCTCGCGTTCGGCGGCCGCCGGCGCAAGGGGTCGGAGACGGCGACCGCTCAGCGCGTCCAGTAGTCGAAGGCCGCCCGGGAAATCCGGGCGATCGCCTGCTCCCGAGCGGCGAGCGGCCGGTCGGATCCCTTGATCAGGACCGCGACCGCCAGCCGTCCCCGGCCGCCCGGGAGCGTCACGAGGCCGACGTCGTTGGTGCAGACGTTGGAGGCGCCGACGTCGGCGCCGGTGCCGGTGCGGTGCGCGACCGGCGTGCCCGGCGGAAGATCTCCCTTCAGGCGCTTCGGGCCCACGCGGGTGCGCGCCATGAAGGTGAGCAGCAGGTCGCGGCTCTCCGGCTTCAGCCACCGGCCCTCGGCGATCTGGCGCAGGAGCTGGACGAGGGCGTCCGGCGTCGCCGTGTCGCGCGGGTCGGCGAGGAAGCGCGCGTAGGCCGCCCGCCGCTCGGAGGCGGGCACGGCCTCGATCGCCCCGCGGATCGAAGCGAGCGTCCACGTCCCGCGCGGCGGCGGCGCCGCGACGCCGAAGGAATCGAAGGCGAGCTCGGCCTCGGAGCGGTCGACGCGGATGTCGGAGAGGCCGGCGGCGTCGAGCCGCGCGGTGACGACCTCGG
Organism: Thermoanaerobaculia bacterium; assembly: GCA_035506175.1. Taxonomy (GTDB): domain Bacteria; phylum Acidobacteriota; class Thermoanaerobaculia; order UBA5066; family Gp7-AA6; genus DAHUXD01. The sequence goes on along the minus strand of DATJPZ010000092.1, from coordinate 13,027 downwards.
GTCCTCCCGCGAGCGGCAGCAGGACGTCCGCCGCCGTGTTGTCGCTGTCGACGAGCATCGTCTCGAGGAGCTCGCGGAGCGTCCGCGTGAGGCCGCCCTGGCCCGCGCGTTCGGACAGCGGACCGAATGGACGCATGTCCGCCGGCCCGAGGACGACCTTCTGGTCGAGCGACAGCGTCCCGCGGTCGACGAGCCCGAGAACCTGGACCGCCACGGCAAGCTTGAAGACGCTCGCCATCGGAAAGCGCTCGTGGCCGTGGAGCGACGCGCCGTGGCCGGACTCGAGATGGAGAACCGACACGCCCACCGTGCCACCCGCCGAGGCGGCGATTCGAGCGAATCGCGCTTCCAGGGCGTCGCGCGAGCCGGCGGGCCGCGCCCGGAGCGCGAGCGCCAGGAGAATCGCGAGCACGGCCCGAGTATACGAGCCGGAAAAGGGCGGCGGCCCATCGCCGCCGGCGCGCCGGGAGGAAACCCGGTATCGGGAGCGGCGTCTCTCGAGCGTCTCGCCCGCGACGCGGCGAGGGCAGGGTAGGATTCGGCCGGCGCCGGGAGAACGTTCTTGAGTCGTCCTTAATGGGTCCCCCCACGCAGGCCGATCTGCTCCTCGACGGGCCGGCGCAGGCGCCGCTGACCGTCGCGCTCGCGCACGGCGCCGGCGCGCCGATGGATTCGCCGTTCATGAACCGCGTCGCGGCGGGCCTCGCCGCGCGCGGCCATCGCGTCGTCCGCTTCGAGTTCGCGTACATGGCGGCGCGTCGCACCGGCGGCCGGCGCGGCGCCCCCGACCGCGAGCCCGTGCTGCGCGCCCGGTGGAAGGAGATCGTCGAGCGCCTCGGCGGCGGGTCGCGCGTCGTCGTCGGCGGCAAGTCGATGGGCGGCCGGATCGCGAGCCTGATCGCGGACGAGGTCCGCGCGCGGGGGCTCGTCTGCCTCGGCTACCCGTTTCATCCGCCCGGCGCCCCGCAGAAGCTGCGGACCGCGCACCTCGCGGACCTGCGGACGCCGACGCTCGTCGTCCAGGGCACGCGCGACGCGTTCGGCACCCGCGACGACGTCGCGGGCTACCGCCTCTCGCCGGCGATCCGCGTCCACTGGATCGAGGGGGGCGACCACTCGTTCAAGCCGCCCGCCCGCTCGGGGCGGACGGAGGCGGGCAACGTCGACGAAGCGATCGCCGCGGCGGCCGGGTTCGTCGCGGCGCTCTGAGGCGCGTTCAGCGCCGGCGGAGCTCGTCCCGGATCGCGACGGCGAGCGCCACCGGAAGTGACCCCATCGGCTCGCTCGAGCCGATCGCGCTCATGAGCCGGAAGGCCGACTCGAGAAAGAGGTAGACGGCGAGCGGCGCCGGCGGCCGGAGCCAGCCCGGCAGCGGCAGCGAACCGCCCGCGAGCGACGCGAGGACCTCGACGAGGCCGAGAAAGCCGACGACGAAGAGCGGCGCCGCCGAGCTCACCGTCATCGCGACGGCGGGCACGCCGAGCTCGCGCTCGAGCTTCTTCTGGAGCGCCGCCGGCAGCAGGCCGGCGAGCGGCGCCAGGAGCACGGCGAGCCGTTGCCGCGAGACGGTCCGGCGGCGGTTCTGCCGCTCGATTTCCCGGATTTCCTCGGTGACGGCGTCGTCGCGCTCGAGCCGGCGAATCGCGTGGGCCTCGGTCCACGGGGCGAGGCCGTATCGCATGCCGCCGTCCGGCTGCGGGATCGCGTCGACGACTTCCCACACGCGGCCGTCCCACTCGACCGCGGTGCCGGGGTGCTCGGCGCTCGTCAGGGTCCGCGCGATCCGGGCCGCCCAGGATTTCGACGAAGGGCACACCAGCAGGGGCCGTCCGTCGGGCGCGGTCTCGACCCGGTCGGCGCCGAAAGCGGTGAGCAGCGGTTCCTCCGACTTCGCCGAAAGCTTAACGCGGCGCCATGGTGCCGCGCGGCCGCGTTGGGTGTAGGTTTAGGGCATGGCCCGCGGCTGGGGGAAGAGCGAAGAAGACCTCGGCGCCGAGAAGGAGCACGCGCGCGAGGCCGCCGACCGGGCGGCGGCGCGCCCCTCCCGCTCCCACGCCGAACAGATGGCCCGACAGCGCGCGCTCGAGCTCTCGCTCGCGCGCGTCGAGGACCTGCTCGGCAAGACCGAGAACCCCGCGCGCCGCACCGCGCTCGAGACCGCGCGCGCGGAGCTGCTCGAGCGCCTGGCCACGACCCCGGTACCGGCCGCCCCGCGATGAGGGTCGCGACCTGGAACGTCAACGGGATTCGCGCCCGCGAATCCCAGGTGCGGGACTGGATCGCGCGCGACCGGCCCGACGCCGTCTGTCTCCAGGAGATCAAGGCCCGGCCCGACCAGGTGCCCGAGATGCTGTTCGAGGCCGAGGGCTACTGGTGCTACTGGCACGGCGCGGGCGGCTACTCCGGGGTCGCCCTGCACGTGCGCCGGGACGTGTGCCCGCAGAGGCCGGCCTTTTCGCACCCGGAGTTCGACCACGAGACGCGCATCGTCGCGGCACCCGTCGGGGGAGTCGAAGTCGCGTCGGTCTACGTCCCCAACGGCGGCAAGGACTATGAGGCGAAGATTCGGTTCCTCGAGGCGCTCGAAGGCTACGCGCGGCAGTGCCGCGAGCGCGGACGCGAGCTCCTGCTCTGCGGCGACATCAACGTGGCCCTGACCGACCGGGACGTCCACCCGAAAGAGAGAAAGGCCGGCGCGATCGGGCAGCGCGACGACGAACGGGCGCTGCTGTCGAAGATCCTGGCGCAAGGCCTGGTCGACGTCGGGCGCCAGCTCGACCCCGACAACGAGGGCCTCTTCACGTGGTGGGCTCCGTGGCGCAATCTCCGCCAGCGCAACATCGGGTGGCGGATCGACTACATCCTCGCGAGCGAGTCGCTGGCCCGGCGGGCGACGGCTTGCGCGGTCCGGGCGGACGTCGGAACGAGCGACCACGCCCCCGTCGTCGCCGACTTCGCCGCGGCCTGAGCGGTCGCCGCGCCACGCGGATTCCGCTAGTATCCGCGCCAATCGCCGGCGACGGCATCGAGAGGAGGTCACCCCCGTGCGGACTCTGCGCTACGCCATCTCCCTGACGCTCGCCGGCGCCGGCCTCGTCGTCGCCGCGGCTTTCGCGGCGCCGGCCGATCCCCGGATCGCCCAGGTCGAGAACGGACTGCGGCCCCCGGTCCTGATCGAAGGCGACAAGACCTGGTCGATCGAGGAGCGGATGCGCCACTACGGAATTCCGGCTCTTTCCGTCGCCGTCATCCGCGACTCGAAGATCGAGTGGGCGAAGGCGTACGGGCTCGCCGACGTCGAAACGAAGCAGCCGGCGACGGCGGCGACTCTCTTCCAGGCGGGCTCGATCAGCAAGCCCGTGGCGGCCATGGGCGCGCTCGCGCTCGTCGAGGAGGGCAAGCTCTCGCTGACCGCCGACGTCAACACGTTCCTGAAGTCGTGGAAGGTCCCGGGCAACGCGCACACGGCGAGGACGCCCGTGACCCTCGAAGAGCTCCTCTCGCACACGGCCGGGCTCACGGTCCACGGCTTTCCGGGATACGCGGCCGGCGCACCGGTGCCGACCGTCCCGCAAGTGCTCGACGGGGTGCCGCCGGCCAACACGGCGGCGGTGCGCGTCGTCCTGGACCCGGGCACGAAATACGAGTATTCCGGCGGTGGCTACACGATCGCGCAGCTCGCGATGGTCGACGTCGCGGGTCAGCCCTTTCCGGCGTTGATGCAGAAACTGGTGCTCGGACCGCTCGGCATGAAAGAGAGCACCTACGAGCAGCCGCTGCCGGCGGCGCTCGTCCCGGCCGCGGCCGCGGGCTACGACCAGAACAACAAGCCCGTCGAGGGAAAGCGCCACGTCTATCCCGAGATGGCGGCCGCGGGGCTGTGGACGACGCCGTCGGACCTCGCGCGCTTTGCGATCGGCCTGCAGAAGATGCTCGCGGGCGGCAAGGGCCCGCTGACGAAGGCGATGGCGGAGAACATGGTCACGCCGCGCAAGGACGACTACGCCCTCGGCCTCGGCATCGAGGACCGCGGCGGTTCGAAGTACTTCATGCACGGCGGGTCCGACGAGGGCTTCCTGTCGCAGATGACGGCGAGCGAGACCCGGGGTTACGGCGCCGTCGTCATGTGCAACTCGAACGCGGCCTTTCCCCTGATGGAGGAGCTGCTGCGCTCGATCGCGGCGGCCTATTTCTGGGAGGGGTATCAGATCGACCCGATCTCGGCCGCGAGGCTCACGGCCGAGCAGTTGGCCGTTTTCGCCGGCCGGTACCGGCTCGATGCGGACACGATCTTCATCGTCACGCCCACGGCGGGCGGCCTCGACGTGAAGGTCCCGCTCGGCCGCGACTTCGCGCTCGTCCCCGTCTCCCGGAACGCCTTCGTGCGACGCGACGAGGACACGCGCTACACGTTCGAGCGGCGCGCCGACGGCGGCGCGCAGCTCGTCGTCAGCGGGCACGGGAAGACGGGGACGGCCCCGCGCGTCGGGGCCGCGACGCGGGTGCCCGCCGAGGACGTCGCCGACGGCAGGTACGACGACGCCGTCGCCGGCTACAGGAAGATCCAGGCATCCGACCCGTCGAGCGAGGCCGTCGCCGAGCAGCGCCTGAACCGGCTGGGCTACGGCTTCCTGCAGCAGAAGGACTATGCGAAAGCGGTGTCCGTCTTCCGCCTGAACACCCAGCTCCATCCCGACTCGGCCAACACGTACGACAGCCTCGGAGAGGCTCTCGAGGCGAGCGGCGACAGGAGTGCGGCGATCCTGGCGTACCAGAAGTGCCTCGAGATCGCGTCGAAGCCGGGCAGCGACGACGCGCCGCAGAACGGCACGGCAAAGGCCCACGCGCTCGAGCGGCTCAAGGCGCTCGGCGCGAGCTGACTTTCGGCGTCGTTTCTCGCGGCGGTGCGGTAGTGTATCGCGGACGTCAGGAGGAATGAATGCATCGTCTGCGCTTCGCTTTCGCCGGGCTCGCGCTCCTGGTCCTCGCCCTCGCGCCGCTTTCCTGCGACAAGAAGAACGACGCCGTGACCCAGGCCGAGAAGAAGGACGTTGCCTCGGGCGTGCCCGCTCCAGGCATCGAGGAGGTCAAGAAGATCGCGGAGGACGGGTTCGTCTACGGCTTGCCGATCGTCATGAACTATGCCGTGATGTACGAATACGCGATCGACCGCAATTCCGGGCAGTTCAAGGCGCCGTTCAACCAGATCAAGAACGAGGCGCGCGTTTTCACTTACGAGGACACGTCCATTCCCACGCCGAACAGCGATACGCCGTATTCCTTCGTGTGGATGGACCTGCGGGCGGAGCCGATCGTCCTCTCGGTGCCCGCGGTCGACCCGAAGCGGTACTACTCGGTCATGCTCTGCGACGGGAACACCTACAACTACGGCTACGTCGGCTCTCGTGCCACCGGAAGTGACGCGGGGGATTACATGGTCGCCGGACCGGATTGGAAGGGCGAAACGCCGGCAGGGATCAAGAAGGTCTTTCGGTCCAGCACGCAGTTCTCGTTGGTGGGATACCGCACCCAGCTGTTCAACCCGGCCGACATGCCGAATGTGGAGAAGGTCCAGGCGGGTTACAAGGTCCAGGCTCTCTCGAGCTACATGAAACAGCCGGCGCCCCCGACGCCTCCGGCGATCGACTGGCCGAAGATCGACAAGGATCTCATCAAGACGGAGTTCTTCGAATACCTGGACTTCGCGCTGCAGTTCGCCCCGCCGGCGGAAAACGAGAAGGAGATTCGCGCGCGGCTCGCGACGATCGGCGTCGGGCCGGGCAAGAAGTTCGACTTCAAGCAGCTCTCCGTGGAGCACAAGGCGGCGATCCTGGTCGGGATGAAGGAAGGCTCGAAGAAGGTCGACGAGGCGGTGGCGAGCGCGGGGAAGGCGATCAACGGCTGGCGAATCAGCGGTCTGCCGGGCGACAGCGCCCACTACAACGGCGACTGGTTGATGCGTGCCGCGGCGGCGAAGGCCGGGATCTACGGCAACAGCCCCGAGGAAGCGATGTATCCGTTCACGCGCACCGACGGCTCCGGGCAGGAGCTCGACGGCTCGAAGCACGCCTACACGCTGACTTTCGCGAAGGGTCAGTTCCCGCCGGTCAACGCGTTCTGGTCGGTGACCCTCTACGACGGCAAGACGCAGCTGCTCATCAAGAACCCGATCAACCGGTACCTCATCAATTCGCCGATGCTGTCCCAGATGAAGACGAACGCCGACGGTTCGGTCACGCTTTCCATCCAGAAGGACTCGCCGGGAAAGGACAAGGAGTCCAACTGGCTGCCGGCGCCCGACGGGCCGATCTACCTCGTCATGCGCCTGTACTGGCCGAAGACGGAGCCGCCGTCGATCCTGCCGGCTGGCCAGGGTACCTGGCAGCCGCCGGCGCTCGTCGTCTCGAATTAGGGCGGCGATGATCCCGCTCGACGCAATCCGGGAGGCGGCCTCCCGGATTGCGGGTCGAGTGCATCGCACGGCGCTCCTCTCCTCGGCGGAGCTCGGCGGCCGGGCGGGAGTGCGCCTGTTCCTCAAGGCCGAGAGCTTCCAGAAGACGGGCTCGTTCAAGGCGCGCGGCGCGCTCAACAAGGTGTTGTCGCTGTCGGAGGCCGAGCGCGCCCGCGGCCTCGTCACCGTGTCCGCCGGCAACCACGCCGCGGCGGTCGCCTGGGCGGCGCGCGAGGCCGGCTGCGCCGCGGTCGTCGTCATGCCGACCGACGCCCCGCGCTCCAAGGTCGAGGCGGTGCGCGGCTACGGCGCCGAGATCGTCTTCCATCCGGATCGGCCGACGCTCTTCGACAAGCTGCACGCGGTGCGCGAGGGGCGCGGCCTGACCTTCGTCCACCCGTTCGACGACGCGGTCGTCCTCGCCGGCGCGGGCACGGCGGGCCTCGAGATCGCCGAGGACCTGCCCGACGTCGGCCTCGTCGTCGTCCCGGTCGGCGGCGGCGGCCTGCTCGGCGGCGTTGCCTCGGCGATCCGGCAGGCGCGCCCTTCGGCGCGGATCGTCGCGGTCGAGCTCGAGGCCGGCCCGGGTCTCGCGCCGGCGCTCGCCGCGGGCAAGCCCGTTCCGGCGCCGCGTCCCGCGACGGTCGCGGACGGCATGACGCCGCCGTTCGTCGGCGCGCTGCCCCTCGCGATCGCCCGGGAGGCCGTCGACGCGATTGCCGCCGTGAGCGAAGCCGAGATCCTCGAGGGAATGCGCCTGCTCGCGACGCGCGCGAAGCTCTACGTCGAAGGCTCGGGCGCGGCCGCGCTCGCGGCGCTCCTGGCCGGGAAGGTGAACGCGCCGCCCGGGACGACGGCCGCGGTCGTCGTCTCGGGCGGGAACGTGGATCCGGACAGGTTCGCCGCGGCGGTCGCCGGCGGCTAGCGCGCCGCCTCGTCTTCCTGCATCACGCCGAAGGTGTTGCCGTCGGGATCGGTGCAGTAGGCGAGCCAGCCCACGCCCGGGATCGCCGTCTTCGGCATGACGGTCTTCCCGCCCTTCGTCTCGATCGCCCGGACGCTGTCGTCGACGGACGCAACCCCGACGGTGTTGACGGTGGACTCGCCCGGGTGCGAGCGGGGCTTCAGGCCGCCGTCGATGCCGCACGTTCCGGCGGCGCCGGTCGAGACGAGCCAGTAGGGCATGGGGCCCTCCCACTTCTGGAACTTCCAGCCGAAGACGTCGCCGTAGAACTGGACCGAGCGCTCCGGGTCGTCGGACGGGATCTCGAAGTGGATGACGCGGGACATGAGGGATTCTCCTTTCGTGGAACGGCGTTTGGTGCCGTGGCGATTTCAGGCCGTGCGCGTCGCCGCGGCCCGGTAGCGCTGCGTGGCGTAGCCGACGATCGCGCCGACGAGGGCTCCGGGCAGCATGATCTCGAAGTAGTAGTGCTTGCCGTTGGGGTCCGGCATCGCCGCCACGATCCAGGCGAGCACGAGACCCACGCCGAGCCCGAAGAGCACGCCGAGCGGCAGCGAGTTCACCTTGCGCGCGAAGAACCCGATCGCGAGCCCCGCGACGAGGCCTTTGAAGGTCGAGCCGATGACGATGCCGAGGAGCTGGTTGCGCACTTCGGGCGTGAAGTACGCCGTCAAGCCGTCGAAGATCCCGAGGACGCCCCCGAGGACGAGTCCGAAGACCGGTTTGCTCATCGTTCCTCCACACCCTTCCTTACAACGTTTTTCCGAAATCCATTAAGCCGGTCAGCGCCTGCCGTAGAGCAGAAGGACCACGCGCAGGACGAGGTAGGCCGCGACGATCAGGATCGGCGTCCGGTAGCGGTCCGCGAACCGGCGCACCCGGGCGGGGAAGCTCTCGGCGTGAGCGAGCACGCGCTCGCCGCCGCGGAAGCGGCCGATCTCCGCCGCGAGCGCTTCGACCGACGGGTACCGGTCGGCGGGGTCGAAGGCCATGGCGCGCCGGACGATCGCCTCCAGGGCGGGCGGCACGCCCGCGGCGACCTCGCGCGCCGCCGGCGGTTCGACACGGCCGCCGCCGCGGAGGCGAGCCTCGGCGCGGGCGCCGTCGAACGGCGGCTTCCCGGTCGCGAGAAAGTGGAGGATGCCGCCGAGCGCGTAGACGTCCGCGGCCGGGCCGACGCCGGCCGAGCCCGACGCCTGCTCCGGCGCCATGTACGCGGGTGTCCCGACGACGGTTCCCGCGGAGGTCTGCGCGGGAGGCCCGGCGCCCGACGCACCGCCCGAATTCGAGGCGGCGGCGCCGCCGAACGCCTTCGCGACGCCCCAGTCCATGACGAGGACCTCGCCGAAGGGCCCGACCATGACGTTCTCGGGCTTCAGGTCGCGGTGCACGATGCCGTGAGCGTGCGCGAAGGCGACGGGTTCGCAGAGGCGCTCGAAGGCGCGGAGGCGCTCGGGGAGAGGGAGCTCCCGGGCGATCTCGTCCAGGCGCCGGCCGTCGACGCGCTTCATCGCGTAGAAGATTCTCCCGTCGGGCAGGGCGCCCGCGTCGTGGACGGGCACGATGCCGGGATGCTCGAGCCGCGCGAGGACGCGCGCCTCGTTCCACAGGCGCTCCGCGGTGCCGCCGCCCGCGGACCCGGTCGCGACGACCTTCAGCGCGACCCGCCGCCCGAGGACCGTGTCTTCGGCGAGGTAGACCGCGCCCATCCCGCCGCGCCCGAGCTCGTCGAGCAGCCGGTACTTCGTCTCCCCGAGATCCGGCCACTCGGCGACGCGGCGCAGGTGCCGCACCGTGCGGTCCGGGAGCCACCTCACCCGGCCGCGTCTCCGAGGAGGCGGCGCGCCTCGTCGCGGAACTCGCGGTCGCTCGCCGTGATCTCGCGAAGCGTCTCGAGCACGATGCGCCGGAACTCGCGCCGCGCGAAAGCGAGGAAGTTGGTGACCTGGGTGACGGGAAGTCCCATCTCGTCGGCGAGGCGGTCGTACGTCAGCTTCTCGTCGGGATCGCGGTCGAGCTCGTAGCGTTCGAAGAGGCGGAAGGGGAGGTCCTTCCCGCGCCGCGCGCAATCGCTCCGGAGCCGCTCGACCGCGAGCCCGAAGAGGTTGCGCACGAACTCGTCGTGGAACGCCTGCTCGGGCGTCTTCCCGTCGGCGGGTTCCGCGCGCGCGAGCTCCGCCTCGGCGTCGTCGAAGTCGAGGGACAGCACCGGGGCGCCGGGAGAGCGCTTCTGGCGCTGCGCGGCCTTCGCCTCGTTGGCGACGAAACGGTCGAGGCACGCGCGCAGGTACGTCCGAAAGCTTCCCTTTTCGGAATCGTAGGACGCGAAGAAATCCTTCTCGAGGGCGCGCGCGAAGAACGCCTGCGTCAGGTCCTTCGCGTCCTCGTTCGACGCGCGGTGACGAAGGCGCAGGTACTTGTACACCGGCCTCCAGTACGCGGCGAGAAGAACCGTGAGGCCGCGCTCGCGCTCGTCCGCGCTGTCGCTCCGCACGGCGAGGACCGCCGAGGCGCGCGTCGCCGGAAAGGAGCCCGAACCCTCGCCGATGCCGGTGTCGTCGTTCACGGCCGGAGGTATATCGTATGGCCCGTGACGCCGGAGGCGGATGCGGTGGCGGAGGCGAACACCGCCTTCTACAAGGCTCTCGAGGCGCGCGACCTCGAGACGATGGCGGCCGTCTGGCACCACGACTCGGCCGTGAGCTGCGTCCACCCGGGCTGGCACCGTCTGGACGGCTGGGACGAGGTCGAGCGCTCCTGGGCCAACATCTTCGCGAACTCGCGGCCCTGGGCGGTCTCCTGCGAAGACATTCGGATCACGCTCGCCGGGGATCTCGCCTGGGTGACCTGTGTGGAGGTGATCGTCCCGTTCGGCGCCGACGAGGACTCGGAGGCCGCGCGGATGCAGGCGACGAACCTCTTCGGCCGGGTGTCGGGAGAGTGGCGCCTGGTGCACCATCATGCCTCGCCGTCGCCGACGGGAGAGGCCGAGGCCGACGAGTCGATCAACTGATTCCTTTCCTTCGGGAGGGCTTCGCCGATGCGCGTCGTTTTCCGGATCCTCGCCGCCCTGGTGCTCGGGATCGCCCTGGTCGTCGCCTGGCTCGCGCTGCGGTCGCCCGACATGCGGCCGGCCTCGACCGAGAAGTTCGAGGTGACGCCCGAACGCCTCGCCCGCGGGGAGTATCTCGTGCTACACGTCGCGGACTGCCTGCCGTGCCACTCGGACGTCCACGCCGACCGGTTCGGCATTCCGGTCAAGGCGGGGACGGAAGGGCAGGGCGGCTACGCCTTCGACAAGAAGCTCGGCGTGCCGGGAGTGGTCCAGGCCCAGAACATCACGGCCGACAAGGACTACGGCCTCGGGGACTGGACCGACGGCGAAGTGGCTCGGGCGATCCGCGAGGGCGTGGACCGACACGGCAAGGCGCTCTTTCCGATGATGCCGTACCCCGGCTTCGCGGCGATGAGCGACGAGGACACCGCGTCGGTCGTCGCGTACCTGCGGACCCTGAAGGCGATCCATCGTCCGGTGCAGCCGCGGCAGCTCGACGTTCCGGTCAATTTCTTCGTGAAGTTCTCGCCGAAGCCGCTGACCGGTCCCGTCTCGGCGCCGGATCGGTCGAACTCGGTGGCCTACGGCAAGTACCTCGTCACGATCGCCGGGTGCCGCGACTGCCACACGCCCCACGACGACAAGGGGCAGCTGGTCCCGGACCAGGATTTCTCGGGCGGCTGGCTGATGGTCGGGCCCTGGGGCCGCGTCGTCACGGCCAACATCTCGCCCGACCCCGACACGTTCGTCGGACGCTCGAGCCGCGACGAGTTCATCGGCCGCTTCAAAGCGTTCGAGGGGATGACGGCCGAGACCGCGCCGGTGGCGCCGCCCGGCAAGAACACCGTCATGGGCTGGCTCCGACTCTCGGGCATGACGAGGGAAGACCTCGGCGCGATCTACGACTACTTGAGGACCGTCAAGCCGATCAAGAAGAAGGTCGACACGTTCCCCGACGCTCCGCCGGAATCCAGGTCGTGAAGGCGATCCGCGTCCACGCGCCCGGCGGCCCCGAGGTCCTGCGCTTCGAGGACGTGCCGGACCCGCGGCCGCAGGCGGGCGAGGCGCTGGTCCGGGTCGAGGCCGCCGGCGTCAACTTCATCGACGTCTACCACCGGAGCGGCCTCTACAAGATGGCGATGCCGCTGACGCTCGGCCACGAGGCGGCCGGAACGGTCGTCGCGGTGGGAACCGACGTCCGCGACCTGGCGCCGGGAGACCGCGTGGCCTGGGCGAGCGTTCCGGGCTCGTACGCCGAGCTCGCCGCCGTGCCCGCGGCGCGGCTGGTCAAGCTCCCGGCGGGCCTGTCGGCGAAGCAGGGTGCGGCGGCGATGCTCCAGGGCATGACGGCGCACTACCTCGCCTGCTCGACGTATCCGTTGAAATCCGGCGACGCGTGCCTCGTCCACGCCGGCGCGGGCGGCGTCGGGCTCCTGCTGACCCAGATCGCGAAGCGCCGCGGGGCGCGCGTCTTCACGACGGTCTCCAACGCGGAGAAGGCGCGCCTGTCCAGGGACGCGGGCGCGGACGCGACGATCGACTACACGACCCAGGATTTCGAGGCCGAGGTCCGCCGCCTGACCGGCGGCCAGGGCGTCCAGGTCGTCTACGACTCGGTCGGGAAGACGACCTTCGAGAAGGGACTCGCGTGCCTCGCCCGGCGCGGGATGATGGTGCTCTTCGGCCAGTCGAGCGGCCCGGTCGCGCCGCTCGACCCGCAGGTTCTCTCCCAGCGCGGTTCGCTCTACCTGACCCGGCCGACCCTGTTCCACTACACGGCGACCCGGGAGGAGCTCGTCGAACGCGCGGGCGAGGTGCTCGGCTGGATCGCTTCCGGAGCCCTGAAGCTGCGTATCGACCGCGAGTTTCCGCTGTCCGAGGCGGCCGCGGCGCATCGGGCGCTCGAGGCGCGGCAGACGACGGGCAAAGTCCTGCTCATCCCGTAGGACCGGCGCGCCGCGGCTGTGCCATGATTCGCCACCGAGGGCGATCCCTCTTGACCGATCCGAAACGAGGCCGGCCGTGATCCTCGTGACTGGCGCCACCGGCAAGGTCGGCCGCGAAGTCGTCCGCCAGCTCGCGTCGGCGGACGTTCCGACGCGTGCGCTGGTGCGCGACGCGACCCGCGCGTCGGCGATCCGGCTTCCCGGCATCGAGATCGCCGTCGGCGACCTGGCAAAGCCCGAGTCCCTCCCGGCGGCCTTCGCCGGCGTCGACCGGCTGTTCCTGCTCACGCCGGCGGCGCCGGACCAGGTCGAGCTCCAGTCCAACGCGCTCGAGGCGGGCCGCCGCGCCGGCGCGAAACACGTCGTCAAGGTCTCGGTGGCGGGCGGTCCGGATGCCGGGACGCAGATCGGCCGCTGGCACTGGGCCACGGAGAAGCAGATCGAGGCTTCCGGGCTCGGGTTCACGTTCCTGAGGCCCACGCTCTACATGCAGCAGATGACGGCCTATGCGCCGTCGATCGCCTCGACGGGCACGTTCTCGGCGCCGGTCGGCGCCGGGGAAGTCGCCGTCGTCGACACGCGCGACGTCGCGGCGGTGGCCGTCTGCGCGC
>DATJPZ010000091.1:0-5669 GCA_035506175.1 Thermoanaerobaculia bacterium | reverse complement strand
CGTGGGCGCCGCAGCGAGAGCGCCCCGCGAGTTCCGCTGCTGGCCGACGATCGCCTTTTCCTGGCGCGTCCGGGAGGGCAAGTTCCCAAGAAAGAAACGGGGGCGCCCCAGCGAGAGCGCCCCGCGAATGGTCCGCCGAGTCGGTCTTACCGGGGCGGAGCCTGAGTCTGCGCGTCGTGCTTCTGGTCGTAGATCTGCTTCGAGAGCTTGTTCTGCTGCTGGTTGACGGTGGCCTTGTCCTGCGCCGTGAGCTTGCCGCCGTCCAGGGCGCGCATGTCGCGCGTCTCCTGGTTGAGCGCGGATTCCTTGCCCTCGAGGCGAGCCGCTTCACCCGCCGTGAGCTGGCCGCTCTGGATGCCCTGGCCGATCCGATCCTGCTGGTTTTCCTTGCGCCGGGCGATCTCGCCCGTGCCGCGGCCCTGCGTCTGGGCGTCGTGCTTCTGGTCGTAGATCTGGTTCGACAGCTTGTTCTGCTGCTTGTTGACGAGCGCCTTGTCCCGGGCCGTCAGCTTCCCGCCGTCGACGGTGCGCAGGGCGTGCACCTCGCGGTTCAGGCCCGCCTCCTTCCTCTCGAGCCGCGCCGTCTCCCCCGCCGTGAGCTGACCGCTCTGGACGCCCTGGGCGATCCGGTCCTGCTGGTTCTCGGCCCGTTTCTTGATCTTGCCGCCCGACTGCGCCGACAGCGGCACCGCGACGAGCACCGCCAGGACCGCCGCCGCCACCCCGCCCCCGATGCGTTTGAGTCCCATGAGTCACCTCCACTGTGGGAGACGACGCTCGGGAGCCGTGGGTTTACTTCGGCATCTCGACGCCCCAGTAATAGCGGTCGAAGAAGGGCATCCAGTCCTTGCGCGTGCGCTCCCCGAGCAGGCCTGCAAAGCCGCGGGTCGAACCGAACTTCCAGGCGCGCGATGCCTGGAAGGCGCGGAGCGTCTCGAGAAAGCTCTCGTCCCCGAGGTCGCGCCGCACCGCGTCCAGCACGAGCGGCCCCTTGCCGTACAGAAGCCCCTGGCGGATCTGGGACCGCTGGACGGCGTCGTTGGCGACGTACACGCGGCTCGCCATCGGGATCGGCGCGGCGTCGCCCGCGTAGGAGGCCGCCCGTTTCCACTGGCTCGCGAGCGCGTCGGCGACCGAGGCGCCCCGGCGCGCCCTGAGAAAGAGCGACGCGCAGTATTCGGCGAAGGACTCCGCGATCCACTGCTCGGAGTAGCCGGGAATCCGCACCGCGATCCCCCAGTACTGGTGCGCGATCTCGTGGGCGAACGTGCGGAGGATGCCGCGCGCGGAGAGCAGCGTCATGTCCCCGACGAGCGGGTCGAAAGCCTCCTGCGTGATGAAGAGAATCCCGGGCGGCGCCTGCCCGTAGCCCACGTCGTTGATTTCGATGACGTCGAACTCGTCGAACGGAAACGGCCCGAGGAACCCGCGGTAGAACGCGATGATCTCGGCGGCCACGCCCGTCAGCTTCTTCATGGACGTCTCGTTCTCGAGCGCGTACGTGGCCACGCGAATGGTCACGCCGTCGCGCGCCTCCTCGTGGATCTCGTAACGGCCGGCGAGGATCACCGCGCACTGGATCGGATTCTCGACGCGCGTCTCGACGACGTTGCGGCCGTCTTCGGCCGCCCGGCGCAGCGTCTTCCCCGAAGCGAAGGCGACGAAGGGCGGCGGCACGCGGACCAGGGCGTGAAACGTGTACGCCTGCTCGCCGAGGTACGGCTGCGGAAACCAGGACGTGACGCCGAGCTCCCAGTAGTTGTCGCCGCCGGGCCGAATCAGGAAGTCGCCCTCGATCTGAAAGCGGAGTCGGACGGGCTGTCCCGCCGGCGCCTCCTCGGCGAGCGCGACGACGATCTCGTCGCCGCGATGGTCGAACGCGAGCGGGCGCCCCGCGCCGTCCGTCACCTGGCGCACTTTCTCGGAGCGTGTCGCGAGGTTGGAGCCCGCTTGCGCATACCAGACGCCGACCAGGTCGAAGCGCAGCGCCCGGAGCGGCGACCCGACCGGCACCACCGTCTCGTCGACCGTCATCGTCGCGTCGTTTCCGGCCGACGCCGCGAGGTCGACGTCCACCGCGGTGAGCAGGAAGCGCGGCGGCGCCGGGTCGCGCGCGTCCCGGTCGATCGGCTGGTGCGAGAGGGCGACCGGCCAGAGGAACTGGCGCAGCGCCGGATCGCGCGACTCGCTCGCGTGCAGGAGCAGCAGCGCCTCCGACGGGTGATCCACGGAATCGAGCTCGTAGACGAGATCTTCCTTCCCGCCGTCCATCTCCGCCCAGACGAGCGGCGCCGCCGGCGCGTTCAGCCGCTGGAGCGCGAAGTCGTGGGAAAGCGGCGCGGCATGCAGCCGGCCGAACTTCGCGCGTTCCCTGCGGAACTCGTCCGCCAGCGGCGGCGCGGCGGCTCCCCGGAGCTCGGGCAGCGCTGCGCCCTGCGCGATCCACAGGAGTCGGTGGAATGAGTCCTGCAGCAGGACGCCGTCGGCGGTTTTCCCGGCTTTCAGGTTCGACCCCTTCCGGGCGTCGAAGAGCACCACGGGCGCCTCGACCGGATCGGTCGAGACGTAGTCGAACGAGCCCTGGCCGACGAAAAAGAGGCCGACGACGGCATCGCCCGCGCGGACCGGCGCGGCTCTTCCCGAAGCGAGCCGGGCCGCGAACCGCCCCGCGGCGAGGGACTGCCCGGACACTGCGACGGCGTCCCCGACCTCGAGGTGATCGAAGCGTTCGATCAGTTCCGGGAGGCCCGATTCGGCAGCCGCCGCGGCGAGCGCAAGCCCGACGAAGCCCACCACCGAGGCGCCCAGAGCGACGCGCGCCCGCATCTGTCCATTCTAAGATCAGCGCCGAGTCGAAATAGAATGCGCCAGGCCCCCCGATGACCCTGCAGCCCGGCGCGCGCTTCGGGACTTACGAGATCGTCGACCTTCTCGGCGTCGGCGGCATGGGCGAGGTGTACCGGGCGACGGACCGCAAGCTCGGCCGCGCGGTCGCGATCAAGGTGCTGCCGCCGGAGTTCGCGAGCGATCCGTCGCGGGTGACGCGATTCGAGCGCGAGGCGCGCATGCTCGCCGCGGTCAACCATCCGACGATCGCCGCGATCTACGGCGCCGAGGAAGACGGTGCGACGCGCTACATCGTCATGGAGCTCGTCGAAGGCGAGACGCTGGCGCAGCGCCTCTCGACCGGACCGCTCGCCGTGACGGACGCGCTGCGCGTGGCTTCGCAGGTCGCCGAGGCGCTCGAGGTCGCCCACGAGAAGGGGGTGATCCACCGGGACCTGAAACCGGCCAACATCAAGATCACGCCCGAGGGCAAGGTCAAGGTGCTCGACTTCGGCCTGGCGAAGGCGATGGAGCTCCCGTTCGTCGGCGACATGTCCCGCTCGCCCACCCTCGTGATGTCGGACTCGCGTCCCGGCGAGATCGTCGGCACGCCCGAGTTCATGAGCCCGGAGCAGGCGCGCGGGAAGGAGACCGACCGCCGGACGGACATCTGGGCGTTCGGCTGCATCCTCTTCGAATCGCTGTCGGGCAAGCGCGCCTTCACGGGCGAGACCGTGCCCGACGCCGTCGGCGCGATCCTTCACCTCGAGCCCGACTGGGCGAGCCTGCCCGCGCGGACGCCCGAGCGGATCCGCGAATTGCTCCGTCTCTGCCTCGAGAAGGACCCGGGCCGGCGGCTGCGCGACGCCGGCGATGCGCGTCTCGAGATCGAGGCGGCTCTCGCGGGCATTTCGGGAGCGGGCGCGCTGGCGCCGGCGCGCCGGTCCGGCGGCTGGACCGTCGCGGCGGCCGTCGCGGCCGGCATCGCCGTCGCCCTCGGCGTCTATCTCGTCGTCAAGCCGAAGACCGCCCGCCCCGGCGCGGGGCCGACCCCGACGCCGGCCGTTCGCCAGCTCGCCGTCCTCCCCTTCCGCAACCTCACGACGAGCGCGGAGGGCGAGGTCTGGGGCGCCGGGCTCGCCGACACGGTGAGCGCCCGTCTGGCCAACGTCGACGGGCTCCAGGTCGTGACGCCCCGGGCGCCGAACGGGCCCGAGGACTCGACCGACACCAGCATCTCGAGCATTGCCCGCCGCCTCGGCGCGAACACGCTGGTCGAAGGCTCGCTCCAGCGCGAGCACGAAAGGTTCCGCATCACCTACCGGCTGCTCGACGCGAGCGGAACGCAGATCGCCGCCGTCGCCCTCGACGGCAAGGAGCTCTTCGACCTTCAGGACCGCATCGCCGCCAGCATCGTCGAGGTTCTCGACCTGAAGGCGGCTCCCCAGCGCACGCCGACGCCCTCCGGGCTCGACACGCCGGCGCTCCAGGAGCGCTACCTCCAGGCCCTCGGTCTCCTGCAGCGCTACGACAAGCTCGACAGCGTCCAGCAGGCCCTGGCGATCCTCGAGAAGCTCGCCGAGGAGAAGCCCAACTCGGCCCTCGTCCGCACGGCCCTCGCGCGCGCGCAGCTCGCCATGTACTCGCTGACGAGCGACGTCGCGTGGGCCAGGAAGGCCGTCGACACGGGCTTCGCCGCGCGCGCCCTCGACCCGACGCTGCCCGAGGTCGACGTGACCCTCGGCGACACGCTGCGCGTCACGGGCCGTTCGAAGGAAGCCGTCGACGCCTATCGCCGAGCCCTCGCGGCGAGGCCGGGCGACGTGCTCGCCCTGATCGGCCTCGGCCGCGCCGCCGCCGCCGCGGGCGACCCCGCGGCATCCGAGGCCGCGTTCAAGCAGGCGATGGATCTCCAGCCTTCCTGGTCCGTCTTCAACTCGGTCGCCTCTCACTACTATGGGCTCGGGCTCTACACCCAGGCGGCGGCGCTGTTCCGAAAGGCGGCGCAGACGGCGCCCGACAGCTCGTGGGCTCGGAGCAACGTCGGCGGCGCCGAAGCGATGCGCTGCGACTTTTCCGCCGCGATCGAGGAGTTCCGCACGGCTCTGAAGATCGACCCGAAGAACGCGAGCGCCGTCTCGAACCTCGGCATGACGCAGCTCTGGGCGGGACGCGCGGCGGACGCGGTGACCGCGCTCGAGCGCGCGGCCGCCGACACTCCCGACGACTACAAGATCTGGGGAAACCTCGGGAACGCCTACGCGGAGATCCCCGGGGCCTCCGACAAGGCGAAGAAGGCGCTCGAGCGCTCGATCGCGCTGGCTCGGGAGCAGCTCAAGCTGAACGCGGCCGATCCCGAAGCCCTCTCGTATCTCGCCACGGGGCTCGCCGCTACCGGACGGCCCGCGGAGGCCGAGGCGCCGATGCGCGAAGCCCTGCGGCTGGAGAAAACCGATCCGAACGTCTTCGCCGACGCGGCCTCGGTCGCCGCGCTCGCGGGACGCGACACTGAAGCCCTCGATTTCCTGAGCAAGGCCGTCGCCGCCGGCTACTGTCCGTCGATCCTCACCTTCCGGCCCGAGTTCAGGCGCCTGCGCGACAACCCCGATTTTCGAGCGATCGTCACCACGCCGCAAAAAGCGGCCGGTGGTTAGAGTAAGGAGAGCGTCATGAAGGCCATCCTCTTCGTCATAGGGCTTGCGGTGGGTGCTATCGCGATCTTCGTCTGGAAAAAGAGCGAGTGTGACGATCTCGCGAAAAAGCTGGCCGCTGCCGAACAGCAGGTGCAGCAGAGCGCGGCGCAGATCAAACAGAACGAAGCGCTGATCAAGCAGCTTCAGGAT
>DATJPZ010000090.1:0-20787 GCA_035506175.1 Thermoanaerobaculia bacterium | reverse complement strand
TCAAATCCCTGCACCGCCACCAAAACCTTTCCTCGCCCCGGCTCGTCGACGCCGCGACGCGGCCGTTTCCCTGCGACACGGGACTCTTGCCGACACAACAGGCGCCGTCCTCCACGATAAGGTCGCGTCGAGCCTCCTCCGCTTGACGGCGCGAGGAAGCCCGAAATCAGAAATCAGGACTGACCCCGTTGCCGCTGCCCGCCGCGACTCGCAGCGCCGGGCCATGGTCGGCGCGATTGGCGCGGCGTTGCGGGGACCCGCGCGCTGCGCGGCGTCGCGAAGCCCATCGCGGACACGACGAGGAGATACACCGTCAGGTCGACGCCGCCCGCGTCGGGTTCCGAGAGGAACACCTCCGGTCCCGACTCGACCTTCACGCGCCATTCACACCGACCTTCGCGCCGCGCCCGCGGCGGCGCTTCGGGACCGTTTACGGAAGATGAACGGCCGTCTAGCCAGCGCGCAGCGACTCCCCCCATAATCCGCCCCGTGCCGATCCTCCTTCCCCGCCGCCTTCCGCCAGACGCCGCGGGAGACGAGGAGCCGCTCCACGGTCCCGCGGGCTTCGCGGTCGACGTGCTGGTCATCGCCGTCGTGGCCGCGCTCGTCGGCGGCGTCGTCGTCCTCGCGCGGCGGTGGGAAGCGCCGATGCGGAGCGTCACGGCGATCGACCTCTCCCCCCGGGCCCTGCCGGGCTACACGCTGCTGTCGCTGTCGCGGGGGTTCGCGGCCTACATCCTCTCGCTCCTCTTCACGCTCACCTACGGAACGATCGCCGCGCACTCGAAGCGAGCCGAGAAGGTGATGATCCCGCTGCTCGACATCGGCCAGGGGATCCCGGTGCTCGGGTTCCTCCCGGGCCTGGTGCTGGGCATGGTGGCCCTCTTTCCCCATTCGAACGTCGGGCTCGAGCTCGCCTGCATCCTCATGATCTTCACGGGCCAGGTCTGGAACATGGTGTTTTCCTTCTTCGGGTCGCTGCGCTCGGTGCCCACGGAGCTCCGCGAGGTCGCGCGCATCCACCGCTTCGGGTGGTTCAGGACGTTCCGGACGGTCGAGGTGTCGAGCGCGGCCATCGGCCTGGTGTGGAATTCGATGATGTCGATGGCCGGCGGCTGGTTCTTCCTCACCGTCAACGAAGCCTTCACGCTCGGCAGCCGCGACTTCCGCCTCCCGGGCGTGGGCTCCTACATGGCGGTCGCGATCGAGAAGGGCGACACCCGGGCGATGCTCTGGGCGATCGTGGCGATGTCCCTGATGATCGTCGCGGTCGACCAGCTCCTCTGGCGGCCGCTCGTCGCGTGGTCGGAACGATTCCGCGTCGAAGACCTCGCGGCGACGGAGAAGCCGCGGTCCTGGGTGCTCGATCTTCTTCGGCGCTCGCCGCTGCTGCGCCGCTTGAAGGCGCTCCGTCGGCGAGTGGCGGAGGCCCGGGCGCGGCGGCCCGAGCCCGAGCGGGCGCTCGCGGATTCCCCCGCGCCGGCAC
Source organism: Thermoanaerobaculia bacterium (assembly GCA_035506175.1). Lineage (GTDB taxonomy): Bacteria > Acidobacteriota > Thermoanaerobaculia > UBA5066 > Gp7-AA6 > DAHUXD01. Next base: position 19,301 of record DATJPZ010000090.1, on the reverse strand, counting down.
ACGGCGCCGGGGCCGCGCGCGTGCGCCAGGGCCTGCTGCTTGCCGCCGGGGCCGCGGGGCTCGCCGGCGCGGCCTGGGGAGCCTGGCAGCTGGCCCGGCTGCTGGTCGCGGTGCCCCGCCACGAGTGGCGCATGCTCGCCGAGGCGCTCGGCGCGACCTTCCTGCGCACCGCCGGCGCGCTCGCCCTCGCGACCCTCTGGACCGTGCCCGTCGGGATCGTCCTCGGGCGCTCCCCGGTCTGGTCGCGCCGGTTTCAGCCCGTCGTGCAGCTGGTCGCGTCGTTTCCGGCGCCGATGATCTTCCCGCTGGTGACGGGCCTGCTGCTGGCCTTCCGCGTGCCTTTCGCGGTGATCGCGTCGGCGCTCATGCTGCTGGGCGCGCAGTGGTACATCCTCTTCAACGTGCTCGCGGGAGCGAGCGCCATCCCGCACGACCTCGAGGAGGCCTCGACGACGTACAAGCTCGCCGGGACCGAGAAATGGCGCAAGCTCTTCCTGCCCGCCGTCTTCCCCTATCTCGTCACGGGCCTGATCACGGCCGCGGGCGGCGCCTGGAACGCTTCGATCGTCGCCGAGACGCTGACCTACAAGGGCAGCACCCTGGAGACCTTCGGCCTCGGGTCGGCGATCACGCGCGCCACGGCGTCCGCGAACTTTCCGCTGCTCGCGGCCGGCGTCCTCATCATGTCGATCGCGCTGATCGTGCTGAACCGCACCGTGTGGCGGCCGCTGTACCGGCTCGCCGAGACGCGCTTTGCCCTGAACCGCTGAGGACACCATGAGCACCGCGCCGAAACCCGACCTCGAGCCGCCGATCGCGCAGGCGATCGGCGTCAACAAGTCCTACTGGGACGAGGCCGGGCGCGAGCACGTCGTGCTGAAGGACGTGGACTTTTCCGTCCGCCGCGGCGAGACCGTCGCGATTCTCGGACCCTCCGGCTGCGGCAAGTCGACGCTCCTGCGGATCCTGATCGGGCTGATCCCGCCGACGTCCGGTTCCGTGCAGGTTCACGGCAGGCCGCTGACGGGAATCCACCCCGGCGCCGCGGTCGTCTTCCAGAACTTCGCGCTCTTCCCGTGGCTGACCGTCGAGGAGAACGTCAAGGTCGGCTTGAACGGCAAGGAGCTCGGCGAGGAGGAGTCGCACCGGCTCGTCGGCGAGGCGATCGAGCGCGTGGGCCTCGGCGGCGTCGAGCACGCGTACCCCAAGGAGCTCTCCGGCGGCATGAAACAGCGCGTCGGCATCGCGCGCGCGCTCGTCGGCGGACCCGAGCTCCTGTGCATGGACGAGCCGTTTTCGGCGCTCGACGTGCTGACGGCCGAGCTGCTCCGGGCCGAGGTGTACCGCCTGTGGTCCGACCGCGAGAGCACGCTCTCGGCGATCCTGATCATCACGCACCTGATCGACGAAGCCGTGTACCTCGGCGATCGCATCGTCATCCTCGGAACCAATCCGGGCACCGTCAAGCAGGAGATCGTCAACACGCTCCCGCACCCGCGCGCGTACCGCCACCCCGAGTTCCTCCGGATGGTCGAGCAGATCCACGACATCGTCACCGGCATCCATCTTCCGGAGGAAAAACCGGTCACGGCGGGGGCGCGGACGGCGGTCGGCCCGATGCGCCCGATTCCCCACGCGCGGCCGAGCGAGGTGCTCGGTCTGCTGGAGATCCTGAGCGACCACGGCGGCGAGATGGACCTCTTCGACCTCGACACCATCACCGACTACGACTTCGGGCACACGATCTCGGTCGTCAAGGCCGCGGAGATGCTGGCGCTCGCCGAGACGCCGGGCGACCTCGTGAAGATGACCGACCTCGGCCGGGAGATGGTCGCCGCGACGCAGGCCGAGAAGCGGCTCCTCTTCCGGAAGCGCCTCCTGACCCTCGGCATCTTCGCGGCGCTCGTCCGGTACCTCGCCGCCGAGCCCGACGTCGCGCGCTCGGGCGAGGAGGTCCGGACGTTCCTCGCGGAGAAGCTGCCCGGCCAGGCGATCCCGAGCCTGTTCCGCGCGGTCGTGAACTGGGGGCGCTACGGGCAGCTCTTCCACTTCGACGCGCAGGCCGACGAGATCTCGCTCCACACCGGCCAGGACAGCGACGATTGACCGCGGAGGCCCGTCAGATCCAGCGGTGTCGCAGGAACCAGGCCTTGACCTTGACCGTCGAGCAAGCCGTCCTCGAGGACCATCAGCGACTTCTCGAGGAGAATCGGGTCCGCCCGCACGCGGACCGCCGGTCGCGAACGAGATCCCCGACAGCACGGCGAGGAACACGCCGAGCCGCGCCGGCGTGCCGTAACAGCGGGCCGATCCCCCTCCGCTGATCCTTCGCGAACACCGCGGAGGGTTCCGCCCGGCCGCGGAACGGCTACCTCAGAAAGGCGTTGATGATCGTGATCACTTCTCGCGCTGCCTTCCGGCGCTCCGCGACTCGCGCGCTCTCGGGTCCCAGAAGATGGTGACGGATGTGGCTCTCGAGGATCTCGACCATCAGGCTGTTGAGGGCGCCGTGGCAGGCGGCGGTGGTCTGCAGAATCCGGTAGCAATCCTCCTCCTCCTGCAGGGCCCGGTCGATCGCGTTGAGCTGGCCGCGGATGCGGCTGATCCGAGCCACGAGGTGTTTCTTGTCCTTGATCGTGTGTGCCATCCAGGAAGAATACCCCCTCAGGGTATCTGTTAATACCCCCCTCCAGTATTCTGATCGGACGGCCTGTTTTCGCTTGACTTCGGACCGGCCGAAGACTAACTAGTCCCGTCGCCAGGAGCAGCGTCGTTTAGCGGACAGACAGGAAGAGACGGATGCCACTCGAGGAGGCCGGCCGCCATGAACGGCCCTAGCACGACCTTGACACGTCGGCGGAGCCGACGATGCCGTCAATCGCAGGAAGTCCCGCGGGCTTCTCGCAGCGGAGAAAGCGAATGAAGCAACTCCGGAGGCTCGCGTGTCGGTCGCCCCGGCATCGGTTCATGGAGTTCGCGGTTCCGCGCGCCCGAAACGCGACGATCGTTTTCCTCACCGGCTTGCTGCTGGCCGGCTGCCGCCGGGGCGGCGCGCCCGGATCGGGCACCCCGGAAGAGCTCGTCCAGATTCAGGGCGATCGCTCTGTGGTTCCCGCGGGCTCGCCGTTGCGCGACCGGCTGAACGTGCGGGAAGTCTCCACCGAGTCGCTTCGGCGGCAGCTCGTCGTCCCGTCGACCGTCGAGGCCCTGCCGGACGCGTCGGCGAGGATCCATCCGCCCTTGTCGGGCCGGGTCGTCCGGCTCGACGCCCGCTTCGGCGACACCGTGGAGAAGGGGTCGCCTCTGCTCGAGCTCGAGTCCCCCGACCTCTCCACGGCCGAAGCCGACCTCGAGAAGAGCCGAGCCACCCTGCTGCTCGCGCGGCGCAACTTCGAGCGTCAGAAGGATCTCCTCGAACACGGAGTCGGATCGCAGCGGGACTTCGATCAGTCGCAGAGCGACCTGGAAACCGCGACGAGTGAGCAGCAACGCGCCACGACGCGACTCCAGCAGCTCGGCGTCGACGCGTCGAAGCTCTCCGGGACGCTCGTGGTCCGCTCGCCCGTGTCGGGCCGTGTCATCGCGGTCAACACCGCGCCTGGCCAGTACCAGAACGATCCGACCGCCGACGTCATGATCGTCGCCGACCTGTCGCGCGTCTGGGTGACCGCGAGCGTTCAGGAGAAGGACATTCGTCGTTTGAAGGTCGGCGACGAGGCGACGATCACGTTCCCGGCGTACCCGGGCGAGACCTTCCACTCGAAGATCGACCGGCTCGGCGACCTGCTCGATCCCGATACCCGGACGATTAAGATCCACCTCTCGCTCGACAATCCGGGGGCGCGGCTCAAGCCCGGCATGTTCGGCACCGTGGCGTTTCAGAGCGACTCGTCGCCCGAGGTCGTCGTTCCCGCGACCGCCCTCGTGGTCCGGGGCGACGAGACCCTGGTCTTCGTCGAAACCTCGCCGTGGACGTTCGAGCGCCGGACCGTGGAAACCGGCGAGCAGATCGGCGATCGCGTCGTGATCACTAGGGGCCTGAAGCCGGGCTCCCGCATCGTCACGTTGAACGCCGTCGTGATGCCGTGATCAACCGCTTCGTCGCGTTGTGCCTCCGCCGGCGCTGGCTGATCGTCGCGATCTTCGTCCTGCTGGCGCTCTTCGGCTGGTACTCCTGGACGACGCTCGACATCGAGGCCTACCCCGACATCGCGGACGTGACGTCCCAGGTCATCACGCAGTACCCCGGGCACGCCGCCGAAGAGGTCGAGCAGCAGATCACGATTCCTCTCGAGCGGGAGCTGATCGGCACGCCGGGCCTGGCCGTCATGCGCTCGAAGAGCACCTTCGGGCTGTCCCTCATCGTCATGGTCTTCGAGGACGGGGTCGAGGACTACTTCTCGCGAACCCGCATTCGCGAGCGCATCGGCGACGTGACGCTGCCCTCCGGAGTCACGCCGACGCTCGATCCCCTCACCTCGCCGATCGGCGAGATCTACCGTTACACGCTCCAGTCGCCGACGCGGTCCTCGCGCGAGCTCCGCGAGCTCCAGGAGTGGGTGGTCATTCCCCAGTTCAAGGAGGTGTTCGGCGTGGCAGACGTGGCCAACTTCGGCGGGGAGCGCACGCAGTTTCAGATCCTGCTCGACCCTTCGAAGCTGCGCAGTTACAACCTGTCCCTAGCGCAGGTCGAGGCGGCCGTGACCTCGAACAACGCCAATGCCGGCGGCAGCGTTCTCGTCCGGGGCGATCAGGCGGCCGTCGTGCGCGGCATCGGGCTGGTCCGTTCGCTCGACGATCTCGGGCACATCGTGGTCGACTCGCGGCGGGGCACCCCGATCTTCATCCGCGACCTCGGCCGCCTCCAGCTCGGCGCCCTGACGCGGGACGGCATCTGCGGCAAGGACGGCAACGGCGACGTGGTCTCGGGAATCGTTCTCCTGCTGCGCGGCCAGAACCCGTCGGCGGTGCTCGACGGCATTCACGCCAGGGTCCGCCTACTCAACGGCGGGCTCCTCCCTCCGGACGTGAAGGTCGTTCCCTACATCGACCGCAACGACCTCGTGCACGCGACCGTCCACACGGTCTCCCGCACGCTGCTCGAAGGGATGGGGCTCGTCCTCATCGTGCTGATCCTCTTCCTGGGGAGGCCGCGGGGCGCGCTCATCGTCGCCGCCACGATCCCGCTGTCTCTCCTGATCGCCTTCATCCTGATGGCGTTGACCAAAATCCCAGCGAACCTGCTGTCGCTCGGCGCGATCGACTTCGGCATTCTCGTCGACGGCTCGATCGTCGTGCTCGAGAACATTCTGCGCGTCCGCGAGAAGGAACCGGAAAAGGAGCTGACCGAAGCCGTCGCCGCGGATGGCGCGACTCAGGTCGCCCGGCCGATGTTCTTCGCGACGACGATCATCATCACCGCGTACCTGCCGCTCTTCGCGTTCCAGCGCGTCGAGAAGAAGCTCTTTTCGCCGATGGCCTACACCGTCGGCTACGCCCTGGTCGGCGCGATCCTCGTCGCCCTGGCTCTCATCCCCGGTCTCGCTCTCACCGCATTCGGCAAGCCGGCGAAGCCGTACCAGAACCGGGCGCTCCGCTGGCTGAGCGTCGAATACCACGAGGTTCTGCGCCGGATCCTTCACCGCCCGTGGCGCGCCGTCGCTTTCGCCGCGGGCGCCACGGCCCTCGCGATCCTGATCGGCCTTTTCGTCGGGCGGGAGTTTCTACCGTACCTCGACGAGGGCTCGCTCTGGCTCCAGATCGAGCTGCCCCCGGGCATCTCGCTCCAGAAGGCGGCCGAGATGGCCAACGAGATCCGGCGCGAGACCCTCAAGGAGCCGGTCGTCAACGCCGTCGTGACGCAGACGGGCCGCAACGACGACGGGACTGACCCGTGGACGCCGTCCCACATCGAGGCCGCCGTCACCCTGAAGCCCTACGGCACGTGGCCCCGCGGGATGCGCAAGAAGGACCTCATCGAAAAGCTCCGCATCCGCTACGAGAAGATCCCGGGCATCAACGTCGGTTTCTCGCAGCCCATGATCGACGGCGTCAACGACAAGATCGCCGGTGCGCACAGCGAGCTCGTCGTCAAGGTGTACGGGAAAGACTTCGCCGGGACCCGGAAGGTCGCCCTGGAGCTCGCCGACCTCCTCGGCAAGATTCCAGGCGCCGTCGACGTGGCGATCGACCAGGAGCCCCCGCTGCCGCAGCTGCAAATCGAAGTCGACCGCGACTCGGTCGCTCGCTACGGCCTGAACGTCTCCACCGTCGGCGACCTGATCGAGACCGGAGTCGGCGGGAAACCCGTGGGGCAGGTCTTCCAGGGCGAGCGGTACTACGACATCACCGCGCGTTACATCGAGCCCGTGCGCAACAGCCCGGAGGCGATCGGAAACCTGATGCTGACGACGCCGACCGGGGCACAGGTCCCCCTGTCGTCGGTCGCGTCGATCCAGCTCCGCACCGGGGAAAGCACGATCACCCGGGAAATGAGCCGCCGGCACATGACCGTCAAGCTCGACCTGCACGGCCGCGACCTGTCCTCGTTCCTGAAGGAAGCGCACGAGCGCATCGACCGCGACCTCAAATTCGATCGCGCCGCCTACGAGATCGCCTGGGGCGGACAGTTCGAGAACCAGAAGCGCGCGCAGGCACGCCTCGCCGTCATCCTGCCGCTGACGCTCGCGCTGATCTTTCTGCTCCTGTACGGCGCCTTCGGAACGCTCCGGCACGCCGCGATCATTCTGATCAGCGTCCCCATGGCGCTGCTCGGCGGGATGCTCGCCCTCTTCCTGCGAGGCATGACCCTGAACGTCTCGAGCAGCGTCGGATTCATCGCGCTCTTCGGCGTCGCCGTGCAGAACGGCGTCATCATGGTCACGCAGCTCAATCGCCGGCGCGACCAGGGGCTCCCCCTCCACGAGGCCATCGTCCACGGAGCGCTCCAGCGCCTCCGGCCCGTGCTCATGACGGCGTCGGTCGCCATCCTCGGGCTGCTGCCGGCCTCCCTCGCCCTCGGCATCGGCTCGGACGTCCAGAGGCCGCTCGCCACCGTCGTCGTCGGAGGCCTGACGACCTCGACGATCCTGACCCTTCTCGTACTCCCGGCCTTCTACCTCCTTGCGGAGGAACGGTTCCGGAGAAAACGAGCCGGCGCAGACATCGAAGAGGAGGCAGGGCGATGACCCGACGCATTCTTCCCGCGGTGATCCTCGGACTCGGTCTCTCCCGCGGCGTGTCGGGCCAGGCGGGAAACGCCGCCCCGCCGGAGGCCGTGCGCTTCGGCATCCAAGAGTACGTTCGTGCCGTGCTCGCGAACAACCCGGACCTGGCCGCGGAACGCGAAAACGTCGCGATCGCCAGGGCCCAGGTCGACGTCGCCCGAATCGTCCCGGATCCGTCGTTGAGCATCGGGTCGCCCCAGTACGACATCTCGAACGGTGCCGTGCAGAACGAAGTCAGCGCGGCCCTCAGCGGAACGCTCGAGCTCGGGGGTAAGCGCAGCGCGCGCGTCGGCCTCGCGCAGGCCAACGCTCTTGCCGCCGGATCGGATCTCGCCAACGCCGTTCGTCAGCTCCGTGCCGCCGCCGCCAACGCCTACGTGGATGCCGTCCGCGCGCGCCTCGTCCTCGACCGAAAACGCCAGACCCTCGAGAGCCTCGATCGGCTCGTCGAAGCGAATCAGGCGCGCCTGGCGGCGGGAGACGTCGCGGAGGTCGTTCTGCTGCAAGCCCGAGTCAGCGCTCAGCAGTTCCGCGGTGAAGTTGCGGCGGCGAAAGCATCGGTCCAGGCCGCGGACCTGGCGCTGCTCGAGCTTCTCGGCCGGAGCTCGGCGTCCTCCGACGGGAAGCCCATAGCGCTGACCAGCGATCTGCACCTCGACGTCCACGCCTGGGACGCCGACGCGCTGATCGCGCGGGCGCTCGCCGAGCGCCCCGACCTGCAGGCCGTGACCGACCGCCAGCTGGCCTCGGACAAGCAGCTGGCGCTGATTCGAGCGGATCGCGCGATCGACTTGTCGCCATCGATCGGCTGGACGCACGTCTATTCCGGCAACGGCGCCCCTCCGGCTCCGGCCGGCGACTTTCTCGTCTTCGGCGTCGGTGTGCCGCTTCCCTTTTCGCGCCTCCACAAGGGCGATCTCGAGGCCGCCCGCGCCGGCCAGGAGCAGGCGCGCGCGAACACGACGGCATCGCGTGTGCACGTGGAGATCGACGTCCGGCAAGCCATCGCCCGTTGCGAGGCCGCCGGCCGTCAGGTGCTGGTCTACGAATCCGGCACACTCGCGGATGCGGATCGCGTGTTCGAAAAGACCCTCTACAGTTTTCAGCGCGGTGCGGCGACGGTCGTCGAAGTGCTCATCGCGCAGCAGACCGACGACGAAGTCCACATCGCCTACGACGACGCGTTGGCCGAGCGAGCCCGAGCGCTGATCGCCCTTCAGGAAGCTGTCGGCACCTCGGACTGGCCCTGACCGGTCCATCGGCCGCGCGGTCAACGAACGGGCGCGAGGACACGCCGGTCCGGAAGATGGAGCTGCCGAGCGCAGCGCGCCCACTACGGCTGGACGACCTCGACGTAGCGGCGGCGGCGCGTCCGCCGCGGGCGGAATGGATCCGGATCGGACGGGTCGGGCCGTTCCTCGATGAGCTGCTCCGCCGGCACGGTGTGGAACGAGACGACGAGCCAGTCCTCCGCGCCGACGACGCCCTGGTGCCAGGTGTCCGGCGGAATCGAGACCCAGCGCTCCTCGAGCGGCGCGCGCGGGTCGTTCGAGAGCACGTGCGACCGCCAGCGCTCGCCGTCGTGGACCTGGAAGTCGCCGCCGCCCGTCCACGAGACCAGGCGCTGCCGGCTGTTCGGGTGGCGCTCGGCGCCGGTCGTCACGCCGCGCTTCAGGACGAAGACCCAGCTCGAGGCGACGTCGGCGGGAAGCCCCGGGCCGTAAACGTCGAGCGGCACCGCCTCCCACGCTTCGATCTCCGACCGGCCGCGAGCGAGCGTGGCCAGGACCCGCTCGGCGATCGGGTGCAGCGCCGCGGCGGCGGAACTCGCGGACACCAGGGCGTCGAGCCGCTCGAGCGCCGCGCGCTCCTCGGGAGTCCAGTCGAGCGTCACGCCGGGCATCCTACCGGCGTTGTCCCTGTCACGCCCGCTTCCGGTAGAGCCCGTTGGCCGAGACGCGCCGGCCCGTCTCCACCTTCGGGCGCGCGGTGCGCGTGGGCTCGAGCGGCTCCATGCCGAGCCGCGCCAGGTCCCGGTCGAGCCCGTCCGCGTCGACGAGGACGTGCCGGCTCCCGCTGTCGAAGCCCTCGTAGACGCCGGGCTCGCCTTCGATCTCCCGGACGCCGGCTCCGGTCAAATCCGTCTCGGGGGTGAAAACCGAAACGAGCAGCCGCCCGCCGGGGCGCAGCACGCGGACCGATTCGGCGAGCGCCCGTTCCCACTCGGCGCGGCTCTGCGCGCAATGGTAGATCCCGAGCGCCACCACCAGGTCGAAGCGCGCGTCGGCCCAGGCGGACAGATCGTCCATGCGGCCGACCCGCACGCGGCGCTTCGCGTCGGCGTCGCCGAGTACCGCCGCCAGCCGCTCCCGCGTCTTCGCCACCATGGCGGGCGACGCGTCGAGCGCCTCGACGTCGACGCCGCGCTCGGCCAGGGCCACGGCGTTGCGCCCGCCGGCGCAGCCGACGTCGAGAACGCGGATCCCTTCGGGCTCCGGCGCCGACGCCAGGAGCGCCAGCAGGCGGACGTCCGGCTCGCGCGCCGCGAAGCGCGCGACGTTCTCGTCCCGGTCCCAGAACGCGTCCGACACGGCGAGGTCACTCTACCTTTCCGGGGGCCGGAGGATTACGCTCCGGCCCGCGCATGATCGTCCACCTCGTCGACGGCACGTACGAGCTCTTCCGCCACTTCTACGGACTGCGGCGGGCGCGCCCGGACGATCCGCCACTCGGCGCCGTCGCCGGCGTGCTCCACACGGTCTGCCAGATGCTCGAGGGCGGGGCGACGCACCTCGGCGTCGCCACGGACCACGTCATCGAGTCCTTCCGCAACGAGCTCTGGCCCGGCTACAAGACGTCGGAGGGCATGGAGCGAAAGCTCCTCGCCCAGTTCCACCCGCTCGAGGAGGCGCTCGCCGCGATGGGCGTGGCCGTGTGGCCGATGGTCGAGCTCGAGGCCGACGACGGGCTCGCCTCGGCCGCGAAGCTCTCGGCCGCCGACGCGCGCGTCGAGAAGGTCTCGATCTGGACGCCGGACAAGGACCTCGCCCAGTGCGTCTCGGGCGAGCGCGTCGTGCAGGTCGACCGAAAGAGCGGGAACATCCGGGACGCCGCGGGCGTGAAGGAAAAGTTCGGCGTCGAGCCGCCGCGGATCCCGGACTACCTGGCGCTCGTCGGCGACGCCGCGGACGGCTACCCGGGAATTCCGGGCATCGGCCCGAAGACGGCGGCGGCGCTGATCGCGCGCTACGGGCCCCTCGAGAGCTTCCCGGACGACGCGCTGCGCGACCGGAAGGCCGCGCTTCTCTTCAAGCGGCTCGCGACGCTCCGCGACGACGCGCCGCTCTTTGCGGACGTCGACGCGCTCCGGTGGCGCGGTCCGGCGGCGGGATTCGCGGCGGTCGCCGCGCGGATCGCCGATCCGAGGCTCGAGGCGCGCGTCCGCGCTCTCGAAGCCGGCCTCGACTAGTCCGGACTCTGCGGCGAGTCTTCGACGAGGTAGCCCTCGCCCCGCCGCGTCCGGAGAAACGACGCGCCGGGCTCGAGCCCCGCGTCGATCTTCTGGCGCAGCCGGCCGACGTACACCTCGATCAGGTTCGAGAACGGGTCGAAGTGCTCGTCCCAGACGTGCTCGGCGATCTCGCGCCGCGTGACGACGCGCCCGCGATTGAGCAGCAAATACTCGAGCAGCGAGTATTCCTTGGCCGTGAGCTCGACCATCCGCCGGCCCACGTGCGCCGTGTGGCGGCTGCGGTCGAGCCGGATCGCGCCGACGGTCAGCGTCATCTGCTGCGGCAGGTCGCGGCGCCGCAGGAGCGCGCTCACGCGCGCGCGGAGCTCTTCGAGGGCGAAGGGCTTCGGCAGATAGTCGTCTGCGCCGACGTCGAGACCGCGCACGCGGTCGGCGATCTCCGAGCGCCCCGACACCATCAGGATCGGCATCCGGCCGTGCGCGCCGCGCACGCGCTGGCAGACCGCGAAACCGTCGATCCCGGGCAGCAACACGTCGAGCACGAGCAGATCGTACGGAACGAGCGTCGCCTGGTCGGCCGCCTGGAGGCCGTCGCGCGCCACGTCGACCGCGTGCCCGGTCTCGCGCAACGCGCGCGAAAGGATGCTCGCCATTCTTGGATCGTCTTCGACGACGAGTATTCGCATGACCAGGACAGTATCGAGAATCGGCCGCCAGAATGTTTAGGGTGTATTCATCGTCGGAAGCCTTCAGGCCGACCGCGCGAAAAGTCTCCGGGCGAGCGCTTTGTAGACGAGCGTCGCGGGGATCGCGCCGACGAGCAGCACGAGGATCAGGACGAGCCCGCGCCAGAAGGCGCGGTCGACGACGCCCTTCAGGTCCTCCGCCGTCTTCGCGCCGAGAGCGCCGAGCTGCGGCGCGGTCTTGTCCACGGTCGACAGCAGCGTCGTCAGGTCGCGCGCCATGCCCCCGAGGTCGGTCGCCGCCTTGCCGTAGTCGAGCGGGTCGAACGGCTTGCCCGGCTTCGCCGGCGGCGCGTTCGGATCCGGCGGCGGCGAGACGTAATGGACGAACGCGTCGAGCGCCGCGATCGTCCCCTTGAGCGAGTCCCCCATCTTCGCGCCGGCGTCGAGGGTCTCGCGCGTCTGCCCCATGAGCTCGCGGAGCTTGCCCTCGCGGGCGTCGAGGTCGGCGAGCATCGCCTCGCGCTGCCCGGTCACGCCCGCGAAGAACTGGTCGATGGCGGCCTTGCGCTGCTCGTCGACGAGCGCGGGCACGCCTTCGGCGGTCTTCGCGACGCTCGCGACCGAGTGCGAGACCCGGTCGATGTCGGCCATCAGCTCCTGCGGGTCGGGCTGGCGCGCGACCTGGAGGGCGAGGAGCTCCGCCTGCCAGCGCAGCAGCGTCGGCATCCGTTCCGCGTAGGCCACCGTGCGCGCGGCGAGCTCGCGGGACTGCTCGATGGCGACGGTCGTGGGGTCGAGGCCCGCGAACGGGTCCAGGTAGAGCAGCGAGAAGATGCTCGTCGCCTTGACCGTCGACGGGGATTGCGCCTTGCCGAGCGTCAGGGCGAACTCGCGGAAGTGCACGCCCGAGACGCTGCGCTCGTCGGCGTTCTGCCTGCGCCACTCGACGAACAGATCCTGGAGCTCCTGGCGCTCCGAGGGCTCGAGAAACTGGTCGGCGAGGTTCCACGCGGTCGTTTCGAGGCTCCGATGCGTGTCGAGCAGCGGCCCGACGCTTCCGCCCCACAGCTCGCGCGACTGGGCGGTCTCGATGACCATGCGGGAGACCGTCGCGAGACCGACCATGTCGAGCGCGTTCCAGACCGGATTCTGGCCGGTCGCATCGACGTAGGCGGCCGTCGCCTGCTCGAGCTTCCACTTGAGGGACTCGACCTGGGCATCGCGCGTGCCGATCTCTTTCGAGACGCGGTCCGCGGCGTGCGCGACCGAGGTGCTGTAGTTGTCGGCGAACCGGAGAACTTCGAACTGCAGCTCCTGCACCGTCAGCGGCGGCCTGCCTTCGGCCGCGATGTTGGGCGCGCCCGCCGAGGTCTTCTTGCCGATGATCGGCAGGTGCGCGCACGAGACGGGAGCGGCGAGCGCGAGAACGAGGGCGACGCGGAGCGGGGCGCCTGACTTCATGGGCAACTCCTCTGCCCGAAATGATACGTGCGCCGCCGCAGACGCGCGCCCGTTTCGGCGGGAGCGCCCCGGTTCGCCGCCGGGCGGTCAGGCCGCGCCGGAGTGGCGCACGCCGAGTTTCCGCAGGATCGCCATCATCGGGCACCAGCCCGAGAAAGCCGACTGCAGCAGGTTCGCGCCCACGAACGCCGTGAAGAGGAAGAACGCGGGGTGGACGAACCAGCCGAGCGCCACCGAGAGGAGGACGAAGCTCCCCGCGATGCCGCGAAGCCAGGCGTCGACGGTCAGTGGACGAGTCATGCGAGGCTCCTTTCCGGCTCGGGCGAAACGACGCCGGCGCCGGCCGCGCGCTTCTCCTCCGAGCGTTTGAGCAGGTAGTAGAGGACCGGGACGGCGGCGCGAGAGAGCAGCGTCGCCGCCACTTCGCCGGCCATCATCGACACGGCCAGGCCCTGAAAGATCGGATCGAGGAGCATCACCGAAGAGCCGACGACGACGGCCGCCGCGGTCAGGAGCATCGGCCGGAACCGCACCTCCCCCGCGTCGAGCACCGCCTCCGCGAGCGGCATCCCCTGCCGCCGGCGCAGCTCGATGAAGTCCACGAGGATGATCGAATTCCGAACGATGATCCCGGCCCCGGCGATGAACCCGATCATCGACGTCGCCGTGAAGAAAACGCCGAACAACCCGTGGGCGGGGAGGATCCCGACGAGCGTCAGCGGGATCGGCGCCATGATCACGAGCGGCACCGTGAAGCTGCGGAACCACCCGACGACCAGGATGTAGATCAACACGAGCACCGCGGCGAAGGCGAGGCCGAGGTCGCGAAACACCTCGTACGTGACGTGCCACTCGCCGTCCCACTTGATTCCGTAGCGCGCGGTGTCGAAGGGCGCCGTGGCCGTACGCGTCTGGATCCGGTAGCCGCCGGGAACGCCGACGCCGGCAATGCCCTTCTCGAGCGCGCGGATCGCGTAGACCGGCGCTTCGCGGCGGCCGCCGACGTCGGCCGTGACGTAGACGACCGGCTTCAGGTTCTTGTGGTAGATCGACGTCTCTTCGGGCTCCTCGACGAAACGGCCGATCTCGGACAGCGGCACGAGGCGCCCGTCGGCAGCCGCCACGTTCAGCGCCGCGAGAGCCGGCAGATCGTTGCGACGTTCCGCCGGAAGGGTCACGACCAGGGAAATGCGCTCGCGCACGTCGGGCAGCTGGATCTCGCCGGCCGAATCGCGGCCGAGCGCCAGCCGCAGCGTCGCCGCCACGTCGGCCTCCCGGATGCCCGCCAGTCCCGCCTTCTCCCGGTCCAGCCGGAAGACCGCCTTCGTCCGCGGGCTTTCGACGTACCAGTCCACGTCCACGACGCCTTCGGTCCGCGCAAAGACGTCCCGGACCTGCCGCGCGACCTCGCGGCGTCCCGCGTCGTCGGGGCCGTAGACCTCGGCCACGAGCGTTTCGAGCACGGGCGGACCCGGCGGGACCTCGGCCACCTTCACGCGAGCGCCGTAGCGCCCCGCGACGGCCTCGGCGAGCGGCCGCGCCTCGCGGGCAATCGCGTGCGAGGAGCGACGGCGCGACTTCCGGGGCAGCAGGGAAACCTGGACGTCGCCCTGGTGGGGCCCCGACCTGAGAAAGTAGTGCCGCACCAGGCCGTTGAAGTTGTACGGCGCCGCGGCGCCCGCGTAGACCTCCGTCCCGACGACCTCGGGCAGCGCCGAAAGCGCGCTCGCCATCTCGGAAAGCGCCCGGTGCGTCGTCTCGAGCGTCGTGCCCTCCGGAAAGTCCACGACGACCTGGAACTCGTTCTTGTTGTCGAAGGGCAGCATCTTCACGACCACCACGCCGAGCGGCACGAGGGCGACGGCCCCCGCGAGGAGGAGCGCGATTGCCGCGAAGAACACCTTCCGGGCGCGCCCGCCGTCTTCGGCGACCAGCGGCGCCATGGCCCGGCGGTAGAGGACGGCGAGGCGGCCGCGCTCGGCATCCCCGTGGCCGGGCTTCTCGGGCGGCACGCCCCGAAAGAGCCGCCGCGTCGCCCACGGCGACACCGCGAAGGCGACCAGGAGCGAGAAGAGCATCGCCGCGGACGCGCCGATCGGGATCGGCCGCATGTACGGCCCCATCAGCCCGCCGACGAAGCCCATCGGCACGATCGCGGCGATGACGGCGAAGGTCGCGAGGACCGTCGGGTTGCCGACTTCGTCGGTCGCCTCGACGGCCACGGCGGCGAGCGAACGGCCGCGCGAGGACGGCATCCGCACATGTCGGACGATGTTCTCCACGACGACGATCGCGTCGTCGACGAGGATGCCGATCGAGAAGATCAGCGCGAACAGGGTGATCCGGTTCAGCGTGTCGCCGAGCAGCGCAAAGACGAAGAGCGTCAGCGCCAGCGTCACCGGCACGGCGAGCAGCACCACGCCGGCTTCCCGCCGGCCGAGCGCGAGCGCCATCAACGCGGCGACCGAGAGCGTCGCCAGGCCCATGTGCAGGAGGAGGTCGTTCGACTTCTCGGCCGCCGTCTCGCCGTAGTCGCGCGTGACGGTCGTGCGCACGCCGGCGCCGATCAGGCGCGGGCGCAGCGCGTCGAGTTTGCGGTCGACGGCGCGGACCACCGAGATCGCGTTGGCGCCCCGGCGCTTGCTGACGGCCAGCGTCACGGCCGGAAACGGTCCGGCGCCGCCGCGCTCGGCGTGCGTCACGTAGGCGGCCGGCTCCTCCGGGCCGTCCACCACGCGGGCGACGTCGCCGAGCCGCACCGGCTTGCCGCCGCTCTCGGCCACGACGACGGCCGAGAGCTCCTCGGCGCTGCTCACGAAGCCCCCGGCCTCGACGAGGATCTGCCGGCCGTCCGAGACGACGCCGCCGGCGGTGATCCGGCGGTTGCCCGCCGAGACCGCGCCGAGGACGGCGGCCGGCGGCAGGCCCCGGGCCGAGAGCCGCGCCGGGTCGAGCTCGACGCGGAACTCGCGCTTGAGGCCGCCGATCAGCTCGGTGTCGGAGACGTCCGGGATCGTCTTGACTTCGCTCTCGACCTCGGCGGCGATCTGCCGCAGCGTCGCCGCGTCGAGCGTCGGGCTCCAGAAGGTCAGCGCCCAGATCGGAACGTCGTCGATCGAGCGCGCGCGGATCAGCGGCGGCGGAAGGTCGGGGGGCCACTCCCCGGCCATCGCGTCGAGCTTCCCGCGCACCCGCCCGAGCGCCCGGTCCGGATCCTCCCCCACGAAAAAGCGGACGACGACCAGCGCTCGCCCCGGAGAAGACGTCGAGTAGACGTACTCGACGCCGGGGATGGACCAGAACGCCTTCTCGAGAGGGGCGGCCGCCTGGCGTTCGACTTCGACCGGACTGCGGCCCGGCAGGGACGCGAAGACGTCGATCATCGGGACCTTGATCTGCGGCTCCTCCTCGCGCGGCGTGACGACGACCGCGACCGCGCCGAGGGCGAGCGCGAAGACGACGAACAGCGGCGTCAGCTTCGAATCGATGAAGGCCGACGCCAGGCGTCCGGCGAGCCCGAGGGGCGGCCGTTCGGGCGCCGCGCGGTCGCGCGAGTCGGCCGTCACGAGGCCGCCTTCGCGCCCGCTTCGAGATCCGCGGGCGGGTCCACGACGACACGCTCGCCCGCCTGGAGACCGGACCGGATCTCGACGAGGCCGCCGGCCGACGGCCCGGTCCGCACGTAGCGCAGCGCCACGGCGCCATCCGGACCGACCGCCCAGGCGAGCTCGAGTCCGCCTCGGGCGACGACCGCGCGCTCGGGCGCGAGGAGCCGCACGGCCGCGGGCCCCGGCAGGCGCAGGCGCGCGAAGCTGCCGACCGGCGGCTCGAGGCCGGCCGGGAGATCCACGCGCACGGTGCGGCGGCGCGTGGCCGGATCGACCGCGCCGGCGATCTCGCCGATGCGGCCCGTCACCGTCGTGCCGCCGATCTCGATCTCGACGGCGTCGCCGACCGACAACCGCGCCGCGGCGGCCTCGCCCGGCGCCGCCTCGACGCGCCGGCCCGACAGCGAGGCGAGGCGCACGAGCGAACGCCCCGGGCCCGCGAGATCGCCCGGGGACACGAGCTTCTCGACCACGACGGCGTCGAACGGCGCGACCAGGACGGCCTGGGCCCGGTCCGTCTCGGCGCGGCGCAGCGCCGCCGTCGCGGCCGCGAGCGCGGCCGAGGCCGCCGCCTCGTCCTGCCGGGTCCTCTCGAGCTCGACCGCCGCGGCCGCGCCTTTGCCCTGCAGGCGCTCGAACCGCGACAGGTTCTTGCGCGCCAGCGCGAGCGCCGACTCCGCCGCGGCCACCGAGGCGCGCGCGCTGTCGACGGCGCCGTCTGCCTCGCGCTGCTCGAGGCGCACGAGGATCTCCCCCGAGCGGACCCTTTCGCCCGGGACCGCGCGCACCTCCACGACGGGCGCGGCGAGACGGCTGGCGAGCACCGCTTCGGTCCGGCCCACCACCGTCCCATCCACGTCCACGACGACGGGCGTCTCGCGGCGCTCGACGGTCGCGGTCTTCAGCGCCCGCGTCGCGACGCCGGCGGGTTGGTCGGCTCTTTTCCCACAACCCACGGCCAGCACCGCGAGCGTCAGCGCTCCCACCAGCTTCCTCATGCTTCGTCTCCCTCCGGCGGCAGGCCGAGCGCCAGGCGCAGATTCGCGTCGGCCACGACGGCGTCCGCCGCCGCCGCGGCGGCGCCCCGGCGCGCGCGCAGCTCGGCCGCCCGCGCCTCGAGCAGATCCGTCAGCCGCGCCGCCCCTTCCGCGTAGCGTGCCCGCTGGATCTCGCAGGCCTGGCGGGCCGCCGCCTCGGCTTCGGCGAACGCGGCGCGGCGCACGGCGGCCGCGGCCGCCTCGGCGCGGGCGCGTGCGATCTCGGCTTCCGCCGCGCGTCCCGCCTCCCGGGCGGTCGCCTGCGCCGCGAGCGCCTGCGCGCGGGCCTCGGCGACGCGCGCGTCCACGGCGCCCGAGGCGAAGACCGGGACGCGGATGCCCGCGTAGACCGTTCCCGAATTTCCGTAACGGCCGCCGGGCGTCGGCGCATGCGCCTCGTACCGGCCTTCGACGAGCAAGCTCGGCCAGCGCGACGCGGCAGCCGCGTGTCCGGCTTCCGCCGCGGCCGAAGCCGCCGCCTTCGCCGCCGCGACGTCGGCGCGCTCCGGCGCCGCGTCGCCGGGAATCGGCCCCGGGTCGGGCAACCGCGCGAGCGGCCTCGACGCCGCCTCCGAGCCGATCAGCGCGGCCAGCGCCGCGCGCGAGGCGTCGGCCGACGCCTGCTCGCCGGCGAGCTCGGCGCGGACCTCGGCCAGCGCGGCGCGCGCCTGCGCGGGGTCCGCGGCCGTCGTCACGCCTTCCTCCGCCAGGGCTTCGGCGATCGCCAGGTCCTGTTCCGCATCCGCCAGCCGCTCGCGCAGCAACGCCGCCGACTCCTCCGCTCGGCGGGCGCCCGCGAAGGCCGCGATCGCTCGAAACGCCGCCGCGTCCCGCACCCGCCCGGAACCGAGCTCGGCCGCCCGGGCCGCCTCCCCCGCCGCGCGGGCCCCGGCCCGCGTGGCGCCGAACAGATCCACCGACCAGGAGGCCGTCAGGCCGCCGCTCCAGTCCTTCGTGAACGGCGGACTGTTCGGGTCCGACAGGAAGAACTCCGTGGCCGAAAACCGCTTCTGCTCGAGGGCGAGCGAAAACACCGTCACCGGGTTGTCGGAGGAGAGAAAGCCCGCGTCGGCAAAGAGCGACGGACCGAGGAGCGCCCGCGCCGAGGCGGCCCGCGCCCGGGCTCCCTCGGTCTCGGCGCGAGCCCGGTCGACGGCGGGCGCGCCGGCGGCGGCGAGCGCCGCCGCCTCGCGGAGCGTCAACGGCGCCGGCCCGGGCGCGGCGAAGGCCGCCGGGGCCGCAACCAGGATCGAGAGGACCAGCCGCGCGCGCATCGTGATTGACTATATGACCATATAGCTATATAGTCAATAGTGCCGATGCGACGCTTTTCGCCCCTCCCGGAACGGGCTCGCTGCGGTTACCCTGTGGGGGTGCCGCTGTCTCCCCTTTCCGAGCGCGCCCGGGAGCTGATCGCGGCCCGGTTCCGGGCCCTCGGCGAGCCGACGCGTCTGAAGATCCTGGAGCGGCTCTTCCGCTCCCCCGCCTCGGTGACCGAAATCCTGGCCGCGGTGGGCGGCACGCAGGCCAACGTCAGCAAGCACCTGGCCACGCTTCACCGGGGCGGCCTCGTGGGGCGCCGCCGCCAGGGCCTGAAGACCGTCTACTCGATCGCCGACCCGACCCTCGAAAGGATCTGCGCCATCGTCTGCGACGCCGTGACGCGCGAGGCCCACGACGAGGCGCGCGCGGTGGCCGCCGGGCCGGCCCGACGGCGGCGCACGACTTCCTGAATCGGCGTGCGCCGGGCCCCGGCGCTACGATAGAGGCCGTGGACCCCGTCCTCGACGCCTTCCGCCGCGCCGCCGGGA
>DATJPZ010000089.1:0-2626 GCA_035506175.1 Thermoanaerobaculia bacterium | reverse complement strand
GTCCCGCTCCCGCCGGTCGCCGAACACGAGAACTGGATCACGTCTCCCGAGTTCGCGGGGTTCGGCGTTGCGCTGGCCGTCACGACGACCGGGGGGGGCGGGTTCGTGACGGTCACGGCGATGCCGCCGACGCCGGCCGGGTCGGGCCAGTACGACGTTCCGCCCGCGTACGAGATCCGGAGCCGAAGCGTATAGGTGCCCGCCGTCGGCGGCGCGGCAAGGGTCGCGCTCGACGGCGGCGTGCCCGACGTGTTCGTCGGGTCGGTCATCCCCGTGAAGATTCCGCCCGTCGTCCCCGAATAGGTCGCCGTGCACGGGCTCAGGCAGAGGTCGTAGGAGTACGAGCCCGTGACGCCCGAGCCCCGCTGCGAGCTGTTCGCGACCGTGAGCGCCTGGTTCACCTGCAGCGAGACGGGGCCGGTCGCGCTGCCGTTGACCGTGAAGGCCGGGATGAACGGCGTGATCGTGAACGGCAGGCCGGCCGTCGTGCCCTGCACGTAGTCCGGCGTCGAATAACCGTTCGCGTACGCCGCCGTCAGCCAGTAGTAGTACGTGCCCGCGGCCGGACTCGTGGTCGGGACGCACGTCGCCGTCGTGCACGACGGGGCGACCGCGAGCGTCGTCGGCGAGTTCCCGAAGTACCACTTGTAGCTCGCGGCCAGCGGGTGGCCGTCCGAGGCGCTCACGAGGGGCTGGCCGGAAAGGACGTGCGTCGACGCGATCTTCGCCGCAGGGACCACCCAGTTCACCGTGAAGACAGCCGTGTTCGCGATGCCGTACTGGTTCCTCGCCTCGAAGGCGATCCCGAGGGGCTTTGTCGTGCCGGCGGCGGCGGCCGCCGTGAAGTCGGGGCCGCCGGTCGCGCCGTTGTTCAGGACCGAAGTCCAGCAGCTGCCGCCGGTCGGCGGGTCGCCTGAAGGCACGCCCGTCGGATCGCACGGGCCGGTCAGGACGGCCTGTGCGGGCGGGTTGGCCGGATTCCCGAAGACTCCGTTGTCGGGGTTCTTGATGCGCGGCGAGGCGACCGCGTCCTCGATCGGGTTGCCGGCATGGAAGTCGAAGTCGAAGGACCACGACGTCAACGGGTTGAATGCGGGAGACGGTCCGACGACCGGGACGACGGTCAGCACGTCTCCGAGGAACACCGGATCGCCGCTGGACACGCTGGTTCCCGCGCTCGTGTTCGTGACCGTCAGGCTGGACACGGCCGGCACGTTGACCGGCTGGCACGAGTACGGGATCGCAAAGGCGGCCGGGCCCGTCGGAAAATACTGGTAGATGGAGTTGCCGCTCCCGGCGTACGAAACCGCGCTCGTCGCCGGCAGGTTGAAATTCGGCGCGGACACGGCCGTGAAGGAGCTCACCGCGGGCCATGCGTAGGCCGTGGTCGAGAAGAACCCGAATTGCGGGGACGGCGAGCTCCGCTGCGCCCACATGACGACGAAGAGGAACCCGTTCTGCGCGACGAGCGACGAGGCGTTGCCCGCATTCGACCAGATCTCGCCGGCCTGCGACGGCACCCGGATCAACCCAGGAGCAGCAGTCGCCGTGAGGTTGCCGCTTCCGTCCTTCGTGACCGCGACGAGGCCGTAGCTCGGCGAGTTCTCCGAGGGGTAATTCTTGGGGACTTCGACGAGGAGCCAGAGCTTCGTCGAGTCGCCCGGGTCGACCGCGGCCGTGTAGTTGACCGGCGCGCGGTGGAGCAGCGGGTCGGAGGTCAGGTACGGAATCGAGACCGACTTGTAAGCCGAGGTGATGCGGCCCGCGGGCCCGGGGTTCGACGCGTCGACGACGGTCAGGACTCCCGCGTTCGTCGTGTACACGAGGTAGTTCCCGGCGAGAAGCATGCTGTAACCGCCCGGCATGTTCGCCGACGTTTCGTACGGGATGTTCAGCGGCGAGAAATCGGACGTCGGGAGCGACGTGATGTCCGCAGCCGTGACGTTCGCGGATCCCGAGACCGCGTACGCGATGTACCGGCCAGCGACGGCCTGGACCGCCGTTCCCAGCGCCCGGTTCATGGGGAAGTCGCCCCACATGCCGAAGCCCTCGGCCCCGTCCGACCGTCCGGCGAGCGTGTGCCATGGCGGGTCCGCCGGGCCGTTCATCGAGAACGCGATGCGCTGTCCGTCCTTCGAGACCGCGGTCGTCGCAATGTAGCTCTGGCCGTCTCCGTGCGTGGGAATCGGGTTCGTCGTGGAGCTCGTGGCGTCGAACCGGAAGTCGTCGTACTTGAGCGCCGTCGGGTTCGCCGGGTTTGTGAGGTCGAGGATCGAGTACCCGAACGTCTCGGCGTTCATGAGCCGCGGCGCTCCGGCCGCGTTGTGGAACACGGTGAGAGCCGAGCTTCCGGCCGTGAGCAGGATCGGCCGCGGAACGCCCGAGGGAACCTTCGTTCCATTCGGCAGAGTTCCTTCGAATTGGACGGGCGTCGAAGTGAGCGTGCACTGCGCCTGGACCTGGGCCGGAGCCCCGAGACACAAGAGCGCGAGGGCGATTCCGAAGACGCCGGGTCGACCGTTCATCCAACGAAGAACGATAGAGATCCCAGGGCGCCAAGCGCGTGTCTGATGCATGTGCATCCGAAATGAGTATCGGGCCCAGAACGGACGCGCGCCATGACCCA
>DATJPZ010000088.1:0-19749 GCA_035506175.1 Thermoanaerobaculia bacterium | reverse complement strand
TTCCAGTTCGACTTCGCGTTCTTCACCAAGGGCTTCGGCTACGATCCGCCCCTGCCGCGGCGCTACCAGGAAGTGGGGTTCGAGCTCGGCCTGAACTTCCACGAGATCCTGAAGGCCGTCGGAGTCAGCGAGGCGACGTGGTGGGGCGACCTTCTCCTGCGGGCCGCCAACTTCCTTCGGGTTCCCTACACGCAGATCGGCGCGTACTACAACCTGAGGAACGGAAAGTGGTACGGGCCGGGGGCGCCCTACCACTACTCACCCTAGCCTTCTCTCGCTCGGAAATCTGCGTGCTCGCGGCGCGCCGGCGAACGGCTCTCCCAAGGGGGCTCGACCGTTCGCCTGACTCCCTCGCTGCGTTCCGGCTGGCGAGGCCGGCGTCCCCTCAGAGCCGCTTCGCGGCTTCCCGGAGCACCGCTTCCATCACGACGGTTCCCACCATCAGGGCGCGCTCGTCCATGTCGAAGCGGGGCGAGTGGTGCGGGCGGAGGTTGCCCTCCGGCGCGCAGCCGACGAAGAAGAAGCAGCCGGGCACGCGGTCGAGGAAGACGGACATGTCCTCGCCGCCGAGCGTCCGGGTGTCGGTCTCCACGTTCTCCTCGCCGAGCAGACGGCCGGCGGTCTCGATGACGAGGTCGGCCATCTTCGGATCGTTGACGGTGGCGCCGTTGACTCGGGTGTAGCGGAGGACGGCCCGCACGCCCGAGGCCGCGGCCGTGCCCTCGACGATCCGGCGGATCTTTTCCGGCAGCGCGCGTCCCGTGGCCTCGGTGAACGACCGCGCCGTGCCGGTCAGCGTGACCGAGCCGGGGATGATGTTGAAGGCGGTGCCGCCGTGGATCGAGCCGATCGTGACGACGGCCGCGTCGAGGGGCGAGATCTCCCGGGCAACGACCGACTGGAGCGCATCGACGATGCGCGCGGCCGCGAGGATCGGGTCGTCCGTCTCGTGGGGCGCGGCCCCGTGACCGCCGCGGCCCTCGACGTCGATTTCGAAGTGGTCCACGGCCGCCATGAGCGCGCCGCGGTTGACGCCGATCTTGCCCACGGGCAGCGGCGTCCAGAGGTGGAGGCCGAACGCGGCGTCGACGCCGTCGAGCACGCCGTCGTCGGCGCACGCCTGGGCGCCGCCCTGGCCTTCCTCGGCCGGCTGGAAGAGGAAGCGCAGCCCCCGCGGCGGCGGCTGCCGGCAGAGGCGCCCGGCGACCGCGAGCCCCATCGCGACGTGGCCGTCGTGGCCGCACGCGTGCATGCGCCCGGGGACCTCCGAGGCGTACGGCGCGCCCGTGCCTTCGGTCAGCGGCAGCGCGTCCATGTCGGCGCGGAGCATCAGGCGCGGCCCATCGCCGCGGTCGGCCGTTACGCCGGTGCGCCCGACGCCTTCGCGCGGCGAGAGTTCGAGCGCGCGGAGCCGGTCGGCGACGAGGCCGGCGGTGCGCCGCTCCTCGAAGGCGAGCTCGGGGTGGCGGTGGAGATCGCGCCGCGTCGCGACGAGCGCGTCGCGCTCGGCGGCGGGAAACGTCTCGAGGAGGCGCGCGAGGGCGTTCGACGGCTTCGTCACGGGCGCCGATTATAGAATCGCCGCGTGGCCGACCTGATCGCTCCCGAGCTCGACCGCTACGTCCGCGATCTCGTCGCGCCCCGGCCCGAGGTCCTGGCGGCGATGGAGGCCTTCGCCGCCGAGCACGACGTCCCGATCGTGGGCCCCGCCGTCGGAACCCTGCTCGAGATCCTGGCGCGCTCGATCGGCGCCGAGCGGGTCTTCGAGATGGGCAGCGCCATCGGGTACTCGACCGCGTTCTTCGCCCGCGCCGTCGGCCGCGGCGGCCAGGTCTTCTACACCGACGGCGACCCGAAAAACGCCGAGAAGGCGACGGGCTACCTCCGGCGCCTGGACCTGCTCGACCGCGTCACGGTCAAGGTGGGCGACGCGATCGCCTCGCTCGAGGAGACGACGGGCTACTTCGACGTCGTCTTCATCGACGTGGACAAGGACGGCTATCCCGCGGCGCTGAAGGCCGCGGCGCCGCGCGTCCGCCGCGGCGGCTACCTCCTCGCCGACAACGTCCTCTGGTCGGGCAAGGTCGTGGACGCCGCCGTGACCGACGCCGCGACCGAGGGCATCCGCCAGTTCAACCGCGCGCTCTTCGCGCTCGAGGAGTTCCGCTCGGTGATCGTGCCGCTGCGCGACGGGGTCGCGATCGCCCGCCGGGAGAGCTAGCGTGCCCGCCGACGGCGGCCTTCTCGCGCGCTGGCGGGCCCTCGTCGAGCACGGCGAGCCGGACCTGTTCGAGGGCGCGCTCCTCGTTTCCCGTCTCGTCGATCCGGCGGAGGACCTCGACGCCGCTCGAAACCGGGTCGCCGAGCTCGCCGCGCTCGTGGGCGCCGGCGAGGAAGCGCCGCTCGAGGCGCTCCGGCGCGTTCTCTTCGTCGAGGAGGGCTTCCGGGGCGACGAGGAGTCCTACGACGAGCCGTCCAACTCCTCGGTCGCTCGCGTGCTCGCACGCCGCCGCGGCATGCCGATCACGCTCTCGATCGTGGCGATCGAAGTGGGCCGGCGCGCCGGCCTCGACCTCGCCGGCATCGGGCTGCCGGGCCACTTCGTCGTGGGCGGACCGGCGCTCGGCGGCCTCTACCTCGATCCGTTCGACGGCGGCACGCTGGGGGAGCCGGAGGCGCTCTCGGTCCGGCTCGCCGCGATCTTCGGAGCGCCCGTGGCGCTCGGCGACGACGCGCTCCGGCCCGACCCGCCGCGTCGGATCCTGGCCCGCGTGCTGCTGAACCTGCGGCGCTCCTACGAGCGCCGTCACCGGTGGGAAGAGGCGCTGGCGGCCCTCGAGCTCTCGGAGGCGCTCGACCCGGCGGAGGGCTCGGCGCTGCGGGAGCGCGGGCTGCTGCTCCTGAAAGTCGGCCGCAACGCCGACGCCGTCGAGGCCCTCGAGCGCTACGCGGCGGCGGCAAGCCCGGAGGACGCGGCGCCGGTCGCCCGGCTCGTCGCGACGCTGCGCGGCGAGGGCGGGGGAGCCGACGCCGACTCGGGCGAGGCGTCCGAGCCCGCCCCGCGCCGCGTCTTCTCGCTGGCGGAGGCGCGGGCGCTGCTGCCGCGCGTCCAGGACGTCACGGCCGACGCGGTCACGCGCTACGGACGGCTGCCCGGAGAAGAGGAGCGCCGCGAGGTCGCCGAGGCGTGGGCGCGCGAGCTGACGTCGCTCGGCCTCGAGATCAAGGGGCTCTGGCTGGTCGACTTCGACTCGGGCGCCGGCTACTACTGCTGGAAGTACCCGGAGGCGGCGCTTTCGCACTTCCACGCGTACGAGGAAGGCTTCGCGGGCCGCGTCCCGCTCCAGTAGACGGTCAGGCCGGCCAGCTCTGGCCGGGGGAGAGCTCGACGACCTCCGTCTTCACCGCGCGCCCGGCGAGCTCCTGGCGGAGCGCGTCGGGCGTCCCCGTCAGGACCGGGAACGTCCCCCAGTGCATCGGGATGACGCGCGGCACGCCGAGGAGCTCGCAGGCTTTCGCCGCTTCGCGCGGCCCCATCGTGTAGAAGTCGCCGATCGGGAGCAGCGCGAGGTCCGGCGCGTAGAGCTCCCGGATGAGCGCCATGTCGGAGAACACGTTCGTGTCGCCGGCGTGGTAGATCCGGAAGCCGTCCTCGAACGTCATCACGTAGCCGCAGGGCTCGCCCGTGTAGACGACGCCGCCTCCGCCCGCCGCGCCCGCGGAATGGTCGGCGGCGACCATGCGGAACTCGACGCCCGCGACCGTCTGCCGGCCGCCCTTGTTCATGCCCGAGGTCTTCTCGATGCCGCGGCTTTGCGCCCAGAGGCCGAGCTCGTAGATGCCGACGACGGTGGCCCCGGTCTTCTTCGCGAGGCCGATCGCGTCGTCGCCGAAGTGGTCCGAGTGGCCGTGCGTGCCCGCGACGACGTCGAGCCTGCCGAAGGGGAAGCCCTTCGGGAACTTCGGATTGTGCTCGACGAACGGGTCGATCGCGATCCGCACGCCTTTGGGGGACTGAATCAGGAAAGAGGCATGTCCGAGCCAGGTGACGCTTCCGCCGAATGACTTCTTCGTCACCACGTCAACTCTCCGCCCTCGCCGGCGCGTCGAGCGCCGCTCCGAGTGTCTGCCCGAGCCAGGTGCCCTTGCCGCCGAGCTGCTTTTTCGACGTCATCGAACGTTCTCCGGTCGATCGGCGGCGGCCACGACGGCGACCGCCCCGATCTCGATCGTCGGGTCGGGCCCCGCACCCGGCGCGCCGCGTCTCACAGCCTGTTCCAGTCCACCCGCGGCGTCAGCGCCGCGACGAACGTCTCGAGGCCGGCGCGGTCCTCGGCGTCGAAGCGGCCCGTCGTCGGCGCGTCCACGTCGAGCACGCCGACGAGCGCGCCGCCGGAGAGAATCGGCACGACGATTTCCGACCGCGACGCGGCGTCGCACGCGATGTGCCCGGGAAACGCGTGGACGTCCGGCACGACGAGGGTCTCGCGCCGCGCGGCCGCGGTGCCGCAGACGCCCTGGCCGAGCGCGATGCGCACGCAGGCGGGCTTGCCCTGGAATGGCCCGAGGACGAGCCCGCCGTCGCGCAGCAGGTAGAAACCGCACCAGTTGACGCCGTCGAGCGCCTCCGCGAGAAGCCCCGAGGCGTTGGCGAGGTTGGCGAGGGCGTCGGTCTCGCCCTCGAGGAGCGCCGAAAGCGACGCCGTCAGGTCCCGGTAGAGCGCGGGCTTCGGCGCGCGGCGGTCGATCGAAGCCTCGAACACGACCGCGATTCTATCCGTATACGATGCGCGCGTGTCCGCGCTCTCCGGCCGCCGCCTCGCGATGTACGTGTTTCTCTGCGCGGTCTGGGGCTCGACGTGGCTCGCGATCAAGATCGGCCTGCGCGATCTGCCGCCGCTGCGCTTTG
Source organism: Thermoanaerobaculia bacterium (assembly GCA_035506175.1). Classification (GTDB taxonomy): domain Bacteria; phylum Acidobacteriota; class Thermoanaerobaculia; order UBA5066; family Gp7-AA6; genus DAHUXD01. The sequence goes on along the minus strand of DATJPZ010000088.1, from coordinate 14,840 downwards.
CGGGCGTGCGGATGGCTCTGGCGTGCGTCTTTCTGACTCCGTTCGCCGCCTGGAGGTCCGTCTCGGCCGGGCCGGCCGCGCCGCGGGCCGCCGACCGGGCGTGGGTGGCGTGGAGCGGCTTTCTCCAGATCGGCGTCGCTTACGCGTGCATCTTCCTCGCCGAGGAGCGGATCGACTCCGGGCTCTCGGCCCTGCTCTTTGCGACGTTCCCGATCTTCGTCGGTCTCTTCGGGCACTTTCTCCTGCCGGACGAGCCGTTCACCCGGCGCGCGATGCTGTCGGCGCTCCTCGGCCTGGTCGGCGTGGCGGTCGTGCAGGGCCGCGCGCTCATCGACGCGCTGTCCACCGCGGAGTCCCGCTCGCTCGCCGTCGGCGGCGCGCTCATCCTGGCCTCCGCGATCTCGGCGGCCTACGCCAACGTCGTCAACAAGAAGCACCTCCCGCGCGTCTCGCCTTTCCGGAACGTCTGGGGCCAGACGCTGACGGGCTCGGCGGCGCTGCTGCTCGCCGCGGCCGTCTTCGAGCGCGGCGCGCCGGCCCGGTGGACGCCGTCGGCGATCGGCGCCGTCCTCTACCTCGCGGTCGTCGGCACGGCGCTGCCGTTCGTGGGCCTCTTCTGGCTGCTCCGCCGCGTGCCGGTCGCCGTCATCGGCACGATTCCCGTCGTGGACACGGTCATCGCGGTCGTCCTCGGCAACGTCGTTCTCGGCGAGACGCTCTCGCCCCGGATCCTCGGCGGCGGGGCCCTGATCCTCGGGGGCGTGCTGCTGGCGGCCTTGCCGGGAGGGCGGGCGCCCGCCCGTGCCGCGCCGGCGGCCTGAGACGAGGCCCGTCTCTCCGGGGCGCCCGGAGCGCGCCGAGACGCGAGCCGGTGACGGCGACGGTTATCGGAAGTAGATCGGGATCCAGCGCCGCGTGAGGTAGTCCGAAGCGGTGACGAAGAGCAGGAACGCCAGAAAGAGGATGCTCGAGCCGACGACCATCGCCGTCAGCTTCGGCGAGTCCTTCAGGTGCATGAAGATCAGCGCGACGAGCGCCGCCTTCGTCGTCGCGATCGTGAGCGCGAGCGGCGTGTTCCAGATCCCGAGGTGCTGGTAGGCGGCCCAGACGGTCAGCGCCGTCAGGACCATCAGCGCCGCGAAGACGGCGAAGTAGGCGCCGAGCCCGCCGTGGCCTTTCCCGTGCCCGCTCACAGCGTGTGCCTCCCGAGGAGATACAGCAGCGGGAAGAGGAAGATCCAGACGATGTCCACGAAGTGCCAGTAGAGCCCGACCATGTCGACCGGCGTGTTGTACCGCACGGTGAAGTCGCCGCGCAGGGCCTTGCGCAGGAGCCACAGGAGCAGCCCGATCCCGATGATCATGTGGAGCGCGTGGAGCCCCGTCATGCAGAAATACAGGGAGAAGAACATCTCGCTCTGGCGGGGCAGGAGCTGGTGCGTCGCCTCGTCGAGGGGGACGACGAAGTGCGGGCCCGGGACCTCGTGGTTCTCGAACTTGTGCGCGTACTCGAAGTACTTGACGACGAGGAACGTCGTGCCGAGCGTCATCGTCAGGACGAGGAAGAGCCCGAGCAGCCTGGTCCTGCCCTGCTGGCTGGCCCAGACCGCGAGCGCCATCGTCAGGGACGACACGATCAGCACGACGGTGTTGAACGCGCCGAGCCTCAGGTCGAGGAGGTTCGAGGCGCCCTCGAAGGCGTGCCGGTAGGTCTCGCGGTAGATCGCGTACGCCGTGAACATGCCGCCGAAGAACAGCACCTCGGTGACGAGGAAGATCCACATCCCGAGCGACGAGGCCTCCTTCTGGGCCTCGAGGCTCGCGAAGTGATGCCGGAGCTCGGGCGGGGCGGCGGGCGCGGCGGGCGTCGAGCTAGCCAACGGCGGCCTCCTCTCCCCGTCCCGTCAGGTAGTCGTAAGGACGTCCGGTCACGACCGGCGTGTCCTCGAAGTTCTCGGTCGGAGGCGGCGACGAGGTCTGCCACTCGAGACCGGTCGCGCCCCACGGGTTGTCGGCGGCGTCCTGGCCGTAGCGCATCGACCAGATGAAGTAGACGAGCGGGATCAGGTAGCCGATGCCGAGGATCGAGGCGCCGGCCGTGGACATCACGTTCAGCACCTGGAACTCCTCGGGGTAGGCGTGGTAGCGGCGCGGCATGCCGAGGTAGCCGACGATGAACTGCGGGAATAACGTCAGGTTGAAGCCGATGAAGATGACCCACGCCGAGACGCGCGACCAGTACTCCGGGTAGATCTTTCCCGAGATCTTCGGCCACCAGTAGTGGAGGCCGCCGAGGTACGCCATGATCGTGCCGCCCACCATGATGTAGTGGAAGTGCGCGACGATGAAGTACGTGTCGTGCACGTGGATGTCGAGGCCGAGGCACGCGAGGAAGAGGCCGGTCAGGCCGCCGAACGTGAAGAGACCGATGAAGCCGAGCGCGTAGAGCAGCGGCGTCTGGTACGACACCGAGCCCTTGTAGAGCGTGGCCGTCCAGTTGAAGACCTTGATCGCCGACGGGATCGCGACGAGGAACGACAGCACCGAGAAGACGAGGCCCGCGTAGACCGACTGGCCCGACACGAACATGTGGTGACCCCAGACGAGAAACGACAGCACCGCGATCGCGATCGAGGACCCGGCGATGAACTTGTAACCGAAGATCGGCTTGCGCGAGAAGGCCGTCACGAGCTCGCTGATGACGGCCATCGCCGGCAGGATCATGATGTAGACGGCCGGGTGCGAGTAGAACCAGAAGAGGTGCTGGAAGAGCACCGGGTCGCCGCCCTGCGCCGGGTCGAAGATGCCGAGGTGGAAGAGCCGCTCGGCGCCGACGAGCAGGATGGTGATCGCGACGACCGGCGTGCCGAGGATCTGGATGATCGCGGCGGCGTACATGCCCCAGCAGAAGAGGGGCATGCGCGTCCAGGTCATGCCGGGCGCGCGCATCGTGTGGATCGTGACGAGGAAGTTCAGGCCCGTCAGGATCGACGAGAAGCCGGCGATGAAGATGCCGACCGCCGTCACGACGACCCAGCCGTTGGAGTAGACGGTCGAGTACGGCGTGTAGAAGGTCCAGCCCGTGTCGAGCCCGCCGTGGACGACCGCCCAGAGGGCGATCAGGCCGCCGATGATGTAGAGGTACCACGACAGCAGGTTGATGCGCGGAAACGCGAGGTCACGGGCGCCGATCATCAGCGGCACGAGGAAATTGCCGAGCACGGCGGGAATGCCCGGGATCATGAAGAAGAAGACCATCATGACGCCGTGCGTGGTGAAGATCTTGTTGTACGTCTCGGCCTGGAACACGTCGCCCGCCGGCGTCAGGAGCTCGAGGCGGATGAGGGCCGCCGCGATGCCGCCGATCGCGAAGAAGACCGTCACGCCGATCAGGTAGAGGATCGCGATCCGCTTGTGGTCGATCGTGAGCAGCCACGACCGCACGCCGTAACTGGCGTTCAGGTAGTGGACGCGCTGGCCGGACGAGGGCGTCGGAGTGTTCATGGCCGGGAGACTTTCCTTTCGGGAGCCGGGGGCGTTTGGGACGGAGCGGCCGCCGGCACCGCGGCCGCGCCCGCGGGCGGCGGCGCCGACAGCGACTTGATGTAAGCGACGAGCTGGAGCAGGCCTTCCTCGCTGATGAGCCCCTGGAAGGTCGGCATGATCGCCGGATAGCCGGCGACGAGCTTGGCCTGCGGGTTGACGATCGACTCGCGGATGTAGCCCTCGTCGGCCACGATCGTCTGGCCGTTCGAGAGCTGGACGCGCCTGCCGAAGAGGCCGGTCAGCGACGGGCCGCGCGCGCCGGGCTGGTCGCCGTGGCACGTGTTGCAGGCGTTCTCGACGAAGCGCTTGGCGCCGCTGGCGGCGAGCGTCTCGCCGGGCGCGCCCCCGGCGAGCCAGGCCTGGTAGTCGGCCGGCGTCATCACGTAGACCCAGCCGATCATGTTCGAGTGGCGCGTGCCGCAGTACTCGGCGCAGAAGAGGTGGTACTTGCCCGGCTTCGTCGCCTCGAACCACGCGACCGAGAACCGGCCCGGGACGACGTCGCGCTTGAAGCGGAAGGCCGGCACGTAGAAGCTGTGGATCACGTCCTCCGACGCCATCGTCAGCCGCACCGGCTGGCCGATCGGGACGTGGAGCTCGTTCATCTCGCGGTGGCCGTCGGCGTGCTGGAGCTTCCACATCCACTGCTTGGCCGTGACGTAGACGTCGATGGCGTTCTGAGGCGGCCGCGTGATCTGGAAGAAGACGCGGGCGCCCCAGAAGAACATGATCATGACGATCCCGAACGGGATGACCGTCCAGACGATCTCGAGGACGCCGGACTCGTGCACCTCGGTCGCGACCTCGTCGGCGGACTTGCGCCGGTACTTGATCGCGAAGACGACGACGAGCACGCCGATCATCAGCGAGAAGAAAGCCGTCACGGCGATCAGGAACAGGTACAGCGAATCGACGTGGCGCGCGAACGTCGAGGCCTCCTCGGGGAAGAAATGCATCAGCGGGCCTCTCCGCCGACGAGGCGCAGGTGGCGGGCGCGCCGGCGCGACATCACCCAGAGGGAGGCGCCGAGGACGAGGAGCGTGGCGGCGCCGGCCAGCCGGATCACGCGCATCACGACGGCGCCGTACTTGCCGCTCGCCGGGTCGTAGTGGAAGCAGTAGAGGAGGATCTGGTCGACCGGCGTGCCGATCTTCCCGGCCGAGGCCTCGACGAGGCCCAGGCGCAGGTCGCGTGGCGCGTACTCGATGCCGTAGAAGTAGCGGGCGAGGCGGCCGTCCGGGGTCGCCACCATGATGGCGCTCGCGTGGGCGAACTGCTCGCGCGCCTCGTCGTACTTGAAGCGGAACCCGGCGGCCTTCGTGATCCGCGTGATCGCCGGCTCCCCGCCCGTCAGGAAGTGCCAGCCCTCCGACGCGTTCGGCCGCTTGTAGCGCGTCAGGTAGGCGTTCTTCTTGGCGGCGGCTCCGGCCGGCGTGTCGCGCGGGTCGAAGCTGACGGCGACGACGTCGAAGTCGCGCCCCGCCTCGAGCGACATGACGTTCAACGCCGCGACGAGGCCGTTCAAGACCTGCGTGCAGAGCATCGGACAGTTGTAGTAGACGAGCGCGAAGACGACCGGCCGCCTGCCGAAGTAGTCGCCGAGGCGGACCGCGCGCCCGGCCTCGTCGCGCAGCGGCGCGTCGAGCGGCAGCGGGGCGTCGAGGCGCTGGTCGATGCCGATGTCCTTCAGGATCTCGGGCTTCTGGCCGGCCGGGACCATGCCCTCGGGCGGGGGTTCCATGGATTGGGCGGAGAGCGTGGCGGAAAACGCGAGAAGGGCAATGGCCAGACCCCCCCTCACCCCGACCCTCTCCCCCCTGCGGGGGGCGAGTGAGTTCTTGAATGACTCGCTCCCAAAGAATTCCCCTCTCCCCCCAACGGGGGGCGAGGGCAGGGTGAGGGGGGAGAAACGCATCAAGCCCCTCACTTCTTCACCTCGGCCGCCGGCGCGGGCATCGCCATCGGGGCCGGAGGCAGCGGCCCCACGCCGCGCTCGGCGACGAGCTCGATCGCGCGCTCGATCGGGATGTGCACCGCGCCGCTGCCGCGGTCCATCCAGCCGTAGGAGTCGAGCCGGGCCCGCTCGGCCTCGCGGAAGTCCGTCCAGTGGCGCACGGGGTAGACCTGGAGCCGCGGCAGGGGCGGCAGCGAGGCCGGGCGCTGCTCGAGCCCGGCCGCCTCGACGATGCCCGCGTCGCGCTGTGCGGCGCGCTTGTCGAGCCTCCAGAAGAGCGCCGCCATCAGCGCCCCGGCCAGGCACGCGGTCACCGTCAGGACGACCGCGAAGCCGACGACCAGGCGCGCCGGGACGTAGTCCGGCTCGGCCGCGACGCCGTGGACGACGCCGTGCTCGTGCTCAGTCGCGGCCATGCGCGAGCGCCTCCTCGAAGCCGGGGTCGTGGACGGGCAGCAGCGGCCGCGCCGCCAGCTGGCGGAAGTAGAAGCCGAGCCATACGCCGCCGATGCCGATCGGCACGGCGAGATCGGAAGGGTGGATCCGGAAGGCGCCCTTCGAGAACGCCGGCAGGACGAGCCAGGCGAGGTCGACGAAGCGCATGAGGACGAGCAGGACGGCCGCCGCCGTCAGCGTCCGCGGGTCGCGGTTCGAGCGCCGCGACAGGAGCAGCATGAACGGCAGCACGAAGTGGAGCAGCAGCACCGCCACGCCCACGTAGCCCCAGCCGCCGCGGAAGCGGGCCAGGTACCACGCGATCTCCTCGGGGAGGTTGCCGGACCAGACGATCAGGTACTGCGAAAAGTTGACGTAGGCCCAGATCATCGTGAAGGCGAACATCATCTTGCCGAGGTCGTGGAGGTGCTTGCCGCCGATGAACTCGGAGAGCGGGCGGGCGCCGGAGAGCCGCACGACGGCCAGGGTGGCGAGCGCCAGCGCGCCGAGGCCCTCGCCGACCATGAAGAGGACGCCGTACATCGTCGAGTACCAGTGCGGCTCGAGCGACATCACCCAGTCGACCGAGGTCCACGTGGTCGTCAGCGCGAAGAGGACGAGGCCGCCGCCCGACAGGAGCTGGAGCTTGCGGTCGGTCGCCTTGTGGTCGCCCTGGGAGTCCTGCTCGCGCGACCAGCGGTTCAGGAAGAAAGCGACGAGGATCCAGATCGCGAACGCGAGCGCCGTGCGGACGACGAAGAAGGGCGTGTTCAGGTACGCCGCCTTCTTCTGGAGGAGCTCGTCGTGCGCGAGGACGTCGGCGTGCGTCCACTCGTAGAGGCGCGGCATGCCGAAAACGATCGGCACGAACAGGACGGCCCCGACCGGAAGCGTCCGCGTGGCCGCCTCGAGCTCGCGGCGGATCGCGATGCCCCACGCGCCGCCCGTCAGGTACTGCAGCATCAGGACGGCGAGCGACCCGACGGCCAGGCCGTTCCAGAAGAGGAAGCCGAGCAGGTAGGACCGGAAGAACTGGTCCGGGTGCGCGGCGCCGTAGGCGAGCGCGCCGGCGATCGCGGCGATGCCGGTCGTCAACGCGGCCCGCGAGAGCCTCGCGGTCGCGGCCGTCGTCCTTGGATCCGTCGTGACGTCCACTCAGTGCTCCGGATGCTCGGACGGGTCGGTCTTCGCCTCGTCCGCCGCGTGTTTCCAGTCGTCCGTGTCCACCGGGAAAGGCGCCGCCTTGTCGGGCGCGCCGGCCGCCTCGAGCGCGGGCCGCGCGGAGGCCGGGACGTCGGCGACCGTCGTGCGCTGCGACAGCTGCAGGGCGCGCAGGTACGCCGCGATCGCCCAGCGGTCGGCCGGGGGAATCTGCGCCGCGTAGTCCGGCATCGCGCCGAAGCCGTGGCTGACGACGTCGTAGAAGTAGCCGACCGGCGCCTCGCGCAGCCGGTCGATGTCGAAGGACGGCGGCCGCCGGAATCCCCGCTGGACGACGATGCCGAGGCCGTTGCCCGTCAGGCCGTGGCAGGGCGTGCAGTAGATGCCGTAGCGGCCTCGGCCGCGCTCGAGGAGCTCCTTCGTCAGCGGCACGGGCAGCGTCGCCACGGGCTTGCCGTCTTCCTTGCCGGTCAGGAAGCGCCGGTCGGCGTAGAGGAACCCGCGCGCGACGGTGTCCTCGACGACCGGACGCGCCGAGCGGTGGTCGTCGAAGAAGGCCGACCCGCGCAGGTTCTTGTACTTCGGCTGGTCCTGCATGTCCTGCCGACAGGCGCCGAGGCCGCCGGCGAGCGCGGCGATCAGGACGAGAGGCGCGAGGCGCGAGGCGCGGCGCGCGATGAACATCCCGCATCCCGGATCCCGCATCGCGCGTCCCGACTTCTTCGTCATTCTTCCACGTCCATCACGACCAGCGGCCCGAGCTTCGACAGGAACGCCCACGTCGCGTCGTGGTCGAACCTGGGGTCGCGCTTCTCGATGCAGAGGAAGAAGCGGTCGCGCGAGGCGAGCGCGAATCGCGGCGCGTTGAAGACCGGGTGGTACGGCATCGGCAGGCCGTTCAGGCCGAGCATGCCGAGGACCGCCGCGAAGGCGGCGCAGAGGATCGTCGTCTCGAAGGTCGGGACGATGAACGCCGGCACGCTGTTGAAGGGCTTCCCGCCGACGTTGAGCGGATACGCGATCACCGAGCACCAGTAGCAGAGCGCGAAGCCGGCCAGGCCGCCGAGGATCCCGCCGCCGAGAACGACGGCCGGGAGCTTGCGGTCGTGGATGTCGAGCGCCTCGGTCAGCGCCTCGATCGGGTACGGGGAGTAGGCGTCGAGCTTCGTGAAGCCCGCCTCGCGTGCCTTGCGCGTCGCCTCGACCAGCTTCCCCGGCTCGTCGAACTCGGCCATCAGCCCGTACAGCCGCGCCTCCTTCATTCCTTCTCCTCGGCGACCTTCGCCTCGGGGAGGATCGCCCGCATCTCGAAGATCGAGATCATCGGCAGGATCCGGATGAACAGGAAGAGCAGCGCCAGGAACAGGCCGATCGTGCCGAGGAACATGGACCAGTCGAAGCGCGTGCCGTGGTACAGGCCCCACGACGACGGCAGGAAGTCGCGCGAGAGGCTGACGACGATGATGACGTAGCGCTCGAGCCACATGCCGACGTTGACGATCATGGCCATGCAGAAGAGCGCCGGGATGTTGCGCCGGAACTTCCGGAACCAGAGGGCCTGGGGCGCGATCACGTTGCAGAAGATCAGCGCGAAGTACATGTAGTGGTAGGGGCCGTTCAACCGGTTCCACATCATGTAGCGCTCGTAAACGTTGCCGCTGTACCAGGCCATGAAGGCCTCGACGCCGTAGCCGTAGGCGACGATCAGGCTCGTCGCGAGCGTGATCTTGGCCATGTTGTCGAGGTGCTTGAGGGTGATGAAGTCCTCGAGGCCGTAAATCTTGCGGAGCGGGATCGCGAGCGTGAGCACCATCGCGAAGCCCGCGTAGATCGCGCCGGCGACGAAGTAGGGCGGGAAGATCGTGGCGTGCCAGCCGGGCACGATGCCCGCGGCGAAGTCGAACGACACGACCGTGTGGACCGAGACGACGAGCGGTGTCGCGAGGCCGGCGAGCAGCAGCGAGGCCGTCTCGTAGCGCTGCCAGTGCCGCGCCGAGCCGCGCCAGCCCATGGCGAGCGCGCCGTAGAGGAGCTTGGCCCAGAGCTTCTTCGCGCGGTCCCGCAGCGTCGCCAGGTCCGGGATCATCCCGATGTACCAGAAGAGGAGCGACACCGTCGCGTACGTCGTCACCGCGAAGACGTCCCAGATGAGCGGGCTGCGGAAGTTCGGCCACATTCCCATCGTGTTCGGGTAGGGGACGAGCCAGTAGTCGAGCCACGGCCGGCCGGTGTGCAGCAGCGGGTAGAGGCCCGCGCACGAGACGGCGAAGATCGTCATCGCCTCGGCGAATCGGTTGATCGAGTTGCGCCACGGCTGGCGCAGGAGCAGCAGGATCGCCGAGATCAGCGTGCCGGCGTGGCCGATGCCGATCCACCAGACGAAGTTCAGGATGTCGAAGCCCCAGCCGACCGGAATCGTCACGCCCCAGATGCCGACGCCCTTGAACACGAGGTACGTGATCGTGGCGAGCAGCATCATCGTGCCGAGGAAGCCGACGGCCGCGCCGACGAACCAGGCCCGGGGCGTGCGCCGCGACAGCGCGATCGACGCGAGCTTGTCGGTCAGCGTCGTGAACGAGTAGCCGGGCGCGAGGATCCCGGTCGTCGTCGTCGCGGGCTTGCCCGCGGGCGGCGTCGTCGGCGCCTCAGCCATTCGTCTTCTCTCCGCCGCCGGCGGCCGGGCCGGCGCCCGCAAGAGTCGGGTTCGGGTTCGACAGCGAGGCGAGGTACGTCGTGCGCGGCCGCGTGCCGAGCTCGGTCAGCAGGCCGTAGCTGCGCTGTTCGGCCTTCGCCTTCGACACGCGGGACTCCGGATCCGCGACGTTGCCGAAGACGATCGCCTGCGCCGGGCACGCCTGCTGGCAGGCGGTGACGATCTCGCCGTCCCTGATCGGCCGGTTCTCCTTCTCCGCCTCGTAGCGCGCCCGGTTGATGCGCTGGACGCAATAGCTGCACTTCTCCATGACGCCGCGGCTCCGCACCGTGACGTCCGGGTTGCGCGCGAGCTTCAGGATCTCCGTGGTGTAGTCGGTGTAGAGGAAGAAGTTGAAGCGGCGGACCTTGTACGGGCAGTTGTTCGAGCAGTACCGCGTGCCGACGCAGCGGTTGTAGACCATCTGGTTCAGGCCTTCGGCGCTGTGGACCGTCGCGTTGACCGGGCAGACGACCTCGCACGGCGCGTTCTCGCAGTGCATGCAGGTCACCGGCTGGTGGACGGTCTCGGGCGCGTCGAGGCTGCCTTTGTAGTAGCGGTCGACCCGAATCCACTGGAGCGCGCGTCCGATCGCGACCTGCTCCTTGCCGACGATCGGGATGTTGTTCTCCGACTGGCAGGCGACGATGCAGGCGTTGCAGCCGACGCAGGTCGAAAGATCGATCGAGAGGCCCCACGCGTAAGCGCCGGCCGGCATCTTCGGGTAGAGCGTGTCGTCGGGGCCGGGCGGCTTCTCGCCCATCTTCGCGACCACGCCGGGGTCGCTCGCGTACGCGGCCGCGGTCGTGGCGCGGACCGGGTCGCGGCCCTCCATCGAGTACTGGTGCTGGGTCGTCGCGAGCGGGTAGCGCCCGAGCGTCTTGACGACCTCGAGGCCGGGCGCGGTCCAGAGCGCGTTGCTCGCGCGCAGGGCGTACGCGTCGAAGCCGCGGCCGCTGGCGACGCGTCCGCCGCGCGTGCGGCCGTAGCCCAGGTGGACCGTCACGCAGTCTTCGGCCTGGCCGGGCATGACCCAGACGGCCGCGGAGACCTTTCGGCCGCCGGCGGTGAGCGTGACGACGTCCTCGGTGGTGACGCCGAGGCGCTGCGCGGTCGCCGGCGCGATCAGCGCCGCGTTGTCCCACGTCAGCTTCGTCAGCGGCTTCGAGAGCTCCTGCATCCAGCCGTTGTTGGCGTACGCGCCGTCCCACACGGTCGGGTCCGCGCGGAAGACGAGCGTCAGGCCTTCGCCGGCGGGCGTCGGCGCGGGGATCTCGGACCCGAGGTCCGCGCGCAGCCTGACCGCCTTCGCGGGAGCGGCCGACCCGTCGACGAGGCCGTCGTGAAGCGCCTTGCGCCAGGCCGCGTCGAAGTCGGAGCCGGGGAGCCTGCCGCGCCACGAGTCCTTGACGATGTCGTGGCCCGTGCGCTCGGGCTGGTCGGAGAAGGCCGCGAGGAGCTCGTGCGCGGACTTGCCCGAGAAGAGCGGCGCGATCAGAGGCTGGAGGATCGTGACGGTGCCGTCCTCGGCGCGCGCGTCGCTCCAGGTCTCCAGCGGGTGCGCCGCCGCGACGTGCCAGTGGCAGTGCCGCGAGGTCTCGTCGTCGTACAGGCTGAGGTGGATGCGCAGGCCCACCTTCTCGAGCGCCCTGGCGAACTCGAGGTCGGCGGGCGCGTCGTAGACGGGGTTGCCGTCGACGATGACGAGCGTGGTGACCTTGCCGGCGTTCATGTCGGCGACCAGCGCGCGGAGCGCCGCGGTCTGGTCGGCCGGGGCCGCCGCGGCCGGCGCGACGTAGGCGACGGTCTTGCCGACGTTGCCGAGCGCTTCGTTCATCGCGTGCGCCAGGGCGTGCACCGACGGCGGCTGCGTCTCTCCGGCGACGACGAGGCTCGAGCCCCTGTGCGCCTTCAGGTCCGCCGCGACCGCCTCGACGAACGGGTCGGTTCGCGACGCGCCGGCGATCGCGCCGACCGCCACCGCGACGGCGCGGGCGAAGGCCTCGATCTCGGCCGGCTTCATCGGGCGGCGGTGATCCGCCCGCGCGCCGGTCAGCGACGGGGTCGCCTCGACGACGTAGAGCCGGTTCGAGCCCTCGCCGCGGCGCCGCGCCGCGAAGTCGCGCACCGCGCGCGGCATCGACGGCCCGGAGCCGAGGAAATCCGCCTCGAGCGACAGGATCACGTCGGCGCGGTCGAAGGCGGGCTTGACCTCGACGGCCTCGCCGAAGGCGAGCTGCGCGCCCGCGAGGATGGCGTCGCGGTTGACGGGCTCCCACGAGACCCACTGCGCGGCCGGGAAGGCCGCGAGCACTTCGGCGAGCTGCTTCTGGAGCGTCGGCGACGTGACCGTCCGCGTCAGGAAGCGCAGGCCGGCGCCCTTGCCCGGCCGCTCCTTCTCGAGCGCGAGGCGCGCGGCCGCGAGAAACGAGCTCCACGCCCGGATCTCGCCCCGCTCGGTCAGCGTCTGCGACCGGTCGGGGTCGTACATGTTCAGGATGTAGCCCTGCGCGAAGACGTCCGTGCCGCCGAGGCTCGCCGGATGGAGCTCGTTGCCCTCGATCTTGATGGGCCGGCCCTCGTAGCTCTTGGCGAGCACGCCGCGCGCGTACCCGCCGTGGAGGTGCGCCGTGGCGTAGTAGAGCGGCACGCCCGGAATCAGCTCCTCGGGCGCCTGGACGTACGGGTAGATCTTCTCGGTCGGCTGTCGCGTGCAGCCCGTCAGCCCGGCGAGCGCGATCGAGGCGCCCATCAGCGTCAGGAGCTCGCGGCGGTTGAACCCGGACTCGATCGGGACGCGAAACTCGCGGTGGAGGTGCTCGCGGAAGTCCTCGGTGTCGAGGAGCTCCTCGAGGCTCCGCCAGTACTCGCGGCCCTCGAGCGCGCCCAGCCTCGAGCGCGCCTCGGCGACGTCGATCCGTGCGCCGGCGCTCATCGGTGGCACGTCGTGCAGTCGGTCAACTCGAGGCTCGGCCGGATGTGGTACTCGTCCTTCAGGCGCGCGCCGACTTCCTCCTGGCGGCCCGCGGGGACGTAGCCCATCGTGAACACGGCGTCGCGCGGCCGCAGGTACTTCTCCGGCGCGCGGTGGCAGTCGAGGCACCACGACATCTCGAGGGAGGGGTGCTGGGACACGAGCGGCATCCTGTCGATCCGGCCGTGGCAGGTCTCGCAGCCGACGCCCTTGGCGACGTGGATCGAGTGGTTGAAGTAGACGAAGTCCGGCAGGTCGTAGACCTTGACCCACTCGATCGACTTTCCGCTCCGCCAGCTCTCCCGCACGGGCTCGAGCTCCGGCGACTGGTTCCAGATCTGGGCGTGGCAGTTCATGCACGTCTTCGTCGGGGGGATGTTGGCGAAGGCCGCCTTCTCGACGCTCGTGTGGCAGTAGCGGCAGTCGATTCCCATGGCGCCGACGTGGTGCTGGTGCGAGAACTGGACCGGCTGCACGCGCGCCACGCCCTGCTGCGTCGTGTAGGGCGAGCGGTTCAGCGCGTCGAACAGCCAGCCGAGGAAGGCGACGAAGAAGACCGCCCCGAAGACCGATACGCGCGAGAGCGTGTTCGTGCTGCGGTGGAAAATCTGCGCCATGACCGGTTGCGGGGAATATATTTCATCCCTCGCGGCCCGGGTAGAACGCCGTGCAAAGCCGGGGCGTAGAATTCGCTTCCGGGGGTCTGCCATGAAGCGTTCCGCGCTCGTTTTGGCCGTTTTGCTTTGGACGGGCGCGCTGCAGGCCCAGTCCACGGTCGATCTCTTTCACAAGGCGAAGGCCCAGGTCCGGGGAGAGGACTACAAGGGCGCGCTCGCGACGCTCGACGCGCTCGACGCCGAGGCCGCCCGGCCCGGCAACGAGAAGGTCCAGCAGCAGCTCCGGGCGCCGGTCGCGTTCTACCGGGGCGTCTGCCAGGCGAGCCTCGACCAGACGGATGCTGCCCGAGCGAGCTTCGAGACCTTCCTCGAGCTCCAGCCTAACGCCTCGATCGACCCGTCGATGTACTCGAAAAAGGCCGTCGCGGCGTTTACGGCGGTGCAGAAAATGGCGCCGTCCGCCGGTCCGACCGGTGGCGGCTCGGCCTCGCTCTTCAACGCCTACCAGGAGTTCAAGCCGCCACCCAACATCAGCGAGCCGCCGAGCGCGACCTGGGCGGAGGGGCCGGTCCGGTGGATCATGACGGCCGAAGAAAAGAAGACCTGGGCCGGCCTGACGAGCGACGGCGAGCGCGTCGAGTTCGTCGACAGGTTCTGGGAGGCGCGTAACCCCAATCCCGGCAGCGCCGACAACGTCTACCGCACCGGCTTCGAGCGCCGCGCGGCGTTCGCCGACGCGTACTTCAACCAGGACGAGAAGAAGCGCGGGAGCATGACCGACCGCGGCATGGTGTTCGTCCTGCTCGGTCCGCCGACCTACGGCGGCCGCCGCCCCATCAAGAACGGGGAGGACTCGAGCGAGGCCCTCGGGATGTCCACGGTCACGAGCACCAACGTGGCCATGGCGCAGGCCGGCGCCGCCATGAGCTCGCCGAACGGCCGGATCACGACGGGTCAGTCCGCGGCGATCGCGGACCGCATGACGGGACCCGGCAGCCAGGCCGCCGAGTCGAACAACAACTACCAGGAGGTCTGGCACTACCGGAAGGAAGCGCTGCCAAAGAACGTGTCGTACCTGCAGGTCGACGTCGTCTTCGTGACGCGCCACGGCTACGGCTCGAACGTCCTGCAGCGCGACCCGACCATCCTGGCGACGCTCGACGCGGCCAGGAAGAGGCCGCAGTAGGGCGAGGGGTCCCGAAGTGAGCGCTCGTCATGGCGGAAAACTCGGCGTGATTCCGCCTGTTCAGGGGAAGACAAGCCGGAGGTGTCCATGAACGTGCTGGTGATTTTGCTCGCGGTGCTGCTCGCGCCGCCGCCTGGGCAGTCGGTGGCGGAGCTCTTCCAGAAGATGAAGGACGAGGTGAAGGCGCAGAAGTGGAACGACGCCCTGGTGACGATGGAGGTCATCGACGTCGAGGCGGCCAAGCCCGAGAACGCGAAGCTGCAGTCGCAGCTCGAG
>DATJPZ010000087.1:0-55033 GCA_035506175.1 Thermoanaerobaculia bacterium | reverse complement strand
GTCGTTGATCCCTCTGGGCGGGCACTGCGAGGAGTGCCAGTAGAAGTACGGATCGGGGTTCGGGTCCACGGCCGACCAGGCGAGCGAGGCCGCCTCGAAGTCTCCCCCGTCGACCTTCTCGACGAACGCCGCCCACTCCATCGCGCGCACGCGGGCCGTGACGCCGACCTTCGCGAGCTCGGCCGAGAGCATCTCGTCGATCTGGCGCCCGACCTCGCTGCCCGCCGAGACCAGCAGGTCGAACTCGAAACGACGGCCGTCCTTTTCGCGCCCGGCCCCCGCGGAGGGCGCGCGCCAACCGGCCTCGTCGAGGAGCCGGACGGCGGCCGCGGGGTCGAACGGCAGCGGGTCCACCGTGGCGTCGTAGGCCGGCGAGTCCGGCGCCCAGGGTCCCGAAATGATCCGGGCCGAGCCGCGGTAGAGGCTCCGGACGATCGCGCCGCGGTCGAGCAGCATCGTCACGGCGCGCCGAACGCGCGCGTCCGCGAAGAGCGGCGACCGGTTGTTGAGGGCGACGTAGTTGTAGTCCAGGTTGTAGAACTCGACGAGCCGGCAGCAGGCCGCGAAGGCCGGATCGGCGGCCGCCCGCTGCTTGACGCCGGCGTCGATCTCGTCCTCGTCGAGGTCGCCCGCGAGCAGCATCCGATAGGCCGTCCCGTTGTCCGGCACGATGCGGAAGACGATCCGGTCGAAGTGCCCGCGCGGGCCCGCGTACCGCGGGTTGCGCTCGAGCTCGACCGACTCCTGCGCCTTCCAGGCGGCGACCCGGTACGGCCCGTTCGAGAGCGGCTGGCGATTCTCGCGCGCCTTCGTGAAACTCTGGCCCTCGAAGCGGTGTGCCGGCACCAGCGGGATCACGAAGGCCATCGTCCGGAACGCGTACGGCTTCGAGAATCGGACCCGAAAGCGGTGTTCGTCGATGGGCTCGACCGCTTCGAGCTCTTCGTACAGCGGCTTGAAGACCGGCGCGGGAACCGCAGGGTCGGCGATCTTGCGGATCGTGAAGACGGCGTCCCGCGCCGTCACCGGCCTGCCGTCCTCCCAGAGCGCGTCGGCCCGGAGGACGACGGTGTAGGTCAGGCCGTCCGGCGAGGTCTCGAGGCTCTCGGCCAGGCCCGGCACGAGCTTCAAGCTCGCGTCGAAATCGAAAAGGTTGCGCTGGACGTACTGGAGAACCTCGGCCTCCGGCGCGCTCGACTGGAGGACGGCATTCAGCGTCGTCGGCTCCCCCGTCAGCCGCCGGCGCAGCAGGCCGCCGTCGACCGGGGTGCCGTCGCGGGACTCATCGAGAAAACCCAGACGGGGCGTCGCCGTTGGCGCCGGCGCGGGGGTCGGGAGCACGGCGGCCGGTTCGGGGCGCCGGCCGCAGCCGGCGGCGCCCAGGAGCCCCAGGACGACCGCGGCCGCTGTCCGTCTCATGCCCGCCGGATTATGACGCGAATCGCGGGAAGACCCGCCGGAGTCTCCTCAGGGCGCCGTGAACGAGGCGACCGCCACGTTGCGCGCCGCGTCGGTCACACGCACGAGAAGGTAGGCGCCGTGCGCGTCCGCCGGCACGTGAATCACGTACGCCTCGCGCGGCGAGTCGGACAACCCATCCCTGGGCTCGACGTGCTGCCACTTCTTCGCGTCGAGGCTGTACTCGGCCTCGAGGATCGGCGACGCGGCGTCGGCGGCTTCGACCTCGAGCACGCCGGCGGAGCGGCCGGTTTCGCGAATCACCGGCGGCGTGTTGTCGATGCGGACCGGGGCCGTCTCGCGCGCGCCCGTCCGCGGTTCGCCCGGGTTCGACTCGGCGTCGGAGGCGCGCACGCGGAAGACGTATTCGCCGTCGGGCAGAGCCGTCGCGTCGAACGAGTAGAACGTGTCGTGGACGTCCTTTCGCAGCAGGATCCACTTCCCGCCCGACGCCGGGCGGAACTCGAGCTCGTAGACGAGCGCGTCGCCGTCGGGGTCCGTCGCCTTCCACTGGAGCGTGCGATAGCCCTTGCGGTAGAGCTTTCGCGGCGAGCCCTCGGACCGCGACTCCTCGAGCCCGGTGAAGATTCCCTTCTCGTCGGGCACGGAGCTCTCGAACACATTCGACGAGCCCGAACCCGAGCGCGCGAGGACCTCCGCGGGCTCCAGCGCCACGAACGTCTCGACGACGGGCGTCGCATTGTGGTTGCGGTAGGCGGCCTCGGTGCGCCGGACGCTCGGCGCGGCGCCCTCGCCCCCCGTCATGCGCACCTTCCACTGAAGGTAGCGCCCGTCGGGGGCGTGGATCTCCAGGGCCCGGCCGGCGCCGTCCCAGGCGGACCACGGGCTCCAGGTCGCGTCGGGCGTCGCCGACTCGCCCGAACGGAACGCGAACTCGACGCGGCCGCCCGCCGGCGCGTCGCCTTCCCAGCGAAACGCTCCGAACCGGCTCGTCCGTCCCGTGTCCTTCACGGCGGAGACGTACTCACCCGAAGCCGTTCCGCCCGAGGGCCGATAGAGAGCGGTCGGCCCGTTCGTGCCTACCTCGCCGCCCGCGAGGAACGTCACCTGCTTCTCGTCGAAGGTCCGCGCGAGCGCCCAGGTCTCCGGCGTCAGGGCGTAGAGCTTCCCTTTGGGTCCCGTTCCGGCGAGCACGCCGTCGCCCGACGGGTCGCGCGCGAGGTCGAAGACGATCTCGTCGGAGCTCGTCCAGACGGTCCGCGGAATCTCGGCGCCGTCGAACAGGACAACCTCGGAAGAGTAGCCGCCTCGCCCGGAGCCGCGGCTCGGCGCCAGGCGCGGCGTCGAGACCGAAACCGAAACCTCGGCCTTGCCCCGGTCCTCGTCGTCGCCAGGTCCCGCGGCGCGCGGCGCTTTCGGCGGCGCGATCGGCGACGGCAGCGAAACGGGCTCGCCCCCCGAGGCCGCTCCCGATCCTTCGGCCGAGGAGAACGCCGCCCAGACGCGCCCCGAGCGATCGCCCGCGATCGAGGCGACCTCCTGCTTGGAAGAGTCGTAGACCGTCGTCACGCGGCCGCTCTTGTCGATGCGCAACAGGAGTCCCGATCCCGCGGTCCCCGCCCAGACCCGGCCTTCGCCGTCCACGTAGAGCGCCCGGACGTGCGGATCGCTCGCGGCGTGGATTCGCTCGCCCTTGCCGGCGCCGCTGACCCGGTGGATCTCGCCCGGGATTCCCGTGCCGACGTAGAGCGTCGGCCCGGAAAATGCCAGGGCCCACACGTACTGCGCCTTCGTGTCGTAATAGAGCGTCGCCTTGCCGCCCTGGACGCGGTAGACCTTTCCGCCCGGCGAGCCGCCGGCGTACAACGCGCCGTCCGGCCCGACGGCGAGGGCCGTCACTTCCTGCTCGTCGAGCCTGGCCTCGGTGGTGCTCTTGCCGGAGGCCGGCACGCGGAGGATGACGCCCGCGTCGCCGGTGGCGACGAAGAGCTCGCCACCCTTGCCCGCCGAGGCTCCGAAGAGGACTGGTTCCGACACGCCGTCGACTTTCGTGAGGGTCCGGCCGAGGATGAGGCTCCCGGCCGAGGAAACGGAAACGCCGCGCGCCTCGCCCGCCGAGAAGTCCGCCGCGGTGTCGCAGACCCAGATCCGCGCCGCCGCCGCGCCGAGCGCGCCGGGGACGAGCGCCGCCGCGAGGGCGAGCGCTGCCCGACCCGGGAAGCCCCGCCTCACCAGGTCCTCGGCTGGACGTCGAGCGTCAGCCGCGCCGAGCCGGTCAGCGGCACCGGCTGCTCGACCGACTCGGACTGAAGCCGCACGTAGGCGAGGTCGGGCGTCCCGTCGCCCGGCCCCCGGTCGTGCAGAATCGCCGCCCGGCTCGGCGGCAGCCCCGCGAGCGCCTCGCCGTTGACGAGGGCGCCGGGGGCGGGGCGATACGCGATCAGGTTCAGCGTGTTCGCGGGACGGACGCGCCCGAGGAAGTCGATCACCTGGTCGAGCGAGTGGGGATCCGGCGGGAAGAGCGCCAGGTCGTACGCCGTCGCGGCGTTGCCGTCGCCGACGAAGAGGGTCATCGGCCCCGGCGGCGCGTCCGCCGGGACCTTCGCCGACATCACGACGCGGCGGGGCCCCCCGCGGAAGTCCTCGAGATCGACCAGGACGGGAACCGTATCGCCCGGGTGAACGCGCTCCTTCTGCGCCTCGACGTGGACGAGCCGCGCGCTCTGGAGGCGGTCGGAGTGGTTGATCTCGACGTCCACGCCCCGGATCGCGAGGTCGCGGAATTCGTTGGCCATCAGGAAATTCGTCAGGACCGCGAGCGACGACACCGCGTCGTCCTTGGCCGACAGCCCGGAGAACACCGAGTCCCATTTGACCGGCCGGTCGGAGGTCTCGATCGAGGACTTCCACACGATCGTCCGCTCGCCGGCGCGCTTCTCGAGGGTCGTCAGCACGTTGTCCACGGCCACGGCCAGCAGGATCGGCGTCAGCATGGAGTTGTGCACGATCTCGAACCGGAAGGTCTGCGTCGGCAGGTCCTCCGAAGTCAGGCGGATCGTCACGGGGACCATGGTCGGCGCGCCGCCGAAGTTGCCGAGAATCCCGGTCGAACGGTCCTGCGAGATCGACCCGAGGACGGCGCCGCTCGTCGCGAACTTGAACGAGCGATAGAGCGACGGCAGGACGGTGAGCACGTCGGCGCTGGCCATCGGCATGTCGACCGGGCCCATCGAGAGGAACGGGTGGCCGAACGCCAGGACGGAATTGCCATCCACCCAGGTCACCGTGCCCGTCGCCGAGAGGACCATGTCGCCGGACAGGAGCACGGCGGCCACGGCCGACCCGGGCTCCAGCCGCGACGCCGCGGCGCCCGCGTTCGGCGCAACGGCCGGCGCCGCGGATCCGCCCGACGGCGTCACCATCCAGCCGGCGCGGCTCGCGACCTCTCCGAAGAGCCGTCCCGGAGCGAGCGTGCCGGAGAGCGACACGGGCAGCGGCAGCGGCGACGGACCCGACTCCTCGGATCCCCCCTTCAGCGGAGCGAGCAGCGACTGGAACGGCGCGGCAAAGGAGCGGTCGCGAAAGGCCGAAACGAGCACCGACGCGCGCGTCGCCGCCCCGCCGATGGGCACCGGCGGGGCCGCCGGAGCCTTGCGGATGTCGAGCATGCTCTGGATCGGCGTGATGCCGCAGATCGGCTCGCGCGAGAACGGCCAGCCGTAGGCGAGCGCCCCGACGAGCCGGCCGTCGACGTAAATCGGGCTGCCGCTCATGCCGGCGATGATTCCGGTCTTTTCGAGCATCGTTCCCGTGACTCGCGCGAGGATGAGGTCCTGTTTGGGTGCGTAGCTCTTGAGCAGGCCGACGATCTCGACCTCGAATCGCTGGACGCCCTTCCCGTCGCCGAGATCGGAGAAGCCGTAGCCCTTCATGCCGGGCGAGAGCTCGCTCGCCGGCATGATGTCCGTCGGATGCGCGAACGCCGCGGCCGGCGCCGCCGCGAGCGCAACGGCCGTCGCCAGCAGGCGCAGCATCCTCCTCACGTTGCCCAGAACGCCGGCGGGGCGGATCTCCATTCCCTTTGACCCTCTGCGGTCCCTATGTTACGGTCGAAACCGATGCTCGTGACTCTCTTTCAGCCAGTTACATCAGAAAACCTACCCGGGCAGCCTTCGATCCTCTCCTTTTTCGCCGAGACCGGCGCCACCGCGAAGGTCGTCCTCGGCATCCTTCTGTTCTTCTCCCTGGTGTCCTGGGCGATCATCTTCGCGAAGTTCATCCGCCTGCGGCGGGTCTCGCGGCAATCCGAGAAATTCGTCGCGTTCTTTCGCAAGTCCAAGCGATTCTCCGAGGTCAACACTTTCGCGGGCGAGCTGTCGGACACCCCCCTGACGACGCTGTTCAAGGCCGGCTACGCGGAGCTGGACGCCCAGGTGAAAGCGATCCGCGCCGACGACGCGCCGACGACGGCGGGCGGCTCCCAGGGCAAGCTCCTCATCAAGAACATCTCGGGCATCGAGCGCGCCCTCGAGCGGGCCATCGGGGTCGAGATGTCCCGCTTGACGCGCTCGATGACCTTCCTGGCGACGACCGCCGCCGCGTGCCCCTTCATCGGCCTCTTCGGCACGGTCTGGGGCATCATGCAATCCTTCCGGGCCATCGGCCTGACGGGCTCGACCTCGATCGCCGCGGTCGCGCCCGGCATCTCCGAGGCGCTCATCAACACGGCGGCGGGCCTGGCGGCGGCGATCCCCGCGATGATCTTCTACAACTACTTCATGGGGAAGGTCCGCGAGCAGCGCGCCGGAATGGAAGACTTCTCGCTCGAGTTCATCAACCTGGCGGAACGCAACTTCACCTGACGGTGTCCTGAAGAGGCATGGCCTTCCAGCGACAGTCCGGCGACCCCTTCGACCACCTGGCGGACATCAACGTCACGCCGCTGGTCGACGTCATGCTCGTGCTGCTGATCATCTTCATGGTCACCGCGCCGATGCTGCACCAGGGCATTTCGGTCGCGCTCCCGAAGACCTCGACGACCAACCTGCGCTCGGGCCTCGAGGATCCCATCGTGCTCTCGATCTCGCGCGACGGGCTCTACTACATCAACGAGACGCCGGTGGCCCGCGGGCTCCTCAAGGACCGCCTCCGCGCCATCCTCCGGGGCCACAAGGAGAAGGCGGTCCTGCTCAAGGCCGACCGGAGCCTCTCGTACGGCACGGTGATCGAGACGCTCGACCTCCTGAACCGCATGGGCATCGAGAGTCTCGGCATGATCACCGACACGTCGGGCGCCAAACCGAAATGACGGGGAAGCCTTCGGCTCTCAGCGCTCCGCTTCCAACCGGGCCGGGTCGAAGAGGCCTCGCCAGGCTGATCGCCGAAGGCTGACGGCTGACAGCTCGTGGATCCGGTCGGCGACATCCTCGCGCAGCGGCAGGAGGAGCGCGTGCCCTGGGGCTCGGCGAGCGCCCTCGCGTTCCTCCTCCACGCCGGCGTGCTCGCGGCGTTCCTCCTGTCGGCGCTCGCGCATCCGGTCCGCTACGCGGCGCCGCGCGCGGTCGCGGTGAGGCTGCTGCCGGCCGGCGCGGTGCGGGCTCCCGCCGTCGTCCAGCAGCCGGAGCCGGCGCCGCCGCCGGCCGCGCCGAAGCCCAGGATCGAAAAGCCTCCCCCCGTCGAGGAGGCGCCGAAGCCGTCGAAGAACGCGCTCCTGCTCCCCGCCAAGGAAGACAAGAAGAAGAAACCCACGCCCGCGCCGGTGTCGCGGCCGGGGCCCGCCGCCCCCGCCGTGAGCCTGCCCTCGGCCGGCGACGACACCTCGGGCTCCGCCGATTCGGGCGCGGCGGGGCCGGGCGCCTCGGCGGGGATCGGAAGCCTGAAGCTCGATCAGAGCGACTTCAAGTACCCCGTCTACATCGAGCAGATGGTCTCGATCATCAGCCGCAACCGGCGGGACTTCACGAAGTCGGTCGTCGTCCACTTCCAGATCGAGCGCGACGGCACCATCACCGACATCAAGGTCGTGACGACGAGCGGGCTGCCTTTCGTCGACCGGGCGGCCCTGCGGGCCCTCTACGATTCCTCGCCCTTGCCCCCCCTGCCGGCCGAGTTTGGCGGCCCGCGACTCGGGGTCCAGGTCGTTTTTGAATGAAATTGCCGAGGAGGATCTCGATGCCCCGGAGCCTCGTGGCGGCCGCTGCCGCCTTTGCCCTGGCGAGACTGGCGTTCGCCCAGCAACCCGCCCCGACGCCGGCGCCGGCCTCGGGCGACGACATTCAGATCGTGATCAAGGGAGGCCCGGAGCGGCGCCTCGCCGTCGCGGTGCCGGCGCTCTTCGCTCCCGGCAACGCCGCGCTGCAAGCCAAGGTCGTCGACCCGTTCACCGCGACGCTCCGGTCGGACCTCGAGTACGCCGGCGCCTTCTCCGTCACCGACCCGGCGCACTACCCGACCGGGTATCGCGACCTCACCACGCCCGATGCGGCCGACCGCTGGCTCGGCACGGGCGCGGAGGTTCTCGTCGATACGCGCGGCGAGGTCTCGGGCGACCGCGTCGCCGTCGAGGCGCGCGTCTGGGACCTGAAGTCCCGGAAGCTCATCCTCGGCCGCAAGTACTCGGGCGGCGCCAGCTACGTCGACCGGATCGCCCACACCCTCGCCAACGACCTGGTGAAGTACTTCACCGGCAAGCCCGGGTTTTTCCTGTCGACGATCCTCTACGTCAACGAGCAGAACGGCGTCAAGGAAATCGCCGCGATGGATTTCGACGGGCGCAATCCGCGCTCGTTGACGTCGCACAAGTCGATTGCGATCTCCCCTTCGGCCGGCGGCGGGCGCGTCGCGTACACGTCGTACGTGCGGCTCTTCCCCCAGATCTGGACGATGGGGCTCGACGGCGGAGAGAAGCGCGAGGTCGCGACCGGCGTCGAGCTGAACGCCTCGCCCTCGCTTTCCGCCGACGGCAGCCAGATCGCCTTCGCCGGGTCGGCCAGGGGGAATACCGACATCTACACGATCCCCGCCGGCGGCGGCACGGCGCATCGGCTGACCACCAGCCGCGCCCTCGAGGCCTCCCCCGCCTGGTCGCCGACCGGACGCGAGATCCTCTACACGTCGGACCTGACCGGGACGCCGCAGCTCTACGTCATGGACGCCGAGGGCGCGGGCTCGCGCCGCGTGACGTTCGCGGGCAACTGGAACGACGAGGGCGCGTGGTCGCCGGACGGTTCGAAGATCGCGTTCGCGTGCCGCAACGAAGGCGACTTCAACATCTGCGTGATGGACATTGCGTCGGGTCAAACCATCCAGATCACGTCGGATGGTTCGAACGGCCATCCGAGCTGGTCCCCCGACGGCCAGAAGGTCGTCTACTCGTCACGCCGCAACGGATCCACGCAGATCTACGTCAGCGACGCGAACGGGCAAAATCGTCGGCAGCTCACGCAGGGAGGGAATCACCTCCAGCCGTTCTGGGTGCCTTGAGAAACCGCACGCCGGACTGGGGTTTTAGCGAGCTCTTTGCTACACTGAAATTCGGGCACTCCGGTTTTCCGCCCGTTCCCGCGGGCCAAGGAGTAGTGGAATGAACAAGCGATTCTCGGCGATCACCACCGCGGCGCTCCTGGGACTGGTGATCCTGCCCCTGGCGTCTGCGTGCAAGAAGAAAGCTCCGACGACCGCACCCGAGGCGCGGCCTCCCGTGACGGCCGCCAAGCCCGCCGAAACCAACGTCCCGCCGCCGCCCAAGCCCGCGCCGACGACCGACGTCGAGGCGGTCGACATCACGGTGATGGACATCGAGACCCTCAACAAGAAGGGCTACCTGAACGACGCCTTCTTCGACTTCGACCAGGCGGATCTCCGCGAGGACGCCCGGTCGGTCCTCGCCGCCGACGCCCAGTGGCTCAAGAAGCACGGGTCCGTGCAGGTTCTGATCGAGGGCCACTGCGACGAGCGCGGCACCGCGGCCTACAACCTCGCCCTCGGCGACCGGCGCGCCAACGCGGCCAAGGAGTACCTGGTGTCGCTCGGCATCGACGCCAGCCGCCTGAAGACGATTTCCTACGGCAAGGAGCGGCCCTTCTGCACCGAGTCCAACGAGACCTGCTGGCAGAAGAACCGCCGGGCCCACCTCGTCATCACGGCCAAGTAATCTTGGTTTTCCGGCGCCCCGCCCTCCTGGCACCCTCTCTGGCGGCCCTCCTCGCGGGGGCCGCCTGCGTTTCGTCGAGCGACATCGACGCGCTCCACCGCCAGATGAATGACATCCAGAAGCAGCTCCAGACGCTGGAGCGCAAGTCCTCGAGCAAGGAAGAAGTCGAAAAACTCAACCAGAACGTCGCGTCGCAGACCCAGCAGCTCCTGAAGTCGAATGCGGACACGGCCGTCCGCCTGGGCGAGCTGACGACGAAGATGGAGCAGCTCGAGGCGAAGCTGGAGGACACGAACCGGCGTCTCTCCCAGCTCTCCCAGCAGATCGCGGAGACGCAGGGAGACCTGCTGCGCCTGAAGAACGCCTCCCCCGCGGCTCCCGCGCCCGGAGCCCCGCCCGGCGCGGCACCGGCCGCCGCGACGCCCGCCCGGCCCGCCGGGCCGACGCCGACCGAGCTCTACGACACGGCCTACGCCGACTACACCAAGGGACGCTACGCCCTCGCGATCCAGGGGTTCGAGGACTACATCGCGCAGTACCCGTCGACGGACCTCTCGGACAACGCCCAGTACTGGATCGGCGAGTCGCACTACGCCCAGAAGAAGTACCCCGAGGCGGTCGCCGACTTCGAAAAGCTCCTCAAGCAGTGGCCGGCCAGCGACAAGGCCGCGGCGGCCCTCCTGAAGAAGGGCTACGCGATGCTCGAACAGGGTCAGAAGGCCGAGGCGATCGTCCAGCTCCAGTACGTCATCCACGAGTTCCCGACATCCGAGGAAGCCCGCCTGGCCAAGGCCCGGCTGAAGACGCTCGGCGTCGAAACGAAGTAGAATCCCCGGCCGGTCCGTCGGGATCGGCAATACCAGCGACAAGACAGGAGAAGAAGAAGCTTCATGGCCAACATCAAGTCTGCCGAAAAGCGCAACCGCCAGGCCACGCAGAAGCGGGCCCGCAACCGCAGCCGCGTCTCGCGCCTGCGCTCCGCCGTCAAGAAGTACGGCCAGCTCGAGCCCGGCAAGAAGGCCTCGGCCATCCCCGCCACCCACTCCGAGATCGACCGCGCCCTGTCCAAGGGCGTCATCCACAAGAACGCCGCCGCGCGCTACAAGAGCCGGCTGGCGAAGAAGGCGAAAGCGAAGTAGAGGGGAGGCCCGCCGAAGTCACCGTCGCCGGAAGACCGGCCCGCCAGTCCCGCGGCGACGGAGTCGCCCGGAAAAACGGCAGCCGCGCACGGATCCGGTCCGCACCGGCGCGGCCACGTTTTGCGCCCTAGAACCCCTCGAGCATGCTCGTCACCAGGCTCTGGGCGAACCGGTCGGCTACCCGGTCGATCGCGTCGTTGACGAGGTCGGCATAAGACGCCGCCGTCGCCGAGAACTGGTAGTTGTCCCGGAACGTGAAGGCGGGGTTTTCCCAGATCGGCTTGTCGTCGGGCAGCGACTTGAGCGAAACGCGCGCCGTCACGCGCACCTGGTAGTCGGTCGCCCGGCCCTGCGAGTCGAAGGCGACCGGATAGAGGTCGAAGGCGAGGACCACGCCGGACAGGACCGCGTTGGCGCCGTCCGGGCCGGCCTGGACCTTGAAACGTCCGCGCGACACCAGCTCGCGGTTGATCGCCGCGGAGAACCGCTGTTCGAGCTCCACCTGCGGCGTCCGGTTCTCGAGCGTCGTGAACTGCACGACCTTGATCCACTCCGGCAGGGACGAGCCCTTGCCGACGAGCGCGTAGCCGCAGCCCGCGCTCGACAGGACGGCGAGGACGAAAACGAGCCGCCCGGCAGATCTCAACGCACGACCAGGTTCAGGAGCCGGTCGGGCACGAAGACGGTCCGCGTGATCTCCTTGCCGTCGAGCCAGGGGCGAAGGCGCTCGTCGCCCCCCAGGATCCGGAGCGCCTCCGATTCGGAGGCCCCGCGGGGCAGCTCCAGCTTGCCGCGGACCTTGCCGTTGACCTGGACGACGAGCGTCACGCCGAGCGAGGTCGCGAGCGCCGGGTCCCAGGTCGGCCAGCGCGATTCCACGAGGAATCCGCGCTCCCCGAAGCGGTGCCACCACTCCTCGGTCAGGTGCGGCGCGATCGGGTGGAGCAGCTGCAGGAGCGTCCGGACCGCGGCGCGGACGGCGCCGGGCGCCTCGCGGCCCTCCTCGAGCGCCTCGACGATCCCCTTCTGGAACTCCATCAGGGCCGCGATCGCGGTGTGGAAGTGGAAGCGCGAGGCGTCCTCCGTGACGCGTTCGATCGAGCGATGCGTCAGCCGGGAGAGCGGCGTGTCCGCCGGCCCGCCGTCTCCGACGAGGCCGACCGTCCGCTCGCACAGGTCGTTGACCCGGTTCAGGAACCGGTAGGCGCCGGCCACGCCTTCCTCGGACCACTCCGACTCCTTCTCGGGCGGACCGATGAAGAGCGTGTAGAGACGCACCGTGTCCGCGCCAAAGCGCGCGATCAGCTCGTCCGGGGAGACCGTGTTCCCGCGGGACTTGGACATCTTTTCGATCTTGCCCGTCGCCGGGTTCAGGCGGGTGATCATGCCCTGGTTGAAGAGCCGTTCGAACGGCTCCTCGAGATCCACGAGACCCATGTCCTTCAGGACCCGGCACACGAAGCGGGCATAGAGCAGGTGCAGGATCGCGTGCTCGATGCCGCCGATGTACTGGTCGACGGGCATCCACCGCGCGGCGCGCTCGGTGTCGACCATCCTCTCGGCATCGTGCGGGTTCAGGAAGCGGAGGTAGTACCAGGACGAATCGACGAACGTGTCCATGGTGTCCGTCTCGCGCCGCGCGTCGGCGCCGCACTTCGGACAGCGCACGCGGACGAAGGTCTCCGACTTCTCGAGCGGATTTCCTTCCGCCCCCCGGAACTCCACGTCGTCCGGCAGCAGGACCGGCAGGTCGGAGTCGGGCACCGGCACCACGCCGCAGGCCGCGCAGTGGATCGCCGGGATGGGCGTGCCCCAGTAGCGCTGGCGCGAAATCAACCAGTCGCGCAGGCGGTATCCGACCTTGCCCTTGCCGAGCCCCCGTTTCTCGAGCCAGCGGACCGCGACCCGGATCGCCTC
The DNA here is from genome assembly GCA_035506175.1 of Thermoanaerobaculia bacterium. Lineage (GTDB taxonomy): Bacteria > Acidobacteriota > Thermoanaerobaculia > UBA5066 > Gp7-AA6 > DAHUXD01. Next base: position 42,406 of record DATJPZ010000087.1, on the reverse strand, counting down.
CGGGCCGTTCGGCGTGCCGTCCCAGTCGCCGGAGCCGAAGAGCACGCCCCCGTGGGGGCGGGCTTCGGTCATCGCCTCGCCGTCCGGGTCGGCGTCGGAGCTCCGGTAGACGGCCCGCACCGGGATGCCGTACTGGCGCGCGAATTCGAAGTCGCGCTCGTCGTGCGCGGGCACGCCCATGATCGCCCCGGTCCCGTACTCCGGCAGCACGAAGTTGGCGAGCCAGACGGGAATCCGGCCCCCGGTCGCCGGGTGCACGGCGAACGCCCCCGTCGCGAGGCCTTCCTTCCTGCCCCCGGCCGACTCGCGCTCGAGTCGCGACTCCCGCCGCACGCGATCCACGAACGCCTCGATCCCGGCGCGCCCGGGCGACCGCTCCGCGAGGCGCGCCGCCGCCGGGTGCTCGGGGGCGAGCGCGAGAAACGTCGCGCCGTAAAGCGTGTCCGGGCGCGTCGTGAACACCGTGACGGGTTCGGTCAACCCCTCGACCGGGAACGGGATCTCGGCGCCTTCCGAGCGGCCGATCCAGTTGCGCTGCATGGTCTTGACGCGCTCGGACCAGTGCTCGAGCCGGTCGAGCCCGGTGAGCAGTCGCTCGGCGTAGTCCGTGACGCGGAAGAACCACTGCGTCAGGTCGCGGATCTCGACCGGGTCGTCCGAACGCTCGCAGCGTCCGTCGACGACCTGCTCGTTGGCGAGCACCGTCCGGCAGCCCGGGCACCAGTTGACCGGCGCCGTCTTGCGGTAGGCCAGGCCACGCTCCCACATGCGGAGAAAGAGCCACTGGTTCCAGCGGTAGTACCCCGGATCGCAGGAGGCGAGCTCCTTCGACCAGTCGTAGAGGCACCCGAGGGCGCCGAGCTGCTCCTTCATCCGGGCAATGTTGCCGAGGGTGTACTCGCGCGGGTGGACGCCGCTCTGGATGGCGGCGTTTTCGGCCGGCAGACCGAAAGCGTCCCATCCCATCGGGTTCAGGGCCGTGCGGCCGGCCATGCGCTCTCGCCGGTAGAGCGCGTCGCCCAGGATGTAGTTACGCCCGTGCCCGACGTGGAGGCGGCTGCCCGACGGGTACGGGTACATGTTGAGCATGTAGAACTCGTTGCCCGGCACGGCGGTGTCCACGAGGGCCACGCCGGCGTCGGCCCAGCGCCGCTGCCATTTCGCTTCGATCTCGCCCGGGGCGTATCGCTCACTCATCGGGGAGCGCGAATATAACTCGGACGCCGCCGGGGCCCGCCTCGAGGGCCCCCCTTCCGGGCTCGGGATCCAGCGACCCTTATTGGGCCGCCGGACGGACGCGCAAGGTCGCGTCGGGAAGCTTCCGGAGCGGATAGTCGAGCCGACCGGACGTCTCGAGGGCGGTCACCGTCAGGCCTCGGGGACGCTCCAGCGCGCGCGTGCCGAAGGCGATGTAGCGGGCGTCGACTCCGTTGATCGACGCCGAGGGGTCCGAGAAGACGAAGCCGCGGTCGGGATAATAGATCTCGATCCAGCGGTGGTACACGCCGCCGATGTGCGAGTCGTAGCCTTCGGCCGAGGACGGCGTCCGGAGCAGGCCCTGCACGGTCCGCGCGGTGATTCCGACCCGGCGCAGGAGGTCCACGGCGAGCTCGGCGAACCCGACACAATGCGCGCGGCCCGAGGCGTAGACGGAAGCCGGATCCTGGCGCCGCGCGCGGTCGCCGTCGTAGCGCACGTGCGCGGCGATCCCCTCGAGGATCCGCTCGACCGCGTCGGCTTCGGTCTTCGCCGAGCCCGCGAGCGCGAGCGCCCAGGCGTCGCGCTCCGGCGCCGCCGTCAGCGCGGCCTCGCGGGGCGCGCCGGTCGGAAAGGGCGCGCGGCTTTCGAGCGGCGCGCCGCTGACGCGCACCGAGAGCTCCAGGGTTCCGTCGGCCGCGCGCGTGACGGCGAGCGAGTAGCCGTCGTTGTCGTACTGGTCGAAGAGACCCGGCTCCGCTCCCGTCGCCCGGTACACCGCGAGCTCGTCGCCGCGGAGGGCCGGCGCGGCCGCGAGCGCCGCCGCCAGCGCGAGACGGGCCACGATCCTCACGGTGCGGGAGGCGGCGCGCCCCTGCGGCCCTTCAGGACGCCGTCCAGGATCCCGTTGATGAACTGCGAGGACTTCGGCGTCGAGAAGCGCTTGGCGATTTCGAGGGCCTCGTCGATGACGACGGGGCGCGGCGTCTCGGGCTCGTGCAGCAGCTCGAAGAGCGCGAGCCTCAGGATGTTCCGATCCACCACCGGCATCCGGGCCAGGCGCCAGTGGTCCGCCTGCCGCGAGATGAGGTCGTCGAGGTCGTTGCGGTGCGACAGCGTCCCGGAAACGAGGCGGCGCGTGAAGTCCTGCAGCCCCTCCGGCGCGCTCTTCAACTCGTCGGAGCGCTTGAACATCTCCTGCGGCTCCGTGCCCGAAACGTCGTGCTCGTAGAGCATCTGGAGCGCGAGTTCGCGGGCTTTCCGGCGCGCGCCCATCAGGGTTTCCTCATGAGCTGGCGGCCGAGATTCGCCATCTCGATGGCGGCCTCCGCGGCTTCGACGCCCTTGTCGGTCCGCTCGCGGGCCTGCTCCATCGTGTCGCAGGTGAGCAGCCCGAACCCGATGGGAACGCCCGAGGTCACCGTCAACGAGGCCAGGGCCGACGCCACGGCATGGCCCAGCACCTCGTGGTGGCTGGTCTCGCCGCGGACGATGGCCGCCAGGGCGACGAGGGCGTGGTACCGCCCCGCGTCGAGGAGTACCTTGGCGCCGACAGCGACCTCGAAGGCGCCGGGCACCCGCACGATGCCGACGTCGGAGGCTCTGGCCCCGCGCCGGCGCAGCGTGTCCACGGCAGCATCGAGCAGGGCGTCGGTGACCGTGGGGTTCCACCGCGCGCAGACCACGCCGAACCGCAACCCCGCGGCGTCGAGGCTCCCCTCGTATTGCCTCGGCGAGAAAGATGCCGCGACGCGGCGCGAGACGCGCATGCTCAAGGACCTGCCCTCTCTATCGAAGAAAGGGAATTGTACCCTGCCCGCGCCCCGTCAGGAAAAGAGCCGGTCGAGCTCGGGGGTTTCGCCGTAATTGCGCACGTAACGGGTCAGGAACTCCGCCGGCGTGTAGCGCGGCGGTTGCGGCCCCTGGTGCTCGAGGCAATACACCGCCGCGACGCTTCCGATCCGGCCGGCGACCGGCCAGGGCGCGCCGATCCGCAGTCCGCGCAGCAGCCCGGCGCGGTAGGCATCCCCCACCCCGGTCGGGTCGAGCGCCTCGCGTTCGATCTTCGCGGGCGGGACGTGGTGCACGATTCGACCGTCGGGCCCGAGCGGCGCGTGGATCGCGGAGCCGTCCGGCCCGTGCGTGACGATGAGCACCGGCACTCGGCGCTCGATCTGCTCCTTCGACAGCCCGGTCTTGTGGGTGAGGATCCCGAACTCGTAGTCGTTGACGATCAGGATCGCCGCGCCCTGGAGCCCCTCGACCATCTCCTCGCCCGAGAGGCGCGTGACCTGCTGGCTCGGATCGTAGAGGAAGGGAATGCCGTTGTCGCGGCAGAAGGCGGCGTGCGCCGCCATCGCCGGCGGGTCGTTCGGGGAGATCACGACGAACGCGATCGACTCCGGGTCGAGCGTGTCGAGCGGCAGCGTGCGCGCCCGCGCCATCGCCCCCGTGTAGAACGACGCGACCTGGTTCTGATCGAGGTCCGTCGAGACGAAGAACGACGCCGTGAAGAGGTCCGCGTCGAGCCGCAGCGCCGACACGTCGATGCCGGCGGCGTCCAGACGCTGGCGATACTCCGCCGCATCCGCGCCCGCCGTCGCGAGCAGCGCCGGCCGCTCCCCGAGGAGCGCGAGCCCCCAGGCGATGTTGGGCCCGCAGCCGCCGGGGACCCGCCGCATCTCGTCGACCAGAAAGGACACGGAAAGGCGGGCCATCCGGTCCGGGATCAGGTGCTCCGTGAAGCGGCCCGGGAACGTCATGAGGTAGTCGAACGCCACCGACCCGGTCACCACGATCCGCCCGTTCCTCACAGGTACCTCCCCGCGACCGGCCGCAGCCGCTCGCGCGCCGATGCCGGGATCGCCGCTCGATCCGTGATGATGGCGTACCGCATCGCGTCCCGGCAGCCACACGTCCGCGAAGCGTCGATCCGCGTCACGGCGCCCGCGAGGGTCCGGCGGGCCGCGGCCGCGTTCTCGCCGAGGATCGCGACAATGACCTCGACCGAGACGTCCTCGGTGTGCGATCGCCAGCAGTCGTAGTCCGTCACCAGCGCCAGGCTCGCGTAGCAGAGCTCCGCTTCGCGGGCCAGGCGAGCCTCCGTCACGTTCGTCATCCCGATCACGTCCGCTCCCCAGCCCCGGTAGAGGTTGGACTCGGCGCGCGTCGAGAACTGGGGGCCTTCCATGCACACGTACGTGCCGCCCCGATGGACGGTCAGGCCCGCCTCGTGCGCCGCGCCCTGGAGATCCGCCGCGAGCGCCGGGCACACGGGGTCGGCGAAGCCGGCGTGCGCCACGACGCCCTCGCCGAAGAACGTGTCCGCGCGGTGCCGCGTCCGGTCGATGAACTGGTCCGGGATGACGGCATGGCGGGGCGCGTACTCCTCGCGGAGGCTCCCGCAGGCGGAAGCCGACAGCAGCGCGTCGCACCCGAGCATCTTGAAGCCGCAGACGTTGGCGCGGTAATTGATCTCGGTCGGCGAGAATCGGTGGCCGCGGGCGTGTCGGGACAGGAACGCCACCGGCACGCCGGCGAGGGTCCCGGTGAAATAGGCGTCCGAGGGCTCGCCGAACGGCGTGTCGAGGCGCTCCTCCCGGAGCCCCTCGATCGCCGCGAGGTCGTAGACGCCGCTTCCGCCGATCAGGCCGATCCGGGCCGGCTCGCTCATCGAGCCGCCCCGGCGATCCGCCGATGCTCCTCGATCGCCGCCGCGACGCGCTCGGCGAGCGCCAGCGCGTCCCGGCCGACCTCTCCCGTCACGACCGGGTCGCGGCGCTCCCGCACCGCGCCGGCGAAGTCCGCCAGTTCGCGCGAGAGCGGATCGCCGCCTTCGACGGCGATCGACTCGGGGACCACCGTGGGCCGGCCGGCTCCCGCAACGAGACGATGCGCGGCCACCGAGCGCGCCTGCGTGTCGATCGAACAGTACAGCGGCGGCGCGAACACGCGGAGCTTGCGCATCGGCTCGGTCGAAACCCGGGAGGCGGTCAGGTTCGCCACGCACCCTCCCTCGAATTCCAAACGCGCGTTGGCGATGTCGACCCGATCGGTCAGGACGGGCATGCCGGCCGCGCGCACCTCGCGCACGGGGCGCCCGACGAGGGCCGCCACGATCTGCAGGTCGTGGATCATCAGGTCGAGCACGACGTCGATGTCGAGGCTTCGCTCGGTCGGCGCGGCCAGCCGATGCCCCTCGATGAAGAGGGGGGCGGACACGCGACCGAGGACCGCGTCGACCGCCGGGTTGTACCGTTCGACGTGGCCGACCTCGAGGATCCGCCGCCGGCTCCGGGCCAGCCCGACGAGCGCTTCGGCGTCGGCGAGCGACGCCGTCATCGGTTTCTCGACGAGCACGTCGAGTCCCCGTTCGAGGAAGTAGCCGGCGAGACTCCGATGGCTCGCCGTGGGCGTGGCGATGACGACGGCCTCGGCCCGGTCGGCGACCTCGTCCAGCGTGGCGAGGACCGCGACCCCCTCGGCCGCCGCCACTTCTCCGGCGCGCCCCGCATGATGGTCGTGGACGCCGACGACGGCGATGCCCGGCAGCCGCGCCGCCACGCGCGCGTGCTGCTTCCCCAGGTGGCCGACGCCGACCACCGCGAGCCGGACGGGCGGGGCGGCGCTCACCGGGGCCGCCCCGTCACTTGATGAAACCCCGCTCGCTGGTCCGGATGAACTGGACGAGCTCCTCGACGTCGGGCTGCCCCGAAAGCTCCTCGGCGATGCGCTCGAGGGCCTGGCTGGTGTTCAGCTTCGACTGTCGCAGGAGACGGTAGGCCTTCTGCAGCGCCTCGACGCGGTCGTCGGAGAACCCCGCGCGCTTCAACCCGATGGTGTTGATCCCGAAAGTCTTCGGATCCTCCATCCCTTCGGTCCGGCAGAACGGCAGCACGTCCTGCCGGCACGCGGTGTAAGCCCCCATGAACGCGTGCGCGCCGATTCGGCAGAACTGATGCACTGCGTTGAAGGCCCCGATCTTGGCGTGGTTGCCGACCTGAACGTGGCCGGCGAGCACGGAACAGTTGGCCATCACGACGTTGGAGCCGATGCGGTTGTCGTGGGCGACGTGCGTGTAGTTCATGAAGTAGTTGTCGTCGCCCACGACGGTCTCGCCGCCGCCCGTCGCCGTCCCGCGCTGCACGGTCGAGAACTCGCGAAAGACGTTCCGCCTCCCGACGACGAGTCGGGTCGGCTCGCCGCGGTACTTCAGGTCCTGCGGCTCGAAGCCGAGGGCCGCGTGCGGGAAGATGCGGTTGTCTTCGCCGAACGCCGACGGCCCCTCCACGGTGGCGTGGTTGCCGACGGTCGTGCCGTCGCCGAGGATCACGCCTTCCCCGACCACGGCGTAAGCCCCGACCGTGACCCCCTGGCCGAGCTCGGCGGTCGCGGCGACGACCGCCGAGGGATGGATCGTCACGCTGCTCATGGGCGATCCACCAGCACCGAGAGCAGCTCGGCCTCGGCGCAGAGATTGCCATCCACCATCGCCCGCGCCCGGCACTTGCAGACGCGCATCTTCAGCGACACGATCTCGGCCTCGATTCGCAGCTGGTCTCCCGGCACGACCGGCCGCCGGAAGCGGCATCGGTCGACGCCCGACAGGTACAGCAGCTTCTTCTCCTTGTCCGGCGTGACCCCGAGCAGACCCACGCCGGCCACCTGCGCCATCGCTTCGAGCACGAGGACACCGGGCATCACGGGGTTTCCCGGGAAGTGGCCCTGGAAGAATTCCTCGTTGAACGTCACGTTCTTGATTCCCACGACGCGCTTTCCCGGCTCGAGCTCGAGGATGCGGTCCACGAGCAGAAAAGGGTATCGGTGCGGCAGGGTCCTGAGTATGTCCGCGATCCCGAGCTCCACGGTCAGCCTCCCTTCCTCGACCTGGTCACGGCCTCTTCCAGCGCCGACAGGCGCCCGAAGACGGCTTCCAGGCGGCCCAGCAAGGCCGCCCGCTTCAGAAACTCGCGATGCGGCAGAGCCGGCATGCCCGAAACGACGGCTCCCGGCCCGACCCGCCCGCGGCGGGCGATCCCGGCCTGTCCGGTCAGAACCGCGCCGTCGCCGATCGTGACGTGGTCCGAGACGCCGACCTGACCGGCGAGCGTCACACCGCGGCCCAGGCGCGAGGAGCCGCCCACGCCCGCCTGGCCGCAGAGGAGCGCGTGCTCCCCGACGACCACGTTGTGGCCGATCTGGACGAGGTTGTCGATCTTGGTCCCCCGGCCGATCACCGTTTCGCCGAGCGTGGCGCGGTCGATGGCGGCATTGGCGCCGACCTCGACGTCGTCCTCCATCCGCACGATGCCGACCTGCGGGATCTTTCGATGGCGGACGCCATCCCAGACGTAGCCGAAGCCATCCGACCCGACCACGGCGCCGGCCTGCAGGATGCAACGGTCGCCGATACGGCAACCGTCCGCCAGCGTCGCGTTCGGTCCGAACACGCAGTCCTCGCCGACCGAGGCGTTCTCGCCGACGTACGCTCCGGCCGAAAGGACCGTCCGCGCCCCGACCCGCGCCCCGGCGGAAACGGTCGCGCCGGCCGCGACCGCCACGCCCCTCCCGAGCCGAGCGGTTCGATGCACCGAGGCGCCGCGGGCCACTCCGTTCTTCCGGCGCGGCGCCGGCCGAAACGCCTCGAGACACAGGGCGAGCGCCAGGGGCGGGCGCTCGACGACGACGCAGGGTTTTCCGGCCGAGAGCGCTTCGGAAGCGACGAGCAACGCGCCGGCGCGGCTCTTCTCGGCGTCGCGAACGTGACGCTCGTCGGCGACCCACGAGAGGTCCGAAGGGCCGGCGGTCTCGAGCGGCGCCACGCCCGACAGGCGCGCGCCGGAGCGCCGCGCCACGCGGCCGCCAACCGCCGCGGCCACCTCCTCGAGCGTGAACCCCGGGCGGGGGTTCCCCCCGGAACGGCCGCGCCTGCCAGCGCTGGTGCTCTGGACTCGCGACCGGGCCACGGCGTCTCGACTCCCGGCGCCGGCGGTTACGACGGTTTCTTCGTCGGAGCCGCCGCGGGCGGCCTGGCCGGGGCGGCCGGCTTGGTGTCGGCGGCCTTGGGCGCCGGAACCGCCACGGTCGTGTTGAAGATCTTCAACACCTCGTCGGTGATGTCGACCGAGTCGTCGGCGTACACCAGGCCCGACTGGAACTTGTTGAAGACCAGCGTGTAGCCTTTTTCCTTGCCGACCTGGTTGATCACCGGGAAGACCCGCCGCTCGAGCTCCGAGAGCTCCTTCTTCTGAGCGGCCTCGAGGTCGCGGTTCGCGTCGTCCTGGAAGCGCTTGAAGGCAATCGCCTTCTCCTGATAGCTCTTCTGGAGCGCTTCGCGCTTGTCGTCGGCCATGGACGAGCCCTGATCGGCGAGCTTCTGCTCCATGTCGCGCAGCTCCTTCTGGAGCTTCTCACCCTCTTCCTTCTTCGAATCGTTGAGCTTTTTGACCCGGTTGAAGGCTTCCTTTCCGAGGGCGGATTCCTGCACGAGCCGCTCGACGTTGATGACACCGATCTTCACCGGGCCGGCCGGCGCCGGCGCGGGGGCCGCGGCCGCCGCCGGAGCGCCCTGGGCACTGGCGATGGCCGCGGTCAGGGCGGCCGCCACCGTCAAGACAAAGCGTTTCATTCCAACTCCTTCTCCGCGAAAGCGCGAAAGTGTAGCAAAAACCGCGGTCCCGACAACAGGGCCAAAAACGGCCTCATTCCGGGGTTTCGAGCTTCCAGCTCGCCGCCTTCAGCTCACCGCAGGACTTGCCTTCCCCACGGCCGCCGCCACCCGACGGCTCCAGGCCGAGCGAGGGTCCGAACGCGACGCTCCAGCCCTCTCGGCGGGCCGTCTTTCCCATTGCCGCGCCGACCCGACCCCTCCGTTCCGTGAGAGAGCCCGAACGCGACGCTCCCGCCCTCTCCGCCCGCCGGCGGGGCGCGCCTTAGAACGTCCGGCCGATCGAAAAGGTGAAGCCCGACTTCTTCTCGGTCAGGTTCGGCGCCGGGAACCCGTACTGGTCGAGCGGCTGGACGGGGTTCGGGTTGATGGCATAGATGAAGCGCAGGGGCGCCTGGAAGATCGGGAGGAAGACCCGCAGCTCCGCCCCGAAGGCCATGCGCACGTTCGTCAGGGAGATCGACTGCGTGTCGTAGTAGTTGTTGCCGAAGTCGTAGAACGCGAGCAGGGTCGCCGGGCCGATGTTCAGGAACTGGTACTCGGCGTTGATCACGAAGAACTTGTTTCCGCCGAGGATGCGGCCCTGGTCGTCGGTGAACACGACGTTCGTGTTGGGGTGCAGCGGAACGATCGCGCCCTGCGAGTAGCCGCGCATGCTCTGCTCGCCGCCGAGCTGGAAGCGCTCGAAGATCGGCAGCGGCGTGCTGCCCACCTGCAGCAGGTACCCGATCTCGGCGTTGAACGCGAGCACGGCGTTGCGCGGCAGGGGGACGGGAATGTAGATCGACGAGCCGAGCGTCGGCTTGATGAACGAGTTCGTCCCGCCGAAGGCGTCCGGCGCGATCTGCACCGCCGCCGTGAGGCGGAAGCCGCGCGTCGGGTTCATCGGGTCGTTGCGGCTGTCGTACCGGTAGGCCGGCGTCAGCGACGAGGTCTTGCCGGAGGTGTCCACGAGCTTCTGCGGGGGCGCCGGCTGCCCGGGCGGGACGGGGGCGGAGGCAATCGGGTAATCCGCGTTGATGTTCTCGTAAGCGTAGAGGGCGGAGACGGAGTCGAAGAGGCCGATGCCCTTGCCGTAGAAGAGCGTGGCGCCTTTGCGGGTCTCCTGCACCGACGAGTAGAGAACGTTGCGGCTGAAGATCGAGGCGCCGACGGACTGGTTCTTGTCCATGAACCACGGGACCGTGTAAGAGATGTCGAAGAACTTCGAGACCTTGCCGACCTGCGCCGAGACGCCCAGGATCTCGCCGCGGCCCATGAAGTTGCGCGTCTGGAACGAGAACTGCCCGAAGAATCCGTCGTACCCCGAGTACCCCGCGCCGAACTGGATCTCGTTGCGGCTGGTCTCCTGTCCCTTCAGGACGACGTCGACCTTCTTCTCTTCGCCGCGAACCGAGAACTGCGGTTCCTCGCCGAGCTTGAAGTACCCGAGCTGCGAGATCTTCTGGATGCTCTTCTTGACGGCCTCCATGTCCATGACGTCGCCCTCGTCGAGGCCGAACTCGCGGCGGATGACCTTGTCGCGCGTCATGGTGTTGCCCTGCACCTCGAGGCGGCCGAGGTAGAACTTCTCCCCCTCGAACATCCGGATGTCCACGTCGACGCGGTTCTTGCCGACCTCCTTGTAGCTGGGGTCGGCGAACCAGTAGATGTAGCCCCGCGTCTTGTACATCGACTCGATCGTCGCGAGACCCTCGACGAGCTTGTCGCGGTTCAGGATGGATCCGGGCGGCAGCTCCTTGAAGTTCTTCAGCAGAACCCGCGACGGAAAGACGGTCGCGTCGGGCGGATCGGCCGGCTGCCCGCTCTGGAGCACGCGCGTGATCGTGATCGTGTTCGTGAAGAACTTCTCGCCCTGCACGATCGGGATCGTGATGCGGACGCGCCGTTTGATCTTTTCGGGCTTGGCCTTCGGGTTGGTCACGTAGACGTCGAGGATCGGGTCCTTGACGACGACGTCCTTGTAGCCCTTCGACTGGTACAGGCCCTTGATGCTCTCGACGTCGGCTTCGTAGTTGGCCTGGCTGTACACGGTGTTTTCGGACAACAGCCGCCACCACGTCGCCACCTTCGTCTTGGTCATGGCGTTGCGCAGGGCCTGGGCGGACACGTCGGTGTTCCCCGTGAACTGGATCGACTCGATCTTGACCTTGTCGCCCTCGTCGATCAGGAAGACGACCTTCTTCTCGGTCTTCGAGATGTCGTCGATCCGGTAGTCGATCGTGGCGCTCCGGAAGCCCTGCTGCGTGTAGAAGTCCGCGATGACCGACCGGGCGCGCGCCACGTCGCGCAGCGACAGGGGCGCCCCGGCGTGGATCTCGACCTTGCCGTCCTTGAGCGCGTCCTTGATCTGGGAGGTCGAGAGTTTCTTGTTGCCGACGTACTCGACGTCCTTGACCAGCGGACGCTCCTCGATCGTGATGACGAGCGTCACGCCCTCGGGAGAACGTTCGGCCTCGATCTTCGCGTTCTCGAGGAGGCCCGCCTCCCAGAGGGCCGGAAAGTTCTTCCGGACCTTTTCCGGGTCGTACGCCTCGCCCACCTTGATGCCGAGATAGTGGGCGATCGTGTCGGGCGACACCGTCTGGTACCCGACGACCCGGATGCCGATGACGCGGTCCGCCGGCGCGACCACGGAGGGTGGCGCGGGAGCCGGAGGCGGCGGCTGCTGCCCGGGAACCGCCGGCGCCGGGACGGGAGTCGGCTCGGGAGACGGCTGGGACTCGGGAGGTTGTTGCGCGGCGGCGGCCGCAACGCCCGTCAGCGCCGCGGCCAGGACCGCGGCCCCGAAGGACCCCTTCCGCAAGAGGTCAGCGCCCCTGAGAAATCGGCTCGCCTTCGCGGGCCGTGATGCGCAGCTTGTCCGGTCCGACCCGAACCTCGATCGCCTCGAGGCGCTCGTCCCGGGCAGCGATCAGCAGCTCGGACACCGGGTCTTCGATGTTCTTCTGGATCGCCCGCCGCAGCGGCCGCGCGCCCATGTTCGGGTCGTCGCCGCTCTGGGCCAGCAGCCACTCGACCGCCGCGTCGTCGATGTCGATCCACGCGCCCTTCGGAGCGAGCGTCGCGTTGACGTCGTCGATCAGGAGGCGGCAGATCTTCGCGAGCTCGGGCCGGCCGAGCGGGTGGAAGACGATCACGTCGTCGATGCGGTTGATGAACTCGGGCGAGAAATCGCGCCGAAGCTCTTTGAGGACGAGCTCCTCGATCTCGCGCGTCGTCTGGGCCTCTTTGCCGCCGCCGAAGCCGACGCGGCTGCGGTTGACGAGATGCTTCGTCCCGATGTTGGACGTCATGATGATCAGCGTGTTCTTGAAGTCCACCACGTTGCCGTAGGCGTCGGTCAGGATCCCGTCTTCCAGGATCTGGAGGAGCAGGTTGGCGATGTCCGGGTGCGCCTTCTCGATCTCGTCGAACAGGATCACGCTGTAGGGATTGCGCCGGATCCGCTCGGTGAGCTGGCCGCCCTCCTCGTGACCGACGTAGCCCGGCGGCGACCCGATGAGCTTGGAGACGGCGTGCTTCTCCATGTACTCCGACATGTCGAAGCGCACGAGCGACTTCTGGTTCTCGAAGAGAAACTCGGCCAGGCGCCGGGCAACCTCGGTCTTGCCGACGCCCGAGGGCCCCAGGAAGATGAACGAGCCCATCGGCCGGTTCGGATTGTTGACGCCGAGCCGGGAGCGCCGAATCGCCTTCGAGACGCCGACGATCGCGGCCTCCTGGCCGACGATCCGCCGCCGCAGGGCGTCTTCCATGTGGAGGAGCTTCTCGGCCTCCTCCATCTCGAGCGAGGCGACGGGGATGCCCGTCCAGGAGGAGATGATCTCCTCGATGTCGCGCCGCGTGACCTCCTGCGTGGCCTCGCTGCGCTCGGCCGACTGCGCCTTGGCGCGCTCGATCTCTTCCTTCAGCTCGATCTCGCGCTCGCGCAGGAAGACCGCCTTCTCGAAGTCCTTGTCGGAGATCGCCTTCTTCATCTCCTTGACGATCTGGCGGATCTCGACCTCGAGCTTGCGCAGGTTCTGCGTGTCGGCCACGCGCTTGAGCTTCACCTTCGCGCCGGCCTCGTCGAGGATGTCGATCGCCTTGTCCGGGAAGAAGCGGTCCGTGATGTAGCGGTTCGACTGGTACACGGCCGTCTTGATCGCCTCGGCCGAGTACCGCACTTTGTGGAACTGCTCGTACCGGTCCTTGACGCCCTCGAGGATCTCGAAGGTCTCGTTCTCCGACGGCGCCGTGACGTTGATCGCCTGGAAGCGGCGCAGCAGGGAGCGATCCTTCTCGATGTACTTGCGGTACTCCTTCAGCGTCGTCGCGCCGATGCACGAGACTTCGCCCCGGGACAGCGCGGGTTTCAGGATGTTGGCCGCGTCGAGCGAGCCCTCGGCCGATCCCGCGCCGATCAACGAGTGGATCTCGTCGATGAAGATGATCAGGTCCGGGTTCTCGCGGAGCTCGCGGATGATCCCCTTCAGCCGCTCCTCGAACTGCCCGCGGTACTTCGTCCCGGCGACGATGAGCGACAGGTCGAGCGCGAGAATCTTCTTCGACGAGAGAAAGATGGGGACCGCCCCTTCCACGATCCGGGTCGCGAGCCCTTCGACGATCGCCGTCTTGCCGACGCCCGGCTCGCCGAGAAGGATCGGGTTGTTCTTCGTACGCCGCGAAAGGATCTGGATGATCCGCTCGACTTCCTTGTCGCGCCCGATGAGCGGATCGAACGCGCCGGTGCCGGCGAGCTGCGTCAGATCGCGGCTGTACTCGGCCAGGAACGGCAGCTCCTTCTTCTGCTTCGAGACCTCGCGCTCCTTGATGAGCGAGATCGTCTCCTCGCGCACGCCGTAGAGGTTGAAGCCGCGCGCGGTCAGGAGCCGCCCGGCCACGCAGCCGTCGACGCGAAGCAGGCCGATCAGCAGATGCTCCGTCCCGACGTAGGGGTGCATCATGGATTCCGCTTCGTGCGAAGCGTAGGCCAGGATCTTCTTCGACTCCTCCGAGAGCGGGAGCTCGGCGGTCGAGGAGATCCGCTCCACGAAGATCCGATCCCCCTCGATCTCGCGCCGCACGTCCTCGGGCTTGACGTTGAAGCGGGCGAAGATCTCCTTGATGATGTCCTCGCCCTCGCGCAGGATCCCGAGCAGCAGGTGCTCGGACTCGATGACCTTCGACCCGAGCTTCGAGGCTTCGTACCGGGCGAAAAAGAGCGCCCGGCGGGCCTTTTCGTTGTACTTCTCAAACATCGGCGGCGGTCTCAGGGGTCATGGGAGAGGAACGTCCATTGGAGCGGAGCTCGCGATTCATCTCCGCTCGGACAAACCGGTCGCCGCCGTGATTCCTTCCCGGGACATCGTGAAAAGTCTATCACAGCGAGACGCGAGATCCGGGTTGTGGGTGACGACGACCGTGGTCATTCCGCGCTCCCGGTGCAGCTCGCGCAGCAGGTCGAAGACCACTTGCGAGGACGCCGCGTCCAGATTTCCGGTCGGTTCGTCGGCGAGGAGAACCCGCGGGCCGCGCGCGAGCGCTCGGGCCAGCGCCACCCGCTGCTGCTCGCCGCCCGAGAGGGCGCGCGCCCCGTGGCCGCCGCGCTCGGCGAGGCCCACGCGCGCCAGAAGTTCCCGGGCGCGGCGCAGGGCCTCGCCCTCCGGGACGCCGGCGATGCGGTGCGGGAACGCGACGTTCTCCTCCGCCGTGAACTCGGGCAGCAGGTGGTGAAACTGGAACACGAAACCGATGTGCGCGTTGCGAAACCGCGCCCGCTCGCGCGGCGAGAGCTCCTCGAGCGCGGTGCCGAGAACCTCCACGCGGCCGCCATCCGGGCGGTCGATCCCTCCGAGCAGGTGGAGGAGCGTCGACTTCCCCACCCCGGACGGCCCCATGACCGCCGCGAGCACGCCCTCGGGCAGCTCGAAGGACAGATCGCCGAAGACCTTCACCGGAGCCCCTTCGCCCGTGTAGGTCTTCGCGAGGCCCTCGGCCCGGATGGCGAGCGTCATCGCGAAAGGCGGATGGCTTCGCCGGGCGCCAGCCGCGCCGCCGCGCGCGCGGGGAGCACCGCCGCGCCGAGCGCGGTCGCGAAGGCGAAGGCCGCGATCACGGCGACCTCGGCCGGGTGGACCGCGAAGGGGACGTGCGAGAGCAGATACACGTCGGACGGGAGGGGCACGAGTCGGAACCGCTCGAGCGCGAGCGAGAGACCGATACCGAACAGCAGCCCGCCGAGCGTGCCGATCGCGCCGATCGCGGCGCCGAGCGTCAGGTAGATCCGCAGCAGCGATCGCGGCGCGGCCCCCATCGCGGTGAAGACCCCGAGATCGCGCTTCTTCTCGACGACCGTCAACGCGATGTTCGAGACGATGTTGAGCGCGGCGACGAGGATCACGAGCGCGACGGTCAGGAAGATCACCGACTTCTCGAGGCGGAGGGCGAACGCGAGGGGGCCGTTGAGCTCCCGCCACGTCTCGACGCGGTAGCCGCCGCCGAGCGCGCGCGCCACGCCCGACGCGGCGAACGCGGCGGACTCGGGGTCGGCGAGGCGCGCCTCGTACGCCGCCGCCCCGGCCGGCGTGTCGGAGAGCAGGCGCGCGGTCTCCACCGAGACCTCGATCTCGCCCGGCTTGTCCAGCGCCGAGCCGCGGCGGACCTCGTCGACCGGGACGACCGCGGTCACGGGGAGCGGCCCGATCGGCGACAGCCGCGACCGCGAAGACGCCAGGCGGATCCCGTCGCCCGCGCCGAGGTGCAGACGCGCGGCGATCGCCCCGGTGATCCGCGCTCCGCCCGTGCCGGCGCCGAGCCGGCCCGACGCGGCGCTCCGATACCGCAACGGCACCGGAATCGCCGAGGGGTCCGCCGGATTCGAAGCCCACGCACGCCCCTCGATCGCCGGCGACACCTGCGTCACGCCCGGCACGGCCTCGAGCGCCGCGCGCACGCGTTCCGGGTCCGCCAGCTTCGCACCGCGTTCGGCCGACACCCGCAGGTGCGCGGTGCGGTCCATCATCTGGCGCCGGATCCGATCCTGGAACCCGGAAAGCAGCGCGAGCGAGACGACGAGGGCGGCCACGCCGACCGCGAGGCCCGCCACCGAGATGCCCGCGATCAGCGCGACGTGCGCCCGGCGGCGCGACGCCGCCAGATAGCGCAGCGCCACGGACGTCTCGAACCGCATCAGCCCGCCGCGCCGCGCGGCCGCAGGAGCGGAAAGAGGATGACGTCGCGGATCGACCGCCGGTCGGTCAGGAGCATCGTCAGCCGGTCGATGCCGAGCCCCTCCCCCGCCGTCGGCGGCAGGCCGTACTCGAGGGCCTCCACGTAGTCGGCGTCGTAGGCCGTCGCTTCGAGGTCGCCCCCCTCGCGCTCCGCCGCCTGGCGCCGGAACCGCGCGGCCTGCTCGGCCGGGTCGTTCAACTCGGAGAAGCCGTTGGCGATCTCCATCCCGCCGGCGTAAAGCTCGAAGCGGTCGACCCATTCGGGGTCGTCCGCCCGCTGGCGGGACAGCGGCGAAATCTCCGTCGGAAACTCCTCGATGAACGTCGGCTGGACGAGATGCGCCTCGGCCACCGCCTCGAAGACCTCGGCGAGGAGCTTGCCCTTCCTGCCGCGAAACCGCTCGGGCTTTTCGACGCCGTACCGCACGGCCGCCGCCCGAAGCCCCTCCTCGGTGTCGCAGTCCCCGGGCGCGACGGCGCCGCGCGCGTCGCCGCGCGAAAACTCGACCACCGCCTGGCGCATCGTCAGGCGGCGGAAGGGTGGGGTCCAGTCGATGGTCTTCCCGTCCCAGGGCGTCGTCGGCCCGCCGGCGACCGCCAGGGCGAGACCCGAGAGGAGCTCCTCGGACAGGCGCATCAGGTCCTTGCCCTCGGCATACGCCTGGTAGAACTCGAGCATCGTGAACTCGGGGTTGTGCTGCGTCGAGATGCCCTCGTTCCTGAAGTTGCGGTTGATCTCGTAGACCTTCGGAATCCCGCCGACGACGAGCCGTTTCAGGTAGAGCTCCGGCGCGATCCGCAGGTACAGCTCGAGGTCCAGGGCGTTGTGGTGCGTGACGAACGGGCGCGCGACGGCGCCCCCGGCGATCGGCTGCATCATCGGCGTTTCGACCTCGAGGAACCCCCGCGCGTCCAGGAAGCCGCGAATGTGCCGGACGATCGCCGCGCGCCGCTCGAACACCGCGCGCGACTCCGGGTTGACGGCGAGGTCGAGGTACCGCTGCCGGTACCGGCGCTCCACGTCCTTGAGCCCGTGCCACTTCTCGGGCAGCGGGCGGAAGCACTTCGCCAGAAAGACGAGGCGCCTGGCCTTGACCGAGAGCTCGCCCGTGCGCGTGCGGAAGACCTCGCCCTCGACCCCGATCCAATCGCCGAGGTCGAGTGCGCCGTAGAGCGCAAACGCGGCGTCGCCGACCGCGTCGCGCCGCACGTAGACCTGAACGCGCTCCCGCCCATCGGAGAGGTCGAGGAAGCCGGCCTTGCCCGCGGTGCGGAGCGCGAGCACGCGCCCCGCCGTCGCGACCGCCGGCTTCTCGCGCTCGAGACCCTCGCCGTCGACGGCGCCGTACCGCGCGCGGACGTCCGACACGGTCGCGCCGATGTCGAACCGGAGTGGCGAGGCGGAGAACCCGAGCTCCCCGACCTTCTCGAGGTTCTGCCGCCGGTTGCGGAGCAGGTCGCTCTCGGACGGCCCTTCGCCCTTCTCGTCTCTCTCTTCGGGTCCGCTCACGGGCGGAGTATACGGGCAGGGCGCCGGAGGCGGGAGGCCGGAGGGAGCGAGACTACGGACGCGACTCGCGGCGGTCGGCCCGGGGCGAGTCCTGCATGAGCCAGAGGTCGGCCGTCGAGCGCAGCAGCCGGAACCGCGTGCGCGTCCAGCACCGGATCTCCTCCGACGACGACACGGCTTCCGCCTCGTCGACCACGGCCGACAGCGCCGCGTCGAGCATCGCCGCGCGCCCGAGCGTCGCCCGCGCGGCGCGCAGCGTTTCGGGTGACGGCGGCAGCCCGGCCGCCGCCCGCAGCGTTTCGACTTCCTCGTCGGCCTTCAGCCGCAGCGCGACCGCGCGCAGCAGGGTGCGGTCGCGCTCCGACGTCGGCTCGCCGCCGTTGGCCACGGTGCGGCGCGCGGCCTTCAGCTCCCAGGGCTCGAGCCTCAGGTTCTCGAGGCCCGCGATCCCCGGACGCACCGGGCCGGTGCCGTCGTCGTAGTGCTCGACGGCGCCGAGCAGGCGGTCGAGGTACGGCTTCCAGAAAGCGTCCTCGGCGCCTTCGGACTCCACCTCCTCCACGAGACCGAGCGCCTCGTCGATGTCCTCGGCCGCGAGGCCGGCGAGCTCGAACCGCCCGAGCACGGCGCCGATCGCTTCCTTCAGCTCGACGACCTGAACCGCCCGGACGCTGCCGTCCTTTGACTGGCGCTCCCAGCGCTCGCGGGATTCGCGGAAGCGCCGGAACTCCTCGGTGCTCGGCGCCTCGAGGCCGCCTCGGGCCAGCTCCTTCTCGAGCTCCCCGATGCGGTCCGTCGCCTCCTCGAGCCGCCGCTCCTCGGTCTCGTAGAGCCGGTGAAAGACCGAGCGCGTCCGCAGATTGCAGCGCGCCACGGCGACGAGCACCTCCGGGTTCGCCAGGCCGGTCGCGACGCGGCGTTTCAACTGCCGCACGTTGTTCAGGAGCCGGGCCGTGACGAGGTCCTCGAACTCCTGCGCGCGCGCCATCTCCCCCGCGAGGTCGTCGAAGGCGCGGACGATCGGCGGCGCCGCCGTGCCGTCGAGGCGCGGCCACACCGACGCCGCCGTCACCGCCTCGAAGAACCGCTGCAGGTCGGGGCGTGGGCGCGGCGAGTCGGCGTCCGCCGCGCGCTGGCCGGCCGCGGCGACCGTCGCCAGAAAGTCGACCTTGTCGACGACGTCCTCGTCGGCGTCCGGCTGCGAGAAGTAGAACCGCAGGAGATGGAAGGCGATCTTCTCGTCCTGGGGCCGCACCTTTTCGAAGAACCGCCGAACGTACGAGGGCGACACGAGCCGGTCCGCCTCGCGCAGGCGCCTGCCGAAGGCGTCCAGCCGGTCGGACAGCTCCCGCAGGCGCGGCGCGACTTTCTCGGGCGAGGTCGTGTCGATCGCGCCGGCGACCGCCCGCACGTCGTCGTAGAGCTTTCCGAAGTCGAGCGAGTAGGTCGGCTCCGCGGCGAAGAACGTCTTCTGGACGCCTCTCAGAAACTGATGAAACGTCCACGACGCCTTGAACCTCTCGGTCAGGCGAATGTAATCCTCGTGGAGAATCTGAATTCGCTCGACGGACATCGTCTTGTTCCGCGGTTGCGGGTATTCTAGACCCGAATGGAGAGGGGTCCTGTGATGAAGACCGTCGCGACCGAAGGAGCGCCCCGGGCCATCGGGCCGTATTCTCAGGCGATCGCTCAGGGCGGGTTCCTGTTCCTTTCCGGACAGATTCCCCTCGATCCGTCCACGGGCGAGCTCGTCGCCGGAGGGCTCTCCGCCGGCGTCGAACGGGTCTTCGACAATCTCGAGGCCGTCTTGAAGGCCGAAGGACTGTCGTTGGACGACGTCGTCCGGACGACGGTTTACCTCCTGCGCATGTCGGACTTCGCCGAGATGAACGCGGTCTACGGCAAGCGCTTCGGAAACCACCGTCCCGCGCGCTCGACGGTCGCCGTCGCCGAGCTTCCAAAGGGCGCGGCCATCGAGATCGACGCGATCGCGCGGCGGCGGGGCTGACGAGGGCTACCGGAGCCCGGAGGCGATGTAGAGCTCGCCGATGTGGCGGGGAAGATACAAGAAAAACGACTTCCCGTCGCCGGAGATCACCACCGAGTAGTTGTAGGGCTGAACTCCGGCCGGGTCCGACGGGACGAGATCCTTCCAGGCCTCGCGCTTGCCCGAGAACGGGTCGACGCGGGTCACCTTCAGAACGACCCCGGCGGTGCGCCCGACGAACAGCGTCCGGCCGTCCGAGCTCCAGCGGATGGGAACCTCTCCCTTCGTCGTTCCGGCGGCGAGGCGGGCGTCGCCTCCATCGACCGGGAAGAGCCGGATTGCGCCGTCGACGTCCCGCCACGCCACGAGCGTTCCGTCGGGAGAGATCGGAAGGTTGAACTGCTCTCCGGGCGCCACTTCGCCGGAGATCGGACGGGGCTTACCGCCGACCAGGTCCTGAAGGTAGATTCGGGAAGGCCCGTTGGCCTCCCGTCCGCCGAAGAGAACGTGCTTCCCGTCCGGCAGCCAGCCGCCCCACTCTTCGTAAAGAATCCCTTCACCGGGAATCGGGGTCACCGGTCCGGCCCCGGTCGGCAGGAGGACGAGCCTCGGCGGCGGCCCGTAGAGGCGAGTCAGGATCCACCGGCCGTCGGGAGAGAGCGCCAGGCCGAGACCCTCCCCCAGACGAACGGGCTGGCCGCCATCAAGATGGCGCAGGTAGACGCTGTAGTTCCCGTTCGCGCCGCCGCCCTCGCCCCATTCCTCGAACGCAAGTGTCCGGTTGTCCGAGGACACGTCGATGGGCGTGGAAAAGTCGAGCCAGGACCGGTCGCGCTCGGAATTTCCCTCGAGGCTCTGCTCGACGATCGTGCTTCGATAGGTGGAGCTGTACACGAGCGCCTCGCCGCTCGGCGAGAGGTCGTAGACGTTCAGGGAGCCGGGAACCTGGGCCACGGGCCGCACCCGTCCACCGAGGGAGACCGCCCAGAGCGATCGGCGGTTGCCCGTCTTCGACGCGCTGAACCAGATCTCCCGACCGTCGGGCGCCCACACCAGGGTCCCCACGTCGTACCACCCGCCCGTGACGGTGCGGGGCGCTCCGGACGGATCAATGAGCACGATGAGTCCCGGCGTGTCGCCATGGGTGGGGTGGTCCGTCACGGCGAGGAGACGCCCGTCCGGAGAGACACGAAGGTCGTCGATGTCGCCCTTCGTGGTGTAGACGACCTTCCCGATCGGATATTCGACCCGCGACTGGCCCTCGACCCGGTGGCTGACCGCGAGATCTTTTCCGTCGGGGCTCCAATCCGCGCAATCGACGTCTCTCAGAACCTCCCGGGGAGCTCCGCCGGACAGCGGGACCCGAGCGAGCGTCATGTAGGGGCTGCTGCTCGTCGCCGACTCGCCCGCGTCGAGGAGGATCGCGAGCTCGCCCGCGCGCGACACGGATGCCAGAAGCGCGGGCGGGAGGTCGAGCGGGCTCGACTCGGGACTCTCCGGACGCACGGAGTAGATCCTCGGCTCCTCGCCGTTCCACCTCGCCGAATAGATGACGGTGTGTCCATCCGGAGCGAACCGAGCGGGGTACGAGAGCCCGCGCCGAAATGTGACTTGCCGGTAAGTCGCAGGACGCGCCGGCCGCAGGCGCGCGACGGCGACGGATCCGCCGATCGCGCCGACGACGAGAGCGAGCAGCGCGATGGCGGGCCAGAAGATCATCCGGCCGCGCGATGCGGACGCTGGCGCCGTCGTCGCCGCGCCGGACGCCGTCGACAACGCCTCCAGGTCGTACGCCAGATCGCGCGCGGACTGGAAACGCTGCACCGGGCTCTTCTCGAGGCAGTGCCGCACCAATCGCTCGAGCCCGGGTGGGAGGCTTCGGTTCGACTCCGAGAGGTCCGGCGGATCTTCCTTCAGGATCGCCGACATCGTCTCGACCGCCGAGTCGCCGCGGAACGCCCGGCGGCCCGAGAGCATCTCGTAGAGGATCGCCCCGAAGCTGAAGATGTCGGAGCGCGCGTCGGCGGCCATACCTTTGACCTGCTCCGGCGACATGTAGCCGACCGTGCCCATGACGACGCCCGGCTCGGTCCCGCGCGAGACGGTCGGGATGGAAGTCTGCGTGTCCGCCTCGGCCTCGGGCAGAACGAGCTTCGCCAGGCCGAAGTCGAGGATCTTGACGCGGCCATCCTCCGTGAGGAACAGGTTTTCGGGCTTGAGATCTCGATGGACGATCCCCTTCTCGTGCGCGGCCGCCAGCCCGTGAGCGATCTGCAGCGCATAGTCGACCGCGCGCCGGGGAGCGAGCGCTCCCGAGGCGAGTCGGCCGCGGAGCGTTTCGCCTTCCAGCAACTCGGAGACGACGTACGTCGCCCCGTCGTGCGAACCGAGGTCGTGAACGGCGATGATGTTCGGGTGATTGAGCGACCCGGCGGCCCGCGCCTCCTGCTCGAAGCGTCGCAGCCGGTCCGCATCCGCGGCGAAGGACTCGGGGAGGACTTTGAGCGCGACGTCTCGGTTCAGTCTCGGGTCACGGGCACGGTACACCTCGCCCATGCCGCCCGCGCCGAGCGGCGCGATCACTTCGTACGGCCCGAGTTTCAACCCTGCGGGAAGGGTCAAGTCGCCGGAAAGCCTACACCGGCCGCGTCAGGGCCAGAGCGCGAGGCCGACCGCGGCCGCGATCGCCCCGAGCGAGAAGACCCGGCTCGAGCGGCGGTGGAGGCGGTCGAATCGCGCCTTCCAGGGATCGTCGGGGGCGGCCGCGTCGAAGGAGCCGACCTTCATCTGGAAGTACTTCATGCGCGGGCGGATCACCATGGCGAGGTAGACGTTGGTCGCGATGGCCACGAAGATCCCGACGGCGGCGGCGGTCATCGACCCTCCGAGGCGCCCGCCGCGCTCGAGCGTTGCGAAGACCCCGATCACGAGCACGAGCGAGAGGACCTGCTTGACGATCTCGAAGCGCCGGAGGATTTCACCGAAGACGGCGCCGGCACGGTCCCGCGACCGGACCTCCCGGAAGACGACGGGCGCCGAGAGGACGACGAGGACGCTGCCGCCCACCCAGAGCGCGAGCGAGAATCGGATTGCGAGCGACGGTGCGTCCACGGCGGGCGAGTCTAATCCCGGTAAGATCCGAGGGCCATGGACGCGGAGCTCTCCGGCGCGCTCGACGATCTCGTCCTCGGCCGCGGGGTCGCGCGGGGGCGTCACGACCTGCGGCTACGCGGCCGACCGGTGCGCGCCGAGTTCGAGGAGCGCCTCGCCGCCAACGGCTTCGTGCCGACGACGGTCGCCGCCGTCCAGATCGCTGCGGGCGAGAAGGTGCCGGCCTTCCACCTCGAGCCGTCGGCCGCCGATTTCGGCTGGGTGCGCTGGGAAATCTTCACCCCGCGCAGCCGCCGCAAGCTGTTCGCGTCGGAGCGCCGCCGCGCCGACAACCAGGAGTGGGCGGTGCAGTTGAACCTGTCCTCCCCCGAGACGATCTGGGCGTGCCCGGCGCTCAAGGAGCGCCACGACGTGGAGACCGTCGTGGCCGTCAACCCGTGACCGCCGCGCCGCTCGTCGAGACCTTCCCGGTGGGGCCGCTCCAGTGCAACTGCACGATCCTCGCCGACCCGGTCTCCCGCGAAGCCGTGGTGATCGACCCGGGCGACGAGCCGGAGCGGATCGTCCGCGCCCTCGAGGCCGCTAAGGTTACGCCGGTCGCCCTCCTCCACACGCACGCGCACTTCGACCACATCGGCGGCTCCCGCGCAGTCAAGGAGGCGACCGGCGCGCCGATCCGCCTGCACCCCGCCGACCGGCCCCTCTACGACGCGCTGCCCGAGCAGGCCGCGTTCTTCGGCCTCCGCGCCGAAGCGCCGCTGCCGCCCGACGCGCCGCTGGCGGAGGGCGAGGTCGTCCATTTCGGACCCCACGCGCTGCGCGCCCTCCACACGCCCGGGCACACGCCCGGATCGACCAGCTTTCTCCTCGAAGGGGACGCGCCCATCCTCTTCTCCGGCGACACGCTCTTTCGCCGCTCGATCGGGCGCACGGACCTCTGGGGCGGCGACACCGACGCGATCCTCGCCTCGATCCGCGAGAAGCTCTTCGCCCTGCCGGGCGACGTGCCGGTCGTCTGCGGCCACGGCCCCGACACCACGATCGACGAAGAGCGGCGCCTGAACCCTTTCGCCGGGGTCTAGCTCGGGGCGGGAGAGCGCCGCGTCGGCAACCCGGGCGGCGCGGCCGGGCCGGGCTCACGAAAAGACTTCCCGACACCCGTATAATCGCCGTCCATGAGGCTTTCGCTTCCGGAGCAGTCGCAGCTCGTCGCCGCCTTCTGGAAAGACGCCCCGTCGGTCTGCCCGTCGCACGAAGTCCCGATGCGGACCTTCTTCGTCGACCGCGTTTACAAACCCCAGGTCGTGATGGTCTGTCCGAAGGGCGAGATGTTCCGGTTCGCGCAGAAGCCGAAGCAGATCGAGTTCTCGCGGCCGCACCTGAAGACGATGGTCCGCGACGCGCAGGAGCGCGAGGCGCCCGCGTGTCCGCAGGATTTCCAGTCGCTCGTGGTGTACCGCACGCCGGCCGTCTTCATGCCGCAGGGCTGGGACTATTCGTTCGTCTGCCCCACCTGCCTCTCCTACGGCCAGTGGATCGAGACCGGCCGCGAGGAGGAAGAGGTCGCGGCCGCCAAGCCGAAGAAGGAAGCCCCGGCCTTCCACGACGAAACGATCCCGCTGCCCAGGCGCATGGAGATGGCCAAGGACGGCAACCTCGCCCTGAAGCTCTATGCCGCCATGGCGCAGACCGACTGCACGGCGTGCGGCTACGACTGCGAGGGCTACGCGGCGGCCCTGGCCTCGGGCAAGGAGAAAGACCCCAACCTCTGCGTGCCCGGCAAGGAAGAGACGGCGAAGATCGTCAAGGACCTGCTCAAGGGCACCGGCCTCCCCGCGGCGTCCTGATCGGCGCAGCACCCGCCGGCGGGCGCGGGAGCGTCCCGCGCGCAGTCTCTCGGCGGCTTCGGGATCTCCCCGTCCTTCCGGTTCTCCGCTAGCTCGTCGCGCCGCGCGGCGCCCTCGCGCCGGAGGCGACCGGCTCCGCCGAACGGCGTTCCGCCGGCCGGATCGGCAGGGCGAAGGTGAAGCGGCTTCCCTGGCCGACCACGCTCGAAGCCCAGATCGACCCGCCGTGCAGCTCGACGAGCGAGCGCGCGAGCGCGAGCCCGATCCCCATGCCGGCATGCCCGCGCGTCGCCGACCCGTCCACCTGGCGGAAGCGCTCGAAGACGTGCGGCAGCTCGCTCTCCGGGATCCCGATGCCGTCGTCCTCGACGCTGACGAGGTAGCGCTCGGGCTCGCGTTCGACGCGAACCACGACGCGCCCGTGCTGCGGGGTGAACTGAATCGCGTTGGCGAGCAGGTTCCACAGGATCTGCTGGAGCCGGAGCGGGTCGGCGCGCACCGGCGGCATCGGCTCGGGAAGCGGCGCGAGGATCATCACCACGCCGCGGGCCTCGGACATCAAACGCACCGTCTCGACCGAGCGCTGAATCACCTCCGAGAGCGACACGGGCTTCAGGTCGAGCTGCAGCGCGCCGCGCTCGAGCCGCGCGAGGTCCAGGAGGTCGTCGATCAGGGCGAGGAGAACCCGGGCCGACTGCCGGATCTGGCGGAGCCCTCGACGGAGCGTCTTCTCGTCGAGCGCCTCCTCCTCTTCGAAGAGGTCCGTCCACCCGACGATCGCCGTCAGCGGCGTCCGCAGCTCGTGATTGACGTTCTGCAGGAAGTGGTCCTTCAGTCGGCTCGCGTGGCGCAGCTCGTCCACCGTCGACACGAGCGTCCCGTAGAGCCGCGCGTTGCGCAGGAGCAGGGACGCGAGGTCGGCGAACGAGGTCATCCCGTCCACTTCTTCCTGGCCGAAGCCGCCGGCCCGGTTCACCGCGGCGGCGACACCGAGCGTCTCCTCCTCGGTCTTCAGCGGCGCGAACACCGCGTTGTGCGCGCCGATCGCCTTCTGGAGCTCGCGGTTGGTGTACGGATCCCGGTCGAGGTCGTTGGCGCAGTAAGACTCGCCGGTGCGGAACACGAGCCCGGCAATCGAGCGTGTGTCGACCGAGACCTTCAGCTTCTCGGCGAGTCCGGCCGGCAGGTTCCAGGCCGGGAGCGCGGCCTCGAGGCGGTTGGTGTGGCGGTCGTAGAGGTGGAACCACACGCGCTCGGCGCCGGTGAAGGCCGCGATCGCCTGGGTCGAGCGCGCGAGGACCTCCGCGACGTCGGTCATGCGATACGCCGATCGGGAGAACTGGTGAAGGCGGCGCAGCGTCTCGACGCGGCGGGAGACGCGCTTTCCCATCGCGTCGATCGCGGCCGCGAGGCGAGCGATCTCGTCCCCTCCCGCCGGAACCGCGACTTCGACCGGCCGCCCCCGGCCGATCTCCTCGGCGGCCCGCACGAGCCCGCCGACCGGAGCGGAAAGGCGCCGCGACACGAAGAAGACGAGCGCCAGGACCGCGAGCGAGAGGACCGCGAAGAGGAGGAAGACATCCCGCTTGAGGTCCGAATACGAGGCCGGCGGAAACGCGCGCACGGCGTCCGCGCGGATCGCCGCGAGAGCTTCTTCCGACAGGCCCTCGAAGAGAACCCAGCCGGTCTCCGGCGCCCGCGCCGAGACGACCCTCAGCATCTTGCCGTCGACGTCGTACTCGGCTTCGCTGCGCGGCTGCCGCAGGGCCCGCAGCGCGAGCTTCTTCAACTCGGGCGACGGGGCGTCCGAGAGCACCGTGCCGCCCACGCCACCCCACCCGAGCACCGCCGCCGCCCGCGGCATCATCGAGAGCGCGTGGCCCGCGCCGTCGGTCGCGAACCAGAAATCCCCGACCGGCTCCCACGACTCGAACGTCTCGGCGACGTAGCGGCGGGGATCGACGTCGAGCGAAACGCCGCCGACGAGCCGGCCCGCGGCATTGCGAACCGGGACCATGACCGACGTCAGGCGCTGGTCCTCGCGGCTGACCATGGGGCCGGCGTAGAGGCCCGTCCACACCGCGGTGTCGCCGTCGGCGGGCCGCGCTTCCGGAAACTTCGCGACGCGATTGAAGACGAAACGCTCGAGCTCGCCGCCCGACTCCCGGTTCGCGCGGTGAAACTCGAGCCAGGGGGAGAGCCGCGCGGCCCCGGACGCCGTCCAGACGCCGACGGCGCGGATGGCCGGCCGCCGGACGCGCAGCTCCGCCATGAGGGGCGCCAGCGCCCTCAACCGGACCGCGTCGCGCCGGGCCAGCGCCGGGTCGTCGGCGCGCGCCGAGACGAGCGCGACGGACTCGTCCTCGGGAATCTCGGTCCAGAGGTGCCCGTCGCGATCGGCGACGAGGCGCGACGGGTCTCCGGACGGCGGCCGGGAGTCGTTCAGCGCGAGGGCGGCCGAGGCCGCCAGGGCCCACGCGGCCTCTTCCGGGGCCCGCGCCCGGCGGTCCAGCCACTCCGCGCGAAAGCCCGCGTCCTGGGCCATGCGCATCTGGAACTCGGCGATACGGACGGCGGCGACCTGTTCGGCCGAGGCCGTCTGCAGCCCGGTCAGACGCTTGGCGATCAGGAAGACCAGCAGGGCGCCGGGCAGCAGGAACGCGAGGAAGAACCCGACGAGCAGCCGCGCGGCGATGCTCGCGCGCGGATCCAGCCGCCGCCAGAAGCGCTCGAACGGGACGGGGGGCACCGACGGATCTTAACGCCGGGGGCGGGGCCCGGGCCGCCGGCCTACTCGTACCGCAGCGCTTCGATCGGGTCGAGCAGGGACGCCTTGCGCGCCGGGTAGAAGCCGAAGAAGATCCCGATCGCGGCCGAGAAGCCGAAGGCGAGCCCGACGGCCTCGGGCGAAAGCATGATCGGCCAGTGGGCCTTCCACGCCAGGAACCGCGAGGCGCCGACGCCGAGCGCGATGCCAATCGCGCCGCCCGCGATCGACAGCGCCAGGGCTTCGATCAGGAACTGCGTGAGGATGTCGCGGCCCTTGGCGCCGATCGCCATGCGGATCCCGATCTCCCGCGTGCGCTCCGTCACCGAGACGAGCATGATGTTCATGATCCCGATCCCGCCGACGAGCAGCGAGATCGACGCCGCCGACGCGAGCAGCACCGACAGCGTCCGCGACGTCTCGTCGGCCGTCTGCGCGATCTCCTGCTGCGATCGGATCATGAAGTCCGAATCCTGTCCGGGCTGGAGCCGGTGGCGCTGGCGCAGGAGGGCCTCGATCTGCTTCTGCGCCTCGGGCACCGCGTTCTGCGAGACCGCCGACGCCATGAACATGTCGATCTTCGTCGTGCCCTTCAGGAGGCGCATGACGGTCGTGTACGGGGCGATCACGACGTCGTCCTGGTCCTGGCCCATCGTGTTGCCGCCCTTGGTCTCGAGGACGCCGATGACGCGGAACGGGAAGTTCTTGATGCGCACCGTCTGGCCCACCGGATCCTGGCCCTCGAACAGCGCGTCCGCGACGGTCGAGCCGAGGAGACAGACCTTGGCGGCGGCGCGGACCTCCGAATCGCCGAACATCGCGCCCTTGTCGACGTTCCAGGATCGGACGAACGGCCACTCGACGCCGACGCCCTGGATACTCGTGCCCCAGTTCAGGTTCCCGGCGACGACCTGGGCCGCCGACCGCGACACGGGCGTGACGTAGGCGACCGCCGGGCACTCCGTCCCGACCGCCGCGACGTCGTCCTCCGTGATCGTCGACTGCCCGGTGAAGATGCGCGCTCCCGACTGCGTGGCGACGCCGGGAAAGATCATCAGGAAGTTCGTCCCGAGGGCCGAGATCTGCGCCTGGATCGCGGCCTGCGAGCCCTGCCCGACGCCGATCATCGCGATGACGCAGGCGACCCCGATGATGATGCCGAGCGCGGTCAGCGCCGACCGCAGCTTGTTGCGCGCGATCGCCTTCAGGCCCACCTTGAGGATCGTCAGGAACTTGAGCATTCAGGCCCTCGCGGCGACCAGGCGCCGGTGCGCGACGGGAGTGTCCTCGACCAGGCGGCCGTCCCGGAATCCGACCACGCGGCGCGCGTGCTCGGCGATGTCCGCCTCGTGGGTGATGAGAACGACCGTCTTGCCCTCGTCGTTCAGCTTCTGGAAGACGCCCATCACCTCTTCGGACGTCTTCGTGTCGAGGTTGCCCGTCGGTTCGTCGGCGAGGATCAGCTTCGGGTCGTTGATGAGCGCCCGCGCGATCGCGACGCGCTGCTGCTGCCCGCCCGAGAGCTGGCTCGGCTGGTGGTCGTGGCGGTTCGCGAGCCCCACGATCTCGAGACAGCGCATCGCCCGGGCGCGCCGTTCGTCGGCCCGGAGACCGCTCGACGAGTAGATCAGCGGCAACTCGACGTTGTCGAGCGCGGACGTCCGGGCGAGCAGGTTGAACGACTGGAAGACGAACCCGATCTTTCCGTTGCGGATCTCGGCGCGGTCGTCGCGGTCGAGCTCGGACACGTCGACGCCGTCGAGGTAGTACTTGCCCGAGGTCGGCCGGTCGAGACAGCCGACGATGTTCATGAACGTGCTCTTCCCCGAGCCCGACGGTCCCATCACCGCCACGAACTCGCCGGGAGCGATCGACAGCGAGACGCCGTCGAGCGCCCGCACCTCGACCTCGCCCATCTGGTAGACGCGGACGAGGTTTTCGATCCGGATGACGTCCAACGTCAGAATCTCCGGCCGCCGCCCGGTCCGCCTCCGGCGCCCGGCGGGCGCGCGCTCGAAGCATCGGCCTTCGCGGTCACCAGACCCACGATGACGGTGTCCCCGGCCTTGAGGTCGCCCGACACGACCTGGGTGAAGCGGCCGTCGGTGATGCCGGCGCGGATCTCGACGGCCTTTGGCTCGCCGCCGGAACCGAGTGTGTACACGGTCTGGCCGGCCTTGCGCGTCTTCGAGCCCGCCGCCGACCGGTCGAACTGCTGCGCCGCCCCGGCCGGGCCGCCGCCCGGGCCACGCGCGGCGCGCTCCTCCGGCGCGGCTCCGGGGGTTCGCGCGGGCGTCTTCACCGGCGTCGGCGCGCCCTCCTTCTCCTCGGGGCGGAAGCGCAGGGCGGCGTTCGGAACCCGGAGCACGTCCTTGACCGTCGCCACGTCGATCGTGACGTTCGCCGTCATGTTGGGCCGCAGCGCGAGATCCGGATTGGGGACGCCGATGATCACGGGATACGTCACGACGTTCTGGTTGACCGTCGCGTTCAGGCGGATCTGCGAGATCACGCCGCGAAAGACCTGGTCGGGGTACGCGTCGACCGTGAAGCGGACGGGCTGTCCTTCCTTGCACATGCCGATGTCGGACTCCGACACGTCGGCCGACACCTGCATCTTGGTCAGATCCTGCGCGATCGTGAAGATCGTGGGCGCCTGGAACGAGGCCGCGACCGGCTGGCCGACGTCGTACTCGCGATCGACGACGACGCCGTCGATGGGGGCGATGATCTTGCTGTTGCGCAGATCGGTTTCGGACTGGGCGAGCGAGGCTTTCGCCTGGCCGACGGCGGCGACGGAAGAGTCGTAGTTGGCCTGGGCCTGGTCGAGGTCGGCCTGTGCCGCGAGCTGCTGATCCCAGAGCGCCTTCTGGCGCCGCAGGGCGATCTGGTTGTTGCGGGCGTCCACCTCGGCCTTCTCCAGAGCCGCCTTCGCCTGATCGACCTTCTCCTGGAACGGCACCGGGTCGAGCTCGGCGAGGAGGTCGCCCTTCTTGACCTGCTTGTTGAAATCCGCGTGCAGCGCCGCCACGTTGCCGGACACGACGCTGCCGACCTTGACCGTGATGACGGCCGAGAGCGTCCCGGTCGCCGTGACCGTCTGCGTCACGCCGCCTTTGTCCACGACCGCGGTGCGGTATTTCGGCTCGGGCGTCTTGCGGCTGCGCAAGAATGCCGCGACTCCGACGACTGCCGCTATCGCGAGCACGACCCCGATGAGCTTCTTCATCCTGCTCCGTCCAACCGCCGCGGGAGGCGGCGTCTTCCTCACGTGACCCTTCAACGGGGACCGACCGGAAGAGATTACACGCCGCCAATCCCGAAGACACGAAAAGGGCCCCCTTTCGGGGGCCCGGGAAGAGCCGGCGGGAGGGATCCGTTACAGGTTCCGGTCGATCAGCTTGACGAATTCGCTCCGGGGCAGCGCCCCCAGGGCGCGGTCGGCCACCTGGCCGTTCTTGAAAACGATGAAGGTCGGGATCGACGTGATCTGGTAGCGCATCGCCACCTCGGTGGACTCGTCCACGTTGATCTTGGCGACCTTCAGCTTGCCCGCGTACTGATTGGCCAGGTCGTCCACGATCGGGGCAACCGAACGGCACGGGCCGCACCAGGGCGCCCAGAAATCCACCAGCACCGGCACCGAGCTCTTCAGGATGTCCCCGTCGAAGCTCGAGTCGGAAACTTCCTTCACGTTGGGATTAGCCATCAACTCAACTCCTTCACGCTCGACATATGCCGCGGCGGGGCCGATGGATTCGCGGCGCGCCGATCTTAGCAAACCCGCCCCCCCCGGTTCCTAATGCTCGTGGGCGTGCACCCGGCCACGCACGTGCGCGAGGCCCTCGCGCAGGAACCAGGGGACCATGAGGAGCGACAGCGCCGGGTCGACCCAGCCGGGCGCGGAGAGCAGTCCCGCGACCATCGCCACGAGGGTCAACGCCGAGTCGACCGAGCAGGCGATCGACTCCTTGGCCTCGGCGGCGAGCCCCCGGCTGCCGAGCCGGCGGCTCGTCTTCCACTTGAAATAGCCGACGAGCGGCATGCCGAACGTCGCAAAGAGCGTCAGGAAGAGGCCGAGCGGGCTCGGCCGAGCTCGCTCTCCGCGAGCCAGCTCGAACACGCCGCGGACGAGCGTGTAAGACGCGAGCAGGAGAAACGAGACGCCGATCCAGCGCGCGAGCACGTGATCCCGCCGTGCGTGGTCTTCCTCCTGGTCGGCGAGATGCCGCAGGTGGCGGACCGCGAGGAACGCGGCGCCGCCCTCGATCACGCTCTCGAGGCCGAAGGCCAGGAGGGCGAGGCTCCCGGTTCGGATCGACTCGAACAAGGCCAGGCCCCCTTCCCCGACGACGTGCAGGAAGGTCAGCCCGAGCAGCCAGTGCATCCGCTTCCGGAGGGCGGCGCCTTCTTCCGGGCGGGCAGCGGCGTCGGGATCCGAGGAGCGGCTCACCATGGCTCGGCGCATTCTACGGGGAGCGAGGCGGCCCCCTTCGACCGGTCTCCGCGGCCAAAAAGAGCGGCCGGCGCCTGGCAGGCGCCGGCCGAAAGGAGGACTCCCCGCCGGGCTAGAAATTGACGACCGCCTGGCCCACGAACCGTCGGGGCGGAAGGACGTGGGTTCCGCCGAAGACCGAGAGGATGTTGTAGACGCCCTTGGTGTCGAACGCGTTCAGGACCATGAACTGCAGCTGCAGCGGCATGCCGATCTTCGAGAGGTCGTAGCCGACCTGGAAATCGGTGATCGTGTGCGGCTTGATCCGGTTGGGGTCGAGGTCCGTGCCGCTGTTGACCTGGATGTACGGAATCGCGAAGGCGTTGTCGGGGTCCCCGGCGAGATCCTCGGGGCTCGCGTCGGTCACGAGGCCCGAGTCGTACCGGACGTTCGCGCCGAACCAGAGCCCGGTCTTGGCGACGTCGTAGTAGACGCTCGCCTGGATCTGGAGCTTCTGGTCGTGGTCGATCAGGAACGGTCCTCCCGTGATCGCGTCGACCGATTCCTGGTCGAGGAAGAGCCCTCCCTGCGGCGGCGGGTCGTAGATCGCGTGCACGTGGCCCGCCGACACGAAGCCTCGGAATCCGTAAGTCGGCGCGAGGTCGAGCCGCAGGTCCCACCCCTGGTAGTGGCCGCTCGCGAAGGCGATCGGAAAGACGATTCCCGTCGTCAGGAACTGGTCCTGGTCTCCGGAAAACTTCGAATCGCGCCACCAGTAGTCGAAGTCCAGGCGCAGCTTCGAGCCCAGGGCCTGCTGGATGCCGACCGTCCACGCCGTCTGGCGCTCGGAGTTGACGGGCAACTCTCCCCCGCCGAGCTGACGCGACTCCTGGACGACCGGAGGCACGATGGAGGCCGCCTGCGCGGAGCTCGAGAGCAGGATGTTCTCGAACTCCGGGGTGTAGAGAATCCGGCTGTAGGTGGCGCGGAGGACCGAACCCGTCTGCTCGATGTAGTAGGCCAGTCCCAGACGCGGCGACCACTGCACGTTCGTGACCGGCAGGTTGTTGTTCTCGTACCGGACGCCGATGTTGGCCGTCAGGTTCTTCCACCGGATGGTGTCCTGCAGGTACACGGCGTAGTACTTGTCGGTGCTGCTGTCCTGGAACACGAACGGAACCCCGCCCCGCGTGAGGTCGTAGGGCGCGATATTGGGGTTGTAGTCCGGCGAGTCGGGCTCGTTGAACGTCGGGTCGGTGATCCCGAACCGGAAGAACTCCTTCATGGGATACGCCTTGAACACGCCGCCCACCTTCAGCTCGTGGATTCCCGTCGTCCAGGTGAACGCGGGCGTGATCCCGAAGTTGTTGAGCGAACGGTTCGAGTCCGCCGTGATCGGGGTGTCGCCGGCGGACGGGTAGAGCGTGAACCGGGCGAGCCGCGCGTAGGCGGTCACATCCAGAACCATCGACGAATTCAGGACGCTCTGCCAGCCGAGGTTGTAGTTCTGGTCGTAGGTCTCGACGCGCTCGGCCTGCCCGTTGGCTTCCGAGGTGTACGTGTTGGGAACGTCGCGATCCGTGCGGCCGAGCAGCGCCGAGACCCGGAAGGCGTTCGAGAAGCCGGGCGCTGCCGAGTCGAGCCGAAGGAAACCGCGCTGCGTGTTGCCGCTGTCGTTGAAATAGTCGAAGTTCGGCGCGTCGGCGAAGTGGTCCGACCCCGCGGCGTTGACGCTGGTGAAGAAACCGAACCGATCGCTGCCGCCGCCCATCGAGAATCCACCCTGGTAGGTGTCGAACGTGCCGTAGGTGCCGGTGACATCACCCTTGAAAGGCGAGCCGAGACCCGACTTCGTCGTCATGTTGACGACGGCGCCGATCTTTTCGCCGAATTCGGCGGGAACGTTGCCGTAGATGACCTCCATCGACTGGGCGATCCCCGGGTCGATCGAGTTCGAGAACGTCACTCCCGTCTGGTCGGCGATCGTCTGGCCGTCGATGACGTATTCGCTCTGGCTGTGCGCCCCCTGGAAGTGGTATCGCCCGTTCTCGTCCATCGCGAAGCCGGGCGTGGAGGTCACGATCTCCTCCATGGCGCGCATCGGGATCGCCGCGGGAGCCCTCTGCACGTAGGACTTGTCGATGTCGACGTGGGACGTGGTCACGTCGGTCTCGAGCTGCGCCGCCGTGGGCTCGCCGATGACGCTGACGGACTCGCTGACGGCCGGGATCTCGAGCTTGATCTCGAGGTCCTGGGGAATCGAGGTCCGGACGTCGACTTTCTGGTGAACGGGCTTGAACCCCTGCACTTCCACGTGGAGCTCGTACGGGTTGAAGGGGACGTTGAAGAAGTGAAACGTCCCGTCCCTGCCGCTCGTCGTGTCGGCCTTGAAACCGCTGATGTCGTTGCGAAGCTGGAGAAGGACGGCGGCCAGAGGCTTGCCGTCGGGTCCGAGAACGCGGCCCTGGAGGATCCCCGAAGTTCCGGCGGCGCTCAGGAACGCGGCCGGGCCGAGCACCAGCCAAACCGAGACCACCGACGCGAATAGACGCAATGACGATTTCGCCATGATGCCGCTCTCCTCTCGAACGGGACGGGGTCCGACGCGCAGGCGCCGTCCGCCCCCGGGCGAGGAGGCGAAGCCCGTCGTTGATCGATGCGGGGTTAGAGGAGGGCGGGAGGAGCGCGAGATCCGTTGCCGAGGGAGCATTCACAAAGGCGCGCGACCGCGAGCCTCTCGGCGAAGTAGCGTTCGGTGGCCTGGCGTGCTTCCCCGTGAAATTCGGCGGCAAGGCCGGGCAGCCGGTGCCCCTGGCAGGCCAGGCACGGGTCGTCCTTGACGCGCGTGCCGCTGTGCCAGTGGGCGTCCCGGGACAGGGGGCTGTGTCCGGAAAGGACGCGCTCCGCCGGGGCGACGGAGCCCGGACCGGAGCTGGCCAGATCCTCGTGGTGGTGCAGCGCCGCGAACGCGACCGTCGCCGAGAGGAGCAGCGCGGAAGAGAACCTGCGTGCGATCAAGCCGGAGGCAGGTTACGGCCCGCGGGCCACCGCGTCAAGCGGTCCGGGGACCGCCGCGGAATAGAATGCGGACCGAGAGCCTTGAAACGACGATGATCGACCGCCTGCGTTCCGCGGCCCCGGCGCGGGCCGCGCTCTGCGCGGCGGCGCTGCTGTCCATCGCCGCGTCGTTCGGCCTGCATCCCGAGCCTGCGGGCGGGTTCGCCCCGGCTCCCGCACCGGGCATCGCCTCCAGCGTCAGCCTCGCGGCGCCTTCGCACGGCTGCATCGCCTGCTTGAGCGGCGGCTCCGCCCTCGTCGCGATCGCCTCGCTGCTCGCGCCCGCCACGGAGTCCGTTCCGGTCTCTGTCGCGGCGCCCTACGCACCGCCCGCCCGCTTCTGGGCCCGGCTCGCGTCGGGCCGGGCCCCCCCCGCCGCCGCGTCGTTCTGAGCGAGGCGCGCGCGATCGCGCGCCTCACGCCGAGCGGTCGACTTGGCCTGGAGGGCTCGTGACGCAACGTCAAATTTCCTGTTTCGCCGGCGCCTGGCTCGTCGCCGCGGCGGCGCTCGCCCAGGACGCGCCCGCGCCGACCCCGACGCCGGCCCCGGAACCGGCGACGACGCCGGGTCCCCCGGCGACCCCCATCCCAACGCCCGCTCCGGAGCCGCCGGCGCCGGCGGTGACGCCGTCGGGAGGCTCGACGGTCAACCCCACGTTCTTCAACCCCGCCATCGCCGTCATCGGCAACTTCCTCGCCTCGGTCGGGCACAACCCGGTCCAGCCGTCGCCCGCGTTCCAGGTCGAGGAGTCCGAGATCTCGTTCCAGGCCGTCGTCGATCCCTACGCGCGCGCGGATCTCTTTCTCTCCTTCACCAACGACGGCGTCGAAGTCGAGGAAGGCTACGTGACGTTCCTGACGCTGCCGTGGGACATGCAGGCCAAAGCCGGCAAGTTCAAGGTTCAGTTCGGCAAGGTCAACACGCTCCACCTGCACGTGCTGCCCTGGGTGGACGAGCCGCTCCCGTACCAGAACATCCTCTTCCAGCAGCAGGGCGACACGTGGGCCGCCGAGGGCATCTCCCTCTCGAAGCTGATCGAGCTTCCGGGCGATACCTTTTCAGAGGCCTACGGCCAGGTCCTCGACAACTCGACGGGCGTCGACCTCTTCGCCTCCCCCGCCAAGGGCGACCTGACGTACAACGGCCAGTACCGCGTCTTCCGCGACTTCGGCGACGACAACAACGTCGAGGCCTCCTTCAGCTACGCCTACGGGCACAACGGGACGACGCCGACCGACACGACGAACCTGCAGAACGCCGCGCTGGTCTATCGCTGGAAGCCGCTGCAGGGCCGCCCGTACCGGTCGCTGATCATCCGCGGCGAGTATTTCTGGAGCAATCGCGAGCAGCAGAACGGCCTCCAGAAGGCGCAGGGGTTCTTTGCCGGCGCGGACTGGCAGCTCGCCCGTCAGTGGTTCACGGGCGCCCGTTACGAGTTCTCGGACCGCGCCAACGACGCCGCGATGCGCGACAAGGGCTACGCCGCGACGATCACGTTCATGCCGAGCGAGTTCTCGGTCATCCGCGGCGAGTTCCGACAGCGCGTCTACGCGCCGGGCATCAAAGCCAACGAAGGGTTTCTCCAGATCCAGTTCGCCATCGGCGCCCACGGCGCTCACCCGTTCTGAGCAAGAGAGGAAAGGCCATGAGAAAACTGCTGCTGATTCTCGGGACGCTGCTGCTCGCCCGTCCCGCGCTCGCCACGCTCAAGGTGGTGTCGAGCGTGCAGGACTTCGCGTCGATCGCCGACGCCGTGGGCGGCAAGCGCGTCGAGACCTTCGCCCTCGCCAAGGGCTACCAGGATCCCCACTTCGTGGACCCGAAGCCGTCCTTCGTGCTGAAGCTCTCGAAGGCCGATCTCCTCATCGTCGCCGGCCTCGAGCTCGAGATCGGCTACCTGCCGCCGCTCATCGACCAGAGCCGCAACGACAAGATCCGGCCGGGCGCCTCCGGGTACCTCGACGCGTCGACCGGCTGCGACATCCTCGAGCGGCCCACCGGCACCGTGACGCGGGCGATGGGCGACGTGCACCCCTTCGGCAACCCGCACTTCTGGCTCGATCCGGAGAACGGCCGGATCATCGCCCGCGCGATCGCGGCCAAGTTGACCGAGCTCGACCCCGCGGGCGCCGCCGAGTACAAGGCCAACCTCGCGGCCTTCGAGGCGAAGCTGACGGAGGACGAGAAGCGCTGGGACGCCGCTCTCGCGCCTTACGCGGGGACCGAGCTCGTCACGTACCACAACTCCTGGCCGAACTTCCTCAAGCACTTCAAGCTGGTGGCCGCGGGATACGTCGAGCCCAAGCCCGGCATCCCGCCGTCGCCCTCGCACACGGTCGAGATCATCGATCTGATGAAGACGAAGAAGATCCCGGTCATCCTCATGGAGCCGTACTTCGACCGGAAGACCCCCGAGCAGATCGCCGAGAAGACCGGCGCGACGCTCCTGATCTTCATCCCGTCGGTCGGCGGCGTGCCCGAGATCAAGGACTACTTCGGCCTCTTCGACTACGACGTCAAGCTCCTCACCGGCGCCCTCGCGGCGAAGAAAGGCAAGTGACCGTGACGGCCTTCCAGATTCTCCTCCCGGCCTTCGTGGCGAGCCTCATCCTCACCGGGATTCACGCCTATCTGGGCGTCCACGTGGTCGAGCGGGGCGTCATCTTCGTCGACCTCTCGCTCGCCCAGATCGCCGCGCTGGGGGCGACCGTGGCGTACCTCGCGGGCTTCGACCTCCACTCGACCATGGCGTACGTCTTCTCGCTCGGTTTCACGTTTCTCGGCGCCGCGATCTTCGCGATGACGCGCGTCCACCGCAAGACGCGCATCCCGCAGGAAGCCATCATCGGCATCGTCTACGCCGTCTCGGCCGCCGTCGCGATCCTCGTGATGTCGAAGGCGACGCAGGAGACCGAGCACCTGAAGGAGATGCTGGTCGGCAACATCCTCTCCGTCTCCTGGCGCGAGCTCGGCAAGACCGCCGTGCTCTACGCCCTCGTCGGGCTCTTTCACTTCATCTTCCGGAAGCGCTTCCTCCAGATGTCGATGAACGAGAAGGAGGCCGAGCGGCAGGGCGTCAACGTCCGCTTCTGGGACTTCCTCTTTTACATGTCCTTCGGGTTCGTCGTGACGTCGTCGGTCGCGATCGCGGGCGTGCTTCTCGTCTTCTGCTTCCTGATCGTGCCGTCGGTCACGGCGATGCTGTTCTCCGAAAAGCTCGGCACGCGCCTGGCGATCGGCTGGACGATGGGAGCGATCGTCTCGGCCGGCGGCGTCGGGCTCTCCTTCGTCCTCGACCTGCCGACCGGAGCCACGATCGTCGCGACCTTCGGCGCGGTGCTGCTCGCCCTGTCCGGAATCAGGCTTCTGGTGAAAAGGCCGACGTAGCGGCGCCGTCCGAGCCCGAGCGCCGCTCGAAGTAGGCCCGGGCGGCGGCGATGTCGCGCTGGATCTGGGCCTTCAGATCCATCATCGACGGGAACTTGCGCTCCTCGCGGAGGCGGTCGAGAAAGAAGAGGCGCACCTTCTCGCCGTAGACGTCGGCGGAGAAGTCGAGGACGAACGTCTCGATCGTCGTCGCGTAGTCTTCGTAGAGGGTCGGACGGCGGCCGATGTTCGAGACGCTCGGGAAGCGGCGGCCGAACGACCGGATCTCGATCTCGGTGACGTAGACGCCGTCGGCCGGCGGCAGCTCGTTCTCGGGCTCGAGGTTGATCGTCGGCACCCCGATCTGGTGGCCGAGGCGGTCGCCGCGGGCGACGAGGCCGTCGAGCTCGTAGTCGCGCCCGAGCATGCCGTTGGCCTCGACGATGGAGCCGCGCTCGAGCGCGCGGCGGATGCGCGTCGACGAGACCGGGGAGCCGCCGAACTGAACCTCGTCGACCGCCGAGGCCGAGAAGCCGCACTCGGCCCCGAAGCGCTCGAGCAGGGCGAGGTCGCCGCGCTTGCCGCGGCCGAACGCGAAGTGCGCGCCGACGAGGATCTCCGAGGCCCCGAGGCGGTCGCGCAGCAGCGTCCGAACGAAGTCTTCCGGTTCCGTCAGCGAAAAGTCGCGCGTGAACGGGACGACCAGGAGCGCGTCGATCCCCAGGGCCTCGATCGCCTCCTCTTTCTGGCGCAGCGTCTGGATGCGCCGCGGGGCCTGGTCGGGGCGGAGGACGACCATCGGGTGCGGCTCGAACGTGATCGCGAAGGACGGCCGTTGGACCGCGCGAGCGCGCGCCACGACGGTCTCGAGGATCTTGCGGTGCCCGAGGTGAACGCCGTCGAAGTTCCCGATGGTGCCGACGCCTCCCCGCGGCAGGTCGGTCGAACGAAGCGGATCCCGGACGACTTGCATGGTGTGAGGGGCCGGCGATTGGCCGTCCGCGCTCAGCCGACCACCGCGCCGGCCACGTCGTAGTCGAAGGTGTCGCCGATCCGGACCCGGACGATCTCGCCCGGCGCGAGCGTCCGCTCGGCCGTGTCCGTGAAGAGCAGGCGGCCGTCGATCTCGGGAGCCTGCGAGCGCAGCCGCCCCTCGAAGAGGTATTCCGATTCCTCCGACGGGCCCTCGACGATGGCCTCGAGCGTCCGCCCGCGCAGCGCCTTCAGGCGGCGGCGCGAGATCGGCTGCTGGAGCGAGAGCAGGAAGTCGCGGCGCCGCTCCTTCTCGGCGGCCGGAACCGGGTCGCCGAGCCCCTCGGACCCCGACCCCGGTTCCGGGGAATACGTGAAGGCCCCGACGTTGTCGAGCTCGGCCTCGCGGACGAACTCGGCGAGGGCGCCGAACTCCTCCTCTCCCTCGCCGGGGAAGCCGACGATGAACGTCGTGCGGACGGCGACATCGGGGACGAGCGCGCGCATCCGCCGGATCATGGCGAGGTACGCCGCGGCGTCGCCGCCGCGCCGCATCGCCGACAGGATCGGCCGGGCCACGTGCTGCAGGGGGATGTCCACGTAGGGCACGAACCGCGGCTCCCGCGCCATCAGCGCGAGAACCGACTCGTCGAGCGTCTTCGGATAGGCGTAGAGGAAGCGGATCCAGGGAAACGGCGTCTCGGCCAGGAGCGCCCCGACCAGGCGGGCCAGGCCGCCGCGCCCCATCCCGAGGTCCTCGCCGTAGCGCGTGGTGTCCTGCGAGATGAGGACGAGCTCGGCGACGCCCTGGGCGGCGAGGCTCTTCGCTTCGGCGACGAGCGACGCGACGGTGCGGCTCCGCTGCCTGCCGCGCATCTGCGGGATCGTGCAGAACGTGCACGGGTTGTCGCAGCCCTCCCCCACCTTCAGGTACGCGTAGCCTCGGTGACGCGACAACACGCGCGGCGAGAGCTCGTCGTAGAGGCGGGTCGCCAGGGGCTTCTCCGTGAAACGCGGCAGCGTGGGCAGGCCGGCCGCGGCCGCCGGGGCGTTCTCGAGCTCGTCGAGCCCGACGAAGGAATCGACTTCCGGGATCTCGCGGGCGAGATCGCGGCCGTATTTCTGGACCATGCAGCCGGCGACGATGACGCGCTCGATCTCGCCGCGCTTCTTGCGCTCGACCTGCTCGAGGATCGCCTCGACCGACTCTTCTTTCGCCCGGTCGATGAAGCCGCAGGTGTTGACGAGGACCACGCGGGCCTCGCCGTCGGGGACGACGTCGTGTCCCGCGCGCTTCAGGTGCCCGAGCATCACCTCCGTGTCCACGAGGTTCTTCGGACAGCCGAGCGAGACGACCCCGACGGTCGGCAGGTTCTTCGTCGTCATGCAGCGCCGGTCGAGCGTTAAGGATAGATCCGCTTGAGCGTGCGCGGATACGGGATCGCCTCGCGCAGGTGGTGGATCCCGCAGACCCACGCCACGAGCCGCTCGAGCCCCATGCCGAAGCCCGAATGCGGGAAGGTCCCGTAGCGCCGGACGTCGAGGTACCACTCGTAGGCCTCGCGCGGCAGCTTGTGCTCCTCGAGGCGCCGCTCGAGGAGAGCGAGGTCGTGAATGCGCTGCGAGCCGCCGATGATCTCGCCGTAGCCCTCCGGCGCGAGCATGTCCAGGCCGAGCACGACCTCGGGATCCTTCGGGTCGGGCTGCATGTAGAACGACTTGATGGCCGTCGGAAAGCGCGACACGATCAGCGGCCGCTCGGAGTCGGCGCAGAGCGCGGTTTCCTCGTCGGCCCCGAGATCGTCGCCGAAGTTGACCGGGAATCCCTTCTTCTGGAGCGCGTGGATCCCGTCGCGGTAGGTGATCCGCGGGAAGGGCTTCGTGACCTTCTCGAGCTTCGCGACGTCCCTCTCCAGGCGCTTGAGGTCTTCGCCGCACCGGGCGATCGCCCGCTCGACGAGCGCGACGACGAAGTCCTCGGCGAGCTCGCAGAGCCCCTCGAACTCCAGAAACGCCACCTCGGGCTCCACCATCCAGAACTCGGTCAGGTGGCGCCGCGTCTTCGACTTCTCCGCGCGGAAGGTCGGGCCGAAGCAGTAGACCCTGCCGAACGCGGCGGCCGCGGGCTCGAGGTAGAGCTGACCCGATTGGGAGAGATACGCCTTGTCGCCGAAGTAGTCGGTCTCGAAAAGAGTCGAGGTCCCCTCGACCGACGAGCCCGTCAGGATCGGCGAGTCGATGCGCACGAACTCGCGCTCGTGGAAGAAGTCGGCGATCGCCTGCTCCATCTCGGACCGAACCCGGAGAACCGCATGCTGCTGGGAGGAGCGCATCCAGAGGTGGCGCAGGTTCATCAGGAAGTCGACGCCGTGCTCCTTGGGCGAGATCGGATAGTCCGGAGACGTCCCGAGGATTTCGACCGCGCTGGCGGTCATCTCGTAGCCGCCCGGCGCGCGCTTGTCCTCGCGGACCACGCCGGTGACGGCGAGCGAGCACTCCTGCGTCGTCTTCTCGGCCTCCGCCCAGACCTCGGGCGCGACCTCGGCGCGCGGCACCACGCACTGCAGGTAGCCCGTGCCGTCGCGGACGATGAGGAACTGGATCTTTCCCGAGGATCGCTTGTTGTAGAGCCAGCCCCGGACCGTCGCCGCCGCGCCGGCCTTCGAGCCGATCTTCCCGATGGAGGTCGCGTCCATAAAGGGGCGGGATTATACGGGGATTCTCGCCGCGGGGTCCTCGGGGCGGAGTGCGGCGGCGGCCAGGGCCGTGAAGACCGCGGCCTCGACGAGACGCAGCCCCACCGCGAGCCACGGCGAAGGCAGCCACAGCCCGTAGCGTCCGAGGCGGACGAGCGCCTCCCAGGGACTGCCGCCGCCCCAGCGGAAGAGCGGCCCCGGCGCCGCCGGCGACGAGAGGCCCGCATAGTCCGTCAGGAGCGCTCCTTCCGTGACGAAAACGTCGGCCGCGAAGGCGCCGGCGAGCGCGAGCGCCGGCAGCCACCGCCAGCCGCGCCGCGCGGCGGCGGCCACGGAAAATCCCACCCCGACCCCGAACCAGAGCGGATCGAGGGCATGGAGGTACCAGCCGGCGAGCCCCGAGCTTCCTCCGGACGGCCGGAGGGCCAGCTGCCTCAGCGCTCCCCAGGCCTGAGCGAACTCCGCCACCGCGAACGCCGCGGTCGCCGCCGCGAGCAGGGCCACGCGCCGGCGGGGCATCGATCGGATCGCGGCGAGCCCGGCCGCCGCGAGCAGAAGCCACGGCGCCACGAACAACAGG
>DATJPZ010000086.1:0-56227 GCA_035506175.1 Thermoanaerobaculia bacterium | reverse complement strand
ACGTCGTCGAGCCGGACGCCGCACGGGCGTGGGAGCGCGTCGCGCAGGGCCGGGTCGACGCGACGCGCACGGTCGTGCTCGACCGCCGCCCCGCGCCCGACCCCGGCGCCGGAGACGGCGCGCCGATGCTGCTCGCCCGGATCGCGGAGGACGAGCCCGAGCGCGTCGTCGCGGAGGTCACGGCGACCTATCCGGGCCTGCTCGTCCTCGCCGACCTGCACTACCCGGGCTGGACCGCGGAGGAAGACGGCCGGCCCCTGCCCATCCTGAAAGCCGACGGCTGCTTCCGCGCGGTGTCGCTGCCGGCCGGCACGCACCGCGTGGTCTTCCGCTACCGGCCC
The DNA here is from genome assembly GCA_035506175.1 of Thermoanaerobaculia bacterium. Lineage (GTDB taxonomy): Bacteria > Acidobacteriota > Thermoanaerobaculia > UBA5066 > Gp7-AA6 > DAHUXD01. Next base: position 55,886 of record DATJPZ010000086.1, on the reverse strand, counting down.
GTCTCCTTCTACGCGGGACTCGGCCTGACCGGGCTCGCGGTGCTCGCGGTCGTGGCGGTCTGGTACGCGGGAGAGCCGCGCCCGCGGGCCCGCGCATGAGCGTTGCCTTCGCCGCGCCCGGGACGTTCGGCCCCGCGGCGACGGCCCTCGTGGGGCTCGTCGGGCTGATCGTCGGCAGCTTCCTGAACGTGGTCGCGTACCGGCTGCCGCGGGGCGAGTCGCTCGCCTTTCCCGGCTCGCGCTGTCCCTCCTGCGGCACGCCGATCAAGGCCTACGACAACGTGCCCGTCCTCTCCTGGGCGTTCCTCGGCGGCAGGTGCCGCGCCTGCCGCGCGCGGATCGGCGTGCGCTATCCGGCGCTCGAGCTGTCCAACGCCGTGCTCTGGGCCCTCGTCTTCCGCGAGGCGCCGACCTGGGCCGATTTCGCGACCGGCGCGTTTCTGACGTCGGTCGGGCTCGTGCTCTTCCTGATCGACCTCGACTTCGAGATCCTGCCGGACGTGCTGACCCTGCCCGGCATCGCGGTCGGTCTCGCGCTGTCGTTCTGGTCGGAGAAGCGCACGCCCGCGGGCGCCCTGGTCGGCGCGGCGCTCGGCGCGGGCGGGCTGTGGCTGCTGGCGTTCGTGTACGAGAAGGCCGCCGGCCACGAGGGGATGGGACTCGGCGACGTGAAGATGCTCGGCATGGCGGGCGCGCTCCTCGGGCCGGCGGGCATGCTCTTCACGATCATGGCCGCGTCGCTCTCCGGCTCGATCGTCGGCGTCGCCCTGATGCTCGCGCGCGGCGGCGACCGCAAAATGCGCCTCCGCTTCGGCCCGTTCCTCGCGCTCGGCGCCATCGCGGCGTGGTTCTTCGCCGGGCCGCTCTTCGCGCGCTACCGGGCGCTGTGGCCGTGACGGACGCGGCGCCTCGCAACACGGAAGTCCCGCGGACGTTCCGCCGGGAGTCGCGGCTGTTCCTGTGGGTCGCGCTGCTGTTGATCTTCTTCCTGAACCTCCTGACGCTCGTCTTCCTGCGCGCGGCCGTCGAATGGGGAACGGCCGAGGCCGAGCGCCGTTCGGACGAGATCCTGCGGCGCGTCGCGCTCTCGAGCGGCCGCGCCGAGGCGGGCGAAGAGACGATGGAGCGGGCCGGGCTCGAGCCCGACGTCGCCTACGTCGCGCTGTACGACGCCAACGGGCGGCGCCTGCGCAGTCTTGGCCAGGGACCCGCGGAGGCGCCGGTTCTGCTCGGCGAGGACCGGCCCGCGCCGGGGCGGCTCACCCACGCGTGGCGCCCCGAGCCGCCGCTGCTCGTCTCGACCTTCGCGACCGACAAGCGATTCTTCGTCCTCGCGCTCGAGCCGGGTGCGGGCGGCGCGCTCCGCCAGTACGCCCGGCGGCTGACCTGGTTCATCCCGCTCGCGAGCGTCGCGCTGGCGGTGCTCGCCGGGCTGTACCTGCGCTCGCTGCTGCAGCCCTACGAGCGCCTGCTCGCCGCCGCGGGGGACGCTCCGGCGGCGGGGCGCGTCACCGGCGACGAGCGGGAGTTCGTCGTCGCGCGCTTCGAGGCCACGATCGCCGCGCTGCACGAGAAGGAACGGGAGCTCGAGCGGCTGGCCCGACGGGAGAAGGAGCGCGCCGACGACCTCGAGACGGCCGCGCGCACCCTGTCCAAGAACCTGCCGACGGGGCTTCTCTCGGTGGACCCGGCCGGCCGCGTCCTCGAGCTGAACGAGGCGGGCCGCGAGATCCTGAAACTCGAGCGCGAAGTGCGCGGTGAAGCGTACGGACGCGCGCTCGAGGAGGCGCCGGATTTCCGGGGGCTCGTCGAGCAGGTGCTGCTGCGCCGCGCCGTGGCGGGGCGGCGCGAGGTGCGCTGGCGGCGCAGGACGGGCGAGGAGCGGGTCCTCGGCGTCACGGCGACGCCCGCGGAAGGCGCCGACGGCCGCTTCCTCGGCGCGGTGGCGCTCTTCTCGGACCTGACCGAGATCCGCGAGCTCGAGGGCCGCGTCGCGCTCGCGCGCCACCTCGCGGACCTCGGCCAGGTCTCGGCGGGCGCCGCGCACGAGTTCCGGAACGCGGCCGCCGCGATCGACGGCTTCGCCGACCTCGCGCTGCGCTCGACCGATCCCGAGCGCTCGGCCGAGTACGTCCGCGCGATCCGCCAGGAGGCGCAGGAGATGAGCCGCGTCACCAGCGACTTTCTCCTGTTCGCGCGGCCCGAGGGCTTCTCGCCGGAACCGACGGACCTCGCCGAGGTCGCCCGCGCGGCGGCGGCCGAGGCCGAGCGCGCGTTTCCCGGCCTCGCGGTCGCGCGCTCCGGGGAATTCGGCGAGGCCGCCGGCTCGGCCGTGCTGCTGCGGCGCGCGCTCGTCAACCTGCTCCGCAACGCCGTCGAGGCCACGCCGGAGGCGCGGCGCTCCGAGCCGGACGCGATCGTGCTCGCCGGCGGCCACGCGGCGCACGAGGCGACGCTTTCGGTGGGCGACCGCGGCCCGGGCGTGGACGCGGCGGCGCGGGAACAGATCTTCCTGCCGTTCTACTCGTCCAAGCCCGGGGGCTCGGGCTTCGGCCTCGCGATCGTCGCGCGCATCGCCGCCCTCCACGGCGGCACGGTCGACGTCGGCGATCGGCCCGGAGGCGGGGCGGTGTTTACGCTGAGGCTGCCGAACTAGGTTGTTCCCCTCTTCCCTTTGGGGAGAGGGGTCAGGCGCTCGGCGCCGCGGCCGCGCCCGGCTTCCTCAGGTTCGCCAGGATCGTCTTGAACGACTCCTTGTCGAGCGCGCGCTCGAGCGCCTCGGCGGGCTCGACGACGTCGTTCCTGACGAGCTCGGTTAAGGTCTGGTCCATCGAGATCATCCCGCGCGACTTGCCCGTCGCGATCTGGTTGTTGATCAGCGACGTCTTTCCCTCCCGGATCGAGTTGGACAGGGCCGAAGACCCGATCAGGACCTCGTGCGCCGCGACCCGGCCGCCGCCTTTCTTGCGGAGCAGCTGCTGGGCGACGACCCCGCGCAAGGTCTCGGCGAGCACGATGCGCACCTGCTCCTGCTCGCCGGCCGGAAACGCGTCGATGATCCGGTCCACCGCCTTGGCCGCCGAGTTCGTGTGCACGGTGGCGAAGACGAGCAGCCCGGTTTCCGCCGCGGTCAGCGCCATGCGCATCGTCTCGATGTCGCGCATCTCGCCGACGAGGAGGCAGTCGGGGTCCTCGCGGATCGCCGCCTTGACGCCCTCGGCGAACGTCGCGACGTCGGGGCCGATCTCGCGCTGCGTGAACACGGACTTGTCGTTGGTGTGGACGAACTCGATCGGGTCCTCGATCGTGACGACGTGGTGGGCGAGGCGCTTGTTCATCCGGTCGAGGATCGCGGCGAGCGTGGTGGACTTGCCGCTGCCGGTCGGGCCCGTCACGAGGACCATCCCGCGCGGCATCGCGTAGAGGCCGGCGACCGAGGCCGGCAGGTTCAGGTCCTCGACGGTCGGCACGCGCGAGGGAATCAGCCGGAGCACCGCCGCCGACCCGCGCTCCTGGCGCAGCAGGTTGACGCGGAAGCGGGCCTGCTGCCCCATCTGGTACGCGAAGTCGACGTCGCCCGACGCGTTGAAGTCCTCCCAGAGGCGCGGCGGCGTGATCGGGCCGAGCAGGTTGTAGAAGTCGCCCTCGGTCAAGGCGCGGTAGCGCATGCGCTCGAGCTCGCCGTCGATGCGGACGATGGGCGGGCAGCCGACCGAGAGGTGCAGATCCGAGCCGCTCCGCTTGGGCAGGATCGCGAGGAAGCGGTCGATCCGGTTGCCCTCGCCGGCGGGCCGGGCGGCGGCGTCGGCCGTCACGCGGCGCCCCCTTCCTCGGCGGCGAGGAAGGGCTCGAACGCCTCCTTGCGCAGGGCCCGGTCGTAGGCGACGCGCGGCTCGATCGTCCCGTTCTGGACGAGCTCGAGGAGCGCGCCGTCCATGAGCATCATGCCGGCCCCGCTGCCGGTCTGAATCGCGGTCGGGATCTGGAACGTCTTCGCGTCGCGGATCAGTCCGGCGACGTTCGGCGTGTTGCGGAGGATCTCGAAGGCGGCCACGCGGCCGCTGCCGTCGCGCCGGGGCAGGAGCGCCTGCGACACGACCGCCTTCAGCGAGTCGGCCACCATCATGCGGATCTGGCCCTGCTGGTCGGGCGGGAAGGCGTTGATGATCCGATCGACCGTCGACGAGGCCGTCGTCGTGTGCAGGGTCGCGAGCACGAGGTGGCCCGTCTCGGAGGCGGTGATCGCGAGCGAGATCGTCTCGAGGTCGCGCATCTCGCCGACGAGGATCACGTCCGGGTCCTCGCGCAGGGACTGGCGCAGCGCCTTCGCGAAGGACGTCGAGTGCGACGGGATCTCCCGCTGGTTGACCAGCGATTCCTTGTTCGCGTGGACGTACTCGATCGGGTCCTCGACCGTGATGATGTGCGAGTGCTGGGTCTCGTTGATCCGGTCGACCATCGCCGCGAGCGTCGTGGTCTTGCCGCAGCCGGCCGGTCCCGTCACGAGCACGAGGCCCTGCGAGTACGTCGTGATCTCCCAGAGACTCTCGGGCAGGCCGATGTCGGTCAGGTTCGGGATGTCGAAAGGCACGAGGCGCATGACCGTCGAGACGCCCTTGCGCTGGAAGAAGACGTTCGTGCGGAAGCGGCCGAGCTCGCCGTCCTTGTGACAGAAGTCGAGCTGCCGGCGGCGGGCGAGCTCCTCCGCCCGGCCGTCGCCGAGCAGCGGCGTCAGCCAGGCCTCCATCTGCTCCGGGGTCGACGGGGGCAGGGGCAGCGGGCCGAGGCGCCCGTGCAGACGCAGCTGCGGCACCGTTCCGGTCGAGAGGTGGATGTCCGAGGCCCCGACGGCGCGGGCGTGCCGGAGCAGGTCCGCGAGCGTGGGCCTGGGATTCGCGGCGAAGTCGACCGCGCCGAACGCCGGGCCGGCCGCCACCGCGGCGCCGCCGCCCGTCCGCGCGGCCGAAAGCCGCGCCGCCTTCTCGCGGACGAGGGGATCGGGATCGACCTGGCCGATCTTCTGGAGCAGCGGCGCCGTGCGCGGATCCTCGATCCGCGAAAACGCGTCGAGGATTTCGAGGCGCAGATCCTTGTGGCCGTCGGCCTGCTTGTAGGCCTCGAGCAGCCCGGGCAGCGCCTTGGGCGTGCCCCAGACGCCGAGGGCCGCCGCGGCCGAGAGGCTCGACTCGGGGTTCTGCAGCATCTTGAGCAGGTGCGGCAGCGCCGCCTCGTCGCGGATCTCGGCCAGAGCGAGCGCCGCCCGGTCGCGCAGCCACCAGTCTTCGGCGCCGAGGAAGCGGATGCAGTGCGGGACCGCTTCGGGCGAGCGGATCGTCACCGCAATCGACACGGCCAGGGCCGCTTCGGCCGGATCGGCGCTCTTGTCCCGCTCGAGGAACGCGCGGATGAACTCCGGCCCGAGCTCGCGCAGCGCCTCGACGGCGCGGTCCTTGGCCGGCCCGTAGGTGGTGCGGAACGTCCGGAGGAACGCGTCGGCGATGCGGTTGGGCTCCTGGGTCGCGACGATGCGCGAGGCGAGCTGCCGGACTTTCGGGTTGGCGTCGGAAAGCAGCGGCAGGACCTCGTCGGTGCGCGCCTGCGCCTTCGCCAGCAGCGGCGACAGGGCGGCGATGGCGGCGTCCTGGATCCGGTGCGAGTCGTTGCGGCAGTGGGCGAGCAGGGGACCGATGTGCGCCTCGTCGGGGTGCCTGGCGAGAACCGAGACGGCCCGGAATCGGATCTCCTCGTCGTCGTCGTCGAGGGCGTGGAGGGCGATGCCGGCCACACGGGGCGACGGGGTCGCTTCGACGATCGCAAAGGCCTTCTTGCGCAGGGCCGGCGCGCCGCCGGAGGTCAGCGTCTTCGCGATCCAGGGCAGGGCCCGCTCGTTCGGGCTCTTGCGCAGGTGGTCGAGGGCGGCGTGGACCACGACGGGATCCGGGCTCGCCAGGAACCCCTGCAGGCGCTCCAGAAAGTTGCCGCCGGCGAGCGTCTCGAGGGCCTGCATCGCCTGCCGGCGCACGGGCTCGGTCTTCGAGGCGAGAAAGGGAAAGAGAGCCGTCGACGTCGCTTCGTAAGGGAACTTCTTCAGGAAGGCGAGGCCGGCCTGCCGCAAGGCCACGTCCGACTCGACCGCCAGCCACGCCACGTCCTCGGCTTCGAGGTCCGGCGCGGCGGCGACGGCCTTCAACAGGTCGTCTCGCTCGGCCTCGGTTTTCCAGCCGCGCGAACGCAGCTTCGCGAGGAGGGCCTCCGGTCCCGGAGCCCGGCGCTTAGTGGGCCACATGATCGATCAGTCGCTTCAGTGTAGGGACTCGAGCGGCGTGAGTCGAGCGCTCGGGATCACCTCGAAGGAGACCGAAACGGGCGGCCGACGCGCGCTCCTCGAACTGTTACCGGAGGTAACGAAAAGCAGCTCCGACCGAGAAGTCAGAAGAATGTGATTTGAACCCATCTATCTGATGATTAAAGGCTTGTGTCCTGGTCGCGGGGTCGGGCACGGGAATCGCTCATATAGGCGCCGCAATGTCCAGGAATCGGTCCATGCGCGGCAACCGTGGGTTCTCGCTCGTCGAGCTGCTCGTCGTGATGGTCATCATGGCGCTGGTCTCGGTGATCGCGATTCCCTGGTTCGTCAAGATCGGCCAGCGCAATCAGTTGAAGAGCGCCGCCTTCGAGGTACAGACGACGCTGCTCGCGGCGCGGATGAAAGCCGTGAAGCGCAATCAGCCGGTCACCATCGTCATCAACAACGTCGCGCCGGTCGAGCTCCTGACGGTCGAGCCCCCGCCGCCCGCGCCGACGCCGACGCTGGTGCCCGGGCGCCTCGCGCTGCCGAGCACGGCCGCCGTTCTGTACGCCACTCCCGCGATCGCCGGAGGGGCCGTTACGTTCGGCGGCGACGGGCGGCTCGCGATGCCGGCGCCGACGCCGACTCCGGGCGCCTACGAGTACGTTCTCCGCGGCCCCGTCGGGGCGCGGACACCCAACCAGATCACCATCCAGGCGTGGCCCAACGGCCGCATCGCCGTGATCACGCCGACCCACTGGTACTGAGGACCATGAACCACCCCCGCCGCCGGGAAGCCGGTCTGACGCTGATCGAGATGCTGATCGCCGTGGCGCTGCTCGGCATCGTGCTGCTCGGCATCGCGCCGCTCTTCATCGCGAGCGTCCGATCCAACTACGCCGCCAACGAATACACGAGCATCCACAACCTCGCGCGCGACCGGCTCGAACAGCTCTCGAACCTTCCGGTCACGGACCCGCAGCTGACGGTCGGCACCCACGCCAACGACCTGCCGCCGTTCCTGCCCGATCCGACGACCGGAATCCTGCCGTCGACGATCGTCAACCCGATCCAGCGCTCCTACACGGTGGCCCACTACCGGTCGACCGGCGGCGCCTCGGGCACGGCCTACACCCTGACCGACGTGGGCGCGGGGGTTCCCTACGAGTTCAAGCGCATCGACGTGACCGTGACCTCGACCAACGGCGGGTCCGGCCTCGGCGTCGGGGCCCGGACGGCGCAGGTCACGGGGTTCATCCGGAATCCGGACCCCTTGAACAACATCAACTGACATGACGCCGATCTCGACGCCTCGCCGCGCCTCTGCTTCCTCGTCGAGCGGTTTCACGCTCGTCGAGATGATCGTCGTCACGCTGCTGCTCCTGATCGCGATGGTGGGCCTGCTCGCCGTCTTCGACGCGAGCGCCCGGATCAACAAGAACGAGACCGACGTCGCCGACGCCCAGGGCAACGTGCGGTACGGCATCTACCAGATGACCCGCGCGATCCGCATGGCCGGCGCCGGCGGGCTCTACGTCACCCAGGCGGTGCTCAATCACAACGACGCGAGCCTGCCGGGCATCGACCCGAGCGGCGTGTCGTACGACAACGTGCCGGCCAACGTGACGGTCACGGGCACCGACGGCCGCACGTGGGCGGTCCGGCCGGGAACCGACATGATCGAGGTCCGCGGTGTCCTGTTTTCGCCGCTTCTCGGGTTCGTCGAAGAGGGCGGCTGCGCGCCCTGCACGGGCACCCAGCAATTGAACGTTCGGGCGGTCGCCGGCAACGCCGAGGTCGGTGAGTACCTGAACAACGACCCGACGATCCGGCCTCAGTTCGCGACGATCGACGCCTACACGGCCAGCGCCAGCTCGACCAACCCGATGCTCGTCATCGTGCAGGATGCCAAGAGCGAGCTGCACACCTGCGCCGACCCGAACCCGACCGGTCTGCACCGGTACCCGCAGCCGGCTTACAACGTCGGCGTCCTCAACCAGCCCACGAGCCTCGTGTCCTCGAGCACCTTCAACAGCGTCGACTTCGGCGGCTCGCTCAGCCCGCGCTTCAACACCGAGCTGCCGTCGGGTTCGGATCAGGCCGCCGTGCCGATCACGATCCTCAAGCGCGCCGGCATTCTCGACGACGTCGTCTTCTTCATCACGACGGATCCGAGCCTCGACCCGAACGGCATCCATCCGTTCCTCGCGCAGGGCATCCGGCGCGGCAACGCCTTCGAGGTGACGCGCCTGGCCGACGACGTCGAGGACATGCAGGTGGCCTACGGGATCGACGCCGACGGCGACGGGGCCGTCGGACGGTCGGCGGCCAGCGGCTGCCCGTCGCCCGGCGTCGGCAGCAACGACCCGGACCCCAACTACTCGACCACGGCGGGCTGCGACGAGTGGAACCCGAACGTGGACGGCGAGATCGCGCCGGTCGACGCCCAGTTCCAGCAGCAGAATCCGTTCAACCCGGCGCACGACGGCGCGGCGGTCCACTGCCCGCGCCTTCACGCCGTGATGGTCTCGCTGCTCGCCAAGGCCAAGGACTCGGATCCGACCTACAGGGGACCGGCCGCTCAGGGCTACAAGATCATGAACTCGACGGCCGCGCCGATTACCCCGGGACTCTACCGGCGCCGCATCCAGACGCTGAAGATCAACCTCCGCAACTACGCCTTCCAGGGATGACCATGCGACCCGAAACGAGACAGCTCGCGAAGAAGAACGGGGAGAGGGGCGCGGCGCTCGTCGTCGCGATCCTCGTCCTCGCGATCCTGACGGTCATCGGCATCGCGCTGATGATGATCACGTCGACCGAGACGCGCATCGCGGCCAACGAGTGGTCCGTCAACCGGGCCTTCTACTCCTCCGACGCGGGCGTGCGCTGGGCCTCGGCTCAGCTCTCGACGTCGTTCACCGGGTTCCTGTCGCGGCCCGAGTTCGGCACGACGGCCTCGCCGATCTTCTCCGGCAGCGTCCTCTTCAAGATGCCGAGCCACCGCTTCGTCACCGGCACGGGGTTCTTCGGGACCGACGACATCGAGGTCCGGGTCGGCACGCCGGGCCGCCTCTCGCGCCGCTGCGCCGTCGGCTTCCCCTGCAATGCCGGCCAGGACGGCGCGATGTACATGTGGACCCTCGAAACGCGCGCCACCGGCTCCCAGAACGACGCGTTCCTGCAGTACTCCAAGGCTCTCGTCGCGGACGTCGAATTCGGCCCGTCGCCCAAGCTCCCGTAACAGGAGAACAGCCATGCGAGACGGAAGAACTTCCCGGGGACTCGTCGGATTCGCGGCGCGACACCGCGTCGCGACCACGTTTCTGCTGCTCTTCCTGATGGCGTCTCCGGCGCGGCCCGACGACCGGCAGCTCCTCCAGGCCAACTCCGGCGCGAACACGAACGTTCTCCTGATCCTCGACACCTCGACGTCGATGAACGACGACTTCTCCGACGTCTACCGGCTGCCCGCGTTCATGGACGACTTCATCTATCCGGAAGGCACCGTCAGCGCCCAGGGCTCCAAGTTCGCGATCGCCAAGAGCGTGCTCCGCCAGGTCCTGACGAACACGGCGGGCGTCAACTGGGCCTTCGCGACGTACCGCAATCCGTACCAGACCTTCGGCGCGGCCGACAACAGCGTCGGCGACTCCTCGCGCGGCCAGCCGCCGATCGGTTACCCGATCGGGGGCGCGACCCTGGCCGGCGACGCCCTCGAGAACGGCGGTCTCGAGTGGATGTACTTCGCCGACTCGCTCTATCCGCTCGGCGGATCGATCAGCGGGGCGTTTCCGTCGTCGAGCTACCCGGACGTCCAGCAGGGACGCTTCCTGCAGATGGGCCACAAAGTGCCGCACATCTACGGGACGCCCGGGCAGCCCGATCTGCCGCCGTACACCGTTCCGCCCGCGAACCCCGACACGCGCTTCCCGTACCCGGGGCCGAACCCGGGCGTCTGGCGCGGCGCCTTCGGCCCGCACGGCTTGAACGAGGGTCTCGTCGTCTACCGCAGCCCCGGCAAGCCCGGCTACGAGCTGCGCATGCAGATCGTCCAGGGCAACTACTCGGATCCTTTCGTCGTCGTGCAGATCGACGAGTACGGGCCGCCGGCCGCGCCCACGCCGACGCCCTCGCTGACCCCGACGGTCACCCGCACGGCCACCTCCACGCGCACCTTCACGGCGACCCGAACGCCGTCGAACACGCGCACCCCGACGAACACGCCGTCGGCTTCTCCGACGGCGACGCGCACGTACACGCCGCTGCCGCCGACCAACACGCCGTCGCTCACGCGCACGCCGTCGAACACGGCGACGCGCACCCAGACGTTCACGCCCTCGAACACGGCGACGTTCACGCGGACGTTCACGCCCTCGAACACGCCGACGAACACGGCGACCCGGACGAACACGGCGACGGCGACGCAGACGTTCACCAGCACGCGGACGTTCACGCGCACGCAGACCTTCACCCCCTCGCAGACGCCCACGCGCACGAGCACGTTCACGCCGTCGAACACGCCGACGCGGACGTTCACGCCGTCGAACACGGCGACGTTCACGCGGACGTTCACCCCGACGCAGACCTTCACGCCTTCGCTGACGCCGACGCGAACCAACACGGCCACGGCGACGCGGACGTTCACGCCGTCGAACACGGCGACGAACACGGCGACGTTCACGCGGACGTACACGCCGTCGAACACGGCGACGGCGACGCGGACGTTCACGCCGACTCAGACCTTCACGCGGTCGAACACGCCGACGAACACCGCCACCTTCACGCGGACGTTCACGCCGTCCAACACGGCCACGCGCACGCGGACCTTCACGCCGTCCAACACGGCCACGCGCACGGCGACGTTCACGCGGACGTTCACACCCTCGAACACGGTCACGCGCACGCCGTCCAACACGGCCACGCGCACGCTCACGCCGTCGAACACGTCCACGCGGACGTTCACGCCGTCCAACACGGCGACGGGCACGTCCACGCGGACGTTCACGCCGTCCAACACGGCGACCCGGACCCCGACGTTCACGCCGACGCCCTCGAGGACCTACACGCCGTCGCGGACGTTCACGCCGTCCAACACGCCGACCGGCACGCTGCCCCCGACCGCGACCCGGACGCCGACCCTCGTCCCGACGCTGCCGGGCGGCCAGGCCCCGGCGGGCAGCCTCCTGCCGGCGATCGCCAACTGGCTGTCGCCTGCGATCCGCGGCCTCTTCGCGATGGCCCCGCCCCCGCCCCCGCCGCCGCCGGCGAGCCCGTGCCCGGGCATTCCGGCCAGCTACACGGGCGGCGGACAGCTCGTCTGCGGCGCGTGCCCCTATGATCCGACGCGCCTGTGCGCCTTCGTCGACCTCGACGGCGACGGCGTCATCAGCCCGGGCGACCCGGCCGCGCCGAACCTGATCCCGCTGCCGGCCACGCCGAACTTCCTGCGCGGCTTCGACGACCCGCAGGCGGACCCGGATCCGACGCTGGTGCTCGTGCAGAGCGTCCAGGTCAAGTACGTCCGCGGCGACCTCTACAACCTGCCGCCGGTCTTCACGTCGAACGACTCGTTGAACGGAAACCCGCCGTGGGGCTCGTGCCCGACGGCCGGCCTCGGCTGCCCGGTCGCGCCGGACAACGACGCGGACGGCGTCGCCGATTCGGGCACCGTCGCCCAGCGCTACAACCAGGGCATGGTCTCGGCCGTGTACGACAAGGAGCGGCCGCGCCAGAACCAGCAGTTCCCGAACGACGCGTTTGCCGCGCCGTCCTGCCCGCTCGGCATCCCGGCCGGCGGCTGCGATCCGTACTCGATGGACTGCGGCGGCATGGCGCACTTCAACTCGTTCAAGGGCTTCCCGGCCACGGCGCCGAACGGCCTGCTCTCGCCGTACGTCTACCCGAGCGCGCCGCCCGCGAGTCCCGACGACTGGCCGATCGTCCCGTTCCGCCGCGAGTGGCTCGGCACCGACTACCCGGGCGGAAACTCGCCCGAGCAGGCCATCAAGCGGCTGCTGCGTTTCAGCTCGTCGATCGTCAGCTACGACTCCGCCGCCCCGCCGGAGCGGGCCTACACCCTGGCCGAGGACGCGAAGGAAGTCGCGGTCACGGCGCCCGGGACGCCGATCGCGGGCGTTCTCTACGACGCGTACAACTACTTCGTCAACAGCGTCTTCCCGACGCCTCCGGGCGGTGCTCCCGACCCGGCGATCGACTGCCGCAACTACATCATCGTGTACGTGACGGACGGCCACGACGAGTGCTCGTCGGATCCGTGCGTCGGCGGGTCCACCGGCCTCGGACCGTCAGGCGACCTCGGCCAGGTGCAGCTGCCGGAGAGCACCCCGGGCGCGCGCACGACGGCCAACCTCACGGACCCGAGCGTCCGCGTCAAGGGCATTCCGGTCTTCGTCGTCGGTCTGAACTCCGACCCGACGTTCTTCCCGGCCCTGAACTGCATCGCGACCAACACGGGCGGCAAGGTCTTCGCGGCCACCGACCGGACGTCGCTCCAGGGCGCCCTCGAGTCGATTCTCGACTTCAAGCGCAACGCGAGCTTCTTCGCCTCGCCGTCGGTCCCGGGCTTCTCGGGCGGCGTGGGCGACTCGGTCCAGGTCGGCGCCGTCATCCCGAGCCACCTGAACCCGAACGGCGACCTCTCGACGTGGGCGATCTGGAACGGGTCGCTGACGAGCTTCCAGCTCGGCCCCAGCGGCTCGCTGCCGCTTCTCACGCCGGTGGCGACCACGCCGACGGACACGCCGACGGCGGGCGGCGCGACCGCGACGCCGGTCGTGGGAACACCGACGCCGACGCCGCTCGTCGGTGGCAACCAGTACCTCGACCAGAGCGACCCGGACAACGCCGATCCGCTCCTGCGTAAGCCCGTCTGGAATTCGGGCCGCGTCCTCGGCTACACCGATCCGGTGGCCGACCTGCTGCCCAACGCGCCTTCGGCCTCCGCGCAGCCCGCCGCCCGTGCCCCGGCAATCACGGTCTGGCCGGGCCGCAAGATGGTTTTCTCCCGCGACAGCGGCGGAGCCGTGCCCATGACGCGCGCGGACTTCCTGCCGAACACCGGCACCTGCACCGGCGCGGGCAGCCCGAACTCCTGCTTCTCCGACCTCATGACCGACATGGGTCTGGATCCGACCAACGCGACCCAGCAGAACCTGGCCGTGTTGACGGTCCAGTTCCTCCGCGGCGGCATCACGGCCTTCGGCAGCCGCGACGAAGTTCTGAACGACCCGTCCATCCGTCCTGCGACGGTGGGCGTCATCGGGCCGAATGCGGGCCAGGAGCAGAAGTACTCGTACTTCTACCAGGATGCCCCTCCGGGTCCGGGCAGCCCGCCCCAGGCGAAGACCGACGACGACGGCAACGCGCCGGCGGGCTACTCGCACAAGCTCGGCGACGTCTTCCACTCGGAAGCGCTCCTGGTCGAGCCGCCGCAGACCTACCCGTACCTGGCGTCGAACCTGACGCCGGGCGGCGCGGGCAGTTCCTACGTCGACTTCGCCACGCTCCAGGCCAAGCGCCGCAAGGTGTCCTTCGTCGGCGCCAACGACGGTTTCCTGCACGCGTTCGACGCCGGCGTCTACGGCCGCGACGCGACCAACTTCCCGACGTCGCACGACCTCGGCACCGGCCGCGAGATCTTCGCGTACGCGCCGCGGATGGTCATGAGCGGCAAGTTCCCGAACTTGCTGAACTTCCCGCCGCTCCCGCAGTACTTCGTGGACGGCTCGATGGGCACGGCCGACGTCTTCATCGACCCGTCGAACGACGGCGTCACGCCGACGGCGGGCGACCGCGTCTGGCGGACCGTTCTGGTCGGCACCCTGCGCCAGGGCGGCTCGGGCGTTTTCGCCCTCGACGTCACCCAGCCGGACGACATCGTCACGACGGTAGGCCCGAACTACGGCGACATCGCGGGCAACAAGGACGCGGCGCCGGGTTGCCTGGCCGGCACGGGCGCGAGCTGCACCGCGGGCGCCGCGGCGAACCGGAAGTATCCGGAAATCCTCTGGGAGTTCACGGATTCCCCGGGCGCCGACTGCACCGACGGCTGCACGAGCACGACCGCTTCGCCGGCGCTCGGAGAGACGTGGTCCAAGCCCGTCGTCGGCCGCATCCGGATCATCACGGATCCGGGCCCGCCGACCGTTTACGAAGACCGGTACGTGGCGATCTTCGGCGGCGGGTTCGACCCGAGCTTCACGCCCGGGGACAACGTCGCGGCGAAGCTGCCGAGGGGCCGTGCGTTCTACATCGTGGACGTCGAGACGGGGAACCTCCTGTTCAAGACGACCGAAGGGTCCGCCGGCGACGGCGGCTCGGGGACCCCGCCGACCGCGATTCCGTTCGCGCCGATGCCGGCGGCTCCGGGAGTCATCGACTACGACGACGACGGCTACCTGGACATCGCGTACATCGGCGACGTCAACGGCAACATGTGGCGCATCAACCTGACGCCGGACCCGGTCGCGGGCCGCGGCGTGCTGGGGGTGAACACCCCCGGTCAGGTCACCGGTTACCAGGCGTTCCTGCTCTATAACGGCTGCGGCACGGCGCTCGGCACCGGACCTTGCGTGGACGGAATGGGCGCCTCGCAGGCCAAGCCGATCTTCTTCGAGCCGTCGCTCATCTTCATGGGCGGCTCGATCAATCCGCCGACCCTCGGGATCGCCTTCGGCACGGGCAATCGCGCCGACCTGGCGCGGGCGAACGCGGTGACCCAGGGCTTCTACTACATCATCGACAACGGGCAGACGGCCCAGACGGTCGTCCGGTCCGGATCCGACACGGCGACCCAGACGGCGCTGCGCGATCTGACGCCGGGCACCGGCATGGGGCCGTGCGCGTCGCCGTACGACCCGGCCAACTGCGTCAACGCCAACGGCAACCGGGCCCCGGGTTTCGTGCTCGACTTCGCCACGTCCGACGAGAAGACGACCTCGACGGTTTTCTCGACTCTCGGTATCCTGTCGCTCGTGACGTTCACGACGGACTCGGCCAGCCCCTGCGCGACCAACGGCAGCTCGTACCAGTACCGCTTCTTCTTCCTGACGGGCCAGGGCGCTTACGGCACCTCGGGCACCTACGCCGACTATCGCGACAGCCTGGGGACGGGTGTCGTCACGCGCGGCCAGTCCATCACCGCGGGCAGCAGCACCAGCGGCACGCAGGACATGTACTTCGGCCAGGACAACACGGGCAACAGCAACCTCACGCAGGGCACGGTGAGGAACGTGATCACCAACTGGAAGGAGCAGCAGTGAGGCCCGTCCGGCTCTGGATCGGCGCCGCCCTCCTCGCGGGGGCGGCGGCCGCGTCTTCCGGAGACGTCGTCGTGCTCAAGGGCGGCACGGTCATCCCGCTCAAGCAGCCCGTCGTGCGCCGGGGCAACACGGCGTTCATCACCCGCGCCGACGGCACGCTCCTGTCGGTGCCGGCTTCGGAAATCGACCGCGACGCGACGGCCGCCGCCAACCGGGCGGCTGCCGCGCCCGCCGCTCCCAGGCCCGAGCCGGCCGCGACCAATCCGGCCGACGCGGTGCGCTCGGCCGCGAAGGATGGACAGAAGGCCCGTGTGCGGATCACCGATGCCGACGTCTCGCACCCGCTCGATCTCGGCAACCCCGAGGACAAAGACAAGGACAAGGACGCCCGGGAAGCGGGCAGCGGCGCGCCGCGCGTCGAAGTCTCCGACTTCACGCGGGAGAAGAACGAAGGCACCCTCGTCGTGAAAGGGTCGCTGCGGAACCCCGGCCAGGGGTCGGCCGAGAACGTGCGGCTCAACGTCGTGGCGATGGACGAGAAGGGCAAGGCGATCGACAGCGCCAACGCGACGCTCTCGAAGGGAGTCGTGGAGTCCGGGGCGACGGTCGAGTTCGTGGCGTCGATCAACGTCGGCGACAAGAACGCGGCGTCGATCAAGTTCTCGCCGCAGTGGACGGTGCCGCGCCCGCCGCCCACGCCGGTGCCGGCCGCGAGCCGTGCCGGGGCGGGCGGAGCCGCCGCCTCGAACGGGGCGCCGGCGCCCGCGCCGACGCCGTACGGGCTCGGCGCGGTGTTTGCCGCGCCGCCGGCCAGCGCCTCGACCACGCCGCCGTCCGACAGCAACACGGGCTACCTGCCCGGCGTCTCGAGCCCAGACAACCAGCCGAAGCCGCCCCAGAAGTAGTCCCGGCACCGGCCGGCGGGCCGCCGGCGGCCGGGACGGCGTCTCCGATCGGTTACCCTAGTCTCCACCCATGTCCCGCATCCTGATCGTCGAGGACAAGGATTCCCTGCGGGCGATGCTCGAGGAGATGCTGAAGGCCGAGGGATTCCAGGTCACCGGCATCCCGACGGGAAACCAGGCCGTCGACCGCCTGCGGGCCGGCGAGCGCGTGGATCTCGTGCTGACGGACTGGCGACTTCCCGGCGCCGACGGGCTCGCCGTCCTCGACGCCGCGATCGCGCTCGATCCGACGCTGCCGGTCATCGTCATGACCGCCTTCGGCTCGATCGAGACCGCCGTCGAATCGATGAAGCACGGGGCCCAGGACTTCATCACCAAGCCGGTCGACCCGGACCTGCTGCGCCTGCTCGTGTCGCGGGCGATCGAGCGGCGCGCCCGTTCGCGCGAGTCGCTGCTCTTTGCCGAGGCCCAGTCGAAGTCGATGCCGCCGATCGTGGGGGAGTCCGCCGCGATCCGCACCGTCCGGGCCGAGGCCGAGCGCGTCGCGGCCACCGACGCGACCGTTCTCCTCGAGGGCGAGAGCGGTACGGGCAAGGAGCTCTTCGCGCGCGCGATCCACGTGCTCTCGGCGCGGCGCGGCGGGCCGTTCGTTGCGATCAACTGCGCGGCGATCCCGGAGACCCTCCTCGAGAGCGAGCTCTTCGGCCACGAGCGCGGGGCCTTCACGGGCGCCTCGGCGCGCCGGATGGGGAAGTTCGAGCTCGGCGACGCCGGGACCATCTTCCTCGACGAGATCGGCGAGCTCTCCGCGGCCACGCAGGGCAAGCTCCTGCGAGTCCTCCAGGAGCGGTCGTTCCACCGGGTGGGCGGCACGATCCCCATCACGGTGGACGTGCGCATCGTCGCCGCGTCCAACCGGCCGCTCGAGAAGCTCGTGGCGCAGGGGCTCTTCCGGGAGGACCTCTTCTACCGCGTGCGCGTCTTCCCGATCCGGATCCCGGCGCTGCGCGAGCGTCCCGAGGACATCGACCCGCTGCTCGACTGGTATCTCGAGCACCTGCCGGGCGAGCTCGGCAAGAAGCCGGTGCGCCTGTCCGCCGCGGCGCGCGAACGGCTGCGGGCGTACGACTGGCCCGGCAACGTCCGCGAGCTCCGCAACTGCCTCGAGCGCGCCATCATCCTCGCCGACGAGGGCGTGATCGGCGAGAAGAACCTGCGGCTCGGACCCGAGCCCGTGTTCCTCGAGTCTTCCCGGGACGAGACGCTCGCCGACGCGCGCGAGCGCGCCGCCCAGGCCGCCGAGAGGATCTGGATCGTGCGGGCGCTCGAGAAGCATCGCGGCGATCGCTCGGCCGCCGCCGAAGCCGCCGGCCTGACGCCGCGCCGCTTCGAGGCGAAGCTGCGCGAGCACGGCCTGGAAGAAGCCTAGGGGCTCTCTACTCGGGCAGCGCGGGAGCCCGCGTCACGCCTTTCCACAGGGTGACCGTGGGCCTCGGCGGCGGCGCCGTCATCAGCGGCGTGACCCAGTGCGCGGGCGTCGGAGCGGCGTGCGACGCCCCGGCGCTGCCTTTGCCGCGGCAGGCCGCGGCGCGAACGGCCATGAGCGCGAGGAGCAGGGCCAGAGGCGCGAGGACGCGAAGCCGTCGGCGATTCACGCTGCGATTATCGCACCCACGCCGCCAGCGCCGAGAGCGCTTCCTCGACGAGCGCGTCTTCCTCGGGGAAGATCGAGCGCAGGTCGAGCAGGAGGCGCCCGTTTTCGACGCGGCCCACGATCGGCGGCCGGCGCGCGCGCAGGCGCGCCGCGAGCGCGTCGACCGGCTGCCCCGCGCGCGAAAGGGCGAGCGCCCGGGACGGAAAGAGCTTCTCGGGGCTCGTTCCCCCGCCGAAGGCGGCCTGCGAGGGGACGACGGCCCCGTCGAGCGACCCGGCGGCGGCCGCGGCGAGGAGGCGCGCGCCCCGCGCCTCGAGGGACTCGAGCGAAGCCGCGGCGGCGCGGTAGACCGGAAAGCTCCGCCACGCGCCGGTCTTCCAGTCGGCCAGCGTCGCGGAAAGCGCCGCGAGGGTCAGCTTGTCCGGACGCACGGCGCGTGCGATCGGGTGCGCGGCGGCGCGCCCGACGAGGTCCGCGCGGCCGACGAGCAGCCCGGCCTGAGGGCCGGAGAAGAGCTTGTCGCCGGAGAACGTGACGAGATCCGCGCCGGCGTCGAGGCACTCGGCGACCGTGGGCTCGTCGGCGACGCCGAACGCGTCGAGCGGCACGACCGCGCCCGTGCCCTGGTCGTGCAGCCACGGCACGCCGGCCTCGCGCGAGAGCAGCGCGAGCTCGTGCGGAGCGGGGCGGCGCGTGTATCCCCGGATCTCGTAGTTGGACGGGTGCACCGACAGCAGCAGCGCCACCTCGGGGCCGAACGCCCGGCGGTAGTCGTCGGGCGTCGTCCGATTGGTCGTGCCGACCTCGCGCAGGCGCGCGCCCGAGGCTTCGAGGATCTCGGGAATCTTGAACGAGCCCCCGATGGCGACGAGCTCGCCGCGCGACACGAGCACTTCCTTGCCGCGGGCGAGCGCGGCCAGAGCGAGCAGGACGGCGGCCGCGTTGTTGTTGACCGCCAGGGCGTCGCCGCACGCGAAGAGTTCGCGGGCGAGCGCGCGCACGTGGTCCTGGCGCTTGCCGCGGCCGCCGCGCTCCGGGTCGTATTCGACCGTCGCGTATCCGGCCGCGGCCTCCTGCAGCGCCGCCCGGGCCGACGCCGGCAGCGGGGCGCGGCCGAGGTTCGTGTGGAGGAGCACTCCGGTGGCGTTGATCGCCCGGCAGAGCGTCGGGGCGAAGCGTCGGGCGAGCGCTTCGCGGGCGGCCTTCCACAGCGCCTCCGGATCCGACGCTCCGCCGGACATGGCCCGGCGCAGCTCTTCCTTGACCGCTTCCCGGCCGTACCGGTCGAGGACGGGGCCGGCCCCTTCGGCCTTCAGGAGCGCGTCCATGGACGGCGGATGCGTCCGCGCGGCGACCGGCGCGGTCGGAGACGTCATGCTTCCTTTACTATAGGGGAGCGTGAGGACCCCGGCGAATCCCGACCCGGCGCGGCGCCCGTGAGCCCCGAGACCTTCGACCGCGAGTTGCGCGTCCTCGAGGAGGCGATCCGCCGGTTGAATGCCGAGTATGACGGTTTCCTGTACGGCTCGGCCTCGAAGCCGCCGACGACGACCCGGCGGCACGTCGAGGAGATGGTGCGCCGGCTGAACGCTTCGGAGGACATGTCGGCGGCCGAGCGATACCGATTTTCGACGCTCCAGGGCCGGTTTACGGCCTTGAACGAGCGCTGGGACAGGCTCCAGGGGGAAAAGGAGGCCGGCCGCCGGCCGGGCCTCTACGGGCACTTCCGGGAAGCGGGCTCCGAGCCCCCGCCCCCCCGGCCGGCGCCGCCCAACGCCGCGGCCCTGGCGTCCGTAAAAGAAGAGCGGCGCCTCGGGTCTCCGGGCGGCTCCGACCAGGACCTGTTCGATCGCTACGTGGCCGCAAAAAAAGCGCGAGGAGAGGACGTGAGCGGATACCGCCTGGAAGGATTCGTGGAAGGCCTGGAACGCGAGCGGCGCAAGGTGCGCGAGCGGCTCGGCGAAGGCGACATCGAGTTCGACGTGGCCGAGCGCGACGGGCGGGTGCGCCTGGTCGCGCGTCGGAAGCGAGGCGCCGAGTGAGGGCGGCGCGGCGGTTGCTCGCGCTCGCGTTCGCGGCGGCCCTGGCGCCCGCGGCGCTTGGCGCGGCCGACAAGAAGCCGACGCCCGAGCCCTTCTACCGGAAGTACCTGGCCCCGGGCGATCCCCTCGACGACAAGATCATCGAGCAGGAAAAGCGCGTCGAGGCGAACCCGCAGGACGCGAGCCTGAGAAACGACTTCGGCAACCTGCTCGCCGAGCGTCGCTTTCCGGCGCAGGCGGCCGAGCAGTACGAGATCGCCTTGAAGCTCGACGCGAAGAACTTCATCTCGGCCTACAACCTCGGCCTCGTGCGCGAGACCGAGGGCAAGTTCTCCGAGGCGATCTCGGCCTACAAGCGCTCGATCAAGCGCAAGCCCGGGTTCCCGCAGTCCCGGTTCCGCCTGGGCCGCCTCTACGAGCACGCGAACGAGCCGGAGCAGGCGGTCCACGAGTACGCCGAGGCGATGTGGATCGATCCGGCGATGCGCGACCCGAAGCGCAACCCGCTGATCGTCGACTGCCAGTTGATCTACCTCGCCTCGCTGAAGAACTACCGGCGAGACGTGGCGGTGTCGGCGATGACGGAGAGCAACGTCTACTTCGACAACGACCGATTCCGGAAGCTCCCGACGAACCGGGCGATCGGCTCCAAGGAAGTCGAGAACCCGGAGGAAGCCGAGTCCCCGGGCCCTCGCGACGTCGGGGCGCCTCCCGGCTCGGGCGGCAGCACGGGCACCTCCGAGCCCGCCCGCCACACGCAGCGCCCGGTGCCCGGCGGCGCGGCCGGGGCTCCCGGCCAGCGTCCGAACACGCTGGCTCCGGGAGTTCGCCGCCCCCCGCTCTCGCCGCGGCCCGCGGCGGCCGCTCCCGCGCCGGCGACCACGCCCGCTCCCGCGGCGGGCGAGCCCGCGGAAGGGGCTCCCGAAGCGCCTCCGGAGCCCGCGCCCGAGCCAGCTCCGGAGCCCGGTGCCGACATCGAACCGTCGTAGGGCCGATTACTCGAAGCTCGCCCGCTCGACGAGAAGCGTCGGGGAGCCGACGGGGTAGGGCGACGGAAAGAACTGCGTGTCGGTCGAGATGCCCCGGACGCGCTTCAGGAGGTCCGAGAGTCTCCCGGCCGAGCGCGCGCCCGCGACCGGCCCGCCGGCCTTTCCCCCTACGACGGAGACTCCCGTGAACTCGAGCTCGTAGCGGTCGGCCGCGAGGTCGACGCGGGGCGGCGCGATCAGCGCGGACGCGAAGAGGCCGCGGGTCACCGCCGAAAGCAGCGCGGCCGGCGTCGCGGGAGTCTTCGTCTCGAAGAAGAGCCTCGCCGGGCCCACGCGCGGCGGCAGTCGGAACGAGGGCCGGGCGCCGTGACCGGTCGAGCGCGCGCCGGCGCGATGGGCGGAGGCGAGGTCGTGAAGCCGGCCGACGAGCACGCCCTCCTCGACGAGCAGCGTCCGCCGCACCGGCACGCCTTCGCCGTCGAAGAAGCAGTCGGCGGAGGCGTCGTCGGCGACGGAGAGGTCGGGCGATGCCAATTGTCCGCGCAGGACCCAACGGGGCGGCCGCTCGGCCGAAAAGAGCGGCGCGATCGCCGCGAGCACGGCCGCGCCGACCGCCGGGTCGAGGAGCCACTGGCCCGACGGAAACGGCGTCGGCCGGTCCGAGAGCGGGAGCGTGGCGGCGTCGGCGAGCCGGCGCGCGAGCGCATCGGTCTCGGGCTCTCCCGTCCAGCGAAACGGCAGACGGGCCTCGCGCGCGCGGGCGCCGCGGCGGCCGACGGCCGAGGCCACGCCGTCGAGCACGCGCCGGTCCTGCGAGACGTCGAGGCCGGCGGCGTTGACGATCCGTTCGCGGGCGACGCCGCTGCGGAGCGACAGGCTGGAAAGCGACGCCTCGCCGCGCGACGAGGCCGCGACCGCGCGGGACAGTTCCTCGAAGAGCTCCGGCGGGGGCGCGACGGGCTCCGCCTCGAGAGCCGGAGTCTGGCGGGCGGGCCATTCGGGCGGCGCCGACGGCTCGACGGAGACGCGCTCGGCGTCGTCGAACGACGCGGCCAGACGCTCCCCGCTCGACGCCGCGGCGAAGCGGGGCGCGCCGCCGATCCACCAGCGCGCGGCCCAGCCTTCCTCGCGCCGCCACGCATCGCGCCGGAGCTCCGGCGCCGCCGCGGTTTCGCGGGAGTCTGCGGTCTTTCGGTAGAGCTCCCACTGCCCCGGCGAGCGCCGCTCGAGCTCCCGGGTGAGTCGAGCGTCCGTCACGCGTCGGCCCGCACCGAAAGCCGGCGGACGATGACCTCCGGCGCGGCCCCGCCGACGGGCACGACCTGGCCGCCGCGGGCGCACCAGCCGAACGTACGGCAGGGACGTGCCTCGCGGCCGAAGACCGGCTCGATCCCGCCGAGCGCCGGGAGGATCTCGCCCGCGAGCACGCCTCCGCCGAGCTCGTCGGCGAAGCGGCCGCGGCGCACGCGGCGCGCCCTCGGGAAGCGGAGGCGAAAGGTGCCGCTGGCGATCTCGACCGAGCCGCCCGAAAGGTCTTCGATCCAGAGCCCGTTGTTCAGGCGGCGGAGCATCTCGTCGGCGTCCGCGCCGCCCTCGGCCACCACGATGTTGGATCCCCGCGGCGACGGCGGCTCCGAGGCCGCGGCGCGCCGGCCGTGGCCGCTCGAGCCCGAGGACGCGCCGTGGGCGCGGTCGGAGAGCGGTCCGCCGAGCAGGCCGGAGGTGACGAGCCGGGCGCCGCGAGGCGCCGTGCCCTCGTCGTCGAATTCGTACCCGCCGAAGAGGTCGAGCCGGCGCGGGTCGTCGGCGACGTCGAGCGCCGTGGCCGCGACGCGCGCGTTCGGAAGGTTCTTCAGCGGCGAGGGTCCGGCGTCGGCCTCGAGGGGATGGCCGAGCGCCTCGTGAAAGAAGACGGCCGCGCTGCCGCCGGCGAGCACCACGTCGGTTTCGCCCGAGGGCACCGGGACCGGCCTCTCGCGCGGCTCGGCCGCCCGCGCGAGCGCGGTCCTCAGCTCCTCGGACGCCGCGTCGGTGGCGGGGGCGTGGAAGGCGAAGACGCGCTCCTCGTCGCCGGCCTTCGAGGCGGCGACGAACCGCCCTTCGAGCGACAGCAGTCGGCGCGCCGAGACGGCGGACCGGCCGCCGTCGGCGACGACGCGCCGTTCGGCGTTCCGGATCCGGAACGTCAGCGAGTGGCGCGGTGCGTGGCGGGCGAGGACGGCCGTCAGCCGGCGCGCCCAGCGCTCGGCGTCGGGGAAGGCATCGTCGGCGTTGGCCGGCGCGGCCCGCGGCGCCCGGATCGGGAGCGGCGGGGCGGCCGCCGCGGCGCGCAGCGCGCGAACCGCCTCGCGCGCGTCCGCCTCCGCCGTGCCCGGGACGAACACGAAATGCTCGGCGCCGTCGGAGCGGCGGCGCGCGCCGACGCCCTCCTCGGCTCGCACGCGCGCTTCGCGGATCGCGCCGTCGCGCCAGTCGAGCGTGAGCTCGGCGAGCCTCTCGGCGAAGACCTCGGCGATTTCGCCGCGGCGCGTCGCGAGCGGCTCGAGCCATCGGCGGATAGCGGTCTCGTCCCAGTCCACGTCGTTCGCAGTGTAATAACATCCCGAAGGAGGCAGGATGAGCCTGGCGGACACGCGGAAGGATTTCGTCGCCGGAAAGACGGCGCGGGGGCTCGCGGGGCGCAAGCTCTTCGTCGAAAAGGCTCCCGACGCCCTGCGCGCCGCCGTCTTCGCGGCGCTCGCCGCGGAAGCGGAAAAGGAGCGCACCCTGGACGACGAGGCGCGCCGGATGATGGAGGCGGCGCGCCAGGAGATCGCCGCCGGCCGCGTCGACGGCCACGAGCTCTTCCGGCGCATCCGGCGCAAGCTCGCCGAGCAGCGGGGGATCGTGCTTTGATCGCGGGCCTCTCCCGTCCCGCATGACCCTCGAAAAGCGCATCGCAGACCTCGAGGCGCTGCGGGAACGGCGCCTGGAGGGCGGAGGCGCCGAGCGCGTCGAGCGCCAGCACGCCGAGGGCAAGCTGACGGCGCACGAGCGCATCACGCTGCTGCTCGATCCGGGCTCCTTCCTCGAGCTCGACCCGTTCGTCGTGCATCGGAGCCGCGACTTCGGCATGGAGAAGACCTCGATTCCCGGCGACGGGGTCGTCTGCGGCGCGGGCACGATCGACGGCCGCCCGGTCTACGTCTTCGCCCAGGACTTCACCGTCTTCGGCGGCTCCCTGTCGGAGTCGAACGCGGACAAGATCTGCAAGGTGATGGACCTGGCCGTCCAGAACGGCGCGCCGATCATCGGCCTGAACGATTCGGGCGGCGCGAGGATCCAGGAGGGCGTGGTGTCGCTCGCCGGCTACTCGAAGGTCTTCCTGCGCAACACGCGGGCCTCGGGCGTGGTGCCCCAGATCTCCGCGATCCTCGGGCCGTGCGCGGGCGGCGCCGTCTACTCGCCGGCGATCACCGACTTCGTCTTCATGACCGAGAAGACCTCGTATCTCTTCGTCACCGGCCCGGACGTCATCCGGACGGTCACCCACGAGGAGGTCACCAAGGAAGAGCTCGGCGGCTCGCGGACCCACGCCAGCGTGTCGGGCGTGGCGCACTTCGTGCGCGCCGACGACGCCGCCGTGCTCGCGGGGATCCGGGAGCTCCTCTCCTACGTTCCGGGCAACAACCTCGACGACCCGCCGCGCCGCGAGCCGCGCGACGCGCCCGCGGGGGCGGACCTGAACTCGTTCATCCCCGAGGAGCCCGACCGGCCCTACGACATGAAGGAGCTCGTCCGGCGCATCGCCGACGGCGGCGACTTCCTCGAGGTCCAGGAGGCGTACGCCCGAAACATCCTGGTCGGGTTCGTCCGCCTCGGCGGGCGTTCGGTCGGGGTCGTCGCGAACCAGCCGATGCACCTGGCCGGCGTTCTCGACATCGACGCGTCCGTCAAAGGCGCGCGCTTCGTGCGTTTCTGCGACGCGTTCGGGATACCGCTGCTCGTGTTCGAGGACGTGCCGGGCTTTCTGCCGGGGACGCGGCAGGAGTACGGCGGCATCATCCGCCACGGCGCGAAGCTCCTGTACGCGTTCGCCGAAGCGACGGTGCCCAAGATTTCCGTCATCGCGCGCAAGGCCTACGGCGGCGCGTACTGCGTGATGCTGTCGAAGGACATCGGCACGGACTTCAACTTCGCGTTTCCGACCGCCGAGATCGCCGTCATGGGGCCGGAGGGCGCGGTCAACATCCTCTACCGCCGGGAGCTTGCCGCCGACGCGCCGCCCGAAGCGCGCGCCGCCAAGGTCGACGAATACACCGCGAACTTCGCCAATCCCTACATCGCCGCCCGGCGCGGCTACGTCGACGACATCATCGAGCCGACCGAGACGCGCGCACGCCTGATCGCGGCCTTCGCCTTCCTGGACGGCAAGCGCGCGGCGATGCCGAAGAAGAAGCACGGGAACATTCCGCTCTGAGGACGGAGCCGTGAACCGGAAACCGTGAACCGGAAACCGACGGGACAAGGACGGGAGTGGCGGGGTTACGCGCATGAACGGTTGGACGTCTATCGTGTCGCGCGAGGCCTGGTGACGGAGATCTACCGCGCGACCGAGAGTTTTGACGAGTCGGAGCGATCTGGGCTGGTCGCCCAACTTCGCCGGGCGTCCGTCTCGATTCCGGTCAACATCGCGGAAGGAGCGGCACGGGGCACGAGGCGCGAATTCAGCCGATTCCTTCAGATCGCTCGTGGCTCGGCGACGGAGCTTCGCGTCTTGCTCGACGCGGCTCACGAAGTTGGAGCGCTGACATCCGCGAAGCACGACTCCCTCGGAGACGCGGTCGAGCGAGTGTTCGCGATGACGAGCGGCTTGCTTCGGTCGACCGCCTCGCGAAACCCACGGCCAGCCGAATGATCGGTTCACGGTTCACGGTTCACGGTTCACGTCCCCGGCTCCTCGTCGCCAACCGGGGCGAGATCGCCCTTCGGATCTTTCGCGCCTGCCGCGATCTCGGGGTGGAGACCGTCGCGGTCTACTCGGACGCCGACCGCGCCGCGCCGCACGTGGCCGCTGCGGATTTTGCCGCCCGGCTCGGACCGGCGCCGGCCCGCGAGAGCTATCTGTCGATTCCGGCGCTGCTCGAGGCAGCCCGAAAGACGCGCGCCACCCTCGTCCATCCGGGCTACGGGTTTCTCGCGGAGAACGCGGCGTTTGCCCGGGCCTGCGCCGAGGCCGGGCTGGTCTTCGTCGGCCCGCCGGCGTCGGCGATCGCGGCGATGGGGTCGAAGACCGGCAGCCGCCGCCTGATGGAAAAGGCGGGGGTGCCGGTCGTCCCGGGTATGCCCGGCGCGGCGCGCGATGCCTCGGAAATCGCGGCCTTCGCGCGGCGGGTCGGCTATCCCGTTCTGCTCAAGGCCTCCGCCGGCGGCGGCGGGAAGGGCATGCGGCGGGTGGAGTCGGAGGACGATCTCGCGGCCGCGTTCACCCGGGTCTGCGCCGAGGCCGAGGCCTCCTTCGGCGACGGCGCCACCTACGCCGAGAAGCTCGTCGAACGGCCGCGCCACGTGGAGGTCCAGGTCATCGGCGACAGCCGCGGCAATCTCCTGGCGGTGGGGGAGCGCGAGTGCAGCCTCCAGCGCCGCCATCAGAAGGTCGTCGAGGAGTGCCCGTCGCCGGTCGTGGACGCCGCCCTGCGCGCCCGACTCTTCGAGGCGGCGCTGGCGGCGGCGCGCGCGGTGTCCTACGTCTCGTGCGGCACGGTCGAGTTCCTGCTCGCCCCGGACGGGTCTTTCTACTTTCTCGAGATGAACACGCGGCTCCAGGTCGAGCACCCGGTCACCGAGGAGGTGTGGGGCGTCGACCTCGCCGCCGCCATGATTCGCGTCGCGCTCGGTGAGGCTCTGCCGTTTTCGGCCGGGAGCCTGGCGCCGCGCGGCCACGCGATCGAGTGCCGCGTGTACGCGGAGGATCCGTTCCGCGCGTTCGCGCCGTCGCCCGGCACGATCGCGGCGCTGCGGCTGCCGGAAGGGCCGGGCGTGCGCAACGACGTCGGCGTCGAGTCGGGCTCCGTCGTCCCGATCGACTACGACCCGATGCTCGGCAAGCTCGTCGTGCACGGACCCGACCGGGCGGCGGCGATCGCTCGCCTGGCGCGGGCGCTGTCGGACTACGAGATCGCGGGTGTGGAGACGACGCTGCCGCTCTTCCGCGCGCTGGTCAACGATGCCGAGTTCCGCGGGGCGCGCTTCGACGTGCAGTGGCTCGACCGCCGGCTCGCCGACGGGCTTCTCGTGCGCAGCGATGCGCGCCCCGACGCGGTGCTGCTGGCGGCCGCGGGCCTGGCGGGCGCGGACGCGGCGCCCGCGGGGCGCGGGTCGAACGAGGCCGCCTCCCTGTGGCGGGAGACGGCGCGCCGCGAGGCGCTGCGCGGGGTCCTCGGCTGATGCGCCGCGCGACTTTCGTCCATCGCGGACCGAACGGCCCGGAGGAACTCCTCGTGACGCTCGACGGCAGCCGCTGCTCGTTCACGATCGCCGGGCGTGCGGAGGCCGCCGAGGCGGCGCGCCTTCCGGACGGCAGACTGTCCCTGATCTTCGAGGACGGGCGGCAGGTCTGCGGGCGCCTCCTGCCGGCCGGGGAAGGGGAAGTCGAGGTCTCGACCGCGGCCGGGGCGGCCCGGATCGCCCTGGCCGAGCCCCTGAGGGATCGTCTCGCGCACCCGCCCGGAGGGGCGGCAGAGGGCTCGGGCACGGAAGAGGTCCGCGCTCTCATGCCGGGCCGTGTCGTCGAGGTCAACGTCTCGCCCGGGGACTCGGTCGCCCCCGGCGCTCTTCTGCTCGTGCTCGAAGCGATGAAGATGCAGAACGAAATCCGCTCGGTGCGGGGCGGCCGCGTGTCGCGTGTCGACGTCGTGGCCGGCCGGCCTGTCGAAGGCGGAGCCCGCCTGGTCGTCCTCGAGCCCGAAGTCCCGGCCTGACAATCCCGCGACACGGCCCGCGATTTGAGGCTCTCGGCCTTGCCTGACTGACCGGTCAGTAATCCAAAAAACCGAACCACAATCCACTCAGCCGGTGTTCAGGCCAGCTGAACTTCATAATGAATTTTGCTTTTCTTCTGCTCTGACAGTTAGTTAGAGTTCCACCAATTCTTGGAAAATTCTGGCAGTGACATTGCTTTTGTTTCGGCTGTTTTGGGACTTTCGGGACCAACGAGTTTTTACAAGGAGGAAGGAATGAAGTCTGTGTACCGATTCAGTCTCGTTCTGTCGGTATGCCTGCTTCTCCTCGCTCCTGTCGCCGTGCTCGCGCAGACGACGGGATTGATCGAGGGGCAGGTCACCGATCAGAGCGGCGCCGCGTTGCCCGGCGTGACCATGGAGCTCACGGGTATTCACCTTCAGGGCACGAAGACCGCGGTGACTGCGGCGGACGGCCGCTACCGGTTCTTCAACCTGGTGCCCGGTGACTACACCGTGACGGCCACGCTCGCCGGGTTCGGCAAGGTGCAGAAGAAGGCCACGGTCACGCTGGACTCGCACGTCGAGGCCAACCTGCAGCTGGCCCTGTCGACGACGGCGGAAGTCACCGTCACCGGTGAGGCGCCGCTGATCGACTCGACCTCGACGACGTCCGGCTCCAACTTCGCGGGCAAGGTGATCGACAAGCTGCCGCTCTCGAGCCGCAACTATGCCGACATCGTGTTCACGCAGCCGGGCGTCCAGGCCGACAACGGCGAGACGCAGGGCCGTTCGCTGGCCCTGTCGATCTACGGCTCGACGTCGGCCGAGAACTCGTTCCTGATCGACGGCGTCAACACGACCAACGTCATCAAGGGCATCCAGGGCAAGGACATCAACAACGAGTTCATTCAGGAAGTCGAAGTCAAGACCTCGGGTTACCAGGCCGAGTACGGCCGGAACACTGGCGGCGTGGTCAACGTGATCACGAAGTCGGGCGGCAACGAGTTCCACGGCGGCATCTTCGGCTACTACAACAGCCTGTCGGTCGCCGCGGACCAGAAGCAGGTCTACACGCCGGACTACTCCGAGAGAGGTAACGCCCAGTCCGACACGCTCGCCACGAAGAACACGCGTTCGGAAGGCGGCCTCGACCTCGGCGGCTTCATGGTGAAGGACCGCGTGTGGTTCTTCGCCGCGTACGACCGCGTCATCACGACGCAGATCTTCAACCCGACTTCGGGCATCACGGGGCCGGCGCAGCCGAGCTATCCGGATCCCAGCTGCACCCTGTTGCAGGGCTGCCCGTTCCCCGACACGATCACCGAGAACAAGTACTCCCTGAAGATGACGCTCAACCTGGCGCAGTCGACGACGCTGCAGGGCGTGTACTTCTCCGACCGTCAGTCCACGACGGGCACGATCTCCGGCAACCCGCAGAGCTTCAACCCGTACGCGACGCAGGGCCGGATCGACGTCGGCGGCCCGGACTACGGCGCCCGCCTGAACCAGCTCTTCGGCTCGAGCGGCATCCTGACGCTGTCCTACGGCCAGCACTCGGACCGTTTCGAGACGAAGCCCGAGGGCAAGGACGTGCAGCAGCTGCGTGACCGCACGCTGACGCCGTTTGGCTACTACGGCGGCTACGGCAACGTCTTCGGTCCGGTCGTCAACAACCACTCGGACCGCAACACGTATGCGGCGAGCTACACCGGCTACATCGGCAACCACGAGTTCAAGGTCGGCGGCGACTACGAGAAAGTCGACACCGCCGGCTCGACCTACTGGACGGGCGCTTCCCGCACGAGCATCTTCCAGTGCAGCGCGTCGTTCCCGTGCTCGGGTTCCGCGACGCCCTTCGACCGGAGCTCGGTCCCGGGCTACAACTCGCCTTACACGGGCCCCGTCTACTACGAGCACCAGTTCTACACGGCCAACGGTACGGATCTGACCCCGCTGACGGCGGCGCCGTTCAACACGCCGACCAAGCGGTACAGCGGCTACGTCCAGGATCAGTGGCGCATCACCCCGGCCTTGACGGCCAACTTCGGCGTGCGCTACGACGCGGAAAAGCTCTACAACGGTCTCCAGCAGGAAGCCTTCAGCCTGAGCAACGAGTGGGCCCCGCGCCTCGGCGTGACGTGGGACTTCACGGGAGACGGCACTTCGAAGTTGTACGCTTCGGCGGGCCGCTTCTACTACGCGATCCCGACGGACCTCAACGTCCGCGTTTTCACGGCCAACACCTCGATCGTCACGTGGAACTACAGCCCGACGGATCTCACCCAGGCGCCGGACGCTCCGGATGGCCGCACGCAGCTGACGCAGGTCGGCTCGTTCGCGGGTGAGCCCACCGATCCGGGTCTCAAGGCGGCGTATCAGGACGAGTTCACGATCGGCGTCGAGAAGGCGATCGATCCGACGCTCTCCGTCGGCCTGAAGGGCACCTACCGCTCGCTCGGCCGGACGGTCGAAGATCGTTGCGACCTCAACGCCGAAACGAACCCGACCGGTTCCTCGTGCGCTCTGATGAACCCGGGCGCGACCGGCCCCGAGAACCCGGGCGCGACCGGCGCGTACGGCAGCTGCACCAACTACGGCAACCCGACGGCGGGCGAGCCCGGCTCGGGTGTTCCGGCCAACGGCTGCACGGGCCCCGGCCAGGGCACGCCGATTCCGGAAGCCAAGCGCATCTTCAAGGGCATCGAGCTCGTGATTCGCAAGCAGTTCACCAACGAGATCTGGGCTCAGCTGTCGTACCTCGGCTCGTCGCTGAGGGGCAACTACTCGGGCGCGATTCGTGAAGCGTCCGGGCAGACGGACCCTGGCATCAACGCCGACTTCGACTACGCCGCGTTCACCCAGAACTTCTCCGGCATCCTCGAGCTCGACCGGCCGAACCAGGGCCGTCTCGACGCGGTGTACAACGCTCCGTGGGGTCTGTCGGCCGGTCTCCAGTTCTACGTCCGCACCGGCACCCCGACCTCGGTCGACGGCTACTACAACCAGTTCTACACGACCGAGCTCTACCTGGCTCAGCGCGGCTACGCGGGCCGTCTGCCGACCGACTACGAGATGAACGCCTCCCTGGGCTACAACCTCAACGTCGGCCCGGTGACGATCACGCCGCAGGTCTACGCGTTCCAGCTCCTGAACCGCCAGACCACGACCGCGATCGACCAGAACTTCAACGTCAACGGCTCGTTCGTCAACGATCCGACCAGCCCGCTCTACGGCCGGCCGGGCGTGATCCCCGACGGAACCTGCCCGGTCAGCTCGGTCACGGGAACCTGCTCGGACAACCCGAACTACCGCAAGACGACCGCGCAGACCGGTCCGCGTCAGCTCCGCTTCGCCCTGAAGGTGACCTTCTAAGGCGAGGTATCGCGACGGATTCTCTTGGAGGGGCGGCTTCGGCCGCCCCTTTTTTTTGACCGGAGAAACGGAATTCGGAATGCGAGCGACGAGTCGCCGGAGCGGAGAGAAATCTCGGACCGCACTCAGGGAGCTCGCGATTAACCTCGGACGATAGACCTCGTATGTAGGCGTAAGATGGATTCACCCCGGAGGTGCCCCATGCTTCGCCGTTCGGTTCCTCTCGCTCTCGCCCTCCTGACCCTCGCCGCTGCCGCGCCCGCCGCCACGCTGCCGTCGCTCTTCTACAAGGCCAAGGAGCAGTTTCGGCTCGCCGACTACGCGGGCTCCCTGAAGACCCTCGACGCCCTCGAGGCCGAGGCTTCGCGGCCCGGCAACGAGGCGGCCCGCGCTCAACTCGCGCCGAGCCTCGCCTTCTATCGCGGCGTCTGCTACGCGGCGCTCGGGAACCATGACGAGGCGCTGACCAATCTCGAGACGTACCTGGCCTACCAGCCGAGTGCCTCACTCGACCCGTCCCTCTATCCGAAGCGCGTGATCACCGCCCTCGAGGAAGCGCGCAAGGCCGTGCGCGAGCAGAAGGCTGCGCCGGGGGATGCCCAGCCGCAGGCTCCGGTCGACACCGGGTCGTTCGCCGCGGCGTACCGTGCCTTCAAGCCGGACCGCACGCAGCAGCAGGACGGCGCCGACGAGGCGTGGGCGGACGGTCCGGTGCGGTACCTGCTGACGGCGCAGCAGAGGGCCGACTACGAGCGTCTGAGCGACCTGGCGTCGCGGTCGACGTTCGTGGTCGAGTTCTGGAAGGCGCACGACCCGACCCCGGAGACGCCCGAGAACGAGTTTCGCGACGAGTTCGAAAAGCGCGTCGCCTTCGCGGACGCGCGCCTGGCCCAGGACGAGACGCGGGGAAGCCTGACGGACCGCGGCATGCTGTTCGTTCTCCTCGGGCCGCCGACATGGGTCGGGCGAAAGCCGCTGGCCATCGGCGACGACACGGCGGATCCGAACGGGATGTCCCGTCACTCCTCCTTCGAGGCCAATGCGGCTTTGAAAGGGGCGGGATCGGGCAGCCAGGTGGCCGCCATCCTCGCCTCGATGTCGGGGCCGGCGAACACGCTGCCCGAATCCGAGACCAGCTGGCGCGAGGTGTGGCACTACCGCCGCGAGCTTCTCCCGAAGAGCGTGTCGTACCAGCAGGTGGACTTCGAGTTCGTCAGCAAGCGCGGTTACGGAAGAAACGTCCTGCAGCGCGACGATCAGGCGCTCACGACTCTCGAAGCGGCCAAGAGCGCCGACCGCGCGGTCGGGTCCGTCGACCCGTCGAAGAAGTAGCTTCGCGCCCCCGACGAGAGGCGGCCGGCTGAACAGCGGACGTGTGAGTCGGGAGCGGACGCGGCGCGCCGGCCTCCGCCGGTGCGGCGCGGCTCTGCTCCTCGCCGCCCTGGCCGCGTGCACGACCGCACCCGAGGTTGCGATCTTCGCCCTGCCCCAGGACAGGGTGCGGGTGCCGCCGCCGCCCGGCGGCTTCAGCGCGGAGGAGCGCTACCAGCGGGGCCATTACCTGGAAGTCCAGCACTACCTCGAGTCGCTCCCTCCCGGGGAGCTCGAGAAGAGCGCCGTGAACCTCGCGCTCTACGGCAAAGTCCTGCTCGCCCGCGGCGACTTCGGCGCCGCGTGGGAGATCCTGGAGAAGGCCCGGGCGCTCGAGCCGCGCACCTCCCGCCGCGGCGAGATCGAGTGGGCCCTGTGTCAGGGAGCGATTCTCTGGAACGACTTCGCGACGGCCGAGGAATACGCGACTGGTGCCGTGCGCGACGGCTACGGCCTCGTGCCGGGCTTTCTCCGCTACCTGGCGGCGCTGCGCGACGTGGACGTGTACGCGGGGCCGGCGTACGGCCAGTCCGGCGAAGACGCCTTCGAAATGCGGGGCTTCCAGTTAATCCGCATCCCGGTGACGGTCAACGGCGAAGACTCCGCTGCGATCGTCGACTCGGGAGCCGTGTACACGATCCTGACGCAGAGCTTCGCGCGGGAGGCCCGCGTGCGCATGATCCCGAACTCGCGCGCGTCGGGGCGCGGGCTCCACAAGAAGGAGTTTCCGGTCGACTTCGGCATCCTCGCGGAGCTCGGGTTCGGCGGGCTGCTGCTCCGCGACGTGCCGGTCATGGTGATGCCGGACGAGGCGATGCTCTTCGAGACGACGCGCGGCCAGTTCCCGGTGCCGATCGTGCTCGGTCTCCACCTCCTGAAGGAGTTCCGGATGCGGGTCGACTACGCGCACCGCCGGGTGCGCTGGACGCGCCAGGACTTCCGCGTTCCGAAGACGGCGCGCGACCAGAATCTCTTCTTCCACGGCGGCCGCGTCTTCGCGCGCGGGTCGATCGACAGCAACGGCATCTACCAGTTCCTCCTCGACACCGGGAGCGAGCCCACGCTGCTGACCACGGCGGGCCTGGCGCGCGCCGGGCTGCCGCCTTCGAACAAGGTGTTTCCGAAGAAGGTGTACGGCCTCGGCAAGACGCAGGTCGAGTGGGGCATCGTCTCCGAGGTCACCCTGGGGATCGCCGGCTGGGGCGCCCGGTTTCGCGACCTCGCCGTCAAGGAGGACGACAGCGCCTTCGAGGACGGCATTCTCGGGACCTCGCTTCTCGGGAGATTCGTCGTCGGCATGGACTTCTCCCGGATGGTCCTGACCCTCGAAAACGGGAGCTGATCCGCCTCGGAGCCCCGCCCTCCCGAGGCCCTTCCAGGGACCACCTCGGAGAGCGATCGAGCGCGTCGAGAAGGCCGACTCCGGAACCGGGTCTCAGCCGGCGCGGAAATCGCCGCGCCGCGTGGCGTGTTAGGGTCGCGGCATGCTCGGGCCGCGGCGCCATCGGGCCGGGTTGCTGGCCGCCCTGCTCCTCGCGTCCTGCCGGCGCGAGGAGACCGTCGTTGCGCCGTCATCCGCCACGCCGGCGCCTCGCGCGTCGTCATCTTCCGAGGCGGACGTCGAGGCCCGGACGCGGCGCGCGGCGGGCGGCCGGGCTCCGGTGATCTGGGTCGGGCTCGACGGCCTCGACTTCGAGCTCATCGACCGTCTCGCCGCCGAAGGCCGCATGCCCAACTGGAAGCGGCTCGCGGCCGAGGGGTACACGGCGCGGCTGAAGTCCTTTTCGCCGCCCCTCTCGCCCATCCTCTGGACGACGATCGCGACGGGCGCGCCGCCGGACGTTCACCGCGTGCTCGATTTTCAGGAGATCGACCCGAAGACCGGCCTGAAAGTCCCGATCTCGGGATACTCGCGCGCCGTGCCCGCGATCTGGAACGTCGCCTCGGCCGAGGGCCGGAGCGTCGGCGTCGTGGGTTGGTGGGCCACCCATCCCGCCGAGGAAGTCTCGGGCTTCTTCGTCTCGGACCACGCGAGCCCGATCCTGTTCGAGAACCTCCCCCGCGCCGGGGTGGCGTATCCGGCGGGCCTTTCCGCCGGGGTCGAGCAGATCGCCGCTCGCGACGGCGTGGTTTCCGACGCCGAGCTCGCGCGCTTCGTCGACGTGCCCCTCGAAGAGATCGCCCGCTCGAGGGGTGCGGGTCTCTCGAACCCGGTGGCGGCACTGGCGCGTCTTCTCGGGGCGACGCGTGTGCAGCAGCGCATCGCCCGCGACCTCTACGACCGCCATCTCCCGGACCTGATGATGGTCTACTTCGAAGGGACCGACGTGATCGGCCACGCCTTCGCGCCGTTCGTGCCCCCGAGGCTGCCCTGCGTTTCCGAGAGCGACTTCGCGCGCTATCACCGCGCCGTCGATGAGTACTACGCGGAGGTCGACCGCCTGCTCGGCCAGTGGATGCGGCGCGCCGAAGAAGACGGCGCGACCCTCGTCGTGAATTCCGACCACGGTTTCCAGTGGGGTTCCGACAGGTCCTGCGATCCTTCCTCGCTGAAAAACCCGTCGATGTCGGCGGCCTGGCACCGCCTCGAGGGGGTCTTCGCGGTCTGGGGAGCTCGCGTGCATAGAAACCCGGCGCGAGGCGCTGCCTCGGTCTTCGATCTGGCCCCCACCGTCGCGGCTCTTCTCGACCTGCCGATCGACCGGCGGGCGCCGGGCCGAGTGCTGCGCGAGGCGTTCTCGGATCTCGTCGCGCCGCCTCGCCGCGATCTCTTCGGCACGGTGGCCGTTCGCCGCGTCCAGACCGAGGGTCTGTCGGAGAAGGAGGCAAGCGAGTATGCCCGGCGTCTTCAATCCCTCGGGTACCTCTCGGGTTCGGAGCCGGCCAGGCTCGCGCCGGGCGGCGGAGAGCGTCCGGGGCTGACGGAGGTCGGCTGGAACAACCTCGGCGTCTACCTGCGCGACAACACGAAGGATTTTTCGTCGGCCGAGGCGGCCTTCCAGAAGTCGATCGCGCTCGCCGCGGGGTACTCGACGCCGCAGTTCAACCTGGCCAGCCTCTATCGGCTGCGCGGCGAAGACGAAAAGGCGATCGACTGGCTCTTCCGGTCGTTCGCGGCCGGGCACGCGCATCCCGAAGACACGATCCTCAACTGGTACGTCGGGTTCGACGACCGGGGCCGGACGACCCCGGCAAGAAAAATCATCGAACGGGGGGCGCGCGCGTATCCTCAGAACGAGTCGATCGCGCGCGAGCTCGGTCTCATCCGCTACCACGCGAAGGACTGCGGCGGGGCGTGGGAGGCCGTCTCGCGGTTCGAAGCGACGACGCAATCTCCGGAGACCTTGAACACGCTCGCGTTGATCCAGGTCTGTCTCGGCCGCCGGGTCGAGGCGACGGCGCTGCTGCGGAGGTCCCTCGCGCTGAAGCCCGACCAACCCGGTGTCTCGAAGTCGCTCGATCTGCTCGAGAAGAGGCCGCCGAACCCCGCCCGGACACACTGAGCGCGACGCCCCGGAAATTCCGCAAGCCCTTGGGCGTGTTAAGGTTCCCGGCATGCGGAAGACGGCTCTTCTGGCCCTCGCGGCCGCCCTCTTCGCCGCCTCCGGGGCGTTCGCGGACGAGGCAACGCGGCAGACGGTCGCCCGCTACTTCACGGGCTGGTACTCGGTCTGTCCCGGGAACAAAGTCACGGCGGTCGAGGCCGGGGAGGTCGCGATCCCGGGCTTCGAGGCCTACCGGACCGAGCGCTCCTGCGCGCTGAAGAACCGCAACGAGTCCAACATCGCCCTCGTCGACGACGCCCGCAAAGAGATCTTCGTCGGTCAGGTTCTCCACGACGACAGCCGGAAGAACCAGCCCTTCGCGGCGGAGACGGATCTGCCCAACATCCGCGGCGCGCTGCAGCAGGACTTCGGCCTGCCGGTCGCGATTTCGGTGAAGGGATCCCCGCGCGGCGCCCTCGTGCCGATCGCCGTCCGGATCCAGCAGGCGCCCGGGGCCGTCGCGACGCTGCCCGGCTTCGTCTCGCAGGACGGCGCTTCGGTGCTGCTCGGGGAGTTCTTCCCGCTCGACGTGCCGCCGGAGGTGACGCGGGCAAGGATCCTCGCGGAAGCGCCCCCCGCGGCGCCGGCGGGCAAGAAGCCGATCTTCACCGTGACGGCCTTCATCGACTTCCAGTGCGAGAAGTGCCGGGTCCGCGCGCCTCAGGTCCGCGACTACGCGTGGACGCACGGCGGCGCGTTCGAGACGCGGTTCCTGCCGCTCGTCAAGATTCACGAGTGGTCCTTCGCCGCGGCCGAGAGCGCGGCGGCGCTGCGGGCGGTCTCGCCGCCGCTGCTCGACAACTACGAGCGGCAGGTCTTCGCGGCGGCCTCGGGCATGAACGCGAAGGGCGCGCGCGACCTCGCGGGAGACATCGCCGAGGCGGCGGGCGTCCGCCAGGCCTTCGACGCCGAAATCGCGAGCGGCCGGGCGCGCGACCGGGTCGTCGCCGACATCGATCTCGCGCTGCGGCTCGGGTTGAACGGCACGCCGGTCTTCTTCTTCCGCGGCGCCTGGCTGACGTCGGAGCCGGATCTCGCGGAGCGATTCATCGAAAGCCGCCTGTCGGAGCCCGCGAAGCCCGCGGCGAAGAGCCCGGCCCCCTGATGGAGCGACGCCTCGGGCGGCGCGGCGCCGCTCTGGTCCTCTGCCTCGCTGCCGCTGCCTGCCGGCGGGAGCCCGCGGCCCCGGGCGCTCCGGCGAAGGCCGCGGGCGCGTCCGACGCGTCGGGTTTCGAGGACGTCGCCGCGCGCGCGAAACGCCCGCCCGGCGCCCCGAGCGGCGTGATCTGGGTCGGGCTCGACGGCCTCGACTTCGAGCTCGTCGACCGGCTCGCCGCCGAAGGGCGGATGCCCAACTGGAAGCGCCTCGCCGCCGAGGGATACACGGCGAAGCTGACCTCGTACATGCCCATCCTCTCGCCCATCGTGTGGACGACGCTCGCGACCGGCGTCGGGCCGGACGTGCACCGCGTGCTCGACTTTCAGGAGATCGACCCGGCGACCGGCCAGAAGGTTCCGATCTCGGGCCACTCGCGGGCGCTCCCCGCGATCTGGAACGTCGCGTCGGCCTCGGGGCGGACGGTGGGGGTCGTCGGCTGGTGGGCCACGCATCCGGCCGAGGAGGTCAAGGGGTTCTTCGTCTCGGACCGCGCGAGCCCGATCCTCTTCGACGGCCTGCCGAAGGAGGGCGTCGCGTTCCCGGCGACGCTTGCCGCGGGCGTCGAGCAGATCTCGGAGCGCGAGGGGAAGGTCTCGGACGACGAGCTCGCGGCCTTCGTCCGGATGCCCGTGGCACAGATCGCGGCCGAGCGGGCGGGCAGCGTCGGCCTGTCCAACCGCGTGGCCGCGCTCGCCCGCACCATCGGGGCCACGCGGACCGAGGCCCGCATCGCGCGCGAGCTCTACGACCGGAACCTGCCGGACCTGATGATGCTCTACATCGAAGGGACCGACGTCGTCGGCCATCTCTTCGCGACCGAAGCGCCGCCGCAGCTGCGGTGCGTGTCCGCCCAGGATTTCGCCCGCTACGGCGGCACGGCGGCCGCCTACTACGCGCTCGTCGACCGCCTGCTCGGGCAGTGGATGCGGCGGGCCGAGGAGGACGGCGCGACGCTCCTCGTCACGTCCGACCACGGCTTCAAGTGGGGAAGCGACCGCTCGTGCGAGCGCGGCTCCCTCAATCCGGAAACGGCCGGATTCTGGCACCGGCTCGACGGCGTCTTCGCGGCCTGGGGTTCTCGGGTCGTGAAGGGGTCGTCGCGCGGCCAGGCGAGCGTCTTCGACGTCGATCCGACGATCGCGGCGCTCCTCGGTCTGCCGGTCGACACGCGCGCGACGGGAACGCCGATCCGCGCCGCTTTCCGCGACCTGTCGACGCCGCCGCGCGAGGATCTCGCCGTGAAGGTCCCCGTCCGGAGGCTCGCGGCGTCGGCGATGTCGGAGAAGGAGTCGAGCGAGTACGCGAAGAAGCTGCTGGCCCTCGGCTACCTCTCCGGAAAGGAGGCCGCGGCGCTCGCCCCGACCGGAGGCGACCGTCCGGGGCTGACGGAGATGGCCTGGAACAACCTCGGCCTCTATCTCTCGAGCCGCTCCGGGAAGCCCGACCTGGCCGAAGCCGAGAAGGCCTACCGGCGCGCGCTCGAGCTCGCGCCGGACTACGGCAATGCCCGGCTCAATCTCGCGGCCGTGCACCGCCTGCGAGGTCAGGACCGCGAGGCGATCGACGAGCTCTTCGCGGCGCTCCAGGGCCGGCCCGATCCGGACCAGATGATCCTCGACTGGAGCCTTTCCTACGAGCTCAGGAAGGACGAGCGGCACGCCGCCGAGGTCCTCGAGCGCGGCGTGGCGGCATACCCCGGCAACGAGCCGCTTCAGCGCGCCCTGGCCCTGCTGCGCTACCGGCAGAAGGACTGTCGCCGCGCCGACGCCTTGCTGTCCACGTTCGAGGCGACCACCCGGGCTCCCGAAACGCTGAACGCGCTCGCTCTCGTGCGCGCGTGCCTCGGCCGCCGCGAGGACGCCATCCGGCTCTTTCGGCGCTCGCTCGCGATCGAGCCGGATCAGGCGAAAGTGATTCAATCGCTCTCCGTGCTCGGGGAGGCGCCGGCCACCGGGGGTCCGTCCTGAGGCGCGCCGGGGGACCGCGCGCGCTCGTCGCGTTGCTCCTCGCGGCGTCGGCGTGCGGCCGGGGCCCCGAGGGCGCGTCGTCGGCTTCGCCGACGCCGGCGCCCGCGGCCGCCCCGAAGGTCGACGAGCAGGACCCGGTCTCGCGCGCGCGGCGGACTCCCGGCGGCCGCGTCCCGGTGATCTGGCTCGGGCTCGACGGCCTCGACTGGGACCTCGTCGACCGGCTCGCGGCCGAAGGGAAGATGCCGAACTGGAAGAAGCTCGCGGCCGAGGGCTACACGGCGCGGCTGAAGTCCTTCCTGCCGATCCTCTCGCCGATCGTCTGGACGACGCTCGCGACCGGCCTCGGCCCGGACGTGCACCGGATCCTCGACTTCCAGGAAGTGGACCCCGCCACCGGGCAGAAGGTGCCGATCTCCGGCCGTTCGCGCGCGGTGCCCGCGATCTGGAACGTCGCGTCGGCCGAGGGTCTCTCGGTGGGCGTGGTGGGCTGGTGGGGCACGCACCCGGCCGAAGAGGTCAAGGGTTTCTTCGTCTCGGACCACGCGAGCCCGATCCTCTTCGAGGGCCTCGCCCGCCAGGGTCTGGCGTATCCCGCGTCGCTGGCGGCCGGCATCGAGCAGATCACCGCGCGCGAGATCGAGGTCTCGGACGCGGAGCTCCTGCGCTACGTCGACGTCTCGCCCGGCGAGATCGCGGCGGCGCGGGCGAGCGGCGAGGGCCTCGGCAATCCGATCATCGCGCTCGCGCGGACGATCGGCGCCACGCGCGTCGAATCGCGGATCGCCCGCGAGCTCTACGACCGGCATCTGCCGGACCTGACGATGGTCTACTTCGAGGGCACCGACGTCATCGGGCACGTCTTCGCGTCGTACGTGCCGCCGAAGCTCGCCTGCGTCAGCGACGCCGACTTCAACCGGTACCGGCGGGCGGTCGACGAGTACTACGCGCTCGTGGACCGGCTGCTCGGCCAGTGGATGCGCCGGGCAGCCGAGGACGGCGCGACGCTCATCGTCAACTCGGACCACGGGTTCAAATGGGGCGAGGACCGCTCGTGCGCCCGCGCCTCCCTCAACCCGGCGACGGCCGGTTTCTGGCACCGGCTCGACGGCGTCTTCGCCGCGTGGGGCGCGCGCGTGCGCGGCGGCGGCGCGCGCGCCAGCGCGTCCGTCTTCGACGTCGAGCCGACGGTGGCCGCGCTGCTCGGCCTGCCCGTCGACCGGCGGACCAGGGGCAGCGTCCTGAAGGACGCCTTCGACGGCCTGGCGACGCCGGCCCGCAAGGACCTCTCCGGGATCACGGTTCGGCGGCTCGAGGCCGACGCGATGTCGGAGAAGGACGCGAGCGAGTACACGAAGAAGCTCCTCGCCCTGGGCTACCTCTCGGGCAGCGAGCCGGGCAAGCTCGCGCCCACGGGCGGCGACCGGCCCGGCATGACCGAAGGCGGCTGGAACAACCTCGGCCTGTACTTTTCGAAGGAGGGCCCCGCACAGGACCTGCCGGCGGCGGAGAAGGCGTTCCAGAAGGCTCTGGAGCTCCGACCCGGTTACGCGTCGCCGCTGTTCAACCTCGCGATCCTTCGGCGCAGCCGCGGCGACGACCGCCAGGCGCTGGCGTATCTGTTCCAGTCGCTCGAGTCCGGCCACGCCGATCCCGACGGTACGCTGCTGGCCTGGGCAGCCTTCTACGACGAGAAGGGGAAGACCGCCTCGGAGCGAGAGGTCCTCGAGCGGGGCGCCCGCGCCTACCCTTCGAGCGAACCGATCGCGCGGCAGCTGGCGATCCTGCGGTTCAGGGCCCACGACTGCGAGGGGGCGGAGGCGCTCGTGGCGCCGTTTGCCGGGACGAGCCAGAATCCCGACACCCTGAACGTGCTCGGGCTCCTGAACACGTGCCTGGGCCGCCGGGACGCGGCCGTGGCCTTCTTCCGGCGCTCACTTGCCCTGAAACCCGACCAGCCGGGAGCCATTCGCTCCCTCGATCTGTTAGAAAAGGGGCTGCCCCCGGGTCAAGAACACCGTTGAAAGGGATAAGGGGATAGAGGAATGAAAACGCGCATCCTGGGATTCGTGCTTCTGCTCGCCGGCGCCCTCGAAGGCACCGCGCTCGCCTCGCGTCAGGCCGCCAAGGCTTCCGCCGCCGGCGGCGTCGACGCGCGGCTGCCGGGCTACCTCCAGAACTACCTGACCTTCGACCCGGCGTCGAAGATCACGGTCGAAAAGAGCACCGAGCGCCTCCCGGGATTCCAGGGTTACAAGATCAAGCGCAACGGCAAGTACGCGAAGCTCAACGTCGAGAAGACGGTCTACGTCTCCGACGACGGCAAGTGGTTTTTCGACGGCGACTCGGTCGCCAACCCGAACCCGCGGCCGGTGCAGAGCGACGCCGACCTCGCGTGGATCGAAGCGCGGACGTCGCAGCTCTACCGGACGCGCGCGAAGGCGAGCCTGACGCCGAGCCTGGACGCCGCGGGATTGAAGTCCGTCACGATGGCGATCGAGACGGGCTTCGGCCCCATGCGCGTGCCCGGCTATGTGACGGCGGACGGGGCGCGCTACCTGAACGGGACGCTGTGGGACTTCCAGATGGATCCACGCGAGGAGCGCAAGCGCCGGATCGACCTGTCGCAGAACCGCGACGAGGGCAAGGCGAACGGCGCGATCACGATGGTCGAATACGCGGACATGGAGTGCGGCTATTGCCGCTTCCGCGGCCTCCAGATGGACCAGCTCCTCGAAGCGAACCCGAAGCTGTCGTACAAGCGCTACTACAAGTTCTTCCCGCTCTGGTTCTCGCACGTGTGGTCCATGAAGGCGGCCTCGGCGGCCGACTGCATCTTCCGTTTCGCCAAGGCGCCCGCGATGTTCGCGTTCAAGAAGCAGGTCTACGCGCAGCAGGCGGTCATGACCGTGGAGGGCATCGACCAGCTCGCCTTGAACGCGGCGGAGGCGGCCGGCATCCCGCGAGCCGATTTTCTCGCGTGCTACCTGCGCGAGGAGAGCCTCGCCGACGTCCGGAAGGACCTCGACGAAGGGCAGCGCCTGGGCGTGAAGTCGACCCCGACGTACTTCATCGACGGGACGGAGATCTCCTGGGTCGAGGACAAGGTGATGGAGGACTTCCTCCGGACCAGGGATCCGGGTCTCAAGGGAATCGAGTACCAGCCGCCGAAGTGACGGCGGCGCTCGAAGCTGACGGGCCTGCCGGGAGGGCCGATGCCCCGGGGTCGTCGTCTCCCGCCCGCAGCTGACGCGCCTTCGAATGCCCGATCCCTAGGGCTCGAACGGAATCGGCACGGAGATCCAGGTCCGGACGGGGACGCCGTCTTTCGACGCGGGCTCGAACGTCCATTCCTTGACCGCCCGGACGGCCGATTCGGTCAGACCCGCGCGGCCCGGGCGGAGCACTTCGATCTCGGCCGGGGCGCCTTGCTCCGACACGAGGACGCGGAGGATGACGATGCCCCCGATCCGCGCCTGGAGGGCGAGCGGAGGATAGACGGGCTTCACGACGCGGGCGACGCGCGGCGGCCGGTCGACCTCTTCGAGAGCGACGAGCGCGCCGGCCTTCACCGTCAGCCGGACGGGCGCCGGCGCGGCCGTGGGAAGCGCGGGCGGCTCGGTTTTGAGGATCGGGACCTCGGTCGGCGCGGGGGCGGGCGCGGGCGCGGAAGGCGCGGCGATGGCCGGCGCCGTCGGCGCGGGCGCGGGGATCACGGGCGACGCCGCCGGCGGCTCGGCTTCGGCGGGAGCGGTCCGGGTATCTCGCGCGGCGCGCGCCTTCGCGCCCGCCTCGAGTTTCTGGACTTCGACGGCCAGTCGGCGGGCGACCTCTTCGCGGAAGTCCGCCTCGGACATCGAGCTCGTCGAGCCTGCCGGCGTCGCGGCGAGCTCGGGCAGGAGCGTCGGGGTCGCACGGACCGGCAGCGAGACCGGGGAGGCGGCCGGTTTGGGCGCCGCGGCCGGCTGTCGGCGCCCGATGGCGTAGATGCCGCCCGCCACGGCGGCAGCGAGGAGGATGGCCGCTGCCGCGAGAGGCCGGCGCCGCGCCGGCGCGGGCTCGGAAACGTCGGAGCTCCCGGCGGCCGGTTCGGCGCGGCGAGGCTCGGCGCGTGGCGCCGGAGGGTCGGAAGGCGCGAGGGCCTCGGGTTCGGCGTCGCGCCCGCCTTCGGAAAGGCGCGCGCGCGCTTCGCCCTCGATCTCCTTCCGGAAGAGCTCGTTCAGGAAGTACGCGAGGTTGAACGTCGACGGCGAGTACGGTCCGGAGAAGAGCAGCTTGCCGAGCTCGCGGCGCAGATCGCCGCTGGTCTTGTAGCGCGCGTCGGCGGGCGCCAGCGCCATCCGCAGGACCGCGAGGATCTCCGGTGCCACCGGCGGCGGCGGCGCGCCGGCCAGGCCCTTGACGGCGGCGAAGGGGTCGGGCGGGATCGGCGGGCCCGTCAGAAGCGCGAGCAACAGAACGCCCACGGAGTAGACATCCGAGTTCTTTCCCGGCACGCCGCGCTCCCGGGCCTCGGGCGCGACGTAGGGTCCGATCTCGGAAGCGAGGCGCGGTTTGCGGATCGCGGGAAGGATGCCCGGCGCCAGGCCGAACCCCGCGAGCCGCGTTTCGCCGTCGTCGGAGACCGCGACGAAACCGGGCCACAGCAGACCGTGGAG
This sequence comes from Thermoanaerobaculia bacterium, assembly GCA_035506175.1. Lineage (GTDB taxonomy): Bacteria > Acidobacteriota > Thermoanaerobaculia > UBA5066 > Gp7-AA6 > DAHUXD01. Next base: position 11,710 of record DATJPZ010000086.1, on the reverse strand, counting down.
CGTGCGGTCGTCGTCGATCGTCGTGTTGTAGGCGTGGTCGAGGGCCGTCGCGACCTTCTCGGCGATCAGCAGAGCGTGTTCGACGGGCACCTTGCGCCCGAGGACGCGGCACTTGGACAGCAGCGCGTCGAGCGTCCGGCCGCTCTGCTGGATCCAGGCGATGTACGGGACGCCGTCGACGGCGTCCATGTCGACTCCCCGCGCGATCGCCGCGTGCTTCAGGAACTCGTGGACCTCGCCGTTTTCCTCGATGGCGTCGAGGATCGGCTCCGGGGAAAGCTCCTCGGTTTCGAGCGTCCGAAGCAGGACGAATGGCCGGTCTTCGCCCAGCCGGACGGCGCGGTACACCCGGCCGAGCGCGTCGGACCCCAGGGCCGCCGTGAGCGAATACCGTCCGAACGGACGGGGCAGCGTTTCCGTCGTCATGGTGGGGGCGTTGAAATGGTTTGAACGATTGTGGCGCGCGCCTGGCCGGGGGTCAAGGCGCGCGGGAGGATCGGCCCGAGTTTCGCGCGTGCGGCTCCGCCGGCGCGTCGCCGCCGGCCGGGGCGGCGCGCAGGCGCCGCGCCGTCGCGATGGCGTCGAGGTGCTCCTGGAAGGTCTTCGAGAACGTGTGACCGCCGGCACCATCGGCCACGAAGTAGAGGAACTCGGTCTTCGCGGGCGAGACGGCGGCCTTCAGGGCGTCGGCCCCCGGGTTGCAGATCGGCCCGGGGGGCAACCCGTCGACGACGTAGGTATTGAACGGCGAGTCGTAGCCGTAGTCCGACCGGAAGAGCGTCCCGGTCCACTTGCCGTCGCGCTTCAAGGCGTACGTGACGGTCGGGTCTGCCTGAAGACGCATGTGGTGGCGCAGGCGGTTCCAGTACACCCCGGCGATCACGGGCTCCTCACGGTCGAGCGAGGTCTCCTTCTGCACGATCGAAGCGAGCGTGACCGCGTCTCGCTCGGACAGACCGATCGCCTGGGCGCGCGCGCGCAGGTCCGGGCCGAAGTGCCGGCGGAAGTTGGCGAGCATCGTCTCGACGATCTGCCGCGCCGACGTCGAGCGGGTGACCACGTAGGTGTCCGGGAAGAGGAAGCCCTCCAGGTCCGGCGCGCCGCGCGCGACCGACGCGATGAGCTGGGGGTTCCGGAGCGCGTTGCGGAACGCCTCGGGCCGGCTGATGCTCCGGCTCCAGAAGAGCTCGAACGTCTCCTCCGCCGTCAGGCCTTCCGGCACCACGATCGTGTGCCGCAGCACGTCGCCCCGGCCCATGCGGGCGATCACCTCGGAAAGCGGGGTCGGCCGCGCGAAGCGGTACTCGCCGGCCTGAAGCGCCGTGGCGCTGCGGGCCACGCGGTAGAAGGCCTCGGCCAGCCACGCGGGACGGACGACGCCCTCGGCGTCGAGGCGGCGGAAAATCTCGGTGGTCGGCGTGCCGAAGGGAAAGAAGACGATCACGTCCGCCCCGGTCGGCGGCCGGCTCGGGAACTCGAGCTCGCGGTAGAAGTAGACGCCGATCGCCAGCGCCAGGAGCGCCAGCAGCAGGCCGAGGCGAAGGACGCGCCGGGCGGCGCTCACCGCGGCCCCGGGCCCGCCGAGAGCAGGTAATCCTCGAGCAGCACCGCCGCGGCCGTCCGGTCGAGGTCCTCCTTGCGGGCGCGCCGCGGCAGGCGCCGCGCCGCCTCGTCGGACGTCAGGGTCTCCTCGTGGAATCGGACGGGCAGCCCCGACTCCCGCTCGAAGCGCGCGGCGAAGGAGCGGATCCGCCCGGCGAACGCGCTCTCGACGCCCTCGGGCGACCGGGGGATGCCGAACACGACGAGCGCCGCGTCCTCCTCTCGGCAGAAACGGGCGAGCGCCCCGACGGCCGCGGCGTCGCTCTTGCGGCTCAGCGTGACGCGCGGCGTGGCGAGCAGGCCCGACGCGTCCGAGGTCGCCAGGCCGATTCGCTTTTCGCCGAAGTCCACGGCCACGACCACGGGCATGAACACAGGGTAACCCGAGGGGCAGGCGGGCGCTATCATGGAGCGGGCCGGGTGGCCCGAAGTCAGGATAGGGAGGAGCGCCGTGAGCCGAGTTCCCGGACCGTCCCGCGCGATCGTCCTCGCTCTCGCCGTGGTCCTGCTCGTCGCCGGCGGCACGGCCTCGTCCGCGCGGCAGAATCGGAAGGCGCCGGCGCCGCAGGCGACCTGCGTCCTCACCAACCCCGCCTACTCGGGCGCGTGCACGCAGACGACGCCGCTCGAGGCGGGCTCCACTCCGGCCAAGGCCTGCCAGGCCGTCGTCGACTGCTTGAACAACGTCGACTGCCTCAAGACCTACTGCAACGCCACGACGGTCAGGACGGGCTGGAAGCTGGAATCCTCGAAGTGACCCGGCGCGTATAGCAGGACGAGCGGGCGCGAAGGCGACGTTCCCGCTCTCGCCGGCCCGTCGAGCGCCGCGCCGAGCGATAAGATGCGCTCCGTATGAAAGAGATCGTCATCCTCTCCGCCGCTCGAACGCCGATCGGCTCGTTTCTCGGAAAGCTGTCCTCGCTGCCCGCGCCCGCCCTGGGATCCGCCGCGATTCGCGCGGCGCTGACCCGCGCCGGGGTGCCTCCCGGCGACGTCGAGCAGGTGATCCTGGGCAACGTGCTCCAGGCGGGCATCGGCCAGGCGCCGGCGCGGCAGGCCTCGCTCGGCGCCGGCGTTCCCGACAGCGTGCCCTGCGTCACCGTCCACAAGGTCTGCGGTTCCGGCATGCGCGCGGTGATGGACGCCGGCAACGCGATCGTCGCGGGCGAATACGACGTCGCCGTGGCGGGCGGCATGGAGTCGATGTCGAATGCCCCGTATCTGCTCGAGAAGGCGCGGACCGGACTGCGGATGGGCAACGGCACGCTCGTCGACTCGATGATCAAGGACGGCCTGTGGGATCCCTACAAGGACACCCACATGGGCAACTGCGCCGAGCTTTGCGTCGGGAAGTACCGCTTCACGCGCGAGGCGCAGGACGCCTTCTCCCTCGAGTCGTACAAGCGGGCGCAAAGCGCCACGAAGGCCGGGCTCTTCGCCGACGAGATCGCGGTGGTCGAGGTGCCGCAGAAGAAGGGCGACCCGCTGAAGATCGACGCCGACGAGGAGCCGTTCGCGGCGCCGCTCGACAAGATGCCGACGCTGAAGCCGGCCTTTCAGAAGGACGGCACGGTGACGGCGGCGAACTCCTCGAAGATCAACGACGGCGCCGCGGCGCTCGTCGTCGCGTCGGCCGACAAGGCCAGAGCGAAGGGCTGGAAGCCGATCGCCCGCATCGTCGCCGCGGCCGGCGTGGCGCAGGCGCCGGAGTGGTTCACGACGGCGCCGGTCGGCGCCGTGCAGAAGCTTCTCGCGAAGGCGGGGCTCCGGGTCGCCGACGTCGACTTGTGGGAGGTCAACGAGGCCTTCGCCGCCGTGGCGATGGCGGCGATCCAGGAGCTCTCGCTCGATCCCGCGAAGGTCAACGTCCGGGGAGGCGCCGTGGCGCTCGGCCATCCGATCGGCGCCTCGGGCGCGCGCATCCTGACGACGCTCATCCACGCCCTCCGCAGGGAAGGCAAGAAGCGGGGCATCGCGGCCATCTGCATCGGCGGCGGAGAAGCCACGGCGATGCTCGTCGAGACGGTCTGAGGCCGGACGCCTTCGACCTCGTCTCGGGCGGCGTTCCGCGGTTCCGGGCGGAGGCGCCGTGGGCCTGGCGGGTCCTCGCGCGGCTGCAGCGCGGCCTCCCCGCGGGGCGCCGGACGGCGACGCCGGGCCGGGCGCCGCTCGTGGCGGATGCGGCGGGGGAGAGCCCGCTCGTCCTGGTTCATGCGGATCCGGAGGCGTATCTGGTCGCGCCGGCCGCGGAACGTCTGATCGCGAGCCTGGCGGCGCGCCCCGACCTCGACCTCGTCCTGCCCGGCACGAACGAGCCCTGGTGCGAGGCGGCGCGCGTCACGCCGCCGTTCGCGTACCCGACGCCGACGCTCCTCGAGGAGGCGGCCGCCGCGGTCGCCGCCGCCGCGGCGGCGTTGCGGCCGGTCGAGGCCCCGGCCTCGCCGGTCTACGCGATCCGGCGCGCGGCCCTCTCGCGCGCGGCGGCGAAAGACTCGCTCGAGCGCCTGCCGGAGAGGCTGCGGCCGCTTTCGGCCGCGGTCGACCCCGGCGCGTACCTGCATCGGTACGGCGCGATGGACGCGTCGCCGCGGGCCGACCTCGCCGCGCTCGTGCCGGAAGGGGCGCGGGCGGTCCTCGACGTGGGTTGCTCGCGCGGCGCGACCGCAGCGGCGCTGCGCGCGCGGGGCGTCTCCTTCCTCGCCGGGATCGAGCCCGACGCCGAGGACGCCGCGGAGGCGGCCGCTGTCTACGACGCCGTGCGCGCCGAGCCGCTCGAGTCGGTCGGCGCGGGCTTCGGCCGCGCCTTCGACGCCGTGCTCTTCGGCGACGTCCTGGAGCATCTGGAGGACCCCTCCGACGCGCTCGTCCGGGTGCGGGCCTGGCTCGCGCCCTCCGGCGTCGTCGTCGCCTCGGTTCCCAACGTCGGGCACTGGTCCGTGATCGACGATCTGCTGCGCGGCCGCTTCGACTACGTGCCGTACTCGCTGCTCTCGGGCACGCACGTCCGATTCTTCACGCGGCGCACGCTCGTCGACCTGTTCGAGGCGAGCGGCTACCGCGTGCGGCGGATCGACGTCGTGCGGTCGCCCGCCCCGGCCGGACGAACGGCGTCGCGCGACCGCCTGCGGGCGCTCCCGGGCGCCTCGGACGACCTCGACGTCGCCGAATTTCTCGCGGTCGCCGAAGCGGCCGAGTGAGCGCGGCACGAGCGGCGGATGGCGGGTGGGGCCGCCGGTCCGCTATCATCGCGTCGAATGATTCAGAAGGTCGTCGCCAGCGCCGACGAGGCGGTTCGGGACGTGTCCGACGGCGCCACGCTGGTCGTCGGCGGCTTCGGCCTGTGCGGGATTCCCGAGAATCTGATCGGGGCCCTCGTCCGCAAAGGCGTCAGGAACCTGACGATCGTTTCGAACAACTGCGGGGTCGACGACTGGGGGCTGGGCCTGCTGCTCCGCACCCGGCAGATCCGGAAGATGGTGTCCTCCTACGTCGGCGAGAACGCCGAGTTCGAGCGGCAGTTCCTGTCGGGCGAGCTCGAGGTGGAGCTGGTGCCGCAGGGGACGCTCGCCGAGCGGATGCGGGCCGGCGGCGCCGGGATCCCCGGCTTCTACACGCCGGCCGGCGTGGGCACGCTGGTGGCTCAGGGCAAGGAGGTCAAGTCCTTCGACGGCCGCGACTACGTGCTCGAGCGGGGGATCGTCGGCGACTTCGCGATGGTCGCGGCCTGGAAAGCGGATCGGCTCGGCAACCTCGTTTACCGCAAGGCCGCGCGCAACTTCAACCCGATGGCGGCCACGGCGGGCCGCATCTCGGTCGCCGAAGTCGAGGAGCTCGTCGAGGTCGGCGACCTCGACCCCGAGGCGATCCACACGCCCGGCGTGTTCGTCCAGCGCGTGGTCGTCGCGCCGCGCCAGAAGCGCATCGAGCGGCGCACCGTGCGGAAAGGGTGAGGCAGCGGCGTCGTGCTTGACCGGGAGGGAATCATCCGGCGGGCCGTCCGCGAGCTGCGCGACGGCTACACGGTCAACCTCGGAATCGGCATGCCGACGCTCGTCGCCAACCACATCCCGGCCGGGATGGAGGTCGTGCTCCAGTCGGAGAACGGCATTCTCGGTCTCGGGCCCTATCCCACCGAGGCCGAGGTCGACCCCGACCTGATCAACGCCGGCAAGGAAACCGTGACGATCAAGCCCGGCGCTTCGTATTTCTCTTCGGCGGAGTCTTTCGCGATGATCCGGGGCGGACACATCGACCTCTCGATCCTCGGCGCCATGCAGGTCGACGAAGAGGGCTCGATCGCCAATTACATGATTCCGGGGAAGATGGTCAAAGGCATGGGCGGCGCCATGGACCTGGTCGCGGGAGCGCGCCGGCTCGTCGTCACGATGGAGCACACGGCCAGATCCGGCGAGCACAAGATCCTGAAGCGCTGCACGCTGCCCCTGACGGGTCGGCGCTGCGTCCACCGCATCATCACGGACCTCTGCGTCTTCGACGTCCGGCCGGGCGGCGCCGGTCTCGAGCTCGTCGAGCTCGCTCCGGGCGTCGGGATCGAGGAGGTCCGCGCGAAGACCGGCGCCGCGTTCCGGGAAGCCGCTTCGATTCGCGCCATGGACGCGTGAAGCTCGCCCGCGCCGCCGTTCTGTTTCTCGGTTCCACCGTCGCGGCGCTCGCGCAGGATCCCTACAACCAGTCCGATCCCTTCGAGTCCCGGTTCAAGACGAAGCCCAATTTCCAGCTCAAGTTCCACGTGCCCGAGAAGGGCGGCGAGGTCCGCCTCTACACGAAGAAACCCGTTCACTTCGAAAAGGACCTCTACTGGGAGGGGAGCGAGGAAGTCGTCATCGAGTACCAGGACATCAAGATCACGGCCGACGAAGCGCACTACGACTTTCCGACCAGGACGGCGACCCTGACCGGCCACGTCGTGATCGACCAGGGCCCGACGCGCCTCTCGGGGACGCACGGCACGTTCCACCTCGACACGAAGACGGGCATCGTCGAGGACGCGACCGCGGATCTGCCCCCGACCTACCACATCGTCGCGCAGTCGATCGAGAAGATCGGCGAGGCGACCTACCGCGTCAACCACGGGTTCTTCACGGCCTGCGAGGTTCCCAGGCCCGCCTGGTCGTTCTCGATGTCGCAGGCGACGATCACGCTCGACGACTACGCGCGCATGAAGGACGTCGCGTTCAAGGCCGGCTCGGTGCCCCTGTTCTACACGCCCTACCTGATCTGGCCGACCAAGGAGAGCCGCGCCTCCGGCTTCCTCGTCCCCGGGCTCGGCTACAGCAACGAGCGCGGTGCCTTCCTCGGCCTCAACTATTACTGGGTGACGGGCCGCTCGACCGACATCACGACGCAGCTCGACCTTTTCAGCGACGGGACCGTCGGGCTCGGCGAAGAGGCGCGCTGGCGGCCGACGGCCGAATCGGCCGGCCTGTTCCAGGGCTTCGTCGTGCGCGACCAGGACGCCACCGAATGCGTGCCGCTCTCGCAGGCGCCGCCCAACGGGGGCAACGGCCCCTGCACGCTGCCCAACGGCAGCCTCGGTGTGTACACGACCGGCGTCGAGACCCGCTGGAAGCTGCGCCTCGACCACGTGTCCGACGACCTGCCGGACGACATCCGGGGCGTCGTGTCGGTGCGCGCGTACTCCGACGAGGAGTACCTGCAGGACTGGGAAAAGAACTTCAATTTGAACTCGGCCAAGCAGGTCCCGTCCTTCGCGTACCTGACGCGGAACATCGGCGCGGACTCGGTCAACCTGCGCTTCGAGCGCACCGAGACGTTCTACGCGGCGACCATCATCCAGGAGCGGCTCCCCTCGCTCGAGTACTTCCACCGGACCGCGCCGATCGGAGACTCGCCGGTCTTCTTCGCGCTCGAGGGCTCGCTCTCGGGCCTCTACGTCGACAAGGGCCAGGGCCTCCTCCACGGCCTGTGGGGCCGCTTCGACGTCGCGCCGGTCTTCTCGTTCCCGATCAAGTCGATCCCGTGGCTCTCGGTGCTCGCCCAGGCGGGCGGCCGCGTGACGGAGTACACCGACTCGACGGACGAAGGGCAGACGACCTTCACGGGCAACTCGCTGCTGCGCACGTACGCCACCGCGGGCCTTTCGCTCGTCGGCCCGTCGTTCTCGCGGATCTACGACGTCGACATCGGGCCGTGGGTCAAGCTCAAGCACGTCATCGAGCCGCGGGTCGACTACACGTACGTCTCGAACGTCGACAGCCCGGAGAAGATCCCGGTCTTCGACCAGGTCGACACGACGCTCGGCCAGAACCAGGTCCGCTACGCGATCGTCAACCGCCTGCTCGCCAAGACCTCCGGCGCCGGCACCGGTTCGGCCGAGGAGATCGCGTCGCTCGAGATCGCCCAGACCTACGCCTTTCAGCTGCCGCAGACGATCCTGCTGCCGGGGGCTCAGGAAGTGGTGCAGCGAAGGAGCGGCCCGATCGAGGCCATCCTGCGCGTGGCGTCCGGGAGCCTGCTCCACCTCGATGCGACCTTCGACTACGACCCGATCGCGTCGCAGCTCACCGCCACGACGTTGACGGCCGGCGCGAACTGGGGCACGAACTACGCGGCGTTGTCGTGGTTCGAGTCGAACCCGGTGACGTTGCCGGGTCAGGTCGTTGCGTCCTCCGACCAGTTCCGCTTCACGGGCGGCGTCGACCTGAGCAAGATCTTCCGCGTCGACGCGAGCGTCGCCTACAGCGCCGACCAGAACCTGCTGCAGGAGGGCCGGTTCCTGCTGACGTACAAGGGATCCTGTTACACCGTGTTTCTCGAGTACCGGGACCTCGACCTGCCGCCCTCCCCGCGGCGCGACCTGCGCCTCGTCGTCAACCTCAAGGACATCGGGACGCTCCTGGACGTCAACGGCTCGATCAACGCGCTGCTGGGGCAGTAGCCGTGCTTTCGGTATGATCCAGCCCCGATGAAGGGGCTCATCCTCTCCGGCGGCAAGGGCACTCGCCTGCGCCCGCTGACTTACACCAGCGCCAAGCAGCTCGTCCCGATCGCCAACAAGCCCGTTCTTTTCTACGGGGTCGAGGCGATCGTCGCGGCCGGGATCAAGGACATCGGCGTCGTGGTCGGCGACACGAAGGCCGAGATTCAGGCGGCTCTGGGCGACGGGTCCCGCTTCGGCGCCCGCGTGACCTACATCGAGCAGGACGAACCGCGCGGCCTCGCGCATGCGGTCCTGATCTCCGAGAAGTTCCTGCGCGGCGAGCCGTTCGTGATGTACCTCGGCGACAACGTGATCGCCGACGGGATCACGGCCCTCGTCGAGGACTATCGCCGGATCGGCTGCAACTCGCAGATCCTGCTGGCGAAGGTCCCGAACCCGGAGCAGTTCGGCGTCGCCGAGCTCGAGAACGGGCGCGTCGTCCGGCTGACCGAGAAGCCCAGGCAGCCGAAGTCCGACCTCGCGCTCGTCGGCGTCTACATGTTCGACGACTCGATCTGGGACGCGGTCAAGGCGATCCGGCCGAGCCCCCGGCAGGAGCTCGAGATCACCGACGCGATCCAGTGGCTCGTGGACCACGGCAAGAGCGTCCACCCGCACCTGGTGACGGGCTGGTGGAAGGACACGGGCAAGATCGAGGACATGCTCGAGGCCAACCGGATCATTCTCGACACGGTCGTCGCGCGCGGCGGGGAAGCCGCGGGTCCCGGGTGCCGCGTGGAGGGCAAGGTCGTCCTCGAGAAGGGCGCGAAGCTCGAGCGCGCGACGGTGCGCGGCCCGGCGGTCATCGGCGAGGGCGCCGAGATCCGCGACGCGTTCGTCGGTCCGTACACCGCCGTCGGCGCGGGCTGCCTGATCGACCGCTGCGAGATCGAGAACTCGATCGTGCTCGAAGGCTCGCGCCTCGAGCGGATCCCGGTCCGCATCGCGGATTCGCTGATCGGCAAGAACGTGCGCATCCACCCGGGCCTCGAGCGGCCTCGGGTTCACCGCTTCCTGGTCGGCGACAACTCGGAGATCGGCCTCGTATGAAGCTGCTCGTCACGGGCGGGTGCGGTTTCATCGGCTCGAACTTCGTGCGCCACGTCCTCGCGTCACGGGGCTCGGGCGTTTCCGTCGTCAACCTCGACAAGCTCACGTACGCCGCCAATCCCGCCAACCTCGCCGACGTCGAGGGGCTGCCGAACTACCGCTTCGTGCGCGGCGACATCGTGGATCCCGACGTCGTGGCCATGGCGATGGAGGGCTGCGACGCCGTCGTCAACTTCGCCGCCGAGACGCACGTGGACCGCTCGCTCCTCGGCGACGCGTCGTTCATCGAGACCGACGTGCGCGGCGTCTTCGTCCTGCTCGAGGAGGCCCGGCGGCGCCGCGTGCGCCGGTTCGTCCAGATCTCGACCGACGAAGTCTACGGCTCGATCCCGGCCGGCTCCTTCACCGAGGAGTCGCCGCTGAACCCGCGCAACCCCTACGCCGCCTCGAAGGCCGGCGGCGACCGCCTGGCGTACTCGTACTGGGCGTCCTACGGCGTCCCGGTGATCATCACGCGGGCGTCGAACAACTACGGGCCGTACCAGTATCCGGAGAAGCTCATCCCGCTCTTCGCGACGAACGCCGTCGACGACCTGCCGCTGCCGCTCTACGGCGACGGCCGGAACGTCCGGGACTGGCTCTTCGTGCGCGATCACGCCGCCGCCGTCGACTTCCTCCTGGACGCGGGGCAGCCCGGCGAGACCTACAACATCGCCGGCGGCAACGAGGACGAGAACATCGCCATCACCAAACGCGTCCTGCGCGAGCTCGGCAAGCCCGAGACGCTGATCCGCTTCGTCGACGACCGGCCGGGCCACGACCGGCGATACTCGCTCGACGCCGGCAAGCTCGCGCGGCTCGGCTTCACGCCGTCGACGCCCTTCGAGCAGGGGCTCGTCGAGACGGTTCGCTGGTACCGCGACCACGAGGCGTGGTGGCGCCCGATCAAGGAGCGCGACGCCGCGTACCGCGAGTACTACCGGACGCAATACGAGCAGCGGCTGGCCACCTCTTCGGCCACCGCGAAGAAGCCGGGCTAGCCGGCCGGGAGCATGGCGCCGGCGGGCGGGGGTTCCCTCGACAGTCACGCGGCCCTGCTGACCGCGCCGCGCCCGACGCCGCGCCAGCGGCGCCGGGTCCTCGTCACGGGGGCCGCGGGCATGCTCGGCTCGGACCTGGGGCCCGCGCTCGCGGCCTCGGGGCACGAGGTCCTCGCTCGGCCGAAGGCGGACCTCGACATCGCCGACGCGAAGGCGGTCGCGCACGCGGTCCGCGAGCTCGCCCCGGACGTCGTCGTCAACTGCGCGGCCTTCACGAAAGTGGACGACTGCGAGACGGATCCGCGCGCGTTCGAGGTCAACACGCGGGCGGTGGCGCATCTGGCCGACGCGTGCGTCCTCCAGGGCGCCCAGCTCGTGCAGATCTCGACGGACTTCGTCTTCGACGGGGAGAAGAACGCCCCGTACACGGAGGAAGATCCCGTGCGCCCCCTGTCGGCCTACGGGCGCACCAAGCTCGGGGGCGAGGAAGCCGCGCTGCGCCTGCCCGGCAGCCTCGTCGTGCGGGCGTCGTGGCTCTTCGGCCGCTCGGGCTGGAACTTCGTCGAGGCGATCCTGAAGCAGGTCGAAGGGGGGCGGAAGCAGCTCGCCGTCGTCACGGACCAGGTCGGACGCCCGACGGCGACGACGGACCTCGCCGAGGCGATCGTGGCGCTCCTCGAGGCCGGCGCCTCGGGTGTCTACCACTTCGCCAACCGGGGCGAGGTTTCCTGGAACGAGTTTGCCCGCGAGATTCTCTGGCGCGCCCGGATCACCGACGTCGCCGTCGAGCCCACGACCTCGGCCGCGCTCGCGCGCCCGGCGAAGCGGCCGCCGTACTCGGTCCTCGACACGGGGAAGTACGAGCGGCTGACCGGCCGGCCGATCCGGTCCTTCCACGAGCCGCTCGCCGAGTACCTGGCGCTGAGGGCTCGGCCGGAGGCGTGACCGTCGCCTTTCCGTCGCCTTCGCTCGCTCGGAATCTGGCGAGCCCGGGACTCGCCGTTGCTCGCCCGGCTCGCCACCGGCGCTCGGCTCGCCCAAAGGGGCTCGACCGAGC
>DATJPZ010000085.1:0-36740 GCA_035506175.1 Thermoanaerobaculia bacterium | reverse complement strand
GACGAGCTTTTCGAAGTCATCGACCGCAGGTGGAGAGCTCGCGAGTATCGGACCCGGGATGGGGCCGGCATTGCGGAATTCGTTTTCCATCGATCCGGAAAGCCAATCTCCAAACCGACGTTCAACCGTGAGTTCGCTGCTGCTCGGAAGGAGGCGGGCGTCGGAGGCCTGCTGTTCCACGATCTGCGCCGGACCGCCGCCCGGAACATGATCCGGGGAGGTGTGCCGCAGTCCATTGCGATGCGGGTGACAGGTCACCGGTCCGACTCCATGTTCCGGCGATACGACATCGCCTCCCTGGACGACAAGCTGGAGGCGATCAAGAAGGCCCGCGTCTACGCGGCCTCGCGAGCCGCCGTGGGCCAGAACGTGAGCGAATTCCCGGTTTCCCAGTCAACGCAACGGACACCCGTCGCCGACAACGCGGGTGAGTCCGAAGGAATTTGGCTGGGAGGCAGGGACTCGAACCCCGATTCACTGGTCCAGAGCCAGTTGTCCTACCATTGAACGACCTCCCAGTCGCTCGAGGGACGCGGATTATCCGGGATCGGCGAGCCCGGGTCAAATGCGCGCGCGGCTGGTAGGATTCCCGACCTCATGGTGGAAGACATGGAAGGCTTGGCCTCGAAGTCCTGCGCGCCCTGCCGCGGGGGCGTGCCGCCCCTGACACCGGCCGAGGCGGAAAAGCTGCGCAACGGCGTCCCCGGCTGGAGCCTCGAGGAAAACGCCACGCGCCTGCATCGGCGCTACGAGTTTCGCGATTTCGTCGAGGCGATGAAGTTCGTCAATCGCGTGGCCGACGTCGCGGAACAGGAAGGCCACCACCCCGACATCGCGATTCACTGGAACAAGGTCGACCTGGTCCTGTGGACGCACAAGATCGGCGGCCTGCACGAGAACGACTTCATCCTCGCCGCGAAGGTCGACCGCCTGCTCGTCGAAGATCCCGACGCGACGATCGCCGGCTGAGCCGGGACCGCGGCGAACGAGCGGGCGCCGTGCGTCGGCGCCCGGCCCGTTCATCGCGCCCTACGGAAGGTACGGAATCGCGAAGGCCTTCACCAGGTAAACGGCCATCTGGGCATTCGTGATGGCGGCGTTCGGACAATAGTTCCCGTTGCCGCAGCCGGCCGTGATCCCTTCCGCGTAGATCCCCTCGACGTAGTCGACCGCGAACCCGCCGGGACACGGCACGTCGGCGAAAGTGCCGGGTGGCGTGCAGGGCGGCGGCGCCTCGTCGCCGTGCTGGCCCTTCCACACGAAAACCGCCATCTGCGCCCGCGTCACCGGAACATCCGGACAATAGAGCGCCGGCGACACGCTGCATCCGGCGGTGATCCGGTCGTCGAGCAGACCCTGGATGTAGTCCGCGTTGAAGCTGCCGAGCAGCACGTCGTCGAATTCGGCCCGGTACACGGGCGGCGGCGTCAGGGCGCCGTGGACGGCGGTCTCGATGTAGCCGGCCATGCTCCGCCGCGTGACCGCCTGGCCGGGGCAGAAGTCGAAGAGGGGCGCCTGCGGCGCGCAGCCCGGCATCACGCCCGCTCCGGCCGCGCCGTAGATGTAGTTCCACGCGAAGCTGCCCGAGGGCACGTCGTTGAAGAGCACCGTGAAATCGACCGGGACCGGAGCGACCGGCGTCGGCGTGTTCGACGTGAACACGAGCGACCGCAGCCGCAGGCCCGGCGCGAGCCCCGTCGAGTCGAAGGTGACCGTCACGGGCACGGTGTTCGCGGCGCCCGCGCCGACGCCCGAGCCCGGCACCGTGGCCGCGGCCGGGTCCTCCGAGAGCCACGGAATCTCGTCGACGCACCAGCCCTGCGAGCCGGACTCGACCTCGAACACGCTCGCCTGGGCGATGTCGTAGACCCACAGGTGGCCGAGGCAATCGGCCTCGAGGCTGACTCCGTTGCCGTTCAACACCGGGACGCCGTTGCTCTTGACCGAGAAGCCGCTCAGCACGGAATAGCCGTGGCTCGGGTCCACCAGCCAGATGTCGTACGGGATGTTCGAGAACGTGCCCACGTACAGGATTCGCGTCGTCGGGTTGAACGCGAGGCCCGAGATCTGGAGGCCGATGTAGCCCGAATCGAGAACGTTGCCCGCCAGGTCGACGTGCGTGATCGAACCGAGCTGATCTCCGACGTAGAACGTGTCGGTCGCGTAGTCGTAGGCGAGGCCGGTCAGGCCGGGATAGTTGCTCCACGGGCCGCAGATCGTCTTGCCGGTCACGACTCCCGCGGACGGATCGATCTCGAAGAGGCACTGATTCGGGTCGCCGACGCGGAACGCGACGCCGGTCTGCCAGATCATGCCGGTCCGGGCGTCGTAGGTGCCGTCGCCCTGCCACGTGCTCGGCGCACCCTGAAGGTCGATCGTCGCGCCGGTCGGCGTGCCGTCGGGCTGGAACTCGTGGTCGAGGCCGTCGCCCGTCAGGCCCGCGGGCGGCGCGTCGGAGTTGCAGATCCAGAGGCGATTGGTGTCGGTGTCATAGGCCATCCCGTAGCCGCCCGAGAACCCCGTCGAGAACGTGCCGACGACGTTGCCCGCGCCGGCGGCGAGCGGCGTGTTCGTCGGCGCTCCGGGAAGCACGGGCACGCGCGCGCGCGCGCCGCGCGACGCCAGGTCGTAGTACCGCCGGAGGGCGGGCCTTTTCGCGGCCGCGGGCGTCCGAGTCGCCGCCGCGGGCGGCGGCGGCGGCACGTTCACCTCGTGCAGGAAAAAGGTTCCGTCGCCCGTCCCGGAGTTGCTCACGTCGAGCGTCAGCGACGTCGAGTCGCCGGGGTTGACGATTGCCGAGAGCGGCCGCGGGCTCGCATCCAGGAGACCCGCCGGCAGCGAGAAGTCGAGGCGGACGGTCGCGTTCGGAACGATCGTCGTGTCTTCCGACATCCCGGTGTGGAGAGGGGCGCCCGCGAGGAACGTCTGCGCCCCGGAGCCTTCGGCGAAGAGCGTGTAGAAGCCGTCTCCCTGGTCGGGCGACGGACCGGTCGTCGCGAACGTGCCCCCGGTGTGGAGGTCCGTCACCGTCGCGCCGTTCAAGCCCGCTCCGGTGTTGGCGTCCCGCACGTTGCCGACGAGAAGGCCGCCTTGCGGCGTCGCGCAGGAGAACGGGCCGACCATGACGTCGTCGACCTGCCACCACCAGCCCCAGAAGCCGTTGTAATGGAAGCGGGCGCTGACGCCGGCATGGCCCGCCGCGAACGACATGTCGGCGATCACCGTTCCCGGTCCGACGAGCGTGCTCTCTTCGTGCCAGACGTTCGTCCAGTTGACGCCGCCGTCGGTCGAGGCGTCCACCTCGGCGATGGCGGTGACTCCGTCGTTGACGAAATCGTTGGCCCACTGGATCGCCGCGTTCGACGCCGACGAGAGGTCGAAGCCGGGCGTGATCAGGTAGGTGTCTTCCGGATCGAAGAAGTTGGTGTCGCAGTTGCTGTTGACGAGCGCGTAGGGTCCGGATCCGCCGGTGCGGTTGCCGCTGAACTCGCCGCAGGGATCGCCGCCCGTCGCGATCGACCAGCTCGCGCCGGTCGTGGTCTGCACGGACCATCCGGGCGGCAGGACGCCCGCGTCGAAGCTCTCGGACAGCACGGGCGGACCGTACGTTCCGACGTCGTAGCCCGGCGCGTTGCAGAGCGCGCCGGCCTCGAGGACCCAGTTGGCGACGACCGGCGAGCCCGCCGTCGCGACGGCGCCGCCGCCCGCCGCGTATCCCGCGGAAACGGCCGTGACCGCGAAGGTGTAGGCCGTGGCGTCGGGGACGTTGGCCGCGTAGGCGCCCGTGACGGGATCCGAGTAGACGACGAGCGGCTCGGTCGTCGCGGACGTGATTTCGAGGCGCGCGTAGAGCGGCCAGCCGTGGCCGGAGCCGTCGGTGACCGTCCCGCTGACCAGGACCATGGGCGCGCCGTTTCCGTCCTTGCGCACGGCGACGGGTCTCGGCTCGGCCGCCAGCGAGGCGGCGAGCGCGCCGCCAAGAACGATCGAGACCGCGAGTCGGAGCAGAGACGACGGCATGGCGATTCCTTCCTGTTTTTTCATGGCGATCCTCACGGCAGATACGGGAGCGAGAACGCCTTGACCAGGTACACGGCCATCTGCGCGTTCGTGATGGCGGCGTCCGGGCAGTAGTCTCCGTTGCCGCAACCGGCCGTGACTCCCTCGGCGTAGATCCCTTCGATGTAGTCGACCGCGAACCCTCCGGGACACGCCACGTCGGCGAAGGTCCCGGGAGGCGTGCAGGAGGGCGGCGCCTCGTCGCCGTGCTGGGCCTTCCACACGAAGACCGCCATCTGCGCGCGCGTCACGGGGACGTCGGGACAGTACAGGGGCGGCGACACGCTGCAGCCGGCCGTAATCCGGTCGTCCAGAAGGCCCTGGATGTAGTTCGCGTTCGTGCTGCCGGACTGCACGTCGTCGAACTCGCCGAGGTAAACGGGCGGCGGCGTGTAAGCGCCGTGGACCGCCCGCTCGATGAAGGCGGCCATGCTCCGGCGCGTGACGACCTGCGCGGGGCAGAAGTCGAACGCCGGAGTCTGCGGCGCGCACCCCGGCATGACGCCGGATCCGGCGGCCCCGTAAATGTAGTTCCACGCGAAGCTGCCCTGGGGCACGTCGTTGAAGAGCACGGTGAAGCTGACCGGGACCGGCGGCATGGCCGGCGCGAACTGCGTCTGGAAGATCAGGGAACCCTGGCGCAGTCCGGGAAGCAATCCCGCTCCGTCGAACGTCACCTCCACGGGAAGCGAGCCGCCGCCGGCCGGGCCGGAACCGCCGGTCCCCGCAATCGTTCCCTGCGTGGGATTTTCCGAGAGCCAGGGGATGTCGTTCGCGCACCAGCCGGCCTCGCCCGACTCGAAGCCGTAGACGACCTGCGCGGTGGCGTCGAGAACCCAGAGACGGCCCTGGCAGTCGGCCTCGAGGCTCACGGCCCCGTTCGGCAGCGCCGGCGTCCCGCCGCTCGTCACGCTGAAGCCTCCGAGGATGGCGTAACCGGCGCTCGTGTCCACGACCCAGATCTGGAAGGGCGACGCGGATTCGGCGTTGACGAAAAGATGATGCGTCGTGGGATTGTAGGCGAGCCCGACCATCGCGATGCCGATGTAGGCCGAGTCGAGGAGGTTCCCCGACGCGTCGAGGTGGTAGACGACCGCCTCGTTGGGTCCGCCGACGTAGAACGTGTCGGTCGCGTAGTCGTAGGCAACGGCCCGCTGCGGGGTCGTCCAGGGCCCGCAGATCTTCGCGCCCGTCACGACCTTCGCGGCCGGGTCGATCTCGAAGAGACAGTTGTCGCCGCCGACGTTGACCTGCCAGATCTTGCCGGTCCGGCCGTCGTAGGTCCCGTCGGCCTGCCAGTCGCCGCCGGTGGCGTGGATGTCGACCGTGTCGCCGGTCGGCGTGCCGTCCGACAGGTACTGGTACTCGAGGCCGTCGCCGGAGAATCCGTAGAACGGCGCGTCGGGGTTGGAGATCCAGAGCCGGGACGCGTCGGTGTCGAACGCCAGACCCCAGCCCGAGGCGAGCCCGGTCGGGAACGACGCGACGACGTTGCCGGCCGCCGCCAGCGCCGCCGCCCGGGCGGGTGCCTTCGGCAGGGGCGGCAGGCCCTTCGCCGACCGTTCCTCCAGCCGGCCCCTCGGCACGCGCTTGAGCGCGGCCCTGCGGTCCGCCGCGTTGGCGAATCGAGGCCGTCCCGCTGACGCCTGACCCGGCGGCGGCACGTTGACCTCCTGGAGCAGAAACGCGGCGCTGCCGGTGCCCGAGTTCGTGATGGTGAGAGTCGTCGGCAGGGCGCCGCCCGGCGCGACGTAGGCGGCGAGCGGGCTCGGGTTGGCCGCGAGGCTCCCGGAAGCGAGGCCGAAGTCGAGGCGCGTGGTGCCGTTGGGAACGACGGTCGTCGCCCGCGTCAGCGGGTGATGCGCGGGGTACGCCGCTTCGATCGACTGCGGGCCGCTGTCGGAGAAGAGGGCGTAGAAGCCGCCCGGGACGCCGGGGTCTCCCGGCGTCGCGATCGTGGTCGCCGGGCTTCCGCCCGCGACGTTGGCGACGACGGCGCCGACGAGGCCGACCCCCGTGTTCGCGTCGACGACCGTTCCCACCACCAGACCGCCCGGCAGGGGCGTGCAGGCGAAAGTGCCGACCGCGACGTCATCCACCTGCCACCACCAGGCCCAGAAACCCTGGTAGTGGAAGCGCGCCTTGACCCCGGTGTGCCCTGCCGCGAGGCTGAGGTCGGCGATCTGCGTGTTGGGGCCGGGCAGATCTCCCGGCGCCTGCCAGACGTTGGTCCAGCTCGCGCCGCCGTCGATGCTGACGTCCACCATCGCCGTCGAGCCGAATCCCTCGTCGATGAACTCGTTGGCCCACTGGAGGGCGGCGTTCGACCTCCCGGACAGGTCCATCGGAGGCGTCACGAGCGAGGAGTCGTCGGCCGAGGAGCCGTCGCTGTAGCACTCGCTGTTCAGGATGGCGTAGGGACCCGATCCGCCCGTGTCGTTTCCGGAGAACTGGCCGCACGGATCGGCTCCCGAGGCGACCTGCCAGCTCACGCCCGAAACGGTGTCGACGCTCCAGCCGGCCGGGACGGCGCCGCCGTCGAACCCCTCGGCGAGGACCAGCGGCGGCACGAAGCTTCCGGGGCCGTAGCCGGGCGCGGTGCACGTCGGCGCGGCCGCGAGATTCCAGTTGGCGACGAGGGCGCCGGCGGTGGAAGCCGGAGTGCTCGGCCCGGGAACCGTCACCGAGCCGCCTCCCGGCGAGTAGCCGGGCGTCATCGCCGTGACGGCGAAGCCATACGCCGCTCCCGCGACGAGTGAGATCGAGTAGTAGCCGGTCGCGGGATCGGTGAAGATCGTCGCTCCGGGAAATCCGGGCGGCCCCGAAACGACGAGCTTGGCGTAGAGGGGCCAGCCCTGGCCCGAGCCGTCGCGGACCACGCCGTTGACCACCGCGCTCGCGCTCGCGGCGAGCGTGAAGTTCTCGACGGTCTCGGCCCCCCCGGCGACGACGACACCCGCGGCCGAGGCGGTTCCGTAGCCGAACTTCGACGCGCTGACGTCGTACGCGCCGGCCGGAAGGCTCAGAAACTGATAGTGGCCGGCGTCGTCGGTCGTCGTCGTCGAGGACCCGGCGTCCGCGGGCCGCGCTCCCGACGGCGTCGCGGTCACCGTCGCGCCCGCGACCGGGCCCGACCCGTCGGTCACCGATCCGTCGAGCATCCCGGAGGGACCGCTCGTGCAGCTCGGGAAGCGGAACGCGCCGATCCGCGTCTTGAAGTCGAAGCTGCCGGTCGTGGCGTAATACTCCTGCGTGTACCAGAACGTGCAGTCGTCGACCGGGTCGACGGACATCGTGCTGTAGTCGCCCCACCGGCTCGAGCTCGCCGTCTGGCTGCCGCCTCCGGCGAACCAGACGTCCTCGGCGCCGAGAATGCCGAGCGGATCGCCGGCGAGCCGGCCCGTCAGCGCGATTGCCGGGTGCATCGACGCGCTCGACTCGGAGTAGCCGAGGGCGATGTTGCCGTCGCGATCCATCGCGATCGAGCCCATCCAGCGAAAGTTCGAGTCCGGCGCGTAGGTCCCCTGCTGGTACACGCTCGGCGTGTCGCCGGGATCGCGCACTTCGTACCAGCGGATCGCGGCGCTTCCCGACTCCGTTCCCACCGTGTGGTTGAGCACGAGCGCCTGGTGGTCGCCGAAGTTGCGATATGGCAGCCGGTACATGAGGCGGTTCTCGAGCGTCTCGAGCATCTCCGGCGAGTCGAGCTGCGGGACGCACCGTCCTCGGCCGCTCGGCTCGTCGCACACCGGGCTCAGGAAGTCGGCGACGGGAATCTCGATCGGGCCCGTGAACGTGCTGTTGGAGGGCGTGACCCAGTCGACGTGGAACTGCCACTCGAGAAGGCGCGCCGGCCCGACGTCGAAGGTCATGAAGTAGTTCGGGGCGCCGGCGGGCGGCAGCGTCGGCCCGTCGAGATCCGAAGGAAGAACGCCGCCCTCCAGCCCCGTGTCGAACGCGATCATGCCGGCGGACGCTCCCGCGAGCATCGCGGCGCGGTCGAAGGCGTAGGCCCCGCCCTGGAACTCGCCGTTGGGGCCGAACATGTTGAACGACATGTAGTACGCGTCGGGCCAGACGCCGATCTTTCCGTAGTCGGTGAAGAAGTCGTCGCTCGTCTTGAACTCGTACTGCCAGTAGTCGCCCGTCGGGTCGTTGGTGGTCGAGACGGCGAAGCACTGGTAGAACGGACCGTCCGGATAGTTCGGAAGAGCGAACTGGGAGAACACCCAGCGGTCGGCCTGCCGGTCGTACTTGACGAGCGGGTCTCCGTCGTCCTGGACTTCGCAGGGACCGCCGAATCCCGCCCAGAACACGTTTCCGGGCAGCGGCCCGCTGACGATCGCACCGGACTTGTCGTAGATCGTCACGACGTTGTTGACGTACTGGATGTAGTGGTTCGGGCCGACGTCGCCCTCCGTGTCGGGCGGCACGACCTCGTACCCCACCACGTTGGCGTTGTCGGTCTCCGAGAGACCTTCGAACTGGCCCTGCGGTTCGGGCTGCGAGAGCCCGAAGTGCTTCTGAAGGACGCGGTCCGACGAGGGCCGCGCCGACCCGGCGCTCTTTTTCGGGAGCGTGTCGTTGTGGACTTCGCGGTTCGGGCGCGGCGCAACCGGACCCGTCGCGCGGTAGTCCCGCACCCGCGCCGAGCGGGCGTGCCGGGTCGCCCAGCCGATCGACGGCGACGGCTCGCTCGCCCGAAGCCCGGCCGCGGCGGCGAGGAGCGCCGCGGTCCCGACGAGAAAAGAGAACGCCCTGGCCCTGATGATCGGGTTCATCCGAATCCTCCGTTGGAGTAAGAACAGCGGGTACGCCCTTCGCGGCCCGTCGGTGCCTCGAAGGCTGATAGCATCCGCGGCAGTTCCGCAGAATATTGGGACGAGGTCAATACGTCCACAGGGAGTTTTTCTAGGTCGCGGCTCGCGTCTCCGAGCCGCCCCGGTCATCGCCGGCAAAGACTGCCGGTTACGAGGGAACGCGCATGCGCCTGACTCGCCTCGTCCTGCTCGCCGCCGCGGCGCTCGTCCTCGGCCACGCCGCCGCGGCCGCTCGACCCGCGGCCGGCGTCCCCGCGCCGAAAAAGGCCGCGAGCGTGAGCCCGCTCGACGCGGCGCTCGACGCACGGATCTCCGGCAAGGCGAGCCTCGACGACGTTCGGGTCGAAGCGAGCTGGTCGACCGACGGCCGAGCGTCGATCACGCGCCTGTACGGCGACGGCGTCGCCCTGTGCGACCGCCGGCTCCAGATTCACGTCTCGAAGGACCGCGTTCTGGCGGTTCTCCGCGCCTTGCGCCGCGCCCGGATCGGCGCGATGCCGGATCGCTTCGGGGAAGGCGAGGAAGGCGAAGAGGACGAGAAGCGCGAGGCCGAAGAGAAGCACGAGGGTCCCCGCCTGAAGGGCCGCGTTTCCGTGCGTGTCGGCTCCCTCTCCAAGATGGTGCTCCAGCTCATCGACGGCGAGCAGTCGGCCGAGCTCGAGAAGCTCGCGGCGGAAATCCTGGCCGTCTGCCACGGCGCGAAGGCCGGGGTCGGCGCGGACGATCTGGCCGACGGATTCCGGAAGCTCGACGCCGGGTCCCTCGCGCCGCAGACCTTCGCGCTCAACCTGCAGTACCGGCGCAAGGCGGCCGGCACGGTTCCGGGCGAAGCGTGGATCCTCGAGATCGAAGGCCGCCGCGTCACGGATTCGCTCATCCCGCCGAGCCCGTCGGCGCCGCGGTCCCGCCGGCTCGTCCTGTCCGACGCCGACTTCCAGGCGCTCACGAAAGGACTCGCCGGCGACGGCATCGCCGACCTGCCGATCAACCTCTACTCGGCAGACTACACGGACCTCGGCGTGGCGATCCTCAACCGGTCGCGCTCGATCTCCGGGCGCAAGTTCCTCAACATGACTCCCGAGACTCACGGGGAGAAGCAGAAGGCGTTCGACCGGATCCTCGAAGCGCTCCGCGCGCTCCACGCCCGCGTGGAGGAGCAGGGCGAGGAGGTCCCGAGGACGGCGGCCCCGGCCCCGAAGGCCTCCGAGAAAGAACGCGAGAGCGAGGAAGAGCGGGAGCGCGAGCGCGAGAATCGGAAGAAGCCGACGCCCGCCCCCGGACGCGGCTAGCGGTCCGACCGCGCTACGACGACCGCGCGTCCTTTCCCGGCAGGACGGCGAACACGAGTCCCATCACCGCGGCGCCGAGGACGACCCACCGCGCGTCTTCGGCCCAGCCGCCCGGGCGCGCGGCGCCCGAGAGCGCGAGAAAGCCGGCGAGGCCGACCGCGAGAAAGACGATCCCGACGCGGCGCATCGGCGAGACGCTCGTCAGTACTGGGAGAGCGTCGGGTCGATCGCCTGGGCCCAACGGTTGATGCCGCCGGCGAGATTGCGCGCCTTCGGGTAGCCGGAGCGCTGGAGGAACCCGACGGCCTGGGCGCTCCGCCCTCCCGTCCGGCAGTAGACGACGATGTCGTCGTCCTTCGACAGCTTGTCGAGGCTGTGCGGCAGGGTGCCGAGCGGGATCTTGACCGAGTCGGTCAGGTCCGCGATCGGCCACTCGTGCGCCTCGCGCACGTCCACGAGAACGAAGCGGTCGCCTCGATCCCGCATCGCCTTCAACTCCTCGACGCTGACTTCCGGCACGCGCCCGAACATCGCGGGAGACGATACCAGAGGCTTCTCGCCGCAGAAGGACTCGTCGTCGATCAGCCGCGTGACCGTCGGGTGCGCGCCGCAGACGGCGCAGTCGGGATTCTTCCGGATCTTCAGCTCCCGGAAACGCATGGCGAGGGCGTCCACCAGGACGAGCCGGCCGATGAGCGGCTCGCCGACGCCGAGCAGGAGCTTCAGGGTCTCGGCCGCCTGCATCGTCCCGAGCAGACCGGGCAGGATGCCGAGCACGCCGCCTTCGGCGCACGACGGCACGGCGCCGGGGGGCGGCGGCTCCGGAAAGAGGCATCGGTAGCAGGGGCCCTTCGCCGCCCAGAAGACGGAGGCCTGCCCTTCGAAGCGAAAGATCGAGGCGTAGGCGTTGGGCTTGCCGGTCAGCACGCACGCGTCGTTGACGAGGTAGCGGGTCGGGAAATTGTCGGTGCCGTCGGCGACGACGTCGAACTCCCGGAGAATCGCGAGGGCGTTCTCGGAGGTCAGGCGCGTTTCGAAGGGCTCGAGGCGGACGTTGGGGTTGACGGCCTTGAGGCGCTCGGCCGCCGCCGCGAGCTTCGGCCGGCCGACGTCCGGCGTGCCGAACAGAATCTGCCGGTGCAGGTTCGACGCGTCGACCGCGTCGAAGTCGACGAGCCCGAGGGTCCCGACGCCCGCCGCCGCGAGGTAGAGGGAGAGCGGCGAACCGAGCCCGCCCGCGCCGACGACGAGCACGCGCGCGGCCTTGAGCCGCCGCTGGCCTTCCGGGCCGACCTCGGGAAGGATCAGGTGGCGCGCGTACCGCCGGAGCTCCTCGACGGAAAGGTCGGCGGACGGTTTCTCGGGCACCGCGGCCATTCTACTTTTGGACCTCGAGGCGCAGGCACGAGCCCGACCGGGAAACCGCGAGCGTGCGAAACGGCGTCTTGGCGACGGCGGGCCGAACCGCCTCGTCGACCTCGCGCGTGGTGAAGCCGTGGCCGCGCGCGAGGCGGCGCTGCCAGGACGCCGGCACGCGCACCGCGCCGAACAGCGGCGCGCGGTCGGCGTGGATCGCGTCGTCGGCGGCCTCGGGGTCCGGCTCGTACAGCCACAGCCGCCCGCCGGGCACGAGCGCGGCGTGGATCCCCGAAAGCACTGCCTCCGGCTCCTCCCAGTGGTGGAACGACAGGACCGACACCGCGAAGTCGAACGATTCGGACGGCGCCAGCGCCTCGGGCGTTCCGACGCGGAACGCGAGGTTCGGCAGACGCGGCCCGCGCTCCGCCTGCCGGATCATGTCGGGCGAGAGGTCGATCCCGACGACCGCCAGGCGCGGCCGCGCCGCCGCGATCGCGCGCGTCAGCCGACCCGGCCCGCAGCCCACGTCGAGCAGCCGGCCGGCCGCGACGGGTACCTCCGCGGCAATGCGCGCGTGCATCGGGGAAAGCGCCGGCTCGGCCCACAGGCGGTAGAACAACGAGGCGATCCGCCCGAACTTCTCCGGCCGGCCGCCCTTCAGGTTCACGCCCGAAGTCTGTCACGAGGCTCTGATAAATTCGGCTTTTCGGAGGTCAGCCTTGCTTCCCGAATTCCGCAACGAGCCGCTGACGGACTTCTCCGTCGAGACCAACCGCAACGCCTTCCACGCCGCGCTCACGGCCGTCCAGAAACGCCTGCCGCTGCAGGGCAGGAACCGCATCGGCGGCAGGACCGTCGGCGCCTCGAAGCACTTCGAGTCGGTCAATCCGGCCGACTTTCGGCACGTCATCGGCCGCTTCCCCGAGGGCACGCCGGCCGACGCCGCCAAAGCGCTCGACGCGGCGACGAAGGCCTTCCCGTCGTGGAGCGCCCTGCCCGCCACGGAGCGCTCGGCGTTCGTGCTGCGCGTCGCCGCGATCCTGCGCCGCCGCAAGCACGAGTTCTCCGCGATGATGGTCCTCGAGGAGTCGAAGTCGTGGGCCGAGGCGGACGGCGACACCGCCGAGGCAATCGACTTCTGCGAGTTCTACGCGCGCGCGATGGAGGAGCTCGCCGCTCCCCAGCCGCTGACGCCCTACCCCGGCGAGCGCAACGAGCTCTGGCACATCCCGCTCGGCGTGTGCGTCGTCATCCCGCCCTGGAACTTCCCGCTGGCGATCCTCTGCGGCATGACGACCGCGGCGCTCGTCACGGGCAACACGGTCGTCCTGAAGCCCTCCTCGGACGCCGCCGCCATCGCCACGATGTTCCTCGAGGCCTGCGAAGAGGCGGGCGTGCCGGACGGCGTGCTCAACTTCGTCACCGGCGGAGGCTCGACCGTGGGCAACGCGCTCGTCGAGAGCCCGAAAACGCGGCTGATCGCGTTCACGGGCTCGCGCGACGTCGGCATCCAGATCAGCGAAAAGGCGGGCCGCGTCGTGCCCGGCCAGATCTGGATCAAGCGCGCGATCCTCGAGATGGGCGGCAAGGACTTCATCCTGGTCGACGAGACCGCCGACGTCGAGGACGCCGCCAGCGGCATCGTCGCGGCCGCCTTCGGGTTCCAGGGACAGAAGTGCTCGGCCTGCTCGCGCCTCATCGTCCACCGCAAGGTCCACGCCGACCTCCTCGAGCGCGTCGTCGCGAAGACGAAGGCCCTCACGGTCGGCGACCCGCGCGACCCGAAGAACGTCGTCGGCGCCGTCATCAACGCGCGCGCCCAGAAGACGATCCTCGACTACGTCGCCCTCGGCAAGAAGGAAGGCAAGATCGTCGCCGGCGGCAGGGCCGGGCCGAAGCAGGGCTACTTCGTGACGCCGACCGTCATCGACGGCGTGCGCCCGGGCGCCCGGATCGCCTGCGAGGAGATCTTCGGCCCGGTGCTCGCCGTGCTCAAAGTGCGGAGCTTCGAGGAGGGCATCGAGGTCGCCAACGACAGCGAGTACGGCCTGACGGGCGCGCTCTACACGCGCGAGCGCGAGCGGCTGCTGCGCGGGAAGCGCGAGCTCTACGTCGGAAACCTCTATTTGAACCGCAAGTGCACCGGGGCGCTCGTCGGCGTCCACCCGTTCGGCGGGTTCAACATGTCGGGCACGGATTCCAAGGCCGGCGGCCGCGAGTACCTGTACCTGTTCACGCAGCAGAAGGCCATCTCGGAGAAGCTGTGACGGCGTTCGGCGGATACCCGAACGCGGGGAGGCCGTGATGTTCCGCCTGATCGGACTCGTCGTCTTCGTCCTCGACATCATCGCGATCGTGTCGATCCTGAAGAGCTCGGCCGACGGGACCACGAAGATCCTGTGGTTCCTGCTCGTCCTCCTGCTGCCGTTCATCGGCATGATCCTGTACTTCGCCATGGGCCCCGGCCGGCGCCGCGTGGTGTGAGCGTCCGATGAGCGGCGGCGAGTTTCCCCGGCCGGCACGGCGCTTCGAGGGCGTCGGGTTCTCGGAGATCGTCCGGGTCCGGAATCGCGTCATGGAGCTGCTCGCCGCCGGCCAGAAGGTCTGGCGCTTCGAAGGCGGCGAGCCCTGGATGAACACGCCCGAGGCGGTCAAGGCCGCGATGGGCGAGGCGCTCGCCCGCAACCAGACGCGCTACGCGCCCTCGTCCGGAATCCCGGAGCTGCGCCAGGCCATCCTCGCCAAGGTGCGCGACCGCAACGGCATTCCCGCCGATGACGAGAGTCCCGTCGTCGTCAACGGCGGCATGCAGGGCCTCTACGCCGGATTCGCCGCGCTCCTCGACCCCGGCGACGAGGTCCTGATGTTCTCGCCCTACTGGACGCCGATCGTCGACCTGATCGCGTACCACGAGGCGAAGCCCGTTCTCGTCCCGACGGCAGCGGCCCGGCGCGGCGGGCTTTCGGCGGCGCTCGCCGCGAAGACGACCGCGAAGACGAAGGTCCTCTACTGGAACTCCCCCGCCAACCCGACCGGCGACGTCTTCTCCCGGCGGGAAGTCGAGGAAGTCGCGGCCTTTGCCGCCGAGCGCGGCCTCGCGGTCATCTCGGACGAGGCCTACGAGGACCTCGTCTACGAGGGCGACCCGGTCACGGCGATGGCGTCGCTGCCCGGGATGTTCGAGCGCACGATCACGGCCTACACGCTCTCGAAGAGCTACTCGATGACGGGCTGGCGCCTCGGCTACGTCGTGGCGCCGAAGCGGTATCGGTCCGCCATCCAGACGGTCCTCCTCTACACGACCAACGGCGTGTCGACGCCGACCCAGTGGGCCGCCGTCACGGCGCTCGCGCGCGGCACCGAGTACGTCGCCGAGTGGAAGAAGGGCTACCGCGAACGGCGCGACAAACTCGTCTCGGGTCTGAAGGCGGCCGGCTTCGGGATCGAGGCGCCGCGCTCGGCGCTGTATCTCTTCCCGACGATCCCCGGCTGGCTCGGGTCCGACTCGCGCCAGGCCGCCCGGACGCTGCTCGACGAGGCGAAGATCGCCACGGTGCCCGGCGTCGTCTTCGGCGCCGAGGGCGAAGGTCACCTGCGCTTCTCGTTCTCGGTGTCGGAAGAGATGATCGCGGGCGGCGTCGAGGCGCTCGCGGCTTTCGCCTCGGCGGCCGCGGCTCGCTAGACCGAGCGCCCCGGGCGCGCCCGTCGCGCGACCTGAACGGACGCTAAACGGGCGGCGGCCGGTCGGTGGCTTCGGCTGGCCCTCTCTTTTCTATATGCTTCGCCCAAAGCTCGGGGAGGAAGGCATGCGCCGTTCCCTGCTTCTTGTCGCGTTCGCTCTGCTCGCCTCGACGGCCGCACTCGCGCAAGGCCCGCCGATGAGTCCCGAGATTCCCGTCAACACGAACACGACCGGATTCCAGTACCTGTCCTCGGTCGCCATGGATGGCGCCGGCGATTTCGTCGTCGCCTGGGACACCTACGACGCCAGCGGCTACGGTGTCGCGGCCCGCTACTTCGATTCGAGCGGAAATCCGCTTTCCGGCGAGTTCGCCGTCAACACGTACACGACCGGCGGTCAGTACAACTCCTGGGTCGCGGCGGATCGAAACGGGGACTTCGTCGTGGTGTGGACGAGCTACGGTCAGCTCAACGCGACCGACAGCGAGGTCTACGCCCGGCGCTACGTCGGCGGCAGTCCCGTCGGTCCCGAGTTCCTGGTCAACACCTACACGACCGACTCCCAGTACGTCATCGGTCAGTCGGTCGCGATGGCGCCCTCGGGCGAATTCGTCGTCGTCTGGAGCAGCTACGGCCAGGATGGCGACGGCTACGGGGTTTTCGGCCAGCGCTTCGACGCCTCCGGCAACAAGGTCGGCACGGAATTCCAGGTCAACACGTACACGACCGGAAACCAGGGCTATCCGGTCGTGGCGATGAACGCGAACCGGCAGTTCGTCGTCGCGTGGGAGAGCTACGGCCAGGACGGCTCCGACTACGGCGTCTTCGCGCGGCGGTTCGACGCCAGCGGCAACCCGGTGACCGGCGAGGTCGCGGTCAACACGGTCACGACCGGACCGCAGCGCGAGCCCGTCGTCGCCACCGACGGCGCCGGCAACTTCGTCGTCGTCTGGGACAGCCTGAGCCAGGACGGCAGTCTCGACGGCGTGTTCGGGCGGCGCTTCGACCCGACCGGCGCGCCGCTGACCGCCGAGTTTCCGGTCAACACCTACACGTCCGACGTTCAGGACTTCCCGGCGATCGCCATGGACCCCGAGGGCAACTTCGTCTGCACGTGGAGGAGCTACGGCCAGGACGGCGACGACTTCGGCGTCTACGCCCAGGCGTTCGACTCCACGGCGGCGCGCGTCTCGACGGAGTTCCAGGTCAACGTCGCCACGACCGGTGCGCAGGAGATCCCGTCGATCGCGATGAACCACCACGACAACTTCGTCATCGCGTGGGGCGGTGCGGCCGGCATTGCCGAGGACATCTTCGCGCGCGTCAGCGCCCCCTCGGCCCACTTCGCCGACGTGGACGTCCGCATGGTCACCGGCAGCAACTCCAACGCCAACGGCGTGCTCGAGGCGGGCGAAACCGTCCAGGTCGCACCCCGCTGGGACAACGTCCTGGCGGCGCCGTTCTCCCTCAGCGGCGCCGCGTCGAACATCCGCGGCCCGGCCGGGCCGACTTACATGCTCGACGACGCGACGGCCGACTACGGCTCGATCGGCGCCGGCGTGAGGACCGACTGCTTCGCCGCCACCGCGGACTGCTTCCTCGTCACGGTGTCGGGCGCGCGGCCCGCGCCTCACTGGGACGCGGAGTTCGACGAGCTTCTCTCGACGGGCATGATCAAGACGTGGCGGCTCCACGTCGGCGAGAGCTTCCCGGACGTCCCGGTCACGAACAGCTTCTATTCGTTCATCGAAACCCTCTTCCACAACGAGATCACGGGCGGCTGCGGCGGCGGCGACTACTGTCCGTCGAACCCTGTCACCCGCGCCCAGATGGCCGTGTTTCTCCTGAAGTCCGAGCACGGCGCCGGCTATCTCCCGCCCGCCTGCGCCGGCGTTTTCGGCGACGTGGCGTGCCCCTCGGCGTTCGCCGACTGGATCGAGCAGCTCTACAAGGAAGGAATCACCGGCGGCTGCGGCGGCGGCGACTACTGTCCGTCGAACCCCGTCACGCGCGCCCAGATGGCCGTCTTCCTCCTCAAGGCGGAGCACGGCTCGACCTACGCGCCGCCGACGTGTCACGGAGTCTTCGGCGACGTGCCCTGCCCCTCGCAGTTCGCCGACTGGATCGAGCAGCTCGCCGCCGAGGGCGTCACGGGCGGCTGCGGTGGCGGCGACTACTGCCCGACGAATCCGAACACCCGCGGCCAGATGGCGGTCTTCCTGACGAAGACGTTCGGCCTCGAGTTGTATCCGCCCTAGTCGGGCCGGCGCTTCCCGACGCTCGCTCCGGTTCGAGGAGGCTTCGTGCGTTCTCCGAGAGCTCTGGCCTGCCTCCTGATGACGGCCGCCGCCGCCGCGCGGGCGCAGACGCCCGCCTTCGGACCGCAGTTCCAGGTCAACTCCTACACGACCAACCGCCAGGAGTACGCCCACGTGGCGATGGACGCGGCCGGCGATTTCGAGGTGGCGTGGCAGAGCGACGGGCAGGACGGCGACGGCTACGGCGTCTTCGAGCAGTTCGTGCCCGCGGTCGGGAGCGTCTCGCCCGAATTTCAGGTCGACACGGCGACCGCCGGCGACCAGCGGGACCCGGACGCCGCGATGGACGGCGCCGGCAACTTCGTCGTCGTCTGGAGCGCGACGAACGGGCCGACGAGGGCGGTGCGCTTCCGGCGCTTCTCCAGCGCCGGCACGTCGCTCGGCAGCCCCGTTCCCATCGGCTCGGGGTATTTCCCGCGCGTCGCCATGACGCCCGGCGGGGACTTCGTCGTCGTCTGGGTGACGCCCGACGGCCAGATTTCGGGCCAGCGCGTCGCGGCCTCGGGCGCTCTGGACGGCGGCGTTTTCCAGGTCAACACGTACACGACCGGCTTCCAGAACTACCCGGCGGTCGCGCGAAACGCCGCGGGCCAGTTCGTCGTGAGCTGGGTCAACGACGGCGAGGACGGCTCGGACGGCGGCATCTCGGCGCAGCGCTACGACCAGACCGGCACGAAGGTCGGCGGCGAATTTCTCGTCAACACCTACACGACCGGCCGGCAATCCTCGCCGGCGGTGGGCATCGATTCCTCCGGCGGCTTCGTCGTGGTCTGGCAGGGCGCCGGCGGCGAGGACGGCGACGGCTACGGGGTCTTCGGCCGGCGCTATGACGCGTCCGGAACCGCTCTCGGCGGCGAGTTCCTGGTCAACACCGTGACCACGGGGAATCAGCAGAACACCGCGCTCGCCGAGGACGCGGCGGGAAATTTCTTCGTCGTGTGGGACGATTTCCTGGCCGGCGGCGTGTTCGGCCAGCGTTTCAACGCGGCGGGCGCGAAGGTCGGCTCCCAGTTCCCGATCCTGCCGGGCGCCTCTCGCGGCGCCGTCGCGCTCGGCTCGCCGACGGAAGCCCTCGTCACCGGTCAGGCCGCCGGCGGCGACGGCTTCGACGACATCGTCGCGCGCCCGGTCCACTTCGACGCGGCGCACCCGATGGCAGTCGACGCGCACCAGGGGACCGGCACGTCGTCGAACCTGAACGGCGTCCTCGAAGCGGGCGAGACCGTCCAGGTGGAGCCCTCGTGGAAAAAGTACGCGCCGGCGGGCTTCACGGGCGCCGCGACGAATCTCACGGGTCCGGCCGGCCCGACGTACACGCTCGCCGACGCCACGGCGGACTACACCTCCGGCGATCCCGCCGGCTCCATCGTCGACTGCTTCCACTCGACCGGCAACTGCTACACGGTCACGGTCGCCGGCACGCGCCCGGCCCCGCACTGGGACGTGACCTTCGACGAGGCGCTGTCGAACCTCGTGACGAAGACCTGGACACTCCACGTCGGCGAGTCGTTCCCCGACGTCCCGACCACGAACGCCTTCTACGCGTTCATCGAGAACCTGTTCCACAACGGCATCACGGGCGGCTGCGGCGGCGGCAACTACTGCCCGACGAACCCGGTCACCCGCGCCCAGATGGCCGTCTTCCTCCTCAAGTCGAAAAACGGCGCGGCGTTCGTGCCGCCGGCGTGTACCGGAGTCTTCGGCGACGTTCCCTGCCCATCACCGTTCGCCGACTGGATCGAGGAGCTCTCCCGCGAGGGAATCACCGGCGGGTGCGGCGGCGGCGACTACTGTCCCTCCAATCCCGTCACGCGCGCCCAGATGGCCGTCTTCCTTCTGAAGTCCGAGCACGGCTCGGCCTACGTGCCGCCGACGTGCGCGGGAGTCTTCGGCGACGTGCCGTGCCCTTCCCAGTACGCCAACTGGATCGAGCGGCTCGCCGCCGAGCAGATCACCGGCGGCTGCGGCGGCGGCGACTACTGTCCGGGCAATCCGAACACCCGCGGCCAGATGGCCGTGTTTCTCGTCAAGACGTTCGGGCTGCCGCTCTACGGGCCGTAGGCCCTACCGCCGGTACGCCTCGGGGCGCCGGTCCAAAAGCGCCGGAAACTTCGCGCGGGCGTCGCGGACGGCGGCGGGGTCCACGTCGGCCACGAGCACCGTGTCGGACGCGTCGCCCTCGGCGAGCACCTCGCCCCACGGCGAGATCACGGCGGAGTCGCCCGCGTAGCGCAGGCCGCCGCCCTCGCCGACGCGGTTGACGCCCGCGACGTAGCAGAGATTCTCGATCGCGCGGGCCCGCAGCAGCGTCCGCCAGTGCTCGCGCCGGGCGTCCGGCCAGTTGGCGACGAGGGCGAAGAGATCCGTCTCTTCGGCCGCGAGGCGGAATGGCTCCGGGAAGCGCAGGTCGTAGCAGACGAACGGCGTCACGCGCACGCCCTCGACGGCCGTCGTGACGACGCGATCGCCTCCCGTGTAGACGCGGTGCTCTCCCCCGAAGGTGAAGGGGTGGATCTTGGCGTACCGCTCCACGGAGCCGTCGGGCGCCGCGAGGAGCGCCATGTTGCGCGGCTTCGGCGCGCCCGCCTCCGGAATCGAGGCGAGGACCCAGAGACCGAGCTCCCGCGCCGCGCCGCGCAGGAACGCTTCCGACGGGCCCCCCGGCGCCTGCGCGATCTTCTCCGACTCCATCGAGAACCCGGTGCAGAACATCTCGGGAAGCAGCGCCAGGCGCGCGCCCCGCGCCCGGGCTTCTTCGAGACGCTGCCGCGCGCGGCGATGGTTCTCCGCGACGTCCTCCCAGGCGAGATCCATCTGGACGAGGGCTAGGCGCACAGGGCCTCCAGTCTCGCCACGGCCGCCTCGAGCGTCTCGCGCTTCTTGCAGAAAGCGAAGCGGACGTAGCAACGGCCGTGCCCGGCGTGGTCGTAGAAGACCGACGGCGGGATCGCGGCGACGCCGGCCTTCTCGATCAGGTGCCGGGCAAACGCGCGGTCGTCGTCGAAGCCGAACGCCCGGAAGTCGGCGCAGACGAAGTACGCGCCCTGCGGCGCGCGTACGTCAAAGCCGAGGCGGCCGAGCTCGCGCACGAGGTAGTCGCGCCGGTCGCGGTACGTCTCGAGGAGGGCTTCGTAGTACTCGGGGCCGGCCGCGAGCGCGGCGGCGGCGCCGTGCTGCAGCGGCGTGGCCGTCGCGAACGTGACGAACTGGTGGGCCGAGCGCACGGCGGCCGCGAGCTCGGGCGGCGCGAGCGCCCAGCCGATCTTCCAGCCCGTCAGCGAGAAGGTCTTGCCGAACGAGGAGATCGTGATCGTCCGTTCCCGCATGCCGGGCAGCGACGCCATCGGCACGTGCCGCCCTTCGTACACGAGGTGCTCGTAGACCTCGTCGGTGACGCAGACGACGTCCCGCGCGCGGCACAGGCGCGCGATCGTTTCGAGCTCGTCCGGCGAAAAGACCTTCCCCGTCGGGTTGTGCGGCGTGTTGACGAGGATCGCCCGCGTGCGTTCGCCAAACGCCGCCTCGAGCGCGGCCGGGTCGAACCGCCAGTCGGGGACCTCGAGCGTCACGACGCGCGGCACGGCGCCCGCCATGCGGACGCTCGCCTTGTACGAGTCGTAGTAGGGCTCGAAGAGGACGACTTCGTCGCCGGCGTCGCACACGCCCTGGATCGCCGCGAAGATCGCCTCGGTGGCTCCCGAGGTGACGACGATCTCGGTGTCCGGCGCGTAGTCGAGCGCCCGGTCGCGCCGGTACTTCGCCGCGAGCGCGCGGTGGACTTCGGGAATTCCCGACATGCGCGCGTACTGGCCGTGGCCGGCGCGGATCGCCGCGATCGCCGCTTCCTTGACGAACTCGGGACCGTCGAAGTCGGGGAAGCCCTGGGCCAGGTTGATCGCGCCGTGCTCGTTGGCCAGGCGCGTCATCTCGGTGAAGATCGTCGTGCCGAATTCCGCGAGCTTCGACGACAGCACCGGCCGCATCGCTCCCGATGATACAGGCCCCGCTGGCTGATATTCTCCCCGCGCCATGGCACCGACCAAGTCGCACTACCACGTCGCCATCATCGGCTCCGGCCCCGCGGGCTGGACCGCCGCACTCTACGCCTCGCGCGCCGAGCTCTTCCCCGTCGTCTTCGAGGGACCTCAGCCGGGCGGCCAGCTCACGATCACGACCGAGGTCGAGAACTACCCGGGCTTCCGCGACGGGATCCAGGGACCCGAGCTCATGGAGATCTTCCGCGAGCAGGCCAGGCGGTTCGGCACGGAGGTCGTCCTCGACACGGTCATGGAAGTCGACTTCGCGAACCGTCCGTTCCGCCTGACGCTCGATTCCGGCGGCTCGATCACGGCGGACGCGGTCATCGTCTCCTCGGGCGCGTCGGCGAAGCTCCTCGGCATCGAGGCGGAAAAGAAGCTGATGGGCCACGGGGTCTCGGCCTGCGCGACCTGCGACGGGTTCTTCTTCAAGAACAAGGAAGTCGTCGTCGTCGGCGGAGGCGACACCGCGATGGAAGAGGCGACCTTCCTGACGAAGTTCGCGTCGAAGGTCACGATCGTCCACCGCCGCGAAGAGTTCCGCGCCTCGCGCATCATGCTCGACCGCGCGCGCCTGAACCCGAAGATCGCGTGGAAGCTCAACGCGACGATCGCCGACATCCAGGGAGGCCCGGGCGGCGTCACCGGCGTGACGCTCGAAGACACGCGCACCGGCGAGAAGTCCCCGTTCGCGACCCAGGGCGTCTTCGTCGCCATCGGCCACTCGCCCAACACGGCGATCTTCCGCGGGAAGCTCGAATTGAACGACGTCGGCTACGTCAAGATCAAGCACCCGTCGACGGCCACATCGGTCGACGGCGTCTTCGCGGCGGGCGACGTCGCGGACCCGACCTACCGGCAGGCGGTGTCGGCCGCCGGCGAGGGCTGCAAGGCCGCGATCGACGCCGAGCGCTGGCTCGCCGCGCACGGCCTCCATGGATGACGCCGGCGGGCCGCGGCCGGACCCGGACGACCCTCGCCAGACCCCGTTCCTCCCCATCCTCCTGTACGTCCTCGGGTTCATGGGCGCCCTCGCGCTCGCGGCGTGGCTGCTGGCGCGTCTCCTGCATCGCGGCTGAGAACTCGGGCCGCGCCCGCCCGTACCAAAGGACGAGCCGATGCTGAAGCACTGGAAGAGCCTGGGCGACCTGCCGCGGCCCGTCTGGATCGTGTGCGCGTCGACGCTCGTCAACCGCGCCGGGTCCATGGTCCTCTCGTTCCTGATCCTCTACCTGACGCGCGAGCGCGGCTTCTCGCCGGAGCGGGCGGGCTTCCTCCTCTTCCTCTACGGCGCCGGCGCGATCGTGGCCGGGCCCTTCGCCGGGCGGCTGGCCGACCGCTGGGGCCCGGTGCCGTTGATGCGCGCCTCGCTCTTCCTCTCGGGCACGATGCTGCTCCTCTATCCCCTCGCGCATTCGCTGCCGGCCCTCATCGCGTGCACGGTCGCGCTCGCGATGCTGACGGAATCCTTCCGGCCGGCGGCGATGTCCTTCTTCGGAGAATCGGTGCCCACGGCCCGGCGGAAGTCGGCCTTCGCGCTCTACCGCCTCGCGATCAACCTCGGCATGGCCGTCGGGCCGGCCGTCGGCGGCATCCTCGCCACGATCTCGTTCCGGTACCTCTTCCTCGCCGACGGCGCGACCTCGCTCGCCGCCGCGGTCGTGCTCGCCGTCTCCGGACTGCCGCGCCGGACGCGTCCGGCCCACGTCCACGCCGCCGCGGGCCCGGCGCCGACGACGGGGGCGCGGCTGCGCCTGACGAAGGCGGCCCACGCCGACCCGCGCTTTCTCTTTTTCCTGGCGAGCGTCCTTCCCGTGTGCATCGTCTTTTTCCAGCACATGTCGTCGATGCCGCTGTTCATCGTGCAGGGTCTCGGCTACTCGCCGCGGACGTTCGGCTTGCTCTTCTCGTTCAACTGCCTCCTGATCGTCCTGCTCGAGGTGCCGCTGAACGCGGCGACCGCGCACTGGAGCCACCGCCGAACGCTCGCGCTCGGCGCGCTGCTCTCCGGCGCCGGCTTCGGCGGCATGGCGTTTGCCCGGAGCTTCGGGGCGCTCGCCGCGACGGTCGCGGTGTGGACCTTCGGCGAAATGCTCTTCTTCCCCGCGTCGGCGACTTACGCGACCGACATCGCCCCGGACGCCCGGCGCGGCGAGTACAGCGGCCTCTACATGACGATGTTCTCGACCGCCTTCGCGATCGGCCCGTGGGCGGGCACGGTCGTCTTCGAACGCTTCGGGGCGCGCGTTCTCTGGGGCCTCACGTTCCTGCTCGGGGCGCTCGCCGCCGCGCTCTTTCTCCGCATGCCCGAGCCCGCGCGCCACTCGGAGATCGTCGAGTCGCTGCCGGACGCGGCCGGCCCTATCGTGCCGCCGCCGGAGCCCAGTTGACGATCACGTCGAGCGGCAGTGTGGAGGGATCGACCTCCGGGACGACCGCGAGAATGCGCTTTCCGTCCGGCGTCACGTCGAAGGACCGCCACATCTTTCCGTCCGGAAAAGAAAAGAGGTCCACCGGGCTGCCGACCTGAAGCGAGGGATCGGTGCGAATCGGAACCGAGACGAGGCGGGCATCATGGGAGACGAACAGCAGCTCGCCGGTTCGGATCCACCGCAGCGTCTCCGCCTGTCGCGGGAGAATCCGCATTTTCTCCCCGGGCCCCGGGAAGGGCGTCACGTAGATCGCCCCCGAGTCGCCCTCGGCGGAGAGATAGGCCACGTAGCGGCCGTCGGGCGAGAAGCGCGCCGAATCCTTGTTGAACGACGACTGAACGAACAGCCGCGGCGAACCGCCCGCCTCGAGGGGCAGGACCCACAGGTCGAAAATTCCCTGCTCGCCGCGCTGGCTGTAGAGGAGCGTTCGCCCGTCGGGTGAAACGGCCTGCGGGACCTGAAACTGCCCAAACGGGAGGAGCTCCTCGACCTTGCCGGAGGCGAGATCCTGGCGCACGAGCTGGGGCGAGCGCCCGCGCAGCGCGGAATAGATCAGGGTTTTTCCGTCGGGCAGGGGGATGGGGTCGATTTCGGTATCTGGGCCCGGCGATGCCGGCGTTTCCGCGGACGTGTCGGGGTCGAGGGCCCAGATTCCGAATGCACCGGTCGCCGGCCGCCCCCGCGAGAAGAACGCGCGCCGGCCGTCCGAGGAAATGGCGACGTCGAGGTAGGCGCCGAGTGCTCCTGCGGCTCCGAGCTGTCGGCCCGCACGATCGAACCAGAGGAGACGACTCACCTCGGACCGGGACTGAAGCGCCAGCGTGCCGCTCTTCGCCGCCGTGAAGGCGGCATAGCCCGACGAAGCAAAGTAGTTCACGTGCGGTGCGACAGGGATGGACGCTCCAGAGACGCGGCCGCTCCTCTCGTCGAATCGCGTCGCCAGCAGCGAGGCGTCTCGCGCGAAGAAGAGCAGGTCGGGCTCGACGTACTGCGTCCGCGAGGCCTCGGCCATCACTTGCCTCGGGGGCCGGCCCGGCTCGAACAGCATGACCGTCGACGCGCCCGTGAGACTGCGGGCGAGATAGAGGAACCTCCGGCCGTCCGGAAGAAAAGACGGCCAGTTGACGCGTCCGACGCCTTGCGCGCGGTCGGGCTCGAGAAACTTCACCGCTTCGCCTCCCGCCGCCGCCACCCGATACATCGCTTCTCCCTGCACGCTCGAGAAGACGATGTCTCCGGCGTTTCCCCAGGTCGCCGAGAGGCCCGTCTCGCCCGGAACCGGGCAGATGGTCACCGGAGCACCACCGTCGACGGCGATGCGCCGGAGCTGCGCCTTCGCCGCGAAGCCGATCGATCGGCTGTCCGGAGACCAGAAAACGGTCCGGGCGTCCTCGGTTCCGGCGAGCGCCTTCGGCTCGGACTCCGAGAGCGGCCGGATCCAGACCCGCCGAACGCCGTCGCGGCTGACGGCGACGAAGGCCAAAACGCGCCCGTCGGGAGACAGGTCGTAGACGAGGTTCTCCACGGTCTGGTTGCTGAAGGCGGCGTCCGCCGGCGGCGGGACCGAGAAACGGATCAGCGGCGGTGCAGGAATCGGCGCGCGCCGGCCGCGCACGAGCGCCACCGCGGCAACGACGACGCCGAGCGCGGCGATCGCCCAGGGAACCAGGCTCCCGCGCCGCACCCGCGGCCTGACGGGCGCCACCGCCGCCGTCGCGCCGCTGCCTCCGATCGCCCGCAGCTGCAGCTCGACGTCGTGCGCGGACTGCCAGCGGTCGGCCGGATCCTTGGCGAGGCACGTGCGCACGAGGCGGTCGAGCTCCGGCGGCGTCACCGGCTGAACGGCCGACAGCGGCGGCGGCTCGCTCGTCAGGATCGCGGAGATCAGCGCCGCCTGGCTCGCTCCAACGAAGGCCTTGCGCCCGGTGAGCATCTCGTAGAGCACGGCGCCGAGCGCGAAGAGGTCGGTCCGCGCGTCGGCCGGCCTGCCCTCGAGCTGCTCGGGCGCCATGTAGGCGACGGTTCCGACGATCGAGCCTTCGGCCGTGAGGTCGCGCGCGACCGTCGGGGCCTCGGTCAGGCCGTTCGACGCCGACGGCCGCGCAAAGTCACGGGCGAGGCCGAAGTCGAGCAGCTTGACGCCCGACTTCGTCACCATCACGTTGCCGGGCTTCAGGTCGCGGTGGACGATGCCCTTCCGGTGCGCGGCGTCGAGCGCGGCGGCGATCTCGGCGGCGAATCGGAGCGCCTGCTCGAGGGCGAGAGGACCGCGCGCCAGCCGGTCCGCGAGAGACTCCCCTTCCAGGAGCTCCATCACGAGGTACTCGGCGTTTCCCTCCCGGCCGACGTCGTGAAGGACGCACACGTTCGGATGCGAGAGCTGCGAGATCGTCCGCGCTTCCCGCTCGAAACGCTCCCGGGCCTCGGGCGTCGAAACCCGGTCGGAGGGCAGGACCTTGACGGCCACGTCGCGCGCCAGGCGCGTGTCCCGCGCCCGGTACACTTCCCCCATGCCGCCGGCGCCCAGAGGCGACACGATCTCGTATGGACCCAGCCTGGAACCGGCCGCGAGCGTCATGGGGGCGAAGGCATCGGGCGTGATTGTATGGCCCGGGACCTGGACACCGTTGGCGCTCCAACGCCGGCCGGGATAGAAAGGCGTCAGAGGAGGACGCCATGGGCCTATTCGACCAGCTTCTCGGCGGCGTCGTCGGCCAGCTCGGCAACCCGCAGCAAAGGGACTCCCTCATGAACCTGGCGACGAGCGTCATCCAGGGTCAGGGTGGCTTGAACGGCCTGCTCGCTCAACTGAAGTCGGCGGGCCTCGGCGAGCACGCCGACTCCTGGGTGGGCACCGGCGCCAACAAACCCGTCACGCCCGATCAGTTGAGCGGCGCGCTCGGCTCGAGCAACATCGCCGCGATGGCGCAGAAGCTCGGCATCAACCCGCAGACCGCCGCGGCGGGACTGGCCGCGCTGCTGCCGACGATCGTGGATCACCTGACGCCGAAGGGACAGGTCGAGCACGGCACGGATCTGACGGCCGCGCTCGACGCGATCAAGTCGAAGATGATGGCCTAGGCCGGCGAGCCGCGCCGGCGGCGCTTACTTCGGCGCTGCCGGCGGGTGCGTGCGCATGTGGATCTCGGTGCCGCCCTTCTGGTAGCTCACCTCGTCCACGAGCTGGTTGATGAGGTAGATCCCGCGGCCGCCGGTCGAGAAGAGGTTCTGGCCGAGGATCGGGCTCGGAATCGACGCCGGGTCGAAGCCGGGTCCGGGGTCGCGGACGATGATCAGCATGCCGCGCGCGTGGTCGCAGGCCACGCAGCACTGGATCTCCTTGGACGGATCGTGGCCGCTGCCGTGCTCGACGGCGTTGGCGAGCGCCTCGCGCAGGGCGAGCTCGATCTCGAACTCGCGGCCGGCGGCGCAGCCCATCTCGGTGACGATCGCCATCACCTTGCCGACGACCGGCGAGATCGCGTTGACGTCGCCGGGCAGCTTCAGGTCTGCCTTGACCAGGAGGTCGTCGCTCTCGAAATCGCACCGCGGCAGTGTGGCGCCCATGGAATCTCCTCTCTCCCTCGCTAGGTCGGCCGGATCGCGCGGATGAGCGCCTGCACGCGCGGGTCTCCCCGCACGACGTCGAACGGCTGGGACGACGGGACCCACGCCCAGTAGAGCG
This sequence comes from Thermoanaerobaculia bacterium, assembly GCA_035506175.1. Classification (GTDB taxonomy): domain Bacteria; phylum Acidobacteriota; class Thermoanaerobaculia; order UBA5066; family Gp7-AA6; genus DAHUXD01. The sequence continues at coordinate 9,060 of DATJPZ010000085.1, read as the reverse complement.
TGTTGCGCTCCGCCAGGCCCTGCGTCAGCAGCTCCACGGTCCTGTCGGTCTCGCCGAGCTGCGCGTGGATGAACGCGACGTGGAGCGGCGGCACGTAACACCGCGCGGAGAGGCTCTCGAGCTCGGCCAGGAGCCGCCGCGCCTCGGCCGTTTTCCCCGCGGCCGCGAACGTCGCGCCGAGGAGCGCCAGGGACCACGGCATCTCGCGCTCGGTCAGCGCCGACAGCCTCTCGAGGCTCGCGACGCCTTCGTCGTACTGCGCGCCCGACAGGCAGGCGATGCCCAGGGCAAAGAGCGCGTAGACCGAGTTGGGATCGACGTGCACGGCCTTGCGGAATCCCTCGATCGCCTGCTCGGGCTCGCGGCCGAAGTAATGGGCCATCGAGGCGTTGACGTGCGTGCTCGCCGAGAGCGGCTCGAGGGCGACGGCGCGCCGGCCGAGCGCGAGCGACTCTTCCCGGCGATTCGAGGCCGACAGCAGGCACGCGAGCCACGAGTAGCCGGAGGCGTCCTGGGGCGCGAGGTCGATCACCCGGCGGAAGTGCTTCTCTTCGCGCTCGAGGTCCCAGCCGTAGTAGTGGTCGACGAGCCCCAGCGCCAGGTGCACGTCCGGCGAGTCGGGCGCCAGCTCCCGCGCCCGGGCCGTGGCCTCGCGCGCCCGGGCGAAGGCCTCGAGCGTCGGGAACCCGCCGTAGAACCCGTAGGTGCAGTACGAGTCGGCGAGGCCCGTGTAAGCGGCCGCGAACGCCGGGTCGCGCGCGATCGCGGCGTCGAACTCGGCGATCGCCTTCTTCGACGCCCGCTGGTTGAAGAAGTAGCGCCCCTTCAGGAACCGGTTGTACGCCTCGACGTCCCGCGTGCCCGCGTTGACGAGGGACTCCTCCTGCGCCGGCAGGAGCCTCACCTTCAGCGCCCCGGCGATCGCCCGCGAGATCTCGTCCTGCACGGCGAAGACGTCCTGCATCTCGCGGTCGAACCGATCCGACCAGACGTGGTATCCGCTCGAGACGTCGATCAACTGGGCCGTGATCCGCAGCTTCTGGCCGGCCTGCCGGACGCTGCCCTCGAGGACCGTGCGGACGCCGAGCTCCCGCCCGATCTGCCGCACGTCCGTGTCCCTGCCCTTGAAGGCGAACGACGACGTCCGCGCCGCCACCCGCAGCGAGGCGATCGCCGCGAGCGCGTTGATGATTTCCTCGGTCATGCCGTCGCTGAAGTACTCGGCGTCGGGCCCCGTGCTCAGGTTGCGAAACGGCAGGACCGCGATCGAGGCATCCGACTGCTCGACGGGGCGGACCGTCCCGGAGCCGGGCGACGGCGCCCCCGAGGTCTCGCGCTCGGCGGCGAGCAGCGCGAACGCGAAGTCGCGCGCCGACTGGAAGCGGTCCTCGGGCGCTTTCTCGAGGCTGTGCGTCACGATCCCGGCCAGCGCTCCCGGCACGCCCCTTCCCGAGACGAGCGACGGGTCCTCCTGGAGCACCCCCATCATCGTCTCGACCGGGCTGTCGTGATGGAAAGCGCGCCGGCCCGTCAGCATCTCGTAGAGGATCGCGCCGAGCGCGAACAGGTCGGAGCGCTGGTCCACGGCCTTGCCGCGGATCTGCTCGGGCGACATGTAGCCGGGAGTTCCCACGACCGTCCCCGAGGCCGTCAGCGACTGCGGCCCGGAGCCGCTCGGGCCGGCCTCGCCCGTCTGCCGCGCCAGGCCGAAATCGAGGATCTTGACGAGGCCGTCGCGCGTCAAGAAGACGTTTTCGGGCTTCAGGTCGCGGTGGACGATGCCGCGGTCGTGCGCGGCGGCGAGCCCGCGCAGGATCTGCTCGGCGTACTCGACGGCCTTGCGCGGCGGAATCGCGCTCGCCACCAGCCGGTCGCGCAGCGTCTCGCCCTCGAGGAGCTCGGTGACGCTGTAGGTCACGTTGCCGTCGCGTCCGAAGTCGTGGATGGCGAGGATGTTCGGGTGCGACAACGCCGCGACCGCTCGCGCCTCCCGCTCGAAGCGGGCCAGGGCCTCGGTGCTGTCGGCCGAGAACTGCGGCAGCACCTTCACCGCCACCTCGCGATCGAGCCGCCCGTCGCGCGCCCGGTACACCTCCCCCATGCCGCCCGCTCCGAGAGGCGACAGGATCTCGTAGGGACCGAGCATGGATCCGGCGGCGATCGTCATCGGCTCAAGGCCCGATTCTATGCGGGCGACGAAATCGTTCGGGGACCGCCTTAAGGACGCTCTCTCCCGGCCAGCACGGCGGTCCAGTTCAGGACCATCACGGCGCCTTCGGGCTCTGCCTCGGCGGCCCGGCGGATCACCAGAAATCTCTCTCCGTCGGGCGCGGCATCGTAGGACCGACGGAACCACGCATAGCCCCGATCTCCCCCGAGCTCGGCCGCGAACAACCGCTGCGGCTCGGTGACCGAGACGGCGTCCCCCTGAAATTTCAGGGCAACCGCCATCAGGTCACCATCCGGCGTGAGGTAGTAGAGCTCCTTGCCGTCACGGCGCCAGGTCGGCGTGGACCCGCCTCCGACCGACACCGCACGCTTGGGCCCTCCAGACAGCGGCTCGACGTAGACCTCCTCGCTCCCCGACTCGTCCGAGTTGAAGGCGACCCAGCGCCCGTCTGGCGAGATCTCGGGGTGGCCCTCGTCGAACCGGGAAGGAGCGGAGACTCGCTTGAGCGATGTGCCTCCCGGGAGAGCGAGGATCTGCCGCGTGTAGCGCGCTTGCTCCGCGACGTTGGTCAGCAGGCTGTGGCCGTCCGCCGAAATGCTCGGAAGCGTCTTGTCTTGCCGGGTGCTCAGGAGAAGTCTGGGGGATCCACCGCCCGCCGAGACCTCATAGAGGTCGTAGAAGCCCGAGCCACCCCGGTCCGACACGAAGACGAGGCGCTCTCCGTCGGGGAACCACGCGGGCGAGAACTCGTCGCTGCGCTCGGCCGTGACGCGGGTCGGAGTGCCGCGCGCGGCGTCGAGGACCCAGACGTCGAGATTCTGGCCGTGGTCGGGATCGCGCCGGGAAACGGCGACGCGCCGGCCGTCGAGAGAGATCCGGATGTCCTCGTAGCAGGCCACATCCCCGAGCATCCCGAGCTCGCGGCCGTGGCGATCGACCCAGACCAGACGCCTTCGTTGCGGCCACGGGATGTACGCGAAGCGGCCCGCCGCGGCCGAGGCGAAGAGCCGGTTCTCCTCCGTGCCGTACTGCACGCCCTCGAAGGCCGGCGTCGCATCCCCGGAGAGGCGGAGCCTCGAGGGATCGAAGCGCCACGCGAAGACCGCGTTGTCCTTCGCAAACAGCAGATAGCCGGGATCGGCGTAGATCGCCGCCGTGTCGGATCGGAAGAGCGAAACGGTCGTCTTGTCGTCGAGCGAGCCGAGGCGAATCTCGGTCTTTTCCGGATCGAGGTGCCGGGCGACGAAGACGAAGTGGCGTCCATCCGGCAGGAACGCCGGGAAGAAGTGGGCCACCTCGCCGTGTGCGGCGTCGAGCGCCGTGACGGGCCTCGATGAGCCGCCGACGGAGGACACCGCGAGGATGGGGCCGCCGAACTGGGCGGTGAAGAGAATCGTGCCGTCCGGAGCCCATGCGCCCCCGAAGCCGCTGCCGCTGTCACAGACCGTCCGTACCGGCCCGCCCTCTGAGCTCGTGCGCTTGAGCTTGCCGTCCGCGAAGAACCCGACCTCGCGCCCGTCCGGCGACCAGAACGCGAAGCGGACCCCTTCTGTCCCGGCGAGCCGGCGCATCGGCAGGCCGTCGAGCGAGCGGACCCAGACGGAGGAGGCGGTTCTGCCGGCCAGGACGAGCAGAAGCCGGCGGCCTTCGGGCGAGAGGCTCACGCCGGCGAAGCTCTGTCCCGCGGGTGGCGGGATCGTGAACCGAACGAGCTCCGGCGGTGCAGCGGCCGGGCGGCGGGACGAAATGATGGCGAGCGCGGCGACCGCGAGAGCGAGGCCCGCCGCCGCCCAGGCCACGCGCTCGCGCCTTCGGCTCGCTCGCGGCACGGCGACACCGATCACGGCCTCGCCAGCGGCCGAGCTCTCACCGATCCACTTCAGCTCCCGCCGGACGTCGGCGGCGCTCTGCCAGCGCTCCTCCGGGTCCTTGGCGAGGCACGTCCGCACGACGCGGTCGAGCGCGGCCGGCGACATCGGCTGGGCGGCCGCGATCGACGGCGGGTCGGCCGACATGATCGCGGTGATCAGGGACGCCTGGCTCGAAGCGGAGAACGCCTTCTTCCCGGTCGCCATCTCGTAGAGCACCGCTCCGAAGGCGAAGATGTCGGTCCGCGCATCCGCCTCCTTGCCCTCGAGCTGCTCGGGCGCCATGTACTGGAAGGTGCCGAGGATCGTGCCTTCCTGGGTCAGCCCCTGCTGCGTCGGCAGCGACGTGAGGCTCCCCCTCGAGGCTGGCGCTTCGATCGCCTTCGCCAGGCCGAAGTCGAGCAGCTTCACGCCCGTCTTCGTCAACATCACGTTGGCCGGCTTCAGGTCCCGATGGACGATCCCCTGCCGGTGCGCCTTGTCGAGCGCATCGGCGATCTCCTGGCCGAAACGGAGCGTCTGCTCGAGAGGCAGCGGCCCCCTGGCCAGGCGGTCGGACAGGGTCTCCCCTTCGAGGAGCTCCATCACGAGGTACTCGACGCCGTCCTGGCTGCCGACGTCGTGGAGCGTGCAGATGTGGGGGTGGGAGAGCCGCGAGATCGCCTTCGCCTCGCGCTCGAAACGCTGCCGCGCCTCCGCCGACCCCGCCGTCTGCGCCGGCAGCACTTTCACCGCGACCGTTCGATCGAGGCGCGTGTCGAGCGCGCGATACACCTCGCCCATGCCGCCCGCCCCCAGCGGGACCTGGATCTCATAGGGACCGAGGCGCGTGCCCGGCGTCAGCGGCATGACCGTCTGGAGCAAATACTACCGCCCGCGGCGCGCGCGAATCGGTCGTAAAATCCCGCCAGATGAGGCTTCGCACCGCGTTCCCGGTTGCCGGCCTCCTGTCGCTCTTCCTCGCCGCTCCGGCCCGCGCACAGAAGACCGACGTCATCGTCCTCTTCAACGGCGACCGCGTCACGTGCGAGATCCGCTCGTACAGCTCGGGCCGGCTGTCGGTCAAGACGGACATCGCCAGCGACATCAACGTCAAGTGGAACAAGATCGTCAGCATCACGTCCGACAAGGACTTCGAGATCGAAACGACCGACGGCTTCACCCACTACGGGCACCTCACGCCGTCGTCGCCGCCCGGAAAGCTCGCCGTCGTGTCGGACGCGGGAACGGACGTCCTCTCGTTCATGGACGTGGTGCGCATCTCGCCGATGTACGAGTCCTTCTGGAGACGCTGGCAGGGATCCCTCGACCTCGGCTTCAACTACACGCAAGCGAACGATTTCGTGCAATTCACGTTCAGCGGCAGCACGGACTTCCGGCGGCCGACCTTCGAGCTGGCCGTCAGCCTGTCGGTCTTTTTCACGAGCCAGTCGGACGTTCCGTCCAATCAGCGCGCCAGCTTCCTGACGCAATACGAAAAGTACCTGCCCGACCGGTGGCTGGTGATCGGCTTTGGCGGCGTCGACCGCAACGTGCAGCTGGGCCTCGACTGGCGCTACTCGCTCGGCGCCGCTTACGGCCGGGAGCTCGTCAGCACGAACCAGACGCGCCTGGTCACCGGCGCGGGCCTGGTCGGCATGCACGAAGAACCGGTCTCGGGCGACAGCACCAACGACCTGGCCGCCATCGTCGCGGCTCAGTTCTCGCACTTCACTTACGATTTCCCGAAAGTCACGATCGGCGCTTCCCTGTCCGTCATTCCTTATCTGACGCAGGGCGGCCGCGTGCGGGTCAACTTCAACGGCAGCGTCAAGCGGGAGATCGCCCGAGACTTCTACCTGACCCTCTCGATCTTCGACGACTTCGACAACCGGGATCCCTCCACCGGACAGGCCAAGAACGACTGGGGGCCGGTGCTCTCCATCGGATACTCCTTCTGACATGGAGAAGCCGGAGCGGATCGGCCCCGATCTCGCGGCCGTCCTCGTCGGCGCGGGAGTCGGCCTCGTCGGCACGGTCTTCCGGGAAGGCGCGCGGCGCGGCTACGAGATCTTCGGCGAGCTGCTCGGCGCGGCCGACGCGCGCGGAATTCCCGGCTGGATCCCCGGCGTCCTCGGGGGCGCCCTGCTCGTCGCGGCCAGCGTCTCTCTGACCCGCCGCTTCGCGCGCGAGGCCTCGGGCAGCGGCATCCAGGAGGTCGAAGGGGTCCTCGCCGGAGAGATTCCGGAGCTGCGCTGGCGCCGCGTGCTGCCCGTCAAGTTCGTCGGCGGCCTTCTGGCGCTCACGTCGGGGCTTCTCCTCGGCCGGGAGGGCCCCACGATCCACATGGGCGCCGGCGTCGCGGCCGCGGTCGGCGAAAGCGTGCGCGCGTCGCGCGAGAAGCGGCACCTGCTGGTCGGCGCCGGAGCCGCGGCCGGGCTGGCCGTCGCGTTCCGCGCGCCGTTCGCCGGCATCCTCTTCGCGCTCGAGGAGCTGCGGCGCGAGTTCCCGCCGACACGGGAATCGATCCGCGCCGTCGCGCTCGCGACGCTGACGGCGGTGGTCGTCGGAATCGCCCTGGCGGGCTCGACGCCGATGCTCCCGGTCGCCGCCGTGCGAAGCCCGACCGCCCTCGAGCTCGGACTCGTCGTCCCGTTCGCGATGGTCGTGGCCGTCCTCGGCCTCGCGTTCAACGCGGCGCTCCTGGCGACGCTCGAAACCGCGCGCGCGATCGCGCGCCGAGCCGGCTGGCTGCCCCTGGCGCTCCTCGTCGGCGGCGGCGTCGGCGCCCTCGTCTGGATCGCGCCGCCCTGGACCGGCGGCGGCGAGGACCTGGCCCAGCGGCTCGTCGCCGCGCCGCCCGCCGCGGGATTTCTCCTGCTGCTCCTCGTGGGCCGCTTCCTGCTCTTCGACGCGAGCTACGCGACCGGCGTCCCCGGCGGCATCTTCGCGCCCCAGATCGCCCTCGGGGCCTGCGCGGGGCTCCTCGCCGTGGTCGCCGGGGCGAAGCTCGCGCCGACCCAGCCGTTCTCGATCGTGCTCTGGTCGATCGCCGGCATGGCGGCGCTGCTCGCCGCGACCGTCCGCGCGCCTCTCACGGGGCTCGCGCTCGTGATCGAGATGACCGGCTGCTTCCCGGCGGGCCTCATGGCGCTTCTGGCGGCCGTGACGGCCGACGTCACGGCCCGGGTCCTCGGCGGCCGCCCGATCTACGAAGCGGTCCTCGAGCGTCAGCTCGCCGCGGAGAAGAACGACCGGGCGGCGCCCTAGCCGGGTGCGGGGACGCCCTCGGACGCCACCTTTTTCTTCTTCTCCGCCCAGCCTCGGATCACCACGAAGAACGCCGGGACGAAGAGAACCGCGAGACAGGTCGAGGCGATCATGCCGCTCGCGACCGCCAGCCCCAGCGACTTGCGGGCCGAGGCGCCGGCGCCGCTGGCGAGCAGCAGTGGCAGCACGCCCAGGATGAAGGTGAAGGACGTCATGACGATCGGCCGGAAGCGGACTTCGGAAGCGTGGACCGTGGCGTCGACGAGGCTCATGCCGGCCGCGCGCCCTTCGATCGCCATCTCGACGATCAGGATGGCGTTCTTGGCCGACAGCGCGATCAGGAGCACGAGTCCGATCTGGACGTAGATGTTGTTGGCGACGCCGAGCCCGAGCAGCGCCGACACCGTCCCGAAGAGCGCGAGCGGCACCCCGAGGATGACCGCCGCGGGCGTGACCCAGCTCTCGTACTGGCCGGCGAGGACGAAGAAGACGAGCAGAATCGCCAGCGCGAAGATGAAGTACGTGGAGCGGCCGACGAGCTTCTCCTGGTACGACATCGCCGTCCACTCGTAGGTCATGCCCGGCGGCAGGCGGCGCGCCGCGATCGCCTCCATCGTCTGGATCGCCTGACCCGAGCTGAAGCCGTCGTTGGCCGCGCCGTTGATCGTCGCCGACGGGAAGAGGTTGTACAGCGTGATGAGCGACGGCCCCTGCGCCCGCTCGATCCGCGCGACCGTGCCGAGCGGCACCATCTGACCCGAGCTCGTCCGGATGAAGTAGCCGTCGATGCTGTCGGTCTGCCGACGGTAAGGCGCGTCGGCCTGCGCGTAGACCATGTACTGGTGGCCGAAGCGGGTGAACTGGTTGACGAAGCTCGAGCCGAGGAACGTCTGCACCGTGCCGTAGACGTCGCCGACGTTCAGGCCGAACGTGCTCGCCTGGGTCTTCTCGACCTCGATGGTCACCTGCGGCACCGACGCGCGCAGCGGCGTCAACGCCAGCTTGATCGCCGGGTCGCGCACGGCTTCCGCCACGATGGCGTCCGCCGCCGCCTGGAGCCGCGCGAAGTCGAAGCTGCCGTCGGTCAGCTCGACCTGCATCTGGAAACCGCCGGACAGGCCGAGTCCCTGGATCGGCGGCGGCACGAGCACCATCGTCCGCGCGTCGGGAAAGGCGCGCAGGCGCGACGACAGATCGGCGTAGATCGACCGGAGGTCCTCGCCCTTCTTCCGCACGCTCCAGTCCTTGAACATCAGGTAGATGATCCCGGCGTTGGCGAGCGAGGCGTTGTTGTCGAGCGGCGAGACGCCGCCGATGGCGATCGTCCGGTCGACGGCCGGGTTCTGGCGGCACAGCGCGGCGAGCGCGGCCATGACCCTTTCCGTGCGCTGGAGCGACGCGCCGTCGGGAAGCTGCACGGTCACCATCGCGTAGCCCTGGTCCTCCGTCGGGATGAAGCCGGTCGGGACGCGCGTCAGACCCCAGATCGCGAAAAGAATCAGGACGAGGGCGACGGCGGCCATCGCGTGGCTGCGCTCGACCATGAACCGGATCACCGTCACGTACCGACGCTCGAGCGGCTCGTACGCCGCGTTGAACCCCCGGAAAAACCAGTTCTTCTTCCGGCCCGGATCCCGCGGCCGCAGCCACAGCGCGCACTGCGTCGGCTTCAGCGTCAGCGCGTTCACCGCCGAGATCAGCGCCGTCGCCGCAATCACCAGCGCAAACTGCCGGTACATCTGCCCCGTGATCCCGGGCATGAACGCCGGCGGC
>DATJPZ010000084.1:0-18719 GCA_035506175.1 Thermoanaerobaculia bacterium | reverse complement strand
GAGTCCCGCGGCGAGCACGGCGAGCTGACGCACGGCCTCTTCTGCTACGAGGCGACACTCCACGTGCCGCTCTTCGTGTGGAGCCCGGGGCTCGTCGCCCCCGCGCGGGACGACGTGTGGGCGCGCCACATCGACATCCTGCCGACCGTCCTCGACGCCCTCGGCGAGCCCCGGCCCGCGGAGCTGACGGGCCAGTCGCTTCTGCCCGCCGATCGCCGCGAGGCCGACGCCGGCAGCTACTTCGAGGCCCTGTCGGCCGCGTTCAACCGCGGCTGGGCGCCGCTGCGGGGCATGGCGTTTCACGGCGACAAGTACATCGACCTGCCGATCCAGGAGCTCTACGACCTCCCCACGGATCCGGGCGAAACGAAGAACCTGGCGGGCGACGGGTCCGACGCGCTGCGTCGGCTGCGCAAGCGGCTGCTCGAGGTTCCGGCCGCGACCCTCGAGCGCGGCACGGTCGGGTCCGACGAGGCGGCCAAACTGCGCAGCCTCGGGTACCTGACCGGGTCGGGCGAGCGCAAGCAGACCTACGGCCCGGCCGACGACCCGAAGACGCTGATCGAAGTCGACAAGACGATCCACAAGATCACGGGCTTTCTCCAGGAGGGGGACTACGACCAGGCGGAGAAAGTCGCCCGGCAGGTCGTGGCGGAAAATCCGAAAATGGCGCTCGGATACCTGAACCTCGCCTTCGCGCTCCAGGGCAAGCACGACCTCCCGGGCGCGATTCGAGTGCTCGAAAAGGCCTCGGCGCAGGGCGCGGGCGGCGAGAACATCGACCGACACCGCGCGCTGCTGCTTTCGGAGGCCGGCCGGAGCGTCGAGGCCGTGAAGCTTCTCGAGCCCTATCGGGAAAGCGAGGACCCGGAGAGCCTGAACGCGATCGGGATCGCGCTCACGGACGCCGGCCGGCCCGCCGAGGCGCTCCCGTACTTCTCGCGCTCGCTCGAGCTCGACCCGTCGGGCGCCGACGCCCATCAGAACACGGGCATCGCCCTGCTGAAGATGGGCCGCGACGAAGAGGCGCGCCAGAACCTGGAAGCGGCCCTGCACTTCGGCAAGCGGCACGCGCGCGCCTGGAACGCCCTCGGCGTCGCGTGGATGCGCCTGGGCGATCCGAAGAAGGCGATCGAGGCCTGGCAGCATTGCCTCGAGATCAACCCGGAGCAGTACGACGCTCTCTACAACGTCGGCCGCGTGGCCGGGCAGGTCCAGGACTGGAAGACGGCGCGCGCCGCGCTCGAGAAGTTCGTGGCGACCGCGCCGCCCCGGGAGTACGCGAAGGACATCGCCGAGGTCCGCGCGGTGCTCGCGGACATGAAGAAGCAGGGGATCTAGAAGAGGCTTTCGGGCTCCTGGCTTCCGGGTTTCTGGTTCGGGCCGCGGGATGATTGAATGGCGCGCATGAAGTCTTCGCGAATGCTCGCCGTTCTCGCCGCCGGCGCTCTCCTGGCCGCGTCCCCCCAAACCCGGACGGTCCCGTCCTCCACGCTGATCACCGGCGCGCGCGTCGCCGACGGGACGGGGGCGCCCCTCGTGGCCGCCGACGTCCGCGTCGCGGGCGACCGCATCGTCGAAGTCGGCAGGCTCTCGCCGAAGAAGGGCGAAAAGATCGTCCGCGGCGACGGGCTCGTGCTCGCCCCCGGCTTCATCGACGTCCACAACCACTCCACGCGCGGGCTGGTCGACGACCCGCTCATGGAAACGCAGGTGTCGCAGGGGATCACGACCGTCGTCGAGGGGCCCGACGGCGACTCGCCGTGGCCGATCGGCGAGTGGCTCGCCGCGCGGGAGAAAGCGCCGGCCGCCGTCAACGTCATGACGATGGTCGGACATGAGACCGTCCGCAGCCTCGTCCTCGGCCAGGACTTTCGTCGGACGGCGACGCCGGAAGAGACCGCGAAGATGGCGGCTCTGGTCGAGCAGGGCATGAAGGAGGGCGCGCTCGGCCTCTCTTCGGGCCTCGAGTACGACGTGGGCAGTTACGCCTCGACGGACGAGCTCGTCGCGCTGGCAAAGCCCGCGGCCCGCTACGGCGGCTTCTACATGACGCACTCGCGCGACGAGGCCGACAAGAGCTTCGAGGCCATGGCCGAGGCCATCGAGATCTCGGCGCGCGGCGGGCTGCCGCTCGACATCTCCCACATCAAGCTCGCGACCGTCGGGGTCTGGGGTAAGGCGAAGGAGGCCGTCGCCCTGATCGAGCGCGCGCGCGCGAAGGGGCAGGACGTCACGGCGGACTGCTATCCCTACGAGGCCTGGCATTCCAACATCGAGGTGCTCGTCCCCGACAAGAAGTACGACGACCCGCAAAGCGTGGCGCGGGCGCTTTCCGACGTCGGCGGCGCGCAGAACGTCACGATCACGGCCTGCAAGGCCCACCCTGGTTACGCCGGAAAGAACCTCGAAGAGATCGCGAAGGCAGAAGGCGTCACGCCCGTGGCGCTGTTTTCGACGATCGTCAGGGACGGCGGCGCGGACGTCATCGGGCACACGATGAAGACCGAAGACGTCGACGTGTTCTACGTCCAGCCCTGGGTCATGGTCGCTTCCGACGGCGGATCCCCGTGCGACCACCCGCGCGGCGCCGGCACGTTCCCGCGCGTTCTCGGCCGCTTCGTGCGCGAGCGGCGCCTGCTCACCCTGGAGGAGGCGATCCGCAAGATGACGTCCCTTCCGGCTTCGCGCGTGAAGCTCGCGGACCGCGGGCGCATCGCGCCGGGCCTGAAGGCCGACCTCGTTCTGTTCAACCCGCGGACCGTGATCGACCGGTCGACCTACACGGACCCGAGCCGCCTCGCCGAGGGAATCGAGCTCGTGCTGGTCAACGGCGAGGCCGTGTGGTCGGGCGGGAAGGCCACGGGCGCCCGTCCCGGACGCGTCCTGCGCGGCAGGGGACGCGCGTAATCCCCGGCCGGGCTGGCACGTTAGTATCCGTTTGAGGATGAAGTTTCCGCGAAGGCGACGGCACAGCCGCGTCGCGCTGGCCGCCGGAATCGCCGCCGTGTTCGCGCGGGGCCTGGCCATGGCGTCCGTCGCGGCCCCGGTCATCACCGAGCCCGAGGTCGAGGGGCAGATCATCAGCCCGTTCGACGTCCACATGGTCGCGGGACCGTTCGCGGGCGACCCGGGCGAGACCCACGTCTGCAGCGACTGGAACCTCGCGGCGATGCCGTCGCAGGAGGTCGTCTGGAGCGCCTCGTGCGTCACCGGGGTCCTGGACGTCCACATCCACCTGGGCGACGGCGTCTTCGGCGGGTCGCTCGCGGGGCACCACCAGCTCGACGCCGACAAGGACTACCAGCTCCAGGTGCGTTTCAAGGGCAGCTCCAGCGGCGGCCAGGACTGGAGCCCCTGGTCGATGCGCGGATTTCACACGGCCGCCGCGACGTCGATCGAGCCGCTCATCCTCTCGGACATCTCGACGGTTCCGCCGCCGGCCTGGCGGGACTCGACCGGACGCGACGTCGTGCTGCCTCCCGGCGCGCGGCTGACCGTCGACGTGCCGAGCCTCGGCACGCTGCTCCAGTTCCAGGGCTCCGCGGGCTACGTCAACGCCGTCACGAACCCGGGTCCGCTTTCGGGTCACGGCCCGGTGCGGGTCGTGAGCGCGGCCGCGGCGGTCCGCCTCACGATCGGCGCTTCCCACGTGACGTTCACCGACGGCAGCGGTCAGGACCGGGACGTTTCGCTGCCGCCGATCGACCTCGCGCCGTCTCAGTCGGCGACGTACTGGATCTCCGACGCCGGCGAGGCCTTCGCGCCGAACCCGACCGGCCCGAACCCGCCGAACTTCAGCTACACGAACCAGCTCTCGGCCGCCGACATCCCGTGGACGGTCCAGCAGCCGGGGTTCAGGATCGAGAAAGTCGCGACGGGCTTCCAGCTCCCGGTCGACATCGCCTTCGTCCCGAACCCGGGCCCGAATCCGGACGACCCGTTCTTCTACGTCACGCAGCTCTATGGCTCGGTGGCGGTCGTTTCCCGCAACGGCCGGTGGTCCACGTACGCGAGCAACCTCCTGAACTTCGACCCGCTCGGCAGCTTCCCGGGCTCGGGCGAGAAGGGGACGACGGGCGTCGTGGTCGAGCCCCGCTCCGGCGATCTCTTCGTCGGGACGCTCGAGGCGCAGCCGAACGTCACCGACTACCACTTCCCGATGGTCGTCCGGCTGCATTCGACCGACGGGGGCCGCACGGCCGCGAGCCGCACGACGATCCTCGACTTCCCGAACGAACCGCTCGGGCCGTCCCACCAGATTTCCAACGTCTCGATCGGCCCCGACGGCAAGCTCTACGTGCACATCGGCGACGGGCTCTTCGTGCCCACGCCCGCCCAGGACATGACGTCGGTGCGCGGCAAGATCCTGCGCGTCAACCTGGACGGCACGGCGCCGCCGGACAACCCGTTCTACAACGCGGCGGACGGCTTGAATGCCACCGATCTGATTTTCGCGCTCGGCTTCCGCAACCCGTTCGGCGGCGCGTGGCGCGCGCTCGACGGCGCGCAGTGGGAAGTGGAAAACGGGCCGAGCGTCGACCGCATCGCCCGGGTCGTCGCGGGGCGCAACTATCTGTGGGACGGCTCGGACGCGAGCATGACGAACTACGCCGCCTACAACTGGGGGCCGCCGGCCGTCGCCCCGGTCAACGTCGCCTTCGTGCAGAGCTCGACCTTCGGCGGCAGCGGCTTCCCGGCGGACCACCTCGATCACGCCTTCGTCACCGAGTCCGGGGCGACGTACGCGCCGGGACCGCAGGCGCAGGGCAAGCGGATCAGCGACTTCTCCTTCGACGCCGCCGGCACCCTCGTGAGCGGCCCGCTCCCGCTCGTCCAGTACATCGGCGCCGGGCGCGCGACGGCGACCGCGCTCGCCGCCGGACCGGACGGCCTCTACTTCGCCGACCTCTACAAGGACTTCGCCGCCGCGACACCCGTCGACCCCGGCGCCAACGTCTTCCGGATCCGTTACGTGGGCGTGGCGGACTTCAGCGTCGCGCTCGGCGGCGTCCAGCACGTCCCCGAGGAGCACCGCTTCGACTCCGCCGTCGAGGCGGTCTTTCAGGACGCCTCCTCGGTCCCGGGGGCATCGGCCTGGCACTGGGACTTCGGCGACGGAACCTCGAGCGACGAGCAGAATCCCACCCACGACTACGTCTACCCGGGCACCTTCGACGTCCGCCTGACCGTGACCGGCCCCGCCGGGGCCGTCTCCCGGCAGAAGGCCGCTCTCGTCACCGTGGACTCGCCGGATCGCACGCCCGCCGGCGTCCGGCCGCCGCGCCCGACCCGCGACGTCAACCCGCGCTAGCTGATCTCGAGACGCGTAGTTCCCCTCTCCCCCCGTTGGGGGGAGAGGGCGAGGGTGAGGGGGGGCGTAAACCGGCGTCCACCAGGATTCTGCTGCCGGGTGCCCCTCACCCCAACCCTCTCCCCGCGCCGCGGGGAGAGGGAGCGGCGGGTAGCCTCTCGCCCGATCATTCGGCCTCATCCCGGCCGGAGCGCCGTCCGGGGCCGGATAAAATGGGCGGATGGGCGCTTCCGGGGAAGCCACCGAGCCCGGGCGGGGCAGGCGCTGGGGGGTCGTCGCGGCCATCCTGGTCGCCGTCCTCCTCGCGGTCGGGGCGTTTGCGCGCCCCAAGAGCATCGAGGTTCAGACGGCTTCCGTGCGCCGCGGGACCCTCGTCGTTTCGGTCCAGTGCGACGGCACCCTCGAGCCGCCGCCCGGGGGAGAGCTGCGGGCGGGCGACCCTGGGACCGTCCGGGAGCTTCCCGTCAGGAGCGGCGACCGTGTCCGCGCGGGAGCGGTGCTCGTCCGTCTCGAAAACGAGGAATTGTCGCGGGAGGCGCTCGCGGCTCGGTCTGAAGCGCTGCGCCTGGAAGCCGAAGGGACCACGGCGGCGGCCGACGCCGACGAGCTCGATCGTCAGGAAAAGCACGCTGCCCGCGTGTTCGAGGCCGACGCGCGCCTGCTCGAGAGCGGCGCGATCACCCGGCAGACGTACGAGCAGGACGAGCTCGCGCTCGCGCAGGCTCGAGACCGGCTGAAGGCCGCCCGGGCCCGGCGCTCGGCGCTCGAAGGAGCGGCGGCCGGCGGGGACTCGCGCCTGGAGCTGGCCCGACGGTCGGCGGCCGATCTCGAGCGGCGCGTGGCCGCGCTGACGGTCAGGGCGCCCGCCGACGGCGTCGTGTATGGCCTGCCCCGGCGCGTCGGCGAGACGGTTGCCGCCGGCCAGGTGGTCGCCAACGTCATCGACCCCGAGCACCGGCGCCTGCGCGCGCGGGTGGACCAGCCCGACCTGCCGCGCACGGCCGTGGGGCAGAAGCTCTTCGTCGCGTTCGACGGGCTCCCGCGGGAACGCTGGGAGGGTCGTGTCACCTTCGTCGATCCCGGCCTGCGCGACGTGGGCGGCCGGGAAGTCGGGGAGGTGCTCGCCGAGGTCTCCGACCCGAAGGGACAGCTCCCGTCCAACGCCTCGGTCGACGTCCAGATCGTCACGGGCGAAAAGGCGGGAGCTCTCGTCGTTCCGCGGGCGACCCTGCTGCGCGACGGGGACAGGCGCTACGTCTACGTGCTCGCCGACGGCAAAGCGCGGCGCCGCGACGTGACCGTCGGACTGCTGGGCCTGTCCGAGGTCGAGGTCGCCTCCGGGCTCGGCGATGCGGATCTCGTCATCCTGCCGGGGGCGACCCGCCTGTCCGACGGTTTGCGCGTCCGCGCCGGAAGCCCCCGAGGCTAGAAAGAGCTCGCGCCCGGCCGTGTTCAACCGCGAAGTCCTCGGCATGGCCGTCGACCGGTTCCGCAAGCACCCGGTCCAGACGTCGCTGACGCTCGCCGGACTGGTCGTCGGCACCGCCTCGATCATCCTGGTCGTCTCGCTCGGCCTGACCGGACGCGGCTACGTCCTGCGCCAGATCGAAGGCGTCGGCTCGCACCTGGTGTGGGCCAACTACCGCGGCACGGTCACCTCGGGCGTCTCGCGAACTTCCGACGACTTCATCAACGACGGCGACGTCAAGGCGATCGCGGCGCGGGGGGACCTCTTTTCCGGCGTCACCGCGATCCTCACGCTGCGGGGCAACGTGACCGTCCAGTCGCAGTCCAAGCCGCTGACGATCCTGGGCGTGCCGGCCAACTACGGCTCGGTGCGCAAGAACATGCGGATCCTGCGCGGCCGCTTCCTCGACGAGGAGGACTTGCAGGAACGCGCCCGCGTCTGCGTCGTCAACCGCGACCTCTACCAGCAGCTCTTCGCCAACGACGACTCGGCCGAGAAGACGATCCGCACGCTCGGCACCACCTTCCAGGTGGTCGGCGAGTTCGAGGAGCCGGTCGACACGCTCGGCCGCGGCGAGGTCGTCCCGGAGTCGATCCTGATTCCGTTGACGGTGGCGTGGTATTTCACGCCGACGCACCAGGTGAAGACCCTCTTTGCCGAAGCTCGGGAGTTCTCCGAGCTGCCCGCGGCGGTCCAGGCCGTCGAAGAGATCCTGCGCGAGCGGCACCGTTCCGGCTCGTACTACGAGGTCGAGAGCATGACGACGGTGGTGCGCCTCGCCCGGGTGATCTCGGTCGCCCTGATCGTCGTGTTCATCCTGGCCGCGGCCGTCTCCGTCGTCGTCGGCGGCGTGGGGATCATGAACATCCTGCTCGCCTCGGTCGAGCAGCGCACGCGCGAGATCGGGGTCCGCATGTCGGTCGGCGCCCGCCGGAAGGACATCCTCGGGCAGTTTCTCTTCGAGGCGCTGTCGCTCGGGATCGCCGGATCGGCGCTCGGCGTCGTCCTCGGCCTCGGCGTTCCCTACCTGGCGAGCGTGTTCGTCAAGGGCGTCGAGATTCAGGTGTCGATCGCCTCGGCGGCGATCGCTTTTCTGTTTTCGTGCGCGGTGGCCGTGGTCTTCGGCGCCGTTCCGGCCTACCGCGCTTCACTGCTGAATCCATCGGAGGCCTTGCACCATGAATGATCGGATCGGTTCGCGTCTTCGTCACTGGGTCTCGCTGCTCCTGGCTCTGGGGGCGGCGGCCGCGTCTTCCGGTCAGACGCCTCCGTCGCCGGAAGTCGCGCCGCTGACGCTGCGGCGCGCGGCCGAGCTCGCGCTCGAGAGAGCGCCGCAGCTGGCCGCCACGCGGGCGGCCCGCGAGGAGGGAAGCGCCTCGGCACGGATTGCGGCCGACGCCCTCCATCCGTCGGTCTGGGTGTCCACGACCCCCGGATACTCCTCGAGTCTGCCCACGCTCGTGGCCGGAAGCGTTCCCGCCTACGGGGCGATCGCCGTGCGGCAGACGATCTGGGATCCCTGGAAGAGCAACGACGCCCTCCAGGCCCAGGCGAAGGCGGCGGAGCTCGAGGGCGCCGTCGAGAGCGGCTGCGCCGAGGCGGTGCGGTCGACCGTGATCGCCTACGCGAGGAACTGGACGGACGAACTTCGGGCCGAGGCCGCCCGGAAGGGCCTGACGGCCTCCGACGCGTCGCTGCAGCGGACGCTGGCACTCTTCGAGGCGGGCCGCTCGACGTCGATCGACGTCGAACGTGCCCGGCTTCAGGCCGCGCGGGCGAAGCAGAAGCTCCTCAATGCCGAATCCGACCGGGACCTGGACGGGCTGGAGCTGAAGCGGCTGATCGGCTGGCCGGCCAGCGCGCCGCTGCGCTTGACGGGCGATACGGAAGCGGCCCTGGTCGACGTCTCGTCCACCGACAACCTCGCGGCGGCGCGCGCCGCCGACCCGGAGTTGAAGTCGCTCGGGCGCCAGGTCGAACTGCTCGGGCGCTCCGCCAAGCTCTCGTCGAGGCGCTGGCCGATCGTCGAGGCCTCGGTCCAGTACCAGCGGCTTCCGTCGTATTACGCGAAGTACTACAACAGCTTCAACGAGAACGACTTCTCGGTCGGCATCTCGCTCGCGATCCCGGTCTGGGCCGGCGGCCGCATCGACGACACGGAGGCGCGGGCGAGGGCGAGCGTTCTGCGCGCGCAGGCCGAACGCGAGGCGCGCGAATCGGACCTCGAGGTCCAGGTCCGGCGCGTCGAGGCGGCGGTCGCACGCGCGGACGCCGAGCACAGCTTGTCCCGCCGCGCCCAGGGAATCGCGGAGCAGGACCTGACCGCTGCCGAAACGCTCGCGCGGGAAGGGCGCGGCGAGGCGTCCCGGGTCGACGAGAAGAGAATCGAGACGGCCGATGCCGACGAAGACGCGGCCAAAACGGCCCTGGCCGCGTTCCAGGAACGCGTCGGCCTGCTGCTGCTCCGCGGCGACCTCTCGAAGGCGGTTCTGGGGTCGGAGCCGCCCTGCGCGGTCGCGCCGGCGCCCCGGTGAGGAGTCCCGCGCGCGGGCGGTACCCGGATCAGCCCTGGACCGGACCGAACTCGGGTGTGGCGCCGCTGCCGGGCTTGGCGCCTTCGGGCAGCTCTTCGGCGAGCCGGAAGTCGCCTCGGTCGGCCCTGACGCTCCGAGAGTAGAGTGAGATCGTCGGGTCGGTGACGAAGCGCCACGCGAGCTTCGTCCAGGACGGGTGATACGGCATGTCGTACGCCTCGGGCGCCATCCGCTTGACGTCGGGCAGGCGGTTCCACGGCACCGAGGGGAAGTCGTGGTGCTCGTTGTGGTACCCGATGTTCAGCTGCACGCGGTTGAGGAAGCCGTAGTAGTCGTTGGTTTCCTGACCCGGGAAGATCCCGTAGTGCTCCTGGATCCAGCGAGCTCCGAGCGGGGCGCCGCCGATCGAGAACCAGAACGACGCGAAGAGGTAGCCGAGAGCGGCGGGGCCGATCAGCACCCAGATGGCCACGTTGAAGGCCATCTGGACGATGAAGTTGATGACGACCCAGTGGTCGATCGGCCGGAGCTCTTTCAGGCGCGGCGGCCGCGTGAGCTGGACCGCGGGGAAGAGCAGCAGCCAGACCGCCTTGCGCCACGTCGAGTTGCCGACGAGCTTCGCCTCCCACCGGTTCGGGACGTCGGCGTCGTGGTCGTAGACCCCGAGGTAGGCGTGGTGCTTCATGTGGTACCGCTGGAAGAAGACGGAGCCCCCCGGGACGACGATCGGGAAGTTGGCGAGCATTCCCGCCAGGGTGTTCGCCTTTGGCGACCGAAACACGAGATTGTGCGTGTACTCGTGGATGATCACCCACAGGGCGTGATCGGCGAGCGCTCCCACCGTCATGCCCGCGCCGACGACGAGCCACCAGGGGCTGCCCCGCAGAAGCCACCCGATCGCGACCTGGAAGACGACGATCCCGACCGTGATCCAGAAGGTGGCGACGTTGCGCCCGATCAGCCGGCGCACGTCGGGGTGGTCCTGGAGAATGCGCCGAGCACGCCAGCCGTGCGGAATCGGCTTGGCCGGCTGGGAGAAATCGCCGCTCGGCGCCTGAGGCTCGGTCATATTTCGCTTTTTCTCAATGCTTTTTATCGCATTCCGGGCGTCGGGGCAAAACCCCGGTTCCGGAGCCCGGAGGGCGGCCGGCGGGCTCCCGAAGGAATGGACCCGTGTCTCTCTCGGTTTTTGACCGACGGTCGGGTCCCGAGAACGGATCCCCCCGCGCCCGGCGGAGCCCACGGATGACAGTCGCCCATCGCCTCCGAGCCTTTGCCGCCGCCCTCGTGGTCGTCGCGGCGGCCGCCGCCGCGGCGCCCGCGGACCGGGATGGCCAGGGCCCCTTGCCGCGTTGCCGCCTGGTCGATGGGCGTTTCGAGCAGCCCGAGCCGTTGAGCCTCAATTTCGGGGACTGGGTCAAGCGCACACTGACTTCCCGTCGCGGGCCTTGGAGCGACTTCACCCCGATGCCGCCCGGCCCACCGCCCCCGAAGCGCGTCGAGGGAGGCGACCTGCGGGTGACCTTCGTCAATCACTCGACGTTCCTGATTCAGGTCGACGGACTCAACGTGCTGACCGACCCGACCTGGGCCGAGCGCTCCGTCGAGATCGTCGGCGTGCACCGCCGGCGTCCGCCGGGGCTGCGCCTCGAGGATCTCCCGCCGATCGACGCGGTGCTGATCAGCCACGATCACCAGGACCACATGGATCTGCCCACCCTGCGCCGGCTTGTCGAGGCGTGGCACCCCGCGATCTACGGCGGGCTCGGCGACGGCGCCTTCCTGGCGCGTCACGGGGTCCCGGGGGGCATCGACCTCGATTGGTGGCAGCAGGCCGACCTTGCCGCCGGGGTGACGCTGACGGCCGTGCCCGCGCGGCATCATTCCGGCCGCGGCTTGTTCGATGGCGACCGGCGACTCTGGTGCGGATTCGTCCTTTCCGGCCCTTCGGGCGAGATCTACTTCGCGGGCGACACGGGATGGGGATCGCACTTTGCGAGCATCCGCGAGCAGTTTCCGCGAATCCGGCTGGCGCTTCTGCCGATTGGCGGATTCAAGCCGGTCTGGTACATGCACGAGCACCATCTCGGTCCGGCCGACGCGATCCGCGTGCAGCGCGTCCTGGGCGCCTCGACGACCGTTCCGATGCACTTCGGAACGTTCCCGAACGGAGACGAAGCCGAGGGCGAGGCCGTCGAGACTCTGCGGGCGCTGATCGCGCGCGATCCCGTGGACGCCTGCGATTTCGAAGTCCTCGAAAACGGCCAGGCGCTCGACGTGGCGCCCTTCCACGGCACGGCCGATGCCGGGTCTGGCGCCCAAAGCGGGCGCTGGCCGAACACGGCCATTCGGAGATAATGCGTCGTCGAATTTCGACGGCGCGTGAACTTCGAAACAACTCGGGGCATCGCCGCTGCCCTCCAAGCGCGGCGCGTTGGAGCGGCGCTGCTCGTCGGCGCCGTCGCCGCGTTCGGGGCCGAGGCCAGGGCCGACACGTTCCACCTCTTTCCCGAGGCGGCAGCGCGGCCGCGTCCGGCCGCGTTCGCGGGCTTCGGCGAGTCCGCGGGACTCGTGGACCTCGAAGCGAGCTACCCCTGGAGCGAGGGCGGGCGGGCTTTCGGTTGGCAGGATCTCGACCCGGAGAGCCAGCAGCCTCCGCCGCCCCCGGAAACGCCTCCGCCCTGCCCGCCCCCCACGCACAACCCTCCCGCGAAGAAACTCTTCACAACGACGACGACGCTCTGGACCGCGGCAGTGCTCCTCGGCGGCGTGGGGCAGGGCATCGGCGCGCCGATCAAGTACGGGACCAACTCCTGGCAGTTCACGGACGAAAAGTTCTTCCAGTACGACACTTACGCGGGCGGCGCGGACAAGGCCTCGCACTTCACGGTTTCGAGCGGCGTCTCGCGCCTGCTCTACGACATCTACATCCAGGACGGGCACACCGTCGACCAGTCGTTCTGGCTCGCGTTTGCGACGACGCTCACGGCGGGGATCTTCGTCGAGACGGGCGACGCCGTCACCGTGTACGGGTGGTCCTGGCAGGACCTGACGGCCGATTTTCTCGGCGACCTCTCCGGCCTGCTCATCCAACGGTTCTGCCTCCAGGACACGCTCGGCCTGCGCCTCGGTCCCGCGGACACGGACATTCCCCCGGCGGCGATCGGCTCGAGCCAGGCCTCGCTCGGGGACACGTACTCCAACGAGATCTACGTCGTGGACCTGAAGCTCGGGGGCGCGATCGCGCGCCTGGGCGGGCGGCCCGGGTTCGCGAAGTACTTCCTGACGTCCTTTGCGTTCTTCACGAAAGGCTTCGGCTACGAACCGCCGCTGCCTTCCCGGTACCAGTCGGTCGGCGTGGAGCTCGGCATCAACTTCCCCGCGATCCTCGACGATCTCAAGGTTCCCCGGGACAAGTGGTGGGGCCAGGGCCTGTATGCCTTCTTCAACTTCTTTCGGATTCCTTACACGCAGGTCGGCACGTACTACAACTTCAAGAACCACAAGTGGTACGGGCCGAGCGCGCCCTACCACTACTACTGACGAGCCGGCGGCGCGCGGGGCGTCAGCGGTACGCGACGCTCTCGACCGCGGCGGGCCGGCGGCTCTGGCCGAGCATGAGGATCGCCAGCACCAGGAGGAACAGGGGTGTCCCGACGGCCGCCGCGGCCAGGAACCAGTAGGCTCTTCCGAAGACGGCCAGAAGCATCACGAGGTAGATGAAATCGCGGCGGGCCACTTCGTCGAGGACCGCGGTGAGCCGCGAACGGCGGGCCGGCGACACCGTCTTCAGGAGCGGCCCGTCGTCCGGCCGCGGCCGCATCGCGTGGAGCCAGACGAGCGTCGCGCTCAGAATCGTGCCGGCGACGGCCAGGGCGCCGAGCCGCCAGGGCCAGTCGTCATCGACCGCGGCGCTCCAGGCGTGCGCGAAGGCGGCGAAGACGGCGACGTGGACGACGTTGTCCGCCCAGAAGTCGAGAAGGCCTCCGGAGCGCGATTCCTTGAACTTGAGGCGCGCGAGCTCTCCGTCGCAGCCGTCGAGAATCGAGTGCGTCAGAAAGAGGATGCCGCCGGCGAGCTGGCCCGGCGCCGTCGGTGAGCCGAAGCACCAGGCCGCCGCGAGGCCGAGCGCGAGGCAGAAGAAGGTCATGGCGTTGGGCGTGATCGCGGTGCGCGCCAGCCTCCGCGTCACGGCGAGCGAGATCCGTCGGCTGATGAGCCGGGTCAGCAAGCCGTCCTCGGTCTTGACGAGGTCCTTCAGCAGCAACCTCTCCGCGGCGTCGGAATCCTCTCGCGTCTTCAGGAGAAACGGGGGGGCGGCGCCCGTGGCGGCGCCTCCGGGCGGCAGCGCGCGGGTCCACGCGTCGAGCACGTCGGCGATGTCGCGTCTTCCGGCGAGGGCGGCGGCGAGCGGCGACGGGTCGGGCGTGTCGACGACGGCTCCGTCTCCCAGGCGGCAGACACGCCCTTCCTCGACCGGCGCCAGCCGGACGCTTCGGAGCCAGACGGGGCTCGCGACCACGGTGCTTGGCAGCAGGACCACGCGGCCGGGCGAAAGGGCCGGCGCCGGCGCGCCGGGGGTGAGGACGGTCGCGATGGTGCTGTCGAGAATGGAGCGCCGCGGCGGGTTCTCGTCGGCGAGCACGTAGACGGCGTCGAAGCCGGCGCGCGCGGCCGCGAGCGCCGTGCGGCGCAGGAGCGGCAATCCGAGCAGCGCCGTCTCCTCGGTTCCCGGCGCGGTCGCCTTCGAGGCCGCGAGAATCAGGATCGCGCCCCTCCGATCGGCCGCGCTCACACGGCCACCCGCGTCCGCTGCCTGAGCCGGGCGCCGAGATGCGCGGCGATCCGCCGGGCCGCCTCCTCGCGGTACAGGGCAAAGCTCGGGAAGGAGTTGACGTCGATGACGAGGATTTCGCCGGCAGCCGTGACGATGGCGTCGCCGCCCCAGACCTCGAGCCCGAGAAGGCCGGCGCTGCGGCGTGCGACGGCGCGGAGCGCGCCGGCTTCGAACGGGTGCCCCGCCACAGGACGTTCCTTCGGGTAGAACCACTCGAACCACGTCGCGCCGCCGTCGAGGGAGGGGTCTTTCGGGCCGCCTCCGACGCCGTAGAACTTCACCCAGTCGCCTTCGACGTGCCGCTGGACGAGAGCGCGCGGAACGCCGCGGCTTCGCAGCCGGTCGAGAGCGGCACGCACCGCCTTTGTGCCGCTCGCGAACGCGACCGATCCGTCGCTCGTCTTGTGGCCCGTGGCCTGCTTGACCCAGCAGGCCGCGTAAAGCGCGTCCTCGCGGGGCCCGCGGGGGAGAGGCGCCGCGCCGTCGACCACGAGGCCCTCCGGCACGGGCACGACGCCCTCGAGCAGCGCCGCGGCTCTCTCGCGATGGGCGCTCGAGACCGACGCCGTGCCGTTGACGACGCCGACCCCGCGGCGCTCCCAGGCGTGGAGCGCCTGCAGGGCCGCCTCTGCCTCGCACATCGCGACGATGAGCGACGGCAAAGCGCCTCCCGGCTCCGAGATCGACCCCGGGTCGAGGAAGCGGACCGTGACGTCCGCGATCTCCTCGAGCCGCTTTCCTGTCTCTCGCAGGATCGCCGCGTCGTCGTCGACGCGCCCGGGCGAATGCTCGGTTTCCCGAAAGACTCCCCAGCAGACGGTCGGCG
This sequence comes from Thermoanaerobaculia bacterium, assembly GCA_035506175.1. Classification (GTDB taxonomy): domain Bacteria; phylum Acidobacteriota; class Thermoanaerobaculia; order UBA5066; family Gp7-AA6; genus DAHUXD01. The sequence continues at coordinate 3,740 of DATJPZ010000084.1, read as the reverse complement.
CCGCGGTCCCGACGCTCACGGCGCGAAGTCCTCCAGCTCGGCGAGCCGGGCGATGACCGCGTCTCCCGGGCAGCAGGGGGCGTCTTCGCTGCCGGCGCGGAGCCAGACGTGGCGCATCCCCATCGCGCGGGCCCCGGCCATGTCCCGGCGCAGCGAGTCGCCCACGAAGACGGTCTCGCCGCTCGAAACGCCGAGGCCGTCGAGCGCCGCCTGGAAGATGCGCGGATCCGGCTTCTTGCAGCCCACGATCGTCGAGTCGACCGCGGCGCCGAGGAAGGGTGAGAGCCCGGCCTCCTCGCAGACCGCGCCGATGTTGCCGTAGAAGTTCGAAACGATCCCGAGGCGGTACCGCTGACTCAAACGCGAGAAGAGCGCGGCGCTCGCCGCGAGGTGACGTCGAGAGTCCTCGGCGAAGCGGTCGCCGATGCGTCGAAGCAGCTCCGGATCGCGCGCCAGACGCGACGCCATCCCGGAAGCGACGCGATCCACGGTCTCGCGCAGGCCCGCGCTCCTCGGGATCGTTCCCTCGAGGGAATCGGTGGCTCCGTAGAATGCCCGGTCGAATTCGGCCGCCGGCGCCTCGAGGCCCTCCTCGAGAGAGATCCGAAGGAACCGCTCTTTCCAGGGCAAGCCTTCCGCGTCGAGCGTGCCGCCGAAGTCGAAGAGGAGCGCGCGCACCCCGGCGAGCGGTGCCGTCACCGGCGGCTCCCCGAGCCGGCGAGCCGGGCGGTGGAGGGGATGCTGGACGCTTCCCGGCCGCGGCGGGGGCCTCCCAGGAACGCGAGCCCGCCGGCCACCCACAGCAACTCCCGCCCGCGCCGGATCAGGCCGTAAGCGAGCCCGGTCGATGCCGGCAGGCCGAGCAGGACGAAGACGCCGGTGCGGATTCCCTCCGCCGTTCCCGCGCGAGCCGGGACGAAGAGAAACATGTTGTTGAGCAGCATCGCCAGCGACTCGGCGGCGAAGGCCGTCTCCCAGCCCCGGCCGGGCGCGAGAAGACGGAGCACGATGTAGGTCTCGAGCAGGCCGCCGCACCAGCCGACGAAGCACCAGGCCGCGGCCTCGAAGAAGTGCCGGCGGCGGTCGACGTAAAAGCGCCGGATCACGCGATCGAGCTCCTCGGCATTCTCGCGATAGCGGGCCAGGCGCTCCCGAAGCAACGAGAGCCGCGACAGTCCCGAGAGAATCGGCGCAAAGCTTCCCTTGCGAAGGCCCCACGTCATCAGCACGAGCAGGGCGCACAGGACGAAAACGCCGCCGAGGGCCGTCCAGCGCACGGCGGCGGAAAGCTCGAAGTAGACGACCGCGACGCCGAGGCCGAGCGCGACGTAGAGAGCCTGGGAGAGCAGATGCGCGTGCTTGAAGATCGTCACCGACGCGATCGCGCGCGAAGTCTCCAGGCGGTCCCGCAGCATGTTGGCGCGCACGGGCTCGCCGGCGACGCTGCCCGGCGCGAGATAGTTCAGCGTATTGCCCGCGAGGTAGATGCGGAGCAGGTCCGGAAGACTCGACAGGGGAGGCCGCGGCTCCATCACGGCCCGCCAGCCGAGGGTAAAAGCGATTTCGGCGAGCAGATAGAGAGCCGTCAGCCCGACGAACCACCACCCGATCGAAGCGAGGTTGGCCTCGACGGCCGTCCAGCCCGTCTTCCAGATGAGCAGGAACGCCAGGCCGATGCCGGCCAGCAGCAAAAGGGCTCGTGTGACGCTTGTGAAGCGCCGGGCGCCGGTCGACGAGGCCATCGATTTATCCGGAATTCAGCATATCAGCCGGAGGAACGTCGTCAGAGCCGGGGCCGGTCCCTTTTCGGGGGGTGACCTCTTCCTCGAATTCCCCGGCTCCGGCTCCGTCTAGCTGTCTTCCTTCGGCGCGGGATAGAGCTTGTCGAACTCGGGCTCGCCGTGGAGCGAGGCGAGATCGGGATCGCGGCGCGTCCACTCGGCGTCCTTGTACCCGGCTTCCCAGGCCTTTCGCAGCGCGTCGAGCGCCTCGGCGCGCCGGTCGAGCGTGGCGAAACAGCAGGCGGCGTTGTAGAGGACCGTGGCCTCGTTCGGGCGGAGCGTCATCGCGAGGTTCGTCTCGCGGACCGCGTCCTCGATGCGGCCTTCCTGCGCGTACATGCCCGCGGAGAGGATCCGGGCGCGCGCGTCCTCGGGGACCTCGCGCAGGTGACTCTCGAAAGTCTGAATGAGGCGCCGGCGCACGTCGCGCCGCGCGTCTTCTCTTCCCAGCGCGCCGAGGGCGTTCATGATCGGAATGTAGACGTTGTAGTCGGTGCCGGCGGCGGCGATCGCTTCCTCGGCGAGCGCGGCGAGCTCCTCGTACTTGCCGGAGGCGAAGAGCGCCCGCAGCAACAGGTAGTACGCGCCCTCGCAGTCGCGCTTGCGGGAGATCGCGGCGCGCGTCAGACGGACGGCATCGTCGTATCGGCCGCCGGCGTACAGGATCCAGCCCTGGGAGACGAGCACCTCGGGGATGTCGGGCGCGAGCGCCACCGCGCGGAGCGACGCCGACTGCGCGCGCTCCATGTACGTGCCCCCGGGACCTGACCAGTACTGCGCGTGGGCGCAGCCGTTGGCGATGGCCGCCCACGCCAGGGCGAAGTTCGGATCCAGCGTGACGGCGTTCTCGAACATCTGGAGGGCGAAATCCATGTCGCGCGTCGTGCGGCGGCGCGCGTAGCTGCGGCCGCGCAGGTACAGGTCGTAGGCCTGGAGGTTTTCCGTCGGCTTGGCGGCGAGCTCGGCCTGCTCCTGCGGCGTCAGCTTGATGCGCAGCGCCTCGGCGATCTTGTGCGCGATCTCGTCCTGGACCGCGAAGATGTCGGACATCTCGCGGTCGTAGCGCTCCGACCAGACGGGGAAGCCGCTCGCCGCGTCGACGAGCTGGGCGTTGATCCTCAGGCGGTTCCCCGCGCGGCGCAGGCTCCCCTCGAGCGCGTAGTCGGCCCGGAGCTGCCGGCTGACGTCGGCGGCGGAGGCCTTCTGGTCGCGGAACGAGAGCATCGTCGTGCGCGGAAAGACGTTCAGGCCCTTGATCTTCGAGAGGTCGGTGAGGATGTCCTCGGTGATGCCGTCCCGCAGGTACTCGTCTTCCTTCACTCCGGACAGGTTCTCGAAGTAGAGGACGGCGATCGAGCGCTCCGCGCGCTGCGCCGGCGCCCTTGAGTCGGAGACCGAGGCCGGTCCCGAACGGCCGCCTTCGAGCTTGCGCCGCAGGCGCAGGAGGTCCGTCTTCAGCTCCGTCGCGGTCTGATAGCGGAGGCTCCGGTCCTTTTCGAGCGCCTTCTCGAGGATCGGCTCGAGAGCCGGGGGCATCGCGGGGTTGGCCTCTTCGAGCGGCCGCGGATCGCGGTTCAGGATCGCGTCGAAGACCACGGCCTGGGTATCGCCTTCGAACGCGCGGTCGCCGGTCGCCATCTGGTAGAGGATCGCGCCGAGCGAGAAGAGGTCGGTGCGCGCGTCGGTCGCGAGCCCGCGGGCCTGCTCGGGAGACATGTAGTGGACCGTGCCGAACACCGTGCCCGCGGCCGTGAGGTCCGCGCGCGGCGGCGCCGTCGGGAGACCGGTCTGGGCGCTCGCCTCGTTGTGCTCGAACTTCGCCAGGCCGAAATCGAGGATCTTCACCTGGCCGCGCGGCGTCACCATCATGTTCATGGGCTTGAGGTCGCGGTGCACGATGCCCTTGGCGTGCGCCGCCTCGAGCGCGTCGGCCATCTGGACCCCGAGATCCAGGAGCTG
>DATJPZ010000083.1:0-6517 GCA_035506175.1 Thermoanaerobaculia bacterium | reverse complement strand
GGTCGTCGGTCGAGCGTTTGGAGAATTGGCCGATCCTTTCCAAGGCGGCGGTTCGGGCTCGTCCATTCGCGTTCGTTTCGGATGACGGCAGCCCGAGACGGATGCTGCACGAAACCACCAGCGGCACGAGCGGGACGCCGATCCACCTCTGGTTCGCGCGCGGCGCGGTCCGGCAGTGGTACGGCCTCGTCGAGGCCCGCATCCGGCGCTGGAACGGCGTGACGCGGCACGACCGATGGGCGATCCTGGGCGGGCAGCTGGTGGTTCCGGTCCGGGCGACCAAGCCCCCGTTCTGGGTCTGGAACGCCGGCCTGCGTCAACTCTACATGTCCTCGTACCACCTCGGGAACGGCGCCGGGGCGTCCTACGCGGACGCGCTCGCGCGCTACGGCGTCCGATACGTCCTGGGCTACGCGTCGTCCTTGTCGTTGCTCGCGAAGGACATCCTCGCGGCCGGGCGCCAGGGTCCGCCCCTGGCCGTTGCCATCAGCAACGCGGAGCCTCTTCTGGCGCATCAACGCCAGGCGATCGAGGCGGCGTTCGGGTGCCCGGTTCGGGATACCTACGGGATGTGCGAGATCGTCTGCGGCGCGAGCGAATGCCCATCCGGCCGGTTGCATCAGTGGCCCGAGGCGGGCGTCGTCGAAATTCTCGAGGATCAGGCCGACGCGCCGGTCGTGCCCGGCCATCCGGGGCGGCTGATCGCGACCGGGCTCCTCAACGGGCTCATGCCGCTGGTTCGGTACGAGGTCGGTGATCGGGCGGCGATCGAACCCCAGTCCTCGTGCGACTGCGGGCGGCTGCTTCCGATGCTGAAATCCATCGAAGGTCGTTCCGACGACGTGATCCGCACGCCATCCGGTCGGGCCGTCGGGCGACTCGATCCGGTGTTCAAGGGGGACTTCCGGATTCGCGAGGCGCAGATCATTCAGGAGGCGCTGGACCACCTTCGGGTCGACGTCGTTTCGGACGGCGGTTTCGATGAGGAACAGTCCGCGCGTTTGAGCCGAGCCCTCCACGAACGGCTCGGCGACGACGTCACGGTGCGGGTGCGTCTCGTCGAAAGCATTCCCCGGGGCGCCAACGGAAAGTTTCGCGCCGTCGTCTCGCAGCTTCCGACTTCGGGGGGCCGCATGGCCGCGCTCGAGGGGCGGTCGGCATGACGAGGACTCGCGGCGCACCCGACGGGCCGGGCCCCGCCCTCGTGTCGGTGGTGATGCCGGTCCGGGACGAGGGCGCGTTCATCGAGCGAAGCCTCGGCGCCGTGCTGCGCCAGACCTATGAGCCGACGGCGCTGGAGATCATCGTCGCCGACGGGATGTCGACGGACGGGACGCGCGAAATCGTCGAGCGGCTGCGCCGAGAGCGGCCCCTGCTGAGGATGGTGGACAACCCCCGGGGAATCGTGGCCACGGGCCTGAATCGCGCCATCGCGGCGGCGAGGGGAAGCGTGGTCGTTCGCGTCGACGGCCATTGCGAGGTGGCACCGGACTACGTCGCGAAATGCGTCGCCCATCTCGACGGGGGGGAGGCAGACGGTGTCGGCGGTCCCGTCGAGACGGTGGGGGAGACGCCGATCGCTCAGGCGATCGCGGCCGCCATGAGCTCGCCCTTTGGCGTCGGCAACTCGGCCTTTCGCACGCGGAAGGACCTCACGGCCTTCGTGGATACGGTTCCGTTCCCCGCGTACCGTCGAGAAGTCCTCGAGCGTGTGGGTCCCTACGACGAGGAGTTCGTGCGCAACCAGGACGACGAGTACAACTATCGTCTGCGTTCGTACGGCGGCCGGGTCCTCCTGGCGCGCGACGTGAATTCCCGGTACTACAGCCGCGCTACACTGCGATCGCTCTTTCGGCAGTACTTCCAGTACGGCTACTGGAAAGTTCGAGTCCTCCAGAAGCACCCCCGCCAGATGATGCCGAGGCAGTTCGTTCCCGCCGTGGCGCTCTTCGGGCTGGTGGCCTCGGTCCTCGCCGGTCTCTTCTCGCGCTGGCCTCTGCTGCTCGTCCTGGGGGCAGTCTCGGCGTACGCGATCGCCGCGCTCTGGGCTGCGGCTCGTGCGCTCCGGGGTCGTTCGAAGATGTTGCTGCCTGCGGTGGTCGCGGCATTTGCCGTGCTTCACGTGTCCTACGGGGCGGGGTTCTGGCGGGGGCTCGCGGTCTTTCGGGCGCGCTGGCGCGCTCGGAGCCCCGAGCTTCAGCGGAGCGTCTCATCGTGGCCATCCGTCCCTCCGTCCAACAATCCGCAACCCGTCGAGGAGAACGATGCCTAAGATGACTCCCTTCTTCCGCCCGGACGTCGGCGAAGACGAGATCCAGGAGGTCGTGAAAGCGCTTCGCTCGGGCTGGCTGACGACCGGACCGCGGGTGAAGCGGTTCGAAGACGAGTTCGCCGCGGCCGTCGGCGCTACGCACGCGGTGGCCCTGAACTCCTGCACGGCGGCCCTGCATCTGGCGGTCGAGGCGATGGGCCTTCGGGCGGGGCAGGCGGTCCTCGTGCCCACGATGACGTTCGCCGCGACGGCCGAAGTGATTCGTTACCTCGGCGCCTTTCCGATCCTCGTCGACTGCGATCCGGAGACGACCAACCTCGACCTTGACGACGCAGCGGCGAAACTCGCGGCCCTCCGGGCAGGCACTCTCCGGGCCGCCATTCCCCTTGGAGCGCCGGCGGTGGGGATCGTCCCCGTCCACGTCGGGGGCCTGATGCTCGACACGGACCGCGTCGCGGCGTTCGCCCGCGAGAACGGACTCTGGGTCGTCGAAGATGCGGCGCATGCCTTTCCCGCGGCGTGGAGAGTGGGGCCGGAGGCGGCCTGGCGGCGCTGCGGCGAGGACACTGCCGCCGTGAGTTGCTTCTCCTTCTACGCGAACAAGACGATCACGACCGGCGAGGGCGGCATGGCCACGACGTCGAATCCGGAGCTGGCCGATCGGATGCGCCTGATGTCCCTTCACGGCCTGTCCCACGACGCCTGGGGCCGGTACAGCGGCGGCGGAAAGTGGGACTACCGGATCCTGGCGCCCGGCTTCAAGTACAACATGACCGACGTCGCGGCCGCCCTGGGGATCCATCAGCTCGCTCGTGCCGAAGCGATGCGGCTCGCCCGGGAGCGAGTGGCGGACAGGTATTTCGATGCCTTTCGCGAACTGGAAGAGATCGAGCTGCCGGTCCGCGGCGCCAATCGCATTCACGCGTGGCACCTTTTTCCGATCCGATTGCGGCTGGAACGCCTCGACGTTTCGCGAGACGCCGTGATCGACATCCTCAGGCAGCGAGGCGTCGGTTGCTCGGTGCACTGGCGGCCGCTCCACTTGCACCCCTATTACGAGAACGGATTTGGATGGAGACCCGAGGACTTGCCCGTGGCGACGGAGGTCTGGCCGCGCCTGCTGAGCCTGCCTCTCTTCCCGGGAATGACCGACGAGGAAGTCGCTCATGTCGTCGAAACGGTGATGGACGTGTGCCGGGCCCATCGGGCCGCGCGGGTGGTGGTGGGGCGCGCTTGAGCGAGTCGACGAACCAGGGCGGCTTGCCGCGGCTCGTCGAGGGTTTCCTCGCCGCGTCGGGCCTGGTGCTGCTTTCGCCGGTGATGGCCCTGTGCTCTCTGGCCGTGTTGCTGACGACAGGATCGCCGATTCTGTTTCGGCAGATTCGGGTCGGTCGCGGCGGCCGGCCCTTCACGCTCGTGAAGTTCCGGACGATGCGCGCCGCCGGCGGGGGACCCGAGGTCACGGCGAGCGGCGACGCTCGGATCACGCCCGTCGGGAGATTCCTCCGCCGCTGGAAGCTCGACGAGCTCCCCGAGCTCTGGAACGTCGTGCTCGGCGAGATGTCGCTGGTTGGCCCGCGTCCCGAGGTCCCGGCGTACGTGGATCCCGAGGCGCCGGCTTGGCGGGAGGTGCTCGACGCTCGACCCGGCCTGACGGACCCGACGACCCTCGCGCTGCGCGACGAGGAGGCCCTGCTGGCTTCGATCGCCGGCGACCGGGAGCTTTTCTACAGGGAGTCCCTGCAGCCCCGGAAGCTCGAAGGCTACCGACAGTACCTGCGGCGGCGGACGTGGCGGAGCGACCTCGGCGTTCTGTTCCGGACGGTAGCGGCGATCCTGTTCCCGGCGCGAGCGCCGGCCGGCCCGCGGCAGGCTGCGGGCCGGCATTGAAACGGCTGCCCGTTTCACATACGTTGCCTTCCACAGGGACAAGAGAGTGCCCCGGGTCGCCGCGAGGCGGGCGGGAAGGTTGTCGCATCGCGCGTGAGCCGGGGTGGCCCGGCGTTGCGGGGGAGGAATCCGTGGTCCGACGGCTGATCAAGGATCGGAGATCATGAGTAAGACGAGCACGCATTGGCGCATCACGAGGGGGCTCCAGTACACGCTGGACGTCACGGTCCTGGTGCTGGCGTTCGTGTTCGCGTACCTCCTGCGCTTCGAGTTCGCGGTCCCCGACCGTGAACTGGCGCGGGCGGCCCAGCAGCTTCCTTACGTCGTTCTCATCCAGTTCACGGCGCTCGCCCTGGCTGGCGTTTACAGCTTCATCTGGCGCTACGTCGGCATGGGCGAGGTCAAGGCTTTCGTGTACGCGGGCCTCTGGTCGGGTCTCGCGCTGGCGGTGATGCGGCTGAGCCTCCCGGCACGGTTCGGCGAGTGGCGGGTGCCTCTTTCCATCATCCTGATGGGCACGATCCTCGCCTTCGGCGGCGTGGTGGGACTCCGGGTGCTGCGCCGCTACCTCTACGAGCTTTCCCAGCGGCGGGAGCGGGCCACGGTCTCCAGCGGGTCGGACGTCGTTCCCACCCTGCTGGTCGGGGCCGGGAGGGCGGGCGTTCTCGCGGCGCGCGAGATCGTCGGCCGCGGCGACATGAACCTGGACGTCAAGGGTTTCATCGACGACGACGTCGAGAAGAAGGGCGCCGTGATCCATGGCATTCGCGTGCTCGGCACGACCGAGGACCTGCCGCGTCTGGTCAAGGACCTCGGCATCGCGCAGGTCGTCATCACCATCGCCCAGATATCCCGCCAGGAGATCCTTCGGGTGATCGGTCTTTGCCGCAAGATTCAGGTAGCGGTGCGCATCATTCCCGGCCTCTACGAAGTCCTGCAGGGCAAGGTTCAAGTGACGCGAATTCGAAGCGTGCAGATCGAGGACCTGTTGGGGCGCGAGCCGGTCTACCTCGACGAGGCCCAGATCGGCCAATGCCTGGCGGGGAAGCGCGTGATGGTCACCGGCGCCGGCGGTTCGATCGGCTCGGAGCTCGTCCGGCAGATCGCCCGCTTCGAGCCGGCGAAGATCCTTCTGGTCGAGCGCGCGGAGTTCGCGCTATTCGAGGTGGACAGCGAGCTTCGCCGGATCCGGCCGGAAACCGAGATCGTGCCGCTGGTGGCGGACGTCTGCGACGAGGGGAGAATGCGGGCGGTCTTCGCCGAGCAGGCACCGCAGGTCGTCTTCCATGCGGCGGCGCACAAGCACGTCCCGATGATGGAGGCTAATCCTGGCGAGGCGATCAAGAACAACGTTCTCGCGACCCGGCTGGTGGGCGAGCTCTCCGGAGAATACGGGGTGGAGACGTTTGTCATGATTTCGACGGACAAGGCCGTGCGGCCGACGTCGATCATGGGAGCGACGAAACGGGTGGCGGAGCTTGCGATTCAAGATCTCGCACGGTCCTATCGAACCCGGTACCTGGCGGTGCGCTTCGGCAACGTCGTGGGATCGGCGGGCTCGGTCGTCCCGATTTTCCGAGAGCAGATCCGGCGCGGCGGGCCCGTCACGGTCACCCACCCGGAGATGCGGCGCTATTTCATGACCATTCCGGAAGCGGCTCAGCTCGTCCTCCAGGCCGGAGCCATTGGCGAGGGGGGCGAGATTTTCATCCTCGACATGGGCGAGCCGGTTCGGATTCTCGATCTTGCCGAGGAGATGATCACTCTGACCGGGCTTCGCCCTTATGTGGACATGGACATCGTGTTTACCGGGTTGCGCCCTGGAGAGAAGCTCTTCGAGGAGCTCGAGCTGACCGGCGAGGAGATCGCCAAGACCCGCCACCCCAAGATCTTCATCGGCAAGCTCAAGACCTATCCCTCCGAGCAGATCACCGACGCCCTGAGGTTTCTCGAGGACCTCGGCCGCAGCGGCGACGGCACCGCGGTGAGAAAGTTCCTGAACACGCTGCTGCCCGAGGCGAGCCTGGGGGTGCGGCGCACCGCCCGCGAGTCGCAGCCGCGGGTACCGACAGGCGAGAAGCCGAGGCTGACGCCGCCGTACGCGTGAGGTTCAACGCCGGGTGGGCCGCGGCGATAGGCGCGTCGGCGGCCTCGGGCTCCCCGCCGTGTCCGGCGCCTGCCGAGCGAAGCGCGTCGTCCTGACGAGGAACGCGTTGAACTCGGGGCCGGTCGGGTCGGGAGCGTTCCATCCCACGGGAGTGGCCACCGAAAGCCCGGACATCGGGAGGGTCACGGGGTTGCCGTCGAAGGTTGCCGACAGGACGGGCGTTCCGAAGTAGTCCTGCACGTTGCGGA
>DATJPZ010000082.1:0-23328 GCA_035506175.1 Thermoanaerobaculia bacterium | reverse complement strand
TCGTACAGGCCCTCCCGGTTGAGGTTCCAGCTTCTCTCCAGCTGCGCCTTGCGCCACCGAGCCAGCAGGTCCGCAGCTCGTTTCGCCGACGAGGGGCCGCATCTCCGCCTCGAGGGAGGAGATGTCGAGCAGCGTGCCGTACAGATCGAAGGCGACGAGGTCGAAGGCGGCCATGACTAAGGTGATCGATATCCTCCCGAACTACAGAGTCTCGCTCTTCGGTCTCGCGGGAACAACTCCCGGGGCCGCAGCGCCGCCGCCGGTTGAGTTCCCGCCGCGCGGGAATCGACCGGGCCTCCGCACGCATAGGTACTGCGGGAGAGAAAACATGAATCTGGCAGGTCTCTCCGTCCTGACGTTGGGGGCCGGGGCGCTCGTCCTGGGCGGGCGGGGTGACGCGGGTACTCCTGCCCCCAACGCCGCCGCGAGGGCGCCGGTGCTCGTCGAGCTCTTTACGTCCGAGGGCTGCTCGAGCTGTCCCCCCGCCGACGAGGTACTGACGGAGCTGGCGAGGTCCCAGCCGGTGGAAGGAGTTCTCCTCATTCCTCTCTCCGAGCACGTGGACTACTGGAACCACCTGGGCTGGGCGGACCCCTATTCCTCGAAACTGTTCTCCGAGAGACAGGAAGCCTACGCGGCGGCGATTCGGAGCTCCGGGCTCTACACGCCACAGGTCGTCGTGGACGGACGAGTGGAGCTGGTTGGCAGCGATCGACGAGCGGTTCAAAAGGCGATCGCGAGCGCGGCTCGGGAGCCGAAGCTGGAGGTCGCGGTGTCGCGCGGCCGGACGCCTTCGTCACTTCGTATCCGGGTCGAACCGTCGACCGCCTTCCCTGAGGCCGCAGGCGCCGAGGTCCTTCTCGCGATCGTGGAGGACGATCTGCAGTCCCAGGTCAGCCGGGGCGAGAATTCGGGGCGCCGGCTCTCCCATTCGGCCGTCGTCCGGCGTCTCCAGGTCGTCGGTACCCTTCCGCGGGGCAAGGCCTTCGAGAAGGAGGTTCTCGTCGCGCTCGAATCGGCGTGGAAGCCGGGGAACTTGAGCGCGGTCGCGTTCGTGGAGGAGGGCTCCGGAGGACGAATCCTGGGAGTAGCACGCGGCGCGCTCTGACGCCCTGCGGCGCTTCGCGAGGTCTGGAACGCAACGCCGGGCGCCGGAGCGCGAGTCGCGCCTCCCCCCGTTACGACAGCCCGAATGTCTTCACGAGGAACACCGCCATCTGCCCGCGTGTGGTCGGACTGGCGGGACAGTAGAGCGGCGGTGAGACCTGACAGCCGCCGGTGATCTGGCGGTTGGCGAGCTCTTCGATCCAGGGAGCGAAGGAATCCGAAGGCGGGACGTCGTCGAAGATTCCGACGGCGGGCGGAGGCATGTAACCGGAGCCTTCCTTCGCCTTCAGGAGAACGACGGCCATCTGGCGCCGGGTCACCGATTCTCCGGGACAATAATTGCCTCCGCCGCAACCGGCCGTGACGCCCTCGGCGGCCAGCTGCTCGATCCAGTCGGCGAACGGACCGGGACACGGCACGTCCGGAAAGACACTCTGGCAGGCCGGCGGAACGTAACCGCTTCCATGCTCGGCCTTGAGGAGAAGGACCGCCATCTGGTCTCGCCGCACGGCGTCGTTTCGGCAGTAGGCTCCCGAACCGCAACCGGCGCTGATGCCGTCGCGAAAGATCGTCTCGACGTAGGCGTGAAAGATGTCGTCCTGAGAAACGTCGGAGAAGTCGGCGAACCAGGCGGCCGGGAGGGTCTGCGACGCCCCAGCCGGCCGGGAGCCCGAGACGCTGACGACGACGTCGTTGAGCGTGCCGGGGGCGAGCGCGGGCGAGACGCTGAAGACCCGTCCCTGATCCGGGACCGCGGGAAGAGTCGCGGCGAGTCCGCCGATCGAGACGGAGGATGCGGCGTAGAGGTGGTTTCCGAAGACGGTGATCGGCGTGCCGCCCGCGGCGCGGCCGGATGACGGACGGACGGCGACGAGCGAAGGGATCGGCGTGTCGAACCCGAGGCGGAAGATGACGCCCCCGCCGGCGAAGCCTCCGCCGCCCGCGGTTCCGTAGAACGCCCCGTCGGAGGCGAGCGTCAGACCTGAGTACGGGCTGATTCCGTCGTTGCCCTGAAGGTCGTGGAGCACCTCGAAATTCTTCCCCAGGATGTCCACTCGAAAGACCGTGCCCTGATTCATGGAACCGCCGCCTTGCGCCGTTCCGTAGAGCAGTCCATCCGGCGCCTGGAGGAGAACGCCGTACACGCCGGCCCCCTCCGGGCCGGCGAAATCGTGAATGGTCGTGAAGTTGCCGAGCAGATCGATCCGGAACAGGTTGCCGATGCCGTTCGCTCCGTTCTGCGGCGTCCCTCCGTAGAGGGCGCCGTCGTCCCCCTGAACGAGGGGTCCCCCGGGACAGCATCCGTCGAAGTCGTTGAACGCATGAAAGACCGAAAAGGCCCCGAGAGGATCGATGGCATAGAGATCTCCCCAGGCGTTGGGGCCTCCGTACACCGTCGGCCCGTAGAGGCTCCCGTCGGAGGTGCGCACGGGCGGCGCCGTCGGGTACGCCCCTTCGAACCAGCCGGAGTCGAAGGAATGAAGCGTCGTCAGCGTGCCGGAAGCGTCGATGTGAAAGACCGTGCCCAACTGACCGGCGCCGCCCTGATTGGTCGTTCCCGAGAACTCGCCGGGCGGCCCCTCGACGACCCCGCCCGTCGGATTGGCGCCGTCGCCCCAGTCGAAGCCGGTCAGGACCTCGAGAGTATCGGGGAGAGTGAAGCGGAAGACCGATCCCAGTCCCCCGGGCCCCGCCGTGGTGGCCGTGCCGTAGAGGCTTCCGTCCGTGCCCAGCAGGAGCGTGGACGGGCCCTGGCCCTCCCCGAGCGAGAACGCATGGATTATCGTCGGGTCGGACCCATCGAGGCGGTAGATGCTGGAGATGCCGCCCTGCGTGATTCCATACAACGCGCTTTTGACCTCGGTGAGCAGGCCGGCGGGAGCGTAGGCGCCCGCGTCGGCTCCGAAGAAGTAGACGTAGTTGAACTCGGCGGCGGGATTGAGCCGATAGAGGCTGCCGAGGCCCTCGACGGTCGTCCCGTAGAGGAAGCCGTCGTGCCCGTCGGCGAGTGCCGCGAGGGGATAGGACCCGGGAGTGCCGCTGTAGCCCTGGGCGAACGCGGCCATCAGCTCCCAGTTTCCGAGGCCGTCGATGCGGAAGACGGTCCCCAGCGGAAAGTAGTCCTTGCTGCCGCCGGGGCCGCCCTCCGTCGTCGTTCCGTAGTATTTGCCGTCGCTCGCGAGAATCAGCGGGGCGAAGGGCTTCGCACCGTCCTGGACGTTGAACGAGTGGAGCGTCGTGACCGCGCCAGAGAGATCCATCTTGAACACGGTGCCGACTCCACCGGCGCCCCCGCCGCTGGTGGTTCCATAGAGGTCGCCGTCGGTTCCGAGGATCAGGGCCGCCGCCGGCGCCGCACCGTCGGCGCCGGTGAACGCATGCAGCGTTGTCAGCGTCCCGGCCAGATCGAGGCGAAACACCGTTCCTGCGCCGCCGGCACCCCCGTCCCTCGTCACGCCGTAGAGGAAGGCGCCGACCTGGAGCAGACCGGCCACCGGGGCCGTTCCCTCGGTGGCGCCATCGAAATCGTGCACGGTCGCGAAGGACTCGTCCGACCCGAGGCGAAACACGGTGCCGCCTCCGTGAGCTCCGCCCGACGTTGCGGTGCCGTAGATGTTCCCGTCGGAGGCCAGCAGGAGCTGGAAGGGGTCCTGCCCACCGCCGTCGGCGAAATCGTGCAGCCGGGTCAAGGCCCCGGAGGGCGTCACCCGAAAGAGCGTTCCGACGTCGGAGGCCCCACCCGCGTGCGTCCCGCCGTACAGGTCGCCGTCCGCGCCGAAGATCAGTTCGCGCCACGGCGTGCTGCCATCGGGACCGGCGAAGGAGTAAACGAGCGCGTAGACGAACCCGCCCGATCCGTCGGGCGTCAGCGAGTAGATCGAGCCGCGCTGGAAGATCCCGCCGGTCCGCGTCGTCCCGTAGAGAACCCCGGAAGGCGATGCGACGACCGTCGCGGTCGGCGTACCGCCCGGTCCGGAGAAGGAGTGAAGCACCTCGTAGGTCTGTCCGAGACCCGCGTTGGTCACGAGGCAGACAGCGAACGTCAGAGATGGGATCGAAAGACGCAGGGTCGTCTTCACGCGTCACCTCGCGATTCGGCCCGGTCCCCGGAAAGGCTGTCGCCGATTGTAGACCCGGCGCGTGAAGACCAGCCGATGCGGGTCGCCCGCCGGGTCTGGCGCCGGCCGAGGGAGAGCAGGCTCCCGGCCAGCCCACACGACTACCGTGTAATCGTGCAAGGCCCGAGCCTCCAGTTCCCCTCTTCGAACACCGCTGAGCCGCTCGTTGCCGCCCTCACGCTCCCGTCGTCGCGCTCTTCTGCCGGAAGCCGCGGCGGAGGAAATGCACCCCGCCGAATCGTCGCGCGTTTCAGGAGGAACTCGGACTACCAGTCGACCCCGGATCCGGGGTCTCGAGTTCAGGCCGCCGCCCAAGACCATCTCGGGCAAGATCCGGCACGTCGAGCACCTGGCGACCGAAACAAGCGCGCGTCGTTCGAGAGGCGAACGCAAAGGTCCGAAGATCAGCCAAAGCGAAGGTCCTCCCCTCAGGGCTTCCCGGCCGAGGGCGCCGCGCCGAAGGCCGACGGCCCTCCCGCAGCGGTGAGGAGCGATTTGCCGGGATCCCACCAGCCGCCTCCGAGCGCGACGAAGAGCGCGACGGTGTCCTGGAGACGCTGGGCGCGCGCCTGGACGTAACCGATGCGAGCCTGGTGGTACTGCGCGAAGGCAATGAGGACCTGCACGTAGTTCGAAACTCCGCTGTCGTAGTTCGCGCGCACGAGCCGAAGCGCCTCGTCGGCGGAGCTCATCGCCCGCTCCTGGGCGGCCAGGGCGTCCGCGTCGTTTTCGAGGGCCCGGAGCACGTCGGCCACCTGGGAGAATCCGACCAGGACGGATTGACGGTAGTCCGACATGGCCTGGTCGTACGCGTCGATGGCCGCCCGGCGCTTCTGGACGAGGGTGCCGCCCTGGAAGAGCGGGGCCGCGAGACCCGCGCCCACGCTCCAGAAGATGCCCTGCGGCGAGAACAGCGTGTTGAGGGTCGTGTTGTTGCCGCCGAGGCTGGCGTTCAGCGTGATGCTCGGGAAGAGCGCCGCCGTCGCCACGCCGACCTCGGCGCTCGCCTGATGCAGGCGCGCCTCCGCGACGAGGATGTCGGGACGCTGGTGGACGAAGTCCGAGGCGATGCTGACGGGAAGGGACTCCGGCAGCTTCAGGTCGGACAAGCCGACCGGCGGCGCCTTCCACTCGGAGGGCAGACGCCCGGCGAGTGTGGCGAGAAGGTGGTCCGCCTGGCTGACGCGCTGCTCGAGAGGAGGGATCGTCGCCTCCACCGACGAGAGCTGGCTTCGCAAGGCGAGCGCGCTCGCATAGGGAACCGTGCCCGCCTCCGCCTGTGCCTCCGTGATCTCGACCTGCTCCCGCTGGTCGCCGACGAGATCCTCGGTCGCCCGGGCGAGCTCGGCATAGGACGCGCGAGCGATCACCGTGTCGACGACGTTGGCCGTCAGCGTCACGTACGCCGCGGCCGCGGTGTAGGCCTGGGCGTCGGCCTGGGCCTGCAGGCTCTCGACCGTGCGCCGCTGGCCGCCGAAGACGTCGAGCGCGTAGCTGATGGTCCCGGACAGCGAGAAGAGATTGAAGATGGTCGCCGCGGAGCTGGTCTGCCCGAAACGGACCAGCGTCACCCGCTGCCTCGACGCCGCGGCGTCGAGGCCCAGCTGAGGGTAGAAGATCCCGTAGCCCGCCCGCAGGTTGTCCTGGCTCGAGCGCAGGCTCGCGAGGGCGGCCTGCAGCGTCTGGTTCCCGGCGGCGGCATCCCTCATCAGTCCGTCGAGCTCCTCCGATCCGAAGAGCGTCCACCAATCGCCGGAGAGCCGCGCGCCCCGGTCGAAACGCTGCGCCTCCCCGGCGGCCTCGGCCGTCGTCTTCGGATCGGAGCCCGGCGCATAGTGGTCCGCGGCGGGGGGCGCGGGCCGCACGAAGTTCGGGCCGACCGCGCACGCGGTGAGAGCGACCGCCGCGCCGGCCGCGAGCCATCGCGCGGCGAGAACCGCCGCCGGCGACCTCCTACTTCTCGGCGATATAGACATCGACGAGTTGTCCCGGATAGACGGACAGGCCGTCCGGCTTGCGAAGCCGGAAGATCAGCGGCAGCACCCGCACGTCCACCCTCTCGGTCCTCTGGTTCGACAGCTGGATCTTCGGCGAGACGTACGGCTGCGTGCGGACGAATTCGAGCGGGATGCCCTTGTCCGTGCCGCGGAGGAACATCGTGGCGCGGATCCCGGGCGGCGCCGGCAGCCGCTGTACCAGGATCTCGTCCACGTAGCACCGCACCTGGAAGTAGCCCTGCGTCGATCCCATCGAGATGACCGGCAGGTAGCCCTGGCTGTACCCGTCGTAGGTCCCCTGGGTGGAGACGTAGCTGCCCACGGCGGCGTTGATCGCGAGCACGGGGCCGTCGACCGGCGCGCGGATCACGAACTTGCTGAGGAGGGCGCTCGAGGCGGCGACCGACTTCTCCAGCGCCGCGCACTGGCTCTCCTGGTTCCGGATGTCGTAGGTCCACGCCCCGGCGCGGACGAGGTCGAGCTGCTTCTGCGCGACCTCGAGGCCGGCGGCGGCGACCCGGACCGCGTTCTCCGCGTTGTCGAGATCGCTCCGGCTGACGGACTTGGCCTGGAGCTCGGACGAATGTTTCAGCTTGTCCCGCTGGTCCTCGGCCGTCTTGAGGGTCGCGGCCGCGGCCAGGGCCTGGGACTTCGCGACGGCCAGGTTCTCGGGCCGCGGCTGCGCCTTCAGCTCCGCGAGCAGGGCTCGCGCTGCCTCGAGCTGAGCCCCCTGCTGTTCGACCGTGGCCCGCTGGACCGAGTCCTCGATCGTCAGGAGCGAAGCTCCTCGCTCGACCACCTGCTGCTCGGACACCAGGATCCGCGTCACGGTGCCGGCGACCTCCGGATAGAGGTTGATGTTGGCGCCGTTCGATTGATAGCTCTCGACGATGCCGTTGGCGAAGATTCCCTTCGGGTAGGGATTCGAGGCGGGTGTGAACGTCGGCGGCGGGTTCTTCTTCACGTGCCCCGAGACGAACGCCATGGCGAGGCCGAGGACCACCCCGAGAGCCGCCAGGCCGAAGATGAGCTTGTTTCTCACCGGGGTCGGCCCCCGTCGATCGACTTCAGTCTCCCGTCTTCCATCCTCATGATGCGATCGGCGTACTCGAAGATGCGGCTGTCGTGGGTGACGACGAGGATGCACTTCCTGGCCGTGAGGATCTCCCTCTTCACGAACTCGACGATCCGGCGGCCCGTGTCGCCGTCGAGGGACGCGGTCGGCTCGTCGAAGACCATGACGTCTGGCTGACTGGCGATGGCGCGCGCGATCGCCACGCGCTGCTGCTCGCCCCCGCTCAGCTTGACCGGCGGCAGATCGGCCCGGTCCTTCAGTCCCACCACCTCGAGGTAGTGCATGGCTTCTTCCATCGCCTGGTCCCAGGCGGTCCGCTTCAGGACGAGCGGGATCGCCGCGTTTTCGAGCGTCGTCAGGCGCGGAAAGAGGTGGTAGTCCTGAAAGACGAAGCCGACGCGGTGGAGGCGAAAATCGGCGAGCTCGTCGTCCGACATGCCCCAGATGTCCTGGCCGTCGAGGGCCACGCGCCCCGAGGTCGGGCGGAGGATTCCGGAGATCATGCTGAGGAGCGTCGTCTTCCCGCTGCCCGACGGCCCCTCGATGTAGAGCATCTCGCCAAAGTAGGCGTCGAACGTGACGTCCTTGACGGCGTGCGTGCGCGCGTCTCCCTCGCCGAACCACTTGTTGAGCTCGGTCGCTCGGACCGCGAGGGCCGCCGGCTCAGCCACGGAAGATCTCGAAGGGTTCGATCCGGATCACCTTCCGGATTCCGATGACGCTCGAGATCGCCGCGATCACGATGACCATGACGAAGGCGAGGAGCAGGTTCGGGAAGGTGACCGTCGCGGCGTAGCTCGGCAGCCGGAGCTTGGCGGCGAAGATGGTGAGCGACGCGAGCCCGATTCCCAACCCGTAGCTCGTCAGCGCGGTGAAGGTCGCCTGGAAGAGGATCATGGCCACGAGGATGTTGCCCCGGGTCCCGATCGCCTTGAGCGCTCCGAACTTGTCCAGGTTCTCCAGGATGAACGTGTAGAACGTCTGGCCCGAGATCGACAGGCCGACGACGAAGCTGATGACGGTCATGAGGAGGACGTTCGTGCCGAGACCGGTCTGGTACTTGTAGAAGTTGGCGATGCGCTGCCTGAACTCCCCGCTGGTCAGCGCGAGGTAACCCATGTCCCGGACGCTCTTCTCGATCGCCGGCACGGCGTCGCGGGACTTCGGCTGGACGAGGATGAACGCCGTCGTGTACCGCGTCGACGGGATGTATTCGATGGCCCGCTTGTAGGTCGTGTAGAGCGTCGGGATCCCGAAGAGGCCGCTGACCGCGACGTCCGCGATGCCGGTGATCACGGCCCGGTGATCGTTGAGCTCGAACTCGGTGCCGAGCCGGGGGTTTCCGAGCTTGGCGAACTCCGAGTCCTTCACGACCGCGAAGGCGTTGTCCGAATAGAGGTCCTCGATGCGGCCCTCCAGCAGCGCCGGCCGCCCGAGGAGGCTCGCATCGTCGAGGCCGATGACGGTGACGGCCTGATAGGTCCCGCTGCGCAGCTTGACCAGCGCCCCGCCCGAGTAGAGCGGCACCGCGTAGCGCACCCCCTCGACGCTCCGGACGGCATCGATGACGTAGTCCGGCATCGGGATGCTGCTCGCCACCGTGAACACCGCCGGGTCCATGACCCAGACGGGAGCGCCCACGTTGGTCACGGTGGCCGACGCTTTTCCGAGGATCCCCGCGAACATCGAGGTCATCGCGATCATCAGGAAGACCGCGAACGTCATCCCGACGAGGAGAGCGGCGAACTTGCCGCGGTCGTTGACCAGGAGCTTGTACGCGATGCGGAGAATGCCCCTCATCGGACTCTCCTCGCGCGAGTCCCGTCGGCCCGGCTCCGGGCCGCCCTTCCATCGGATGGCTCGTTCCGGCTCCGGAGTTCCGCAGGCGTTTTCATGGTCGATCCAGTCATCCACGCTAGGGGAACCCGTCCGGCCGATGACTGATGCGTCCGCATCATCCGCGCCGCGCGTGCATCCGAGCCGCCGACTTTCCCGGGAGAGACGAAGGCACGTCGAGCGTCCGCGTTCGTCGCCTTGGACGAACAAACGATGCGGCCCGGGGTTCTGTTACGGCAGGAGGCCGGCGCGCCACATTCCTTCCGAGAACTTCGCCCCCTGGAAGCGGCTTCGCGGCGGCACGGTGTGTCGCCGAACCCACCTCCGGCGCTGCGCGCCGTGCCGGGCTCAAATCCCTCCCCGAGCCTGGCCGAAACGCTGCTGCGCGTCGCGCTCGGAGCTTCAAATCCTCTGGATCGTGGCGATCTAGAAACGACTCGGCCAGGGTTGCCCCCGGCCGATCAAAATCCTTGGTTGCGGGGGGAGGATTTGAACCTCCGACCTTTGGGTTATGAGCCCAACGAGCTACCAGGCTGCTCCACCCCGCGGCAGAGGGCGCACCTTATCGGAGACCGTCGGGCGGGTCAAGCGGCTCAGTTCGGCCAGTAGAGCCCGAGCGCCTTCGCGAAAAAGGCCGCTGCCTGCGCCCGCGTCAGCGGGTTGTTCGGGCAGAAGTTGCCGCCCCCGCAGCCGCTCGTGATGCCCGCCTGGAACAGCGCCTCGATCTCCCGGTAGAAGGGATGCGAGGTCGGGACGTCGTTGAAGTCGGGCGTGGTCGGCGGATTGCTGACCTGCAGCTGGTAGCGCACGCGGACCGCGACGAAGAACGTCGTGCCGTCGCCCGGAGTGTTTCCGAGTCCCAGGAAGTAAACGTTGTGCTCGTTGTCGATCGTCACGGGCGGCGACACCGTCACCGGAAACAGGGCGCAGCCCGGCGTCGCCGCGACCCCGGTGTCGAAGTCCGCGAGGTCGACCGCGCTCCCGGCCGGCGACGGCGCCGAGAAGAACGAGCCCGTCAGCGAGCCGCTCGCGGACGCGTCACATCCTTCGACCTCGACGGCCTGAACGGAGGCGCCCTGCGGCAGGTGCAGCGGAGCCACGAACTGGCCGAGGGGGGACACCAGGTACCGCCCTGCCGTCCCGAGGACGGGATTCCAGGCCTCGCCCTGAAGGTAGGTCGAGAACTCGAGGGCGCTCACGGTGTAGGTCGACAGCGCCACCGTGCCCCACGCCGGCGCGGGCGCCGCCTCGACGGGAAGGCCGAGCCCCGCCGCACAGAAACCGAGGCCGAGACCCGCGAGAACCCCGAACCGTCCGCTCATCTCGCCCTCCTTTGCTTCGCTCACTTCGCCGGCGCCAGCGCGTTCTCCTTCGTGATCATCAGCGTCGGCAGCACGATCTTGTGCGGAACCTTCTCGCCGTGGAAGATCCGCTCGGCGACGTCCACCGCCTCGCGGCCACCCGTCGGATACACGAACGTGACGGAGAGCTTGCCGTCGGCGACCGCCTGGCGGCCGCCGTCCAGGCCCGGCAGCCCGTCGATGCCGACGAACTTCATCTCGCCGTCGCGGCCCTTGGCCTTCGCGGCCAGGTACGCGCCGATCGCCATCGGGTCGTTGTGGGCGTACACGAGGTCGATGTGGTCGTGCGCGGCGAGCGCCGACTCCATCTGCGCCATCGCCTCCTCGCGCAGCCAGTTGGCGACGGGGTCGTGGACGATCTGGATGCCGGGGAACGGCGCGATCGCCTCCCGGAAGCCGGTGCTGCGGTCCTGCGCCGGCGGCGAGCCGGGCAGACCCTTGATCTCGACGACCTGGCCTTTCCCGTTCAGGAGCTTGGCGATGTAGTCGCCGGCGGCCTTGCCGATCTGCTTGTTGTCGGCGCCGATGAACGTCGTGTACGTGTCGCCCTCGATGGCGCGGTCGAGGACGATCACCGGGATCCCCGACTCGAACGCCTTCTTGACGATCGGAGTCAGCGGCTTCGCTTCGTTCGGCGAGATCATCAGCAGGTCGACCTTCTGGCGCAGGAAGTTCTCGACGTCGGCGACCTGCTTGGCGTTGTCCTGCTGAGCGTCGGCGAAGGCGACCTCGAGGTCGGGAAAGTCCTTCACGCGCGCGGCGACCTCCGCGTTCATCGCGACGCGCCACGGCTCGCCCAGATTGCACTGCGAAAAGCCGACGAGGTGCCTGGTCGACTTCGCCTTGCCGCAGCCGGCCGCCGGAAGGGCGAGGACGAGGGCGGCCGCAAGGGCCGCCCCTACGGGTCCGGAACGACGCGTTCGCTCCGTGTCGGGGCGGGGCTCGTCCCCGCCCGCTCCCCTAGCGCCGCCGCCGCTGGAGCCAGACGGCCCCGAGAATGATGACGCCCTTGAGGATGAGCTGCAGGTTCGCGTCCACATTGTTCAACCCCATGATGTTGTTGATGACGCCGATCGTCAACACGCCCACGAGCGTGCCGCCGACGGTTCCGACGCCGCCCGAGAGACTGGTGCCGCCGATGACGACGGCGGCGATGGCGTCGAGCTCGTACGCCACGCCGTCGTTGGGATTGCCCTGTTCGAGCTGGGCGCAGTGGACGATCCCGGCCACTGCCGCGAGCACGCCGGCGATCACGTAGACCGAGGCCTTGTGCCAGGCGACGCGCACACCGGAGAGCCGCGCCGCCGTCTCGTTGTCGCCGATCGCGTAGAGATAGCGGCCCGCGCGCGTGCGGGAGAGGTAGACCTGCATCGCCAGGACCGACGCGAGGAACAGCACGGCCGGTACCGGCACGTAGGGCACGAGAACGCCGGCGAGCGTCCGCATGGCTTCCGGCGCCGCGCCCGGGCCGAAACCGAGCGGGATTGCCGTGCCGCCGCTGACGTAGCGCGCGACGCCGCGGGCGGCGCTCATCGTCGCCAGAGTCGCGATGAAGGGCTGGAGCCGCCACCGCGCGACGACGAAGCCGTTGACGGCGCCGCAGAGCGCGCCGACGCCGAGGACGGCGAGCACCGCCGCGGCGAACGACAGCCCGCCGCGCATGAAGAAAGACGCCGTCAGCGTCGCCGCGAGCGCCAGCACGGAGCCGACGGAGAGGTCGATCCCGCCGGACACGACGACGGCCGTCATGCCCACCGCCAGGATCCCCTTCTCCGCCACCTGGCGGAGGATGTCCGTGAGGTTTCCGATCCCGAGGAAGACCGGCCGGCCGCCGCGCACGGGCGAGAAGACGATCGACAGGATCACGACCGCGGCGAGGCCGAGCGCTCCGGTCAGCCGGGCGAGACGGCGGCGGCGGGGAGGCGCGGGCGGCGGGGATCCCCCCCTCACCCCTCCCCTCTCCTCGCCCGGGTGGGAGAGGGTTTCCTGCGGCGGGGCGGCGCCCGAGGCCGCCGTGAGGATCTTCTCTTCCGTCGCCTCCGCGTGCGAGAGCTCCGCCGTCACGCGGCCCTCCCGGAAGACGACGACCCGGTGGCACTGCGTCAGGATTTCCGACATCTCCGACGAGCAGAGCACGATGCCGAACCCCTCGGCCGCGAGCCGGCGCAGGAGCGCGTAGATCTCGGCGCGCGCCGCGAGGTCGATCCCCCGCGTCGGCTCGTCGAGCAGGAGCACCGACGGCGAGGCGAACAGGCAGCGGGCCAGCAGCGCCTTCTGCTGGTTCCCGCCCGAGAGCGTCGCGATCGGCACGGCGGGCGACGCGGCCCGGACGCCGGTCTCGCGCATCCCCCGCTCGATCACGCCTTTCGCGGCCGCCGCATCGATCCAGCCCAGACGGCTGATCTTCTCGAGCGCGCCGAGCGTCACGTTTTCGCCCACGGAAAGATCCGGGAAGATCGCCTGCGACTTGCGCTCCTCCGGCAGGAGCACCAGCCCCGCGCGGCGCGCCGCGGCCGGATCCGCCGGCTTCGCCTCGCGGCCGGCCAGGAAAACCCGTCCCGACGTCTCCGCGTCGAGGGCGCCGGTCAGCGCGAGCAGGAACTCGGTGCGCCCGGCGCCGACCAGCCCCGCGAGCCCCACGATCTCGCCGCGCCGCACCGTGAGCGACACGTCGCGCACGCGGTAGCCGCCCGGCCGGTCGGCGTCCGCGACCGAGAAGCTCTCGACGCGGAGCACCTCCGCCGCGCCCGCCGGAAGGGGCTCGAGATCCGCCCTCGGAATGTCCCGGCCGACCATCAGCCGCACCATTTCCGCCTCGTCGAGCCCGGCGGCGTCGCGCGTCACGATCCGCTTGCCGTCGCGGAGCACCGTGACGCGATGCGCGAGGCGCCGCACCTCGTCCAGCTTGTGCGAGATGTACACGACGGCGACGCCGCGCTCCGAAAGGCGCCGCACCAGGCGCTCGAGGCGCGCGGCCTCTTCGGCCCCGAGCGAGGCCGTCGGCTCGTCCATGATGATGAGGCGCGCGTCGAGCGAGAGAGCGCGCGCGATCGCGACGAGCTGGCGCTGGCCGGCCTCGAGGTGCTCGATCGCCTCGCGCGGCGGCACGTGCGTCTCGCCGAGCGCGGCGAGTTCCTCCGCGGCTTTTGCGGCGAGCGCCGCGCCGTCGACCAGGCCGAGCGCCGTCTTCGGCTCGCGCCCGAGGAAGATGTTCTCGGCCGCCGACAGCGGCGCGACGAGCTGGAGCTCCTGCGGAATCACGGCAATCCCGCCCGCGATCGCCTCGCGCGGGCCGTCGAGCCGGCGCGCGACCCCGTCGAGCAGGAGCTCGCCGCCGTAGCCGGCGATCTCGCCGTTCAAGATGCGGACGAGCGTCGACTTGCCGGCGCCGTTCTCGCCGATCAGCGCGTGCACCTCGCCCGCGCGGACGTCGAAGTCGACGCCGTCGAGCGCGCGGACGCCGGGGAACTCCATGGAGATGCCGCGGGCGGAGAGCAGCGGGGTCATCGGGACGCGCGGGCGGCCGCGAGGGCCGCCCCTACAGCGTATGAAGCGTAGGGGCGGGGCTTGTCCCCGCCCGCTTCCCTCACGCTCTCCCCCGCCGCAGGCGCGCCATCAGCGCGGCGCCGGGGCCGTGCCCGAAGTGGTCGTGCAGCGCGAGCCAGTCGCGATAGAGCGCATCGTAGGCCGCCGCCGCCTTCGGATCTGGCGCGATGCGCTGCGGCTTCAGGTGCGCCATGGCGCGCGCGGCGTCGACGAACGACGCATGTCCGCCGCGCGCGACGCCGGCCGCGACCGCGCCGAGCATCGCCGCCCCGAGCGCCGAGGCGTTCGCCGTCGCCGCCAGCGCGATCGGTCGCCGCGTGACATCCGCGTAGATCTGCAGCAGCAGCGGACTCCGCTCCGCCAGTCCGCCGACGGCGATGAGCTCGCGCACCGGAATCTTCTCGGCCTCGAAGGCGTCGAGAATCCGCCGCGTCGAAAACGCCGTCGCCTCAATGAGCGCCCGGTAGATCTCGGCCGCCGTCGTCTGGAGCGTCAGCCCGACGAGCAGGCCCGACAGGTTCGCGTCGACCAGCACCGATCGGTTCCCGTTCCACCAGTCGAGCGCGAGGAGCCCGCGCGCGCCGGGCGGCGCCTCGGCCGCTTCCTTCTCGAGCTTCGCGAAGTCGCCGCCGCCCGCGAGCTTCGCGAACCAGCCGAAGATGTCGCCGACCGCGGGCTGGCCGGCCTCGTAGCCGTAGAAGCCCTCGACGATCCCGTCCCGGACGACGCCGCCGACGCCCTGCACGGCGGCGTGGCGGTCGGCGAGCAGCATGTGGCAGGTGGACGTCCCGATGACCATCACGAGCCGCCCGCCCTCGACGACCGTGGCCGCCGGCACGGCGCTGTGCGCGTCGATGATCGCGGCCGCGACCGCGGTGCCCGGCGCGAGACCCAGGCGCTCGGCCATTCCCGGCGTCAGGCCGCCGACGGCGCGCCCGGGCGGCACGATCTCGCCGCCGAGCTTGCCGGCGAGGTCCCGGAACCGCGGGTCGAGCGCGGCGAAGAACCCGGCCGACGGAAACCCGCGCTCGCGGCTCCAGAACCCCTTGTAGCCCGCGCCGCAGGCGTTGCGCACGCGCGCGCCGCAGAGCTCGCCGACGATCCAGTCGCCGCCTTCGACGATCGACGCGGCCGCGGCGTAGACCTCGGGATCCTCGTCGAGGATCTGGAGCGCCTTCGCGACGAGCCACTCGGACGACGTCTTGCCGCCGTAATCCGGCAGGAACGCCTCGCGCCGCTCGGCGGCGAGCGCGTTGATGCGATCCGCCTGCGGCTGCGAGGCGTGATGCTTCCACAGCTTGACCCACGCGTGCGGCCGCGAAGCCCAGCGCGGGTCGAGGCACAGGGGCTTTCCGGCGGCGTCGACCGGCAGGACCGTGCACGACGTGAAGTCGACGCCGACGCCGACGACCGACGCCGCCGGCACCCCGGCCGACCGGAGCGCCTCCGGCACCGCGCGCTCGATCGCTTCGACCCAGTCGCCCGGATGCTGCAGCGCCCAGTCCGCGGGCAGCTTCGCGGAGGAGCCGGGCAGCGCGGACTCGATCACGCCGTGGCGGTAGTCGACGACGGCCGAGCCGCGCTCCTTTCCGGTGCGCGTCTCGACGACCAGGGCGCGGACGGACGCGGTTCCGAAGTCGAGACCCAGCGCGCAGGGCGCCTGCGGTTCCGTCACGCCCGGTACTTCGCCGCCTGGTGGCGATCGAGCGTCTGCTCGGGATCGCCGCAGAGGTTGACCTGGATCCCGAGGGCGCGCGCCATCGCGGCCTTCCGCACGAGCGCGCGGTTGGCCGTCGCGGCGTCCGGCGCGTAGGCGACCTGGATGTGGTTGGCCTTGTGCTTGGCCATCATCTGGTCGCGCGTGATGCCGTAGAGCACCGCGTGCATGATCGGCCACTGCGGCGTCGTCGCCTGCCAGCGCCGTTCGGTCTCCGCGTCGGAGAGCTTCACGACCCCGCCGCGACCGACGTCCATGTGGAGCGCATGGTCCTGGACGTAGACGCGCGAGAAAACGATCTCGCCCGGCTTCGACACGCCCTTGAGCGTCGAGCCGCCCTTCGGAAAGTACATCGGCGGCTGACGCTCGCCGCGCGCGCCGCCGTAGCCGCCGATGAAGTGCGAGGCGGGCGCAGCGCCCGAGATCTCGAAGACCCAGACGTAGCCGTCGACGCCGTTTTCCGCGACCGGCGCGCCCCAGCGCACGTCGTGGAGCGTCGTCGACGGGTCGATCCCGAGATCCGACCAGACGCGGTTCGTCAGGAGCGCGTCCACACCCGCGCACTCATCCACCTCGTTGAAGTGCGGCACGGCGAGGCCCTCGAAGAGAACCTTCCCGTCGGCGCCGCGCACGGGCGGCCGGTCGGGGTTGTTGAGGAGGCCTTCGGTCAGGTCCGAGGCGACGCAGACGTCCTTCAACCCCTGCTGGTACTGGATGCCGATCGCCGCGCAGCCGAAGTCGTGCGCCATCGTCACGGCCGCCTCGTACATCTTGAGGCCCTCGAGCACCTGCCACTCCGTCAGCTCGGTCGCTTCGTCGTGGCCGAGGGCGAACTTCATGCCGCGCTTCTGGAGCCAGTCGTAGTGCCGACGCGCCTTGTCGTCGGACACCTCGCGCATCGCGGCGAAGAGCATCGACTGCGAGAGCCGCTCCTTGAACAGCCCGAGCCGGTGCAGCAGGTCGTCGGGGACGATCGCGTTGTACATGCCCATGCAACCCTCGTCGAAGACGCCGAGGATCGCCTGATCGCGAGCGAGCTCCTGGCCGAGCGCGGCGCCGCGCGCCCGGTCTTCGGCGTGGGCCGGGCCGAACGTCTGGTCTTCGAACCTCTGGGCGTGGCTCGTGTCGTGCGCGATCCGTCCTTCGGCCAGCCACTGCCGGAGGCCGCCGCGCGCGAAGCCGTCCTCGAAGTCCTCGCTCCAGGTCGAGCTGTACGGGATCCCGGCCTTCGTCAGCGACGCGTTGACGTTCAGCATCCCGACGAGCCCCGGCCACTCGCCGCTCCAGTTGGCGAGCGTCAGGATCGGGCCGCGGTGCTTGGTCAGGCCGGCGAGGATGTGGCTCGTGTACTCCCACACCGCCTCGGCGACGACCAGCGGCGCCTCCGGGTCGATCTGGCGGAAGATCTGGATCCCGCGCGCCTGGCCGTCGATGAAGCCGTGCTTCTTGACCGGGTCGTACCCGTGGCCGCGCACGACGCGCGCGCCGAGCTCGCCGAACGCCTTCTCGACCGCCTTCTCGAGCGTCTGCTGGGCCGGCCAGCAGCGCTGGTTCGCCGTGAGGCGCGAGTCGCCGCTCGCGACGAGGATGACGTCCCGGCCTCCCGCCTTCTGTGTGCTCATGTTCCTCCCGGGCCTGAGCCCGTCCGATCGAAATACATGTTGTACGGAACGCCCGCGCCGACGCGAAAGAAGGGAACGAACGTGCCCTCGGGCTGCCGGGGCGCCGAGAACTCGAGGCCCGAACCGTTTCGCCGGATCGCCGCCGCCGGATCCTCGAGCGGCGCGGCCAGCGTCGGTTCTTCGTTCCGGACGAGGACGATCGGACCGTACGTCACGGCGACCCGGTTCGGGTGCTGCGCGTCCACGGGAGCGAGTCGGACGGCCATCGGCAGCCGCAGGGACACGCGGTCGCCCGGCTCCCAGCGGCGCCGGAGCACGGCCCACGTTCCGGCAACGGCGTCGACCGCGACGGGCTTGCCGTTGACCTCGGCCGACGCGCCCCGCGTCCAGCCCGGGACGCGGAACCGCACGTCGAAGGTCGCGGGTTTCGCCGGCCGCACCGTCAGCACGGTCGAATCCGATTCGGGGAACGTCGTCTCCTGTTCCACGGCGACGGCCGTGCCGTCCTGGTTCCAGCGCACGCGCGACGGCGCGAAGAGGTTGACGAAGAGGCCGCCCGCGTCCCGGAAGTAGAGGACGTTGTGGTAGTCGGCGACCACCTGGGGATACGTGCCCGAGCAGCAGGGCCACGTCCCGTCGAGGTGGTAGATCTTGCGCGCGCCGCCGGCGCGGTAGTCCGAGTAGTAGAACGTGGCCCC
Organism: Thermoanaerobaculia bacterium; assembly: GCA_035506175.1. Lineage (GTDB taxonomy): Bacteria > Acidobacteriota > Thermoanaerobaculia > UBA5066 > Gp7-AA6 > DAHUXD01. Next base: position 5,250 of record DATJPZ010000082.1, on the reverse strand, counting down.
CTTCGGTCCCATCGGCAGCGCGCCGAGGATGCCGTTGTAGAGGAGCCGCTCGATCCAGTCGCCATAGCGCGCCTCGCCCGTGAAGCCCATGAGATAGCGCGACAGCTTGAAGCCGGCCCAGCAGCCGCACGGGGTCTCGAAAGAGGCGAAGGTCGTGTCGAGGCGGCGCCCGAGCTCGCCGTCCGGCGCGACGAGGTCTTCGTCGGGACCGTAGCCGCCCGTGGCGTAGCACTGGGTCTGCTGCAGCCAGTCGTAGGCGGCCACGATCGCGTCGCGGTACGGCGTCTCGCCCGTGATCGCGTAGGCCATCGCGCACGACGAGAGGGTGTTGACGTGACTGTAGGCATGATGGCCGTCGCGCGCGACGGACGTCGGCGCGGCGCCGGAAAACGCGTTCCAGTAGTCCGTGAACCGCCAGACCTCGGCGAAGCGGCGATACTTCTCGTCGCCGGTGGTTGCGTAGGCGCGGTAGAGGTTCTCCGACAGCGTGTACCACTCGGTGTCGGAGTCGACCTTGCGGCTGCGGTCGAGGTTCTCGATGGCCCAGTCGGTGATCTTCGACAGCGGCGCGAGGGCGTCCGGACGCCCGCCGTAGACGGCCATGTCGACGAGCCCGCCGACCGTCTTGTCGTAGATGTAGTGGGGCTGCCAGGGATGCCGCGAATAGAAGAACCAGCCGTCCGGCTCGATGGCCGCGGCCCACTCGGTCATCAGGTGGATCGCCTTCGCGCGAACGTCGGCGTCTCCGGTCGCCCTCGACATCCGCGCCATGCCCGAGAGCCACTGGCCGAACGTGTTGAACGTGTCGCCGTTCGACCACCAGGTGCGCCGGGCCGGATCGCCGCCGTACCAGCCGCCGAGGTTCGTGCCGCGCGCCCGCTGTCCCGCCCGCATCCGGAAGCCGAGCAGCGCGTCCTCGTCCGGGATCGCGAAGTAGTAGTCGCGCATCGCGGAGAACTGCGCGCGCAGGGGCCCGTCGAGGAGGCTGACGCCATCGTAGTCGAAGGGCTGGAGGCGCGTCGCGGCCCCGGCCCGAGTCGCCGGCGCGAGCGCCGAAGACAGCCCGCGGGCGAAACCTCCGGCCAGGGGCGCCAGGACACCGCCCGCGACCGCCTGCTTCAGGAAGCTCCTGCGGCTGGCTCCGACACGCATCGGCAACTCCCGGGATTTTTCCGGGGAGATTCTATGCCGCGGCCGGCCGGCGGGGCGTTAGCGCGGCCTCGGAGCGGCTTCGGCGGCGGGCGCCGCCACGCCGGGAATCGGGGTCGCACTCGGCCTGGTGAGGCTGCCCTCGGGGTAGAGGAGCACGACGTCGTCGGGCTGGACGAGATGCAACTCTTCGCGGGCGACCTTCTCGGCCGGAAACTCGTGGCGGTTGGCGGCCTCGATCGAAGCCTTGAGCTCCGCGTTCTCCTGCCGCCGCTCGGCGATCTGCCGGTCGAGCGCGACGACGTCGCGCCGCGCCCGCCGCAGCTCCAGCACCCGGCGATCCGAGAGCAGCAGCACGCCCATCACGACCGACGAGACGGCGAGCGAGACCAGGAAGGCCGTCATCGGCCTCGGGCCGCGCGGACCGTCCAGCTCTTCGTTCTTCATCGAGTCGACCGCTTCACCGAGTCGCGGGCGCCGGGAACGCGGCGCGTCCGGCGTACGCGCCGGCGGCGTCGAGCTCCTCCTCGATCGCGAGCAGGCGGTTGTACTTGGCCAGGCGCTCGCCGCGGCACGCCGAGCCCGTCTTGATGAGGCCGGCGTTGACGGCGACGGCGAGGTCGGCGATCGTGTCGTCCGGCGTTTCGCCCGAGCGGTGCGAAACGATCGTGCGGTAGCCGGCCGTCTGAGCCATCCGGACCGCCTCGAGCGTTTCGGTCAGGGTGCCGATCTGGTTCAACTTGACGAGCAGCGCGTTGCCGACGCCGTCGCGAATCCCGCGCGCGAGGATCTCCGGGTTCGTGACGAAGACGTCGTCGCCGACGAGCAGCATCTTGCCGCCGAGCTCCCGCGTGATGGCCTTCCACCCTTCCCAGTCGCCTTCCGCGAGGCCGTCCTCGATCGACACGATCGGATAGGCGGCGGCGAGGTCGGCCCAGTAGCGGATCATCCCGTCGCTCGTCAGCGCCTTCTTCTCGCCCTCGAGGCGGTACTTGCCGCCCTCGTAGAACTCCGACGCCGCCGGGTCGAGCGCGAGGACGACGTCGCGGCCGGGCCTGTACCCCGCGGCCTCGATCGCCGAAAGGAGCAGCTCGATCGCTTCCTTCGAGGAGGCGATGTCGGGCGCGAACCCGCCCTCGTCGCCCACCCCCGTCGAGAGACCCTTCTTCTTCAGGATCGCCTTCAGGGCGTGAAAGACCTCGGCGCCGGCGCGCAGCGCTTCGGCAAACGTCGCAAAGCCGGTCGGACAGACCATGAATTCCTGCGGGTCGAGCCGGTTGTCCGCATGCGCGCCGCCGTTGATGACGTTCATCAGAGGCGTCGGGAGCGTGCCGGCGCCCGCGCCGCCGACGTATCGGTAGAGCGGCAGGCCGGACGCCTCCGCGGCCGCCCGGGCGACCGCGAGCGAGACGCCGAGCATGGCGTTGGCGCCGAGGCGCTCCTTGTTCGCCGTGCCGTCGAGCGCGATGAGCACCCGGTCGATCAGCGCCTGGTCGCGCGCGTCCGCGCCGCCGAGCTCGTCGGCGATTTCGCCGTTGACGTGGCCGACCGCCTTCAGCACGCCCTTGCCCCCGTAGCGCTTCTTGTCGCCGTCGCGGAGCTCCAGCGCCTCGCGGGTGCCCGTCGAGGCGCCGGACGGCACGCCGGCGCGTCCCGAGGCGCCTCCCGACAGCAGCACCTCGACTTCGAGCGTGGGATTGCCGCGCGAATCGAGGATTTCCCGCCCGTGGACGCCTTCGATCGAAAAACTCATGGGGCCCTCGAATCCAGAATCCCCGAAGCCCCGGCGAAAATCAACCGGATTCGGCCCTGCGGTAGAGTGCCCGCGGTGAAACCGGCGGGCTGGGCCCTCGGCCTCGTTCTCTTCGCCGGGGGCAGCTGCGCCGTCATGGACGCGCCGGCGGAGGTCGCGCATTTCACGGTCCGCGCTCCCGACCTCGACCGCCCCCTCTCGGAGTCCTACCCGCTGCCGTCGCTCCCCGAAGATCCGGTCAAGAAAGCCGTCTTCGACAGGATCAACGCGGACCGCGCCGCCGAGGGGCTGCGCCCGGTCGCGTGGGACGAGCGGGCTTCGCGCGTGGCCGACGTCTTCACGGCCGAGCAGGTGCGCGAGGGAACGCGCGGCCACTTCCTGACGGATGGCCTGCCGCCGTACGCCCGCATGGGGCTGGCCGGGGTCTTCGGCCTCGACGCCGAGAACTCGGTTGCCTGGTCGACGACGGGATCCTCGTTCGAGGAGCCGGCCCTCCGGCTCGCGCTCGAGGGCCAGGCGTCCATGCTCGCCGAGAGGCCCCCCAACGACGGCCATCGGCGCACGATTCTCGATCCGGAGGCCACCCACGTCGGCGTCGGCTGGGCCCAGGGCGGCGGACAGTTCCGGATGTCCGAAGAGTTCATGACGCGGCGACTCGCCGCGCTGACGCTCGAGCGCGCGGCTCAGGATCCGCCGACGATCCTCTTCCGCGGCCGGACCGTCGCCGGGCAGCGGCTCGACTTCGTCACGCTCGCTCTCGAGCCGCCGCCGCGCCGCCTCACGAAGGCCCAGGCCAACGCGCGAACGCGCTACACCTACCCGGAAGCCCGTCTGGCCTACGTCCCGGAAGGACTGAAGTCTTACCTGATCGCCGGCGCGACGACCGAGGACCGCCTGCACGTCGCGCCGGGAGGCGACTTCTCGTTCCGATTCACGCCGGGCGCCGCCGGTCTCTGGACGATCCTCTTCCACACCTCGGACGGCCGGGAAAAGGCGAAGCCCGGCGGTCTCGCCGTGCTCTGGGTCGAGAAAGCGGGACGGTGATCACCATCCTCGCCGTCGCGGCTTCTCCCGAAGGCTTCGGCGAGGCGCTCGCCCGCCACCCCTCGATCGAGATCGTGACGGCGACCGGCCCGGAGGACGCGGTCGAGAAACTCGCGCGCAACCGGCGGATCGACGCCGTGCTCCTGCTCGGCGACGACGCGGCGGCGGCGGCGGCGGCGATCCGCGAAGAAGACCCGGCGGCGCCGCCCCTGTACGCGCCGTCGCGCGCCGGGACGATCCCCGGGGTCCGGCCGCTCCCGGACGAGTCCCCCGAGGCTCTCGCGGAAGCGGTCGGCCGCCTGCTCGAGGCCTAGACCTCCCAAAAAGAAAAGGGCGGCCGAAGCCGCCCCTCAAAGACGCGCGCGGGCTGATGCGGCCCGCGCCCTCCTCCTCACGCCCCCAGCGAGGTCTTTCTCGCGAGAACGTAACCCACCACGGCGAGCAGAACCACGATGGCCGCGATTCCCGCGACCGAAACGGTCGGAACGGCAACGGCGACGGGGATGGCCTGACCCGTGAACGAGGCGGCGGTGTTGATGACGACCGGAGTGGTCCCGACGGCGCGCCCAACCCACTGGAGCGAGGCGCCATTGTCGATGCAGCTGGCGTTGGCGGTGTTGGACAGCGTACCGGAACTGATCTCGTTCCAGATCTGACCGTAGCCGTTGGCGCTGTAGCGGTCGGCAGGCGTGGTCCCGAGGAACGAGATCGTGTACTGCAGCTCCGAGCAGTTCGGGTCGGCGCCATGGCCGCCCGCGGCGGTCGGACCGGCAAACGAGAAACCACGGTCGTTGCCGGCGAGGTAGAGATCGGCGCCGATGAAGGCATCGAGCGTCACGACGGGGTTGCCGTCACCGACGAACGAGAGCGAGATGTTGGCAGCGGCCTGGCCATTGACGTACGTCATGGTCTCGGTCATCTGCACCGACGTCGTCGGGATCCCGACGACGACGACGACCTTGAACGGGTCGCCGGACGTGCCCGTGCCCGTGACCGGGCTGAGCGAGACCGGAGTGAAGCCCGCGCTGCCGCCGCAGCAGGGACCGTAGGTCACTCCGCCCGCCGGACGAACGAAGATGCCCGCATCGGCGGGGGCTTCGCCCGGGCTGAAGAATTGCCCCGTGCCGGGCACGTTGGTGTTGTAGACCTGCATCGACGTGTCGTCGCCGATGACGATCGTCAGCGGACTTCCGTTGATCGTGACGAAGGCCGCGGGCGCATGGGTGGCATGCGGCGTCCCTGCGAGGAGCGGCCCGGCGACGGCGAGGCAGATCGCGGCGAGAACTGAGCGCTTCATAAATTTC
>DATJPZ010000081.1:0-3724 GCA_035506175.1 Thermoanaerobaculia bacterium | reverse complement strand
GTCGGACTTCGCGGACGTGCTGGTGACGGATCCGGCGTTTCAGTACATCGAGGCCCTGGCCGCAGCCGGCATCACGTCGGGTTGCGGCGGCGGCAACTTCTGCCCGGACACCGCCGTCACGCGGCGGCAGATGGCGGTGTTTCTCGCCAAGGCGCTGGGGCTGCAGTGGCCGTGAGCCAGTCTCGGAAGGAGGTCGTCATGAACCGTTTTCTGACTCGGGCGGGGCTCGCTTTCGTGACTCTCGCGATGTCGGCATCACTCTCTTTCGCGGTCACGGTCGTCGTCACCAGCACGGCCGACGTCGTGACGGGCTGTGCGACGACCGGCTCGCCGGCGCCAGGGAGCGGCGGCTGCACGCTGCGGGATGCGATCCTCTACAGCGACGCCAACCCGCCGACGCCGCCGGCCCGGAACCTCATCGCGTTCGACATCCCGGGCAGCGGCGTGCAGCTGATCGCCGCGGCCAGTCCGCTGCCGCCGATCACGGCGGCGGCCGTCGTGGACGGTTACACGCAGCCCGGCGCGAGCCCCAACACTCAGGCGATCGGGAGCGATGCGGTGATCCTGGTCTCCGTGCGCGGCGACCAGACCCTGACCCGGCTTCTGACCGTCTCCGGCGGCGCCGGAAGCGTCATTCGCGGGTTAACGATCGACGTCGTCGACGACGGCAACAACTTCGACACTCCACCGACCGCGGTCACCCTCGCGTCGTGCTGCAACGTGGTGACGGGGAACTTCATCGGGACCGATCCGTCGGCCTTCGACGGCGGCGTCGAAGTGGACGGGTCCGACAATGTCGTCGGTGGGCCCGCGCCCGCCGACCGCAACGTCCTCGGCGCCCGGGGGGATAGCGTCATTGTCCTGCTCGCCGGCGAGCGAAACCTGGTCCAGGGAAACTACATCGGGGTCGACGCCAGCGGAGCCGGCGGAAGCCCCTTCGCCGGGTTGGGCGTGGACATCGAAGCGAATTCCAACCAGGTCATCGGCAACGTGATCTCGGAGATGTTTGGCGGCGGCGTGGCTGTCCTTTCCGACGGAAACACGATCTCGGGCAACCGGATCGGCACGGATGCGACCGGAACCTTCCCGCTCGGAAACAACCTCCTCTTTGGCGTGCATCTCGGAGGATCCGACAACGTCGTCGGCGCCGCCAACAGCACGAATCCGATTCTCGGCGCACTCTTCGACGGCAACGTGATCGCTTACGCCGGCGGAGACGGCATCACCGACTACGGCGTGAGGAACTCCATTCTCTCCAACGCCGTGTTCTCCAACGGTTTCCTCGGCATCGACCTCGGCGTCGACGGGGTCACCCCGAACGACCCCGGCGACGGCGACACGGGCGCCAACGAGTTCCAGAACTTTCCGTTGCTGACGAGCGCCTCGGGCCCGGGTCCGAAGACGAAAATCGCCGGCACTCTGAACAGCGCGGCACACACGACCTATCGTGTTCAGCTCTTCTCGAATTCCTCCTGCGACCCGTCGGGGTACGGAGAAGGCGAGACGCTCGTCGACGAGATCTTCGTGACGACCAACGCCAAAGGGAACGCGGCGATCCACGACCAGGTCTTCCCGAGGATTCCGCCCGGGGAGTTCGTCACGGCGACGGCGACCGACCCCGCCGGCAACACCTCGGAGTTTTCCCCGTGCGTGATCGTCACGTTGGTCGATCCGCCGCCGCCGCCGCCCTTCGTCACCATCACGCGGTTCCTCGAAGAGGGCCCGATTCGCGTCGCGCCCGGCGTGCCGGTCGAGGTTCCCGTCGGGGTCGGCGCTCGGGAGGAGGCCCGCGAGACCCCGTCGGGCGCAGTCGAGATCGCCGACGGCGCCGGCGACGCGTGTCAGGCGACCTTGATCCGTACGGGCGTCGGCGCCTGCGCGCTGACGTTCGCGAGCCCTGGAACCTACCGGATCCGCGCGCATTACCCGGGCGCCGCCGAGTTCCTCGGGAGCGATTCCGAGGCGCTCGTCGTGAAGGTGAAAGAGGGCTCGAGGGACTAGGCCCGCGCGATGAGCGCGATCATCCGGCCCGCCCTTGCGCCGTCGCGGCGCCAGCTCGCGAAGCCCTCGCCGCCGCACTTCGTGCAGGCGGGGTGGACGGCGATCGCGTCGCGGGGGACGCCCGCCGCGACGAGCTGCGCGACGTTGACGGCGCGCAGGTCGAGGCGGAAGCCGCCGCCGCAGCCGGCGCGGACGAAGTCGCCGGCGAACTGCGCGGCGACGTCGCCGCCGACCTCGTAGCAGCAGGGGCCGATGGACGGGCCGAGCCAGGCCGCGAGCGTCCGGGGCTCGGCCCCGAGGTCCTTCAGCGCGGCGACGGCCGCTGCGGCGACGTTCTTCGCCGTGCCGCGCCAGCCCGCGTGCGCGGCGCCGACGGCGGCCGGCGCGGCGAGGAGGATCGGCACGCAGTCGGCGGTCTGCACGACGACCGCCGTGCCGGGCTGGTCGGTCGCGAGCGCGTCGCACTCGCCGGCGCAGGGCGCCGACGCGGCGGGAACCGAGTCGCGCAACGTCGCGGCCGCGGCGCCGTGGACCTGCCGCGCCCAGTGGATCGGAGCGCCGTCGAGCCCGAGAGCGTTCGCGAGGCGGCGGGCGAGCCACGGCGTCGGCTGCGCTTCGCCCTCGGGCGCGTGGCCGCGCCCCGAGAAGCCGACGACGAGACGCTCCGGCGTCTGCGCCGGGCGCATGACGCGGACGCCGCCGCGCGTTTCGTCGAGCCAGCTCACGAGGGCATTGTAGGTGGGGCTTCCCGAGCCCCGCGTGCTAAAATTTCTCGGTGTCGGCCGTCGAATCGCCCCGCAAAATCAGCGTTTTTCCCGTCATCGGGCTCGAGGTCCACGCCCAGCTGAAAACCCGGTCGAAGGCGTTCTGCGGCTGCCCCGTGACGGTCGGCGAAGCCGCGAACTCGGCCACGTGCCCCATCTGCCTCGGCTTCCCGGGGACGCTGCCCGTCCTGAACCGCGAGGCGGTGACGCTCGCGCTGCGCCTGGCCCGGGCGGCCGGCGCGACGCTCCACCCCGAGTCGCAATTTGCGCGCAAGAACTACTTCTATCCGGACCTGCCCAAGGGCTATCAGATCTCGCAGTACGAACGCCCGCTGGCGACCGAAGGGTACGTCGAGATCGCCGCCGCCGAAGGCCTCCGTCGCATCCGCATGCAACGCATCCACATGGAGGAAGACGCGGGCAAGCTGCTGCACGAAGGCTTCAGCTGGAGCGACAGCAAGAGCGGCGTCGACTACAACCGCGCCAGCGTGCCTCTGATCGAGATCGTCTCCTACCCGGATATCTTCTCCGCGGAGGATGCCTACGCCTATCTTCAGGCCCTCAGATCGATCCTGCTGTACGCGGAGGTTTCCGACTGCAGCATGGAGGAGGGCTCGCTGCGCTGCGACGCCAACGTCTCGGTGCGGCCGCGCGGCAGCCAGACTCTGGGCACGCGCAGCGAGATCAAGAACCTGAACTCCTTCCGCAACGTCGCGCGCGCCATCGAGCACGAGGTGGCGCGCCAGGTGGCGCTGATCGCCTCAGGCGGCGCGGTCGTGCAGGAGACCAGGCTGTGGAACGCGGAGCGAGGTGAGACACTAGCCATGCGCTCGAAGGAAGAGGCGCACGACTACCGCTATTTCCCCGAGCCCGACCTGCCGCCGCTGGTCGTCGACGAGGCCTGGATCGAGGAGCTGCGGGGCGGCCTGCCCGAGCTGCCGCTCGACCGGCGGCAGCGG
>DATJPZ010000080.1:0-8961 GCA_035506175.1 Thermoanaerobaculia bacterium | reverse complement strand
CGGCATGGGCCAGGCCACGCAGACCGAGGTGCCGATCGGCACGATCGTCGTCAACATGACCAACGCCAAGACGGGCGAGCTGATCTGGCGCGGCATGGCTCAGGACCAGGTCTCGGGCGGCGGATCCGACCGCGGCCAGGTGCAGCAGGCGATGCAGGATCTGTTCAAGAACTTCCCGCCGACGGGTCAGTAGGACCTGCGTCGCGCAGAATCGCAACGTTCTCAAAAGGAGTTTTGATGCACCGATTCATCCGGAAAGCCTTGCCCGGTTTCGCCGCGGCGCTGCTCGTTCTCTCGGCCTGCCAGAAGAACGAGACGGCCGGACAGGCGGTCAAACAGGACGTCCAGGCCGCCGACGCCGCCATGAAGGAGAAGGAGGCGAGGGACCAGGCGATCGAGGCTTACATCTATGCCTACCCGCTCGTGACGATGGAGATGACGCGCCGGGTCTCGACCAACGTCGAGAAGCCCGAAGGCTCTCAGGCCCCCATGGGACAGTTCGCGCGGCTGCGCAACTACCCGGCGGTCGACAATCACGCGGTGACGGCTCCCAACGCCGACACGCTCTACACGATCGTCTGGCTCGACGTCTCGAAGGAACCCTGGATCGTCAGCATCCCCGACATGAAAGACCGGTTCTTCCTCTTCCCCATGCTCGACGGCTGGACGAACGTCTTCCAGGACCCGGGCAAGCGCACGACCGGCACGAAGCCGCAGAAATACGCGATCACGGGACCCGGCTGGACGGGGGCGCTGCCGGAGGGCGTCACGGAATACAAGTCGCCCACGGGCATGGTCTGGGTGCTCGGCCGCATCTACTGCACGGGCACTCCCGAGGACTACAAGGCCGTGCATGCGCTGCAGGACCAGGTCACGGCCGTGCCCCTGTCCTCGTACGGCAAGGCGTACACGCCCGAGGCCGGGAAGGTCGATCCGGCCATCGACACGAAGACGTCCGTGCGGGACCAGGTCAATGCCATCGACGGCGCGGCGTACTTCAAGATGTTCGCCGACCTGCTCAAGACCAATCCCCCGGCGGCCGACGACGCGCCGATGGTGGCCACTCTCGCGAAGATCGGCATCGTCCCCGGACAGGATTTCGACGCCTCGAAGCTCGAGCCGGCCGTGGCCAAAGGCATCGCCGCCGCGCCCAAGCCCGCCCAGGAGAAGATCATGGCCTGGATGAAGGAGGGCATCGTCGCCGGCGACATGAAGCTCGAGCACGGCTGGCTCTTCACCACGAAGACCGGCCTGTACGGGACCGCCTACCGCCAGCGCGCGCTCATCACCGCCATCGGCCTCGGCGCGAACCGGCCCCAGGACGCCGTCTACCCGACTTCCGAAGGCCCGGACGCGATCAAGAAGTACAGCGGCGAGCACAAGTACACGATGCACTTCGACAAGGGCGAGATGCCGCCGGTCGACGGCTTCTGGTCGCTGACGATGTACGACGCGAGCTACTTCTTCGTCCCGAACGCGATCAACCGGTACACGCTGTCCCAGCGCAACAAGTTCAAGACGAACGCCGACGGGTCGGTCGACCTTTACATCCAGCACGACTCCCCGGGCAAGGACAAGGAGGCGAACTGGCTTCCCGCTCCGGCCGGTCAGTTCATTCTCATGATGCGGCTCTACTGGCCCAAGGAGAAGCCGCCGTCGCTTCTCGACGGCAGCTGGAAGATCCCCGAGGTCAAGGAGACGTCGTAGTCCCGAATCGCTTCTCTCGACGACGATGAAGCCGCCGCGCCGGGCGATCTTGACGGGTCGCCCGGCGCGATGATCTGATTGAGCGTGCCGCATATCGTCTGAAAGACGAAGGAGGACTCCCGTGAGCACTCGGCGCGTCCCTTCGATCTCGGCGGGCTTCGCGTTCGTGGTCCTGGCGGCCTCTTCGGCTTTCGCTCAGCCCAACCCCGACAAGAACGCCTACTTCGGCGAGACGCACATCCACACCAGCTGGTCCGTGGACGCGTGGCTCATGGGCAATCGGGTGACCGGACCGGACGATTGCTTGAAGTATGCCCAGGGCCAGACCATCAAGCACCCGATGGGCTACGACATCAAGATCGAGACGCCGATGGACTTCATGGGCGTGACCGACCACTCGGAGTACGTGGGCGTGACCAAGGAGGCGAATACGAAGGGCTCGGCGCTCTCCAAGCTGCCCGAGGCTCAGCCCCTCATCCTGAAGGACCCGAATAACCAGGCGGACATTCAGAAAGTCTTCACGTATCTCGTCAACTTGCTGGCCTCGAGCTCGCCCATCAAGGCCTTCATGAGCCCCCAGGTGGCGGGTTCCATCTGGAAGCAGAACGTCCAGATCGCCGACGCGAACAATCACCCGGGCAAGTTCACGGCGTTCTGCGCCTACGAGTGGACGTCGATGCCCAACAACCAGAACCTCCACCGCAATATCTTCTTCAAGGACTGCGCCAGGGTGCCCCAGATGCCCTACAGCGCGCTGGATTCCACGCATCCCGAGGACCTCTGGAACTGGATGGACACCCAGCGCAAGGCGGGAAACGAGTTGCTCGCCATCTCGCACAACGCCAACCTGAGCGACGGACGGATGTATCCCATCGACGTGGACAGCTTCGGGCGGCCGATCGACGCCGCCTGGGCCGCCTCGCGCGACCGCAACGAACGCCTGGTCGAGATCAAGCAGATCAAGGGCCAGTCGGAGACGCACCCCCTGCTCTCTCCCAACGACGAGTTCGCGAACTACGAGTTGTCCCTCGGACTCCTCGGCGCAAAGCCGGCGGACGGCCGGATCGATCGCCTGCGCGGCAGCTACGGACGACAGGCCCTGAAGGACGGCATCACGATGCAGGACGTGCTCGGGTACAACCCGTACAAGTTCGGCATGGCGGGCGGCTCCGACGCCCACAACAGCGCCAGCCCCTACCGCCAGGACAACTTCTTCGGCGGCCACGCCCAGATCGACGGCACGGTGGACCGGCGCATGGCCGGCGTCCTGGCGTTCGGCACCCTGGACGTGCGCTACGAAAACCCGGGCGCTCTGACCGGCGTGTGGGCCGAGGAAAACACGCGTGCCTCGATCTGGGACGGCATGTACCGCAAGGAGACCTTTGGCGTCAGCGGCCCCCACATCAAGGTGCGCCTCTTCGGCGGCTGGGGCTACGACAAGGGCGTTTTCGACGCGAAGGACTGGGTGCACCGGTCCTACGAGGGCGGCGTCCCCATGGGAGGCGACCTGCGGCCGATGCCGTCCGGCAAGGGCATGGCCCCCACCTTCGTCGTCTGGGCGATGAAGGACCCGACCTCGGGAAATCTCGACCGCATCCAGATCATCAAGGGCTGGTCGAAAAACGGACAGAGCTTCGAAAGAGTCTTCGACGTCGCCTGGTCCGGCGATCGCAAGCCCAATCCGTGGACCGGCCAGGTCCCCGCGATCCGGAGCACGGTGGACATCGAGAAGGCCACGTATACGAACGACGCCGGCTCGGTGGAGCTCAAAACCGTGTGGACCGATCCCGACTTCGATGCGAGCCTCCATGCGTTTTACTACGCGCGCGTGCTGGAGATTCCGACCCCCCGCTGGACTCTGATCCAGGCCGTCAAGGCCGGCATCCCTCCGCCCGACGTCGTGCCGCTGACCGGGCAGGAGCGAGCGTGGACCTCGCCCATCTGGTACACGCCCTCGGCCGAGGCCCGCAGGAGCGCCCCGGCGGGCATCACCGTCGCCGACCTCCAGAAGAAAGGCGCGGTGGCCCTGAACGACCAGCAGCTCAAGGAGCTCATCGTCGGCAAGGCGTTCTGGGTGCGGAACAACGTGACCGGGGACCAGATCAGCGAAAACTTCACGGCCGAGGGGCAGACGGCCGTCTTCCACGTCGGTCGATACGCCAGCGTGCCGAGCGGATTCGGCAACCTGATGCGCGACGGCCAGCAGGGCGCGACCGGCCCGTACAAGATCGAGGGCGGAAAGCTCGTCACTTACGTCGCGCAGGACCCGTACTCGGTCGCGGTCTACAAACTCGGAGACAACTACTTCGGCGCCCGATCGAACGAGTTCGGCTATGCCAATTACGAGATCGTTCCCTACCCGCAGTTCGTGGTCAATCCGCTGACCGAAGTGGCCAATACGTTCTCGATCGAGCTGGGGCTGACGGAGCAGCAGAAGCAGCAGGTCGTTCCGATCCTGACGGACGAGTTCAAGCAGCTCGAAGCGCTGAAGAAAGACACCTCCCTCGACCGGCTGAAGGAGATCGAGCGGTTGAAGGAGATTGGCAACTCCTTCGACGCGAAGGTCACGCCCCTCCTCAATCCCGAGCAGCAGCAGAAGTTCCGGCGTCTGCGCGACGAGCGGCGGCGCGAGATGATCGAGAAGCTGGGCGAGCAGGAGCTGCAGAAGCTGGAAGCCGACATCAAGAAAAAGATCTAGAGACCCGGGTCCCGATGAAGAACAGCCTGCTGAAAGTCGCCGCGGGGCTCGAGGTCGGGACCGGTCTGGTCCTGGTCGCGAGCCCCTCCGCTTTCACGCGGCTGCTCTTCGGATCCGATCTGGCGAGCCCGGGTCCCGGGCTCGGCCGTCTGGCCGGCTTCGGACTTCTCGCGCTCGCGGTGGCCTGCTGGCCCCCTGGCGACGGGGGGACGCTTTCGGCGCGGCGCGGCATGCTGCTCTTCAGCGTCCTCTGCGGGGCGTACCTGGTCTACCGGGGCATCCGGGGCGGAGCGACGGGGCCGCTCCTCTGGCCCGCGGCCGCCCTCCATGCCGCCCTCGCGCTGCTTCTCGCGCGAGCGGCGAGCGGAGAACGCGCCCTCGACTCGACCGCGGCATAGGCAGAGGCCGGCGCGTTGTTCCTCCGTGCAGGCATCTATATACTCCGTATATGTCGAAGCAGCTCATAGTCGAGCTCGACGACGCCACCGCCCAGGAGCTGGAAGCCGTGGCCCCGAGCCGGGCCCGGAAGAGGTCCGAGTTCGTCCGGCAGGCGCTCCGCAGGGCCCTCGACGAGGTCCTCGAGAAGCGGATTGCGGAGGCCTATGCCAGGCACCCCGACGACACGGAGGCCTTCTTCGATTCCGAAGCGTGGGAGACCACCCCGCCGCCTCCCGCGCCGAAGAGACGTCGTTGAGGCAGTACGAGGTCTGGTGGGCTGACATGCCCGAGCCGGTCGGCCGTCGTCCCGTCCTCCTGCTGTCCCGCGACGCCGCGTATGACTACCTGCATCGGTTCATCGTCGTCGAAATCACCTCGACCTTCCGAAACATCCCGGTAGAAGTCGGACTCGGAAGGGCGGAAGGGCTCGCTCGCCGCTCGGTCGCGAACTTCGATAACCTCCACGTCGTGCCGAAGACGCGGCTCGTCTCGCAGATAGGGTCCCTCCGGACGGATCGCGTGGTCGAGGTCAAGCGGGCCCTCGGTTTCGCCCTTGGCTGGCCCGAGCTCAAGCTTTCGGAAGCCTGACCCGCTGAAATCGATGGCGCCCCGCTTCAAAGCCGCCTTGCGCGAGCCGCTCCTCCACTTCCTGCTGCTCGGGGCGGCGTTGTTCGCGGTTTCGCGCTTCGTCAAGCCTTCGGCCGACCGGACGGCGCCCTCGCGCCAGATCGTCCTGACGCTGGAGGACCTGCGCCAGCTCCAGATCGGCTTCGCCGCGCAGTGGCAGCGCGCCCCGACCGAGCAGGAGATGCTGGGGCTCATCGAAAGCAAGATCAAGGAGGAGATCCTCTATCGAGAGGCCCTCGCGATGGGGCTCGACAAGGACGACACGATCGTCAAGCGGCGCATGGCGCAGAAGATGGAGTTCCTGGCCGAAGACGTGTCGGCCTCCCACGAGCCGACGACCGAGGAGCTCAAGGCCTGGTTCGCGAAGAACACCGCGATGTTCACGCAGCCCGCCCGCGTCACGTTCCGGCACCTCTACTTTTCCCCGGACAAGCGCGGCAAGGGCGCCTGGACCGACGCCAATCAGGCGCTGACGAAGCTCTCCGGCAAGCCGGCGGGCTGGGCCGGCGCCGCGGCCCTGGGCGATCCCTTCATGTTCCAGGACTACCTGGCCGACCGCACGCCCGACCAGATCGCCAAGGATTTCGGGCCGCCGTTTGCGAAGACGCTTTTCGTCCAGAAGCCGGGGGCGTGGACCGGCCCGATCGAGTCGGGTTATGGCTGGCACCTGGTCTTCGTCGACTCCCTGATGCCCGAGCGGGCGTCGGCATTCGAGGAGGTCGAGCCCGACGTCAAGACGGCGTGGCTTGCCTCGCGGAAGGCCGAAGCCTGGGACGCGGCGTACAAGGCCATGCGCGCCAGGTACGAGCTCGTCCTTCCCGCTCCCCCTCCGCCGTCGCCGAGGCCGGCCCCGTAGTCGCGTCTGCGGGTGGCGTGCCCCTTGCCGTGACGAACCCCGCAAGGAGGATGCTTATGCAGCGTCGATGGACTCTCTGGCCCGGCGTTCTCGCCGCGGCGGCGTTTCTGACGAACGCGCCGGCCGTTGCGGACGAAAAAACACCGGATGCGACCATCCGAATCTCCGAAGGCTCCGTGGCCGTCGGCATCGGCTGGAACTGGGGGCGCGGCGTCGTGACCTACGAGGGTCAGACCTACCATTTCAAGATCGAAGGGCTCTCGGTGGCGGAGGTCGGCGTCACGAAGGCCCACGCGACGGGCAGCGTCTACAACCTGAAAGAGCTCGCTGACCTCGACGGCGTCTACGCGGCGGCCGGCGCCGGGGGCACGGCCGGCAAGGGCGCCGGCGTCTCGTCCCACGCTCGAGAATTAGAAAGCGCCGCCACAGGGCGTCGCCCTTCCGGCGGCGCCCCGCTTCTGCCGCGCCGGCGCGCGGCCTGATATAAAGCGGCGGCGTGTTGGCGTCGAAGGGTCGCGTCCGTCTCGCCGCGGCGATTCTCTGGCTCGCCGGCGCCGCGGGCGTGCGGGCCCACGAAGCGCGCCCCGCCTACCTCGAGGTCCGCGAGACCGCGCCCGGCCGATTCGACCTCCTCTGGCGCACCCCGGTGCTGTCGGGCATGCGGCTGCCGGTCGGGCTGCACGTGCCGGAGGAGATCCGCAACCTCAAGGAACCGGCGGTCCAGGAGCTGACGGACTCTCTTCTCGAGCGCCGCTCGATCGACGCGGGCCCGGCCGGGCTCGCCGGCCGCCGGATCGAATTTCCCGGGCTTCAGGCCACGATCACCGACGTCCTCGTCCGCGTCGAGCTCCTCGACGGCCGGAAGTGGACCGTCATCGTCCACCCCTCACGGCCCTGGGTCGAGTTCGCCGCACCCCAGGGCAAGCTCGCGGTCGCGGGCGCCTACGTCCTCCACGGCATCCGCCACATCGCCTTCGGCGCCGACCACCTGCTCTTCGTGCTGGGCCTGCTGCTGATCGTCAAAGACCGCTGGATGCTGATCAAGACGATCACGGCCTTCACCGTCGCCCACTCGATCACGCTCGCGATCGCCACCTTCGGCTGGGCGGAGGCGCCCGTGCTGCCGCTGAACGCCGCGATCGCGCTCTCCATCTTCTTCCTCGGCCCCGAGATCGTGCGGTCGTGGCGCGGCGAGACGAGCTTCACGATCGAGCACCCGTGGGTCGTCGCCTTCCTCTTCGGCCTGCTTCACGGCTTCGGCTTCGCGAGCGCCCTGACGAGCGCCGGCCTGCCGAAGGCGGACCTGCCGCTCGCGCTGCTCGGCTTCAACGTGGGGGTCGAAATCGGGCAGCTCGCCTTCATCTTCCTCGTGCTCGCGCTCGAGCGTTCCTTCCACGTGCTCGAGATCCGCTGGCCGCGCTGGGCGCAGGCCCTGCCCGGCTACGCCGTCGGCTCCCTCGGAGCGTTCTGGACGATCCAGCGCACCGCGATTCTCCTGGGGTGGACCGCATGAAGCGCTCGCGGCCGTGGCGCCTCGCGCTCCCCCTCTTTCTCTGGTCGGCCTCCGCGCTCGCCCACACGCGCGGCGGCGAGGGTTCCGGCTTCGTCGCGGGGCTCGCGCACCCGGTGTCGGGGCTCGACCACGTGCTCGCGATGATCGCGGTCGGGCTCTGGGGCGCGCAGCTCGGGCCGCCGGCCGTGTGGCTTCTTCCCGTCACTTTCCCCATGGTGATGGCGTTCGGCGGCACGCTCGCGCTCGTCGGCGTCCACATCCCCGGCATCGAGATCGGGATCGCGCTCTCGGCGATCGGCCTCGGCGCCGCCGTCCTCTTCGAGGCGCGCCCGAAACTGGCGCTGGCCGCGACGCTCGTCGGCTTCTTCGCGATCTTCCACGGCCACGCGCACGGCGCGGAGCTGCCGGCCGGCGCCAACGGCATCCTCTACTCGATCGGTTTCGTCATCGCGACCGGCCTGCTTCACGCCACCGGCATCGGGATCGGGCTGATCCACCGCTGGCCCGCGGGAAAGACCGCGCTGCGCTGCGCCGGGGCCGTGGTGGCGCTCGCGGGGTTGGCGTTTCTGTGGAAGGCGCTGACGTAGATGACTCGATTCGCTTCGACCCTCCAGAAAAGACCCCCTCTCCCGGCGGGAGAGGATTGGGGTGAGGGGCGCTCTCACGGTGGTCTTCGCGTCAACGCGATTGCTTCGCGGCATGCCCCCCTCACCCTCCCCTCTCCCCCCGCAAGCGGGGGGAAAGGAATTTGGGAAGCGATCGCGTAGCGAGACACCCGACGATGCCGCCTCCCTTCCTCCTCCACCTGATGAACACGGGCCTCGGCCCGTTCTACGACGGGCTCGCCCACTTCTTCACGACGCCCGAGGACGTCCTGCCGGTGATCGCCCTGTCGCTGTTCGCCGGCCTGCGCGGCCCCGCCGGCGGGCGGACGGCTCTCTTCACCCTGCCGGCGGCGTGGCTCGCCGGCTCCGTCGCCGGCCGGCTCTTCGCGCCCCACTGGATCTGGCCCGTCGCCTCCGCGGTCCTGACGATCGCGCTCGGCATCCTCGCCGCGGCCGACCGCCCGCTGCCGCCCGCCGCGGTGGGGGCCCTCGCCGTGCTGCTCGGCCTCTGGAACGG
>DATJPZ010000079.1:0-17616 GCA_035506175.1 Thermoanaerobaculia bacterium | reverse complement strand
GGCGAAAGCAGGAAGGCCGCCACGCGGGCGACCTCCTCCGGTTCGGAGACCCTTGCCATCGGAATCGCCTGGAAGAATTTCTCCGGCACCGGATAGGTGGTCACGAATCCGGCGAGCAGGCAGTTCATTCGGATCCGGTCCTTCGCGTAGCGGTCGGCGTAGAGCTTCGTGAACGCCGACAGTGCCGCGCGCAGCGTCGAGGACACCGGCGCGTCGAGCTGCGGCTCGGCGGCCCACAGCGAGGAGACGTTCACGATCGCGCCGCCGCCCTGGCGCAGGAAGTGCGGCGTGGCCAGGCGCGCCATCCGCACGACGGACAGCAGGATGAGGTCGACGCCGGCCTCCCAGTCCGCATCGGCGAGCGCGAGCAGGTCGCCCTTGGCCGGGTGTCCCGTGTTGTTGACGACCGCGTCGACGCGCCCGAAGCGCTCGACCGCGGCCGCGACGAGACGCTCGAGGTCGGCCGCTTCGGACACCGAGCCCGTGACCGCCACCGCGTCGAGCTCGCGCGCGAGGTCCTTCAATCCCTCCGAGCGGGCGAGCAGCGCGAGGCGATAGCCGCGCCGGGCGAGCTCGCGGGCGCACGCGGCGCCGATGCCGCGGCTCGCGGCCGTGACGAGCGCGACGGGCCGGTCGGTCACGGGGCCGGAGCGGCGAACCGGGCCTTCAGGAACGCGATCGTGAGCGCGACGCCGAAGCCGCTCGCGCCCGCCGGCCAGCCGCTCTGCTCCTTCTCGAAGTGCGCGACGGCCGCGACGTCGAGATGCGCCCACGGCACGCCTTCGGGGGCGAACTCCTTCAAGAACACGCCGCCGTTGATCGTCCCCGCCGCGCGGCCGCCCGTGTTCCGCATGTCGGCCCACTCGGACTTCAGGTTCTCGCGGTACTCGTCCCACAGGGGCAGGCGCCAGAGCCGCTCCCCCGTCTTTTCCCCCGCCGCGACGAGGTCGCGCGCGAGCGCGTCGTCCGGCGTCAGGAGTCCCCCGCACTCGCTGCCGAGGGCGATCTGGACCGCGCCGGTCAGCGTCGCGTAGTCGACGAGGACGTCCGGCTGAAAGCGCCCGGCATACGAGAGGGCGTCGGCGAGAATCAGGCGCCCCTCGGCGTCGGTGTTGTCGACCTCGACGGTCTTGCCGCTCCGCATCCGGAGAATGTCGCCCGGCCGCGTCGCGGTGCCGCCCGGCATGTTCTCCGTGACGGGCGCGAGCGCGACGACGCGCACCGGGAGGGCGAGCGCCTTCGCCGCCGCGAGACAGGCGAACACCGTAGCCGCACCCATCATGTCGTACTTCATCTCGCCCATCGAGGCCGCCGGCTTGAGCGAAATGCCGCCCGAGTCGAACGTGACCCCCTTGCCCACGAGCACCGCCGTCCCCCGCGCCTTCGCCGGCGCGTACTCGCCGATCAGGAACAGGGGCGGCCGGGCGCTCCCGGCGTTGACGCCGAGAAGGCCGCCCATCTTCTCCTTCTCGATCTCGCCCTTGTTCAGAGCGCGGAACCGCACTCCGTGCTTGTCCGAGAGCGCCCTGGCCTCGCGGGCGAGGTCCGCCGGGCCGAGATCGTTGCCGGGCGTGTTGCCGACGTCGCGCATCCAGACCACGGCCTCGGCGAGGACCTCGGCCTCTTTCGCGGCGGCGGTCAGCGCCTTCGCGCGGACGCCTTGCGGCACGACCACGGTCGCGGTCCCCTTCGCGGCGCCGGACTCTCCCGCCTTCGCCTTGTAGCGGTCGAAGGAGTAGTCGGCCAGCGCGACGTGCGGCAGCAGTGACGCGAGCGCCTCGGCCGTCACGCCGCGCCCGAAGGCGAGCACGACGCCCCGCCGGTCCACGCGGCCGGCTTTGTTCATGGCGCGACGGAGGGCGGCGCGCAGCCGCGAAGGCGCGACCGGCACCTTGCCCAGGCCGCCGAGGATCCATCCTCCCTCCGCCGCAATCTCCCGCTCCTTGCCCCGGAACCCCCCGGCGCGCGACGCTTCCTTGATCGCCGTCCGCGCCGCGGCGGGAGCTCCGGCGGACAGGTCGCGGCCTTCGTGGAGAAACAGGAGGCGCTTCGCCCCGCCGCCGCGAGGAACGCCGTCGCTCAGTCGGATGCGCATGAGGCGTGACGATAGCAGAGCGGCATGCCCGGGCTCCCTTTGTGCTAAGTTTTCCGCCCCATGACGACCATCACCGAGACCCACCTGACGGGCGCCCGACTGTCGCGCCGCGGCAAAGTCCGCGAGCTCTACGACCTCGGATCCTCTCTCCTTCTTGTCGCGAGCGATCGGATCTCGGCCTTCGACGTGGTCCTTTCGCCCGGAATTCCCGACAAGGGCAAGATGCTGACGCAGCTCTCGAACTTCTGGTTCCGGAAGTTCGACGACGTCGAGAACCACATCCTCGAGACCGACGTCGCCCGATTTCCCGAAGAGCTGCGGGCCGATGCACCGCTGCTGGCGGGGCGCTCGGTGATCGTCCGCAAGTGCGAGGTCATTCCCTTCGAGTGCGTCGCCCGCGGCTACCTCGCCGGCTCCGGCTGGTCCGAGTACAAGAAGACCGGACACGTCTGCGGGATCAAGCTCCCGGGCGGCCTGCGCGAAGCGGACAAGCTCCCGGAACCGATCTTCACGCCCGCGACCAAGGCCGAGACGGGCCACGACGAAAACATCAGTTTCGAGACGATGGCGCGGGCGCTGCCCGAGGGCGATGCCGGGAAACTCCGGGACCTGACGCTGTCGCTGTACCGCCGGGCCGCCGACTACGCGGCGGGCCGCGGGCTGATCCTCGCCGACACCAAGCTCGAGTTCGGCCGCCTCGACGGCCGCATCGTCTGGATCGACGAGGCCTTCACGCCGGACTCGTCGCGCTACTGGGACATGGCTCACTACGCTCCCGGAAAGAGCCAGCCCTCCTTCGACAAGCAGTTCGTCCGCGACTGGCTCGAGTCGACGGGCTGGGACAAGCGTCCCCCGGCGCCGAGGCTCCCCGAGGGCGTCGTGCGCACGACGCGCGAGAAGTATCTCGACGCTTACCGCAAGTTGACCGACGCGATGCCGGAGCACCTCTCCCGCGAGTAGCGGCTACTTCCCGCGGGAAAACGCCTCCAGGAACTCGGCGACCCGGCCGACCGGCTGACAGCGCAGGTCCGGAAACGCCGCGGCCTCGCCCGCGTTGCCGGCTGGCAGCCACACCGACCCGAACCCGAGGGCCGACGCCTCCTTGAGTCGAGACCCCGCCGCGGGCACGCGCCGCACCTCCCCGAGAAGACCGATCTCGCCGAAAAAGACGGCCCGATCCGGCAGCGCCCGGCCGCGCGTCGAGGACACGAGCGCGGCCACGATCGCGAGATCCGCCGCGGGCTCGGTCACCTCGATGCCGCCGGTGCACGACACGAACACCTCGCGCGTCGACAGCGCGAGCCCGGCTCCGTCGAGCACGGCCAGCAGCAGCGCGAGCCTCCCCGCGTCGACGCCGATGCCGACGCGCCGCGGCGAACCGGCCGACGCGGCGCCGACGAGGGCCTGGATCTCGACGAGCACCGAGCGCGTGCCTTCGCGGGCCGCCGTCACCGCGCTGCCGGCGAGACCCGGCCGCCGCTCGGCGAGCAAGGTGGCGGAGGCATCCGGCAGCTCGACGAGCCCGTCGCCGGTCATGTCGTAGAGGGCGATCTCGTCGACCGGGCCGAACCGGTTCTTCGTCGCGCGCAGCAGCCGCCGCGAAGATCCCCGGTCGCCCTCGATCGACACCACGGCGTCGACGAGATGTTCGAGCGACTTGGGCCCTGCGAGCGAGCCGTCCTTGGTCACGTGGCCGACGAGAAGGACCGGCACGCCCCGCGATTTCGCGTAGCGCGTCAACTCCGAGGCGGCGGCCCGAACCTGAGAGACGGTGCCTGTCGCCGAGGCGAGCGTCGGCTCGCGGACCGCCTGCACCGAGTCGATCACGACGACGGCGGGCGATCGCGCCTCCGCCTCCGCCACGATCCGAGCGACGTCGGTCTCGGCGAGGACGAACAGCCGCTCCTCGCGGATCCCGAGGCGGCCGCCGCGCAGCCGAACCTGGGGCGCGGACTCCTCGGCGCTGGCGTAGAGGACGTCGCGCGAGCGCGCCGCGAGGCCCCGTCCCGCCTGGAGCAGCAGCGTCGATTTGCCGATTCCCGGCTCCCCGCCGAGGAGGACGACGGAGCCCGGCACCAGGCCGCCGCCGAGGACCCGGTCGAAACCGGGAAGGCCCGTCGTCAGGCGCGGCCGCTCGGCGGTCTCGATGTCGCCGATCGCGACGGCCTGCGGCGCTTCCGCCGTGGCCGCCCGGGATGCCGGCGCGCGCCGTTCCTCGGCAAACGAATTCCACTCGCCGCACTCCGGGCAGCGGCCGAGCCACTTGGGCGACGTCGAACCGCAGGACTGGCAGGCGAAAACGGCGACGACTCTGGCGGGCATGGGTCAGGACCCCGCGTACTCGCGCCGCACCCGCGCGCCGAGACCGCAGAGGATCTCGTACGGAATCGTGTCGGCCGCCCGGGCGAGCTCCCACGCGCCGATCGACTCGGAGCCCTGCGCGCCGAGGCAGACGACGGGATCGCCGCGCCCGGCCCCCGTTTCCGTGGCGTCGACGAGCGTGACGTCCATGCTGACCGTGCCGACGACCGGGGCGCGCCGGCCGCGCAGGAGGACGGAGGCTTTTCCGGAAAGGCTTCGCCGGAAGCCGTCCGCATAGCCGATCGGGAGCACGGCGATCGTCGTCGCTCGGGTCGTGACGAAGCGCCCTCCGTAGCCGAGCGGCGTGCCTGCCGGGACCTGTCGGACCGAGACGACTTCCGTCTCGACCGAGAGCGCGGGCGTGAGCGCGGCGGGCCACGGATCGGCGGAAGGCGCGACGCCGTAGAGCGCGAGCCCGGGCCGCACGGCGTCGAGCCACGCGCCCGGAGACGCCAGGATCGCCGCCGAGTTCGCGGCGTGCACGAGGCCGGGCAGGATGCCTGCGGCCTTCAGGCGCGCGGCGCCTTCCCGGAGGAGCGCCGCCTGGCGCTCGGTCGCCGGCGACGCCCGGTCGTCGGCCGAGGAGAGGTTCGCGAACGTCCCGACTACGGCGAGCCCCCGCGCGGCGCGGAGGAGGGAGGCGGCCTCGTCGAGCTGCTCGGGGCGCAGCCCCGCGCGACCCATCCCCGTGTCGAGCTCGAGGTGGACGGGCAGCGCGTCGGCGAGCGTCGCCGTCGCCCGCGCGAACGCCGCGGCCTGACCGAGGTCGTAGAGCGCGGGCGTGAGCGCGTACCCTCGCAGACGCGGCAGATCACGCGCGTCCGCGTGCGAGAGGACGAGAATCTCGCCCGCGACGCCGGCGCGGCGCAGCGACACGCCTTCATCGGCCTGGGCCACCGCGAAACGGTCGGCGCCTTCGGCGGAGAGCCGGCGCGCGACCGCCGGCGCGCCGTGGCCGTAGGCATCCGCCTTGACGACGGCGTAGACGGCCCGCGGAGCGACACGCTCCCGCAAGAGGCGATAGTTCGCGGCGATCGCGTCCGGGGCGACCACCGCACGGACAGAACCCCTGGGATGCGAGACGCGGGGTACGAAGTGCGCGATCAAACGCGCCTCACCGCGAGCGCCGGCTCATCCCGCATCCCGCATCCTGCATCCCGTCAGAACGGCTGCCCCTCCGACGGCGCCGGCGGAGCGCCGGCGTAATTGGCGAACGTCATGTGGTCGCCGAGGAAGACGACCGGGAAGTCGCCGGTCGGCCCGTTGCGCTGCTTGGCGATGATCACGTCGGCGATTCCCTTGCGCTCGGTCTCCTTGTCGTAGAGCTCCTCGCGGTACAGGAAGATGACCATGTCGGCGTCCTGCTCGATCGAGCCCGAGTCCCGCAGGTCGGCGAGCTGGGGCTTGCGCAGTTCGCCCTTGCGCTGCTCGGGCTGACGCGACAGCTGCGACAGGGCGATGATCGGCACGCGGAGCTCCTTGGCGAGAAGCTTCAGGCCGCGGGAGATCATCGAGACTTCCTGGGTCCGGTTGTCGAACCGGCCGTGTCCCGCCATCAGCTGCATGTAGTCGACGATCAGCAGGTCGAGGCCGTGCTCGCGCTTGAGGCGCTGCCCCTTGGCCCGCATCTCCGGGACGTTCAGGGCGGCGCTGTCGTCGATGTAGAACTTCGCGCCGTGGATCTTCGACTGCGCGAGGACGAGCCGCTGCATCGCCTCTTTCGAGGCGTACCCGTCGCGGACCTTCTTGGCGTCCACGTCCGCCTCGGAGCAGAGGACGCGGAAACCGAGCTGTTCGCGCGACATCTCGAGCGAGAAGAATCCGACCGCCTTTCCCTCGCGGATCGCGATGTGCTGGGCGATGTTCAGGGCGAACGACGTCTTCCCGACGGACGGCCGCGCCGCCAGCACGATCAGGTCCGTGCTCTGGAGCCCCGACGTCATCCGGTCGAGCTCCGTGAAGCCGGTGGCGAGTCCCGAGAGCATGCCCTGGCGGCCGCGGGCGTCCTCGATGATCTCGAGGTTGCGCGCCACGACCTGGCCGATCGGCTCGAAGCCGCCCTGGACCGCGCCCTCGGCAATGTCGAAGATCTCGCCCGCCGCCTCCCCGAGCAGGGCCTCCGCGCCGCGCTCCCCGGCGAGGCCGTCGCGCACGATCCGCTGCCCGGTCCGGATGAGCCGGCGCAGCGTCGATTTTTCCTTGACGATCCGAGCGTATTGCTCGACGTTGCCGACGTCCGGCACGCCGTCGAGCAGCGCCGCCAGGTACGCCGCGCCCCCGATTTTCTCGATCTCGCCGGCCCGATCGAGCTCCTCCTTCAGCGTGAGGACGTCGATCTCCGTCGAGCGTTCGGAGAGCTCGCGCATGGCGCCGTAGATGCGCCGGTGACTGTCGGGATAGAAGTCGTCGGGCTCGAGAATCGGCACGACGTGGTGCAGCGACGTCGGGTCGAGCAGGATCGCGCCGAGCACGGAGCGTTCGGCTTCGAGATTCGCAGGAAGGGTTTTTTCCGCGGTCGCTTCGAGCATCGGGAAAGTCGCGGCGAGTCTGTCGCCCCGACGCCGCAAAGTCATCAGCAGAGATTTCGACAGGTCTCCCGCGTTTTCCACAGCGTCATCTGACACGCGGCGGCCGGACAGATGACGTCCGGGTCGCCGCTCCCGATTCTTCTGCGGCGCGTCGAGCGCCGGGAGCGTCTCGTCACCGACGCCTTGATGACACTGTCAGGGTAGGGGCGGCCCTCGCGGCCGCCCGCGGGCGGGGACAAGCCCCGCCCCGACGACACGGGCCGCTAGGAGCGCCGGCGCGCGCGCAGCGCCTCGAGCATCCGTGCGTCGCCCGACACCGCGCCCGGGACCTTCCGGCCCTCCGGCGTGCCGTGAAAATCGCTGCCCGCGGTCGTCGCGAGGGAGAGCTCACGCGCCAGCGCGAGAAAGCGCCGCTCCTCGTCCGGACCGTGGTCGGGGTGAAACACCTCGATCGCGTCGAGCCCCTCGGCCGCCAGAGCACGGATGAGGGCGTCGCCGTCCTTGTACCAGACGGCGTGCGCGATCGACGAGACGCCGCCGGCCTCGTGGATCGCGCGCACGACCTCGGCCGCCTTCCACTTCTCGTACGGCACGAACCACGGATGCTCGCGCCCGAGGAAGCGATCGAAGGCGTCGTCCTTGTCGCGGGCGTGGCCCGCGCGGACGAGCGCGCGCGCCAGGTGGGGCCTGCCCCACACGCCGTCGCCGACGTCGGCCCGGATCGCGTCGAGATCGAGCGGGTAGCCGTGCTCGACGATCCGTGCGGCCATCCGTTCGCCGCGCGTGCGGCGCTCCTCCTGCCGCCGGACGAGGGCGGCGTTGAATCGCGCGTTGTTCTCGTCGACGAAGAGCGCCAGGATGTGGATATCGTCCTGGCCGCCCCACTCCGCCGAGATCTCGGCCCCCGAGATCAGCTCGATGCCGCGCTGCGCCGCCTCCGCCCGGGCCTCCGGGAGGCCCTGCAGGGTGTCGTGGTCGGTCAACGCGAAGGCGCCGAGGCCGGCGTCGGCCATCCGCCGGACGAGGGCCGCGGGAGAATCCAGGCCGTCCGAGACCGTCGAATGGCTGTGCAGGTCGATCTTCATGGGGAGGGGATGTTACACGCAGCAGGCGGGAAGCAGGAGTCGCGAGGCGGGATAGAATCACGGCCCCGCGGCGGGACGCCGCGGCCAGAACATCCTCGAAGGAGCAACGCAATGGCTTTGAAACCCGGCGACACGGCCCCCGACTTCACGCTGCCCTCGACCGTGGGAGACAAGACGACGCTCTCGGATTACCGCGGCAAGAAGAGCGTCATCCTCCTCTTCTATCCCCTCGACTTCTCGCCCGTCTGCTCGGTCGAGACCAGGCAGTGCGCCGAAATGCTGCCGACGACCGGATCGGCGGACGTCGAGGTGCTCGGCATCTCGGTCGACTCGCTCTGGTCGCACAAGGCCTTCGCCGCGCAGCAGGGGATTCAGTACCCGCTGCTGGCCGACTTCCACCCGAAGGGCGCGGTCTCCGAGAAATACGGCGTCTACCTCCCGGAAAAGGGGATCTCGGCCCGCACGGCCTTCATCGTCGGCAAGGACGGCAAGATCAAGGACGTCATCGCGAGCGACATCCCGGTCGGCCGCGACATCGCCGCCCTGCTCCAGAAGGCGCGGGCGGCCTAGCCCGGCGCCCCGTGAGACCGGGCGAACCCGCGAGGAGCCGGCCATGAAGAACCGCGCGTCGGCCAACGAATCCTCGGGTGCGCCGGCGCCGGCCGACGACGCCCGCGTCCGGTCGATCGCCGCCCACTTCCGCAAGATCATCGAGCTGCTGGGGCTCGACCTCGAGGACCCGAACCTGGTCGAGACGCCCGAGCGCGTCGCCAAGATGTACCTCGAGCTCTTCGAGGGTCTCTCGGAGGGGGCCGAACCCAAGGTCACGTTCTTCCCCAACGACGAGCGCTACTCGGCGATGGTCATCGAAAAGGACATCCCCTTCTACTCGCTCTGCTCTCATCACTTCGTCCCGTTCCACGGGCACGCGCACGTCGCCTACATCCCGAACGAGTCGATCGTCGGCCTCTCGAAGATGGCCCGGATCGTCGAGTTCTACGCGCGCCGCCCCCAGCTCCAGGAGCGCCTGACGGAGCAGATCGCCCGTTACATGGCCGAGAAGCTCGACCCCCAGGGCGTCATGGTCGTCGTCGAGGCGCGCCACCTCTGCGTCGAGATGCGCGGCATCAAGAAGCCGGGCGCGCTGACGGTGACTTCCGCGATCCGCGGCATCTTCAACACGCAGACCGTCCGCGAGGAGTTCCTCGACCTGCTCAACCGGGGGAAGAGCTAGCGGAGCTCACGGCCCTCCCGGCGACCGCCCCGCGTCATAGAACCGCGCCAGGTCTGCCTTCAACTTCTGCCGCGAGGCCTCGTTGACGTAGATCATGTGGCCCGACGGGTAGTACCCGAAGACGATGTTCTTCTCGAGCGTCGGGTCGAGACCCATGTGGGCGAGCGTGTACTCCGTCTCGAAGAACGGCGTGGCGAAGTCGAAATAGCCGTTGGCCGAGAAGATCCGGAGGTTCGGGTTCATCGACATGACGAGGCGCAGATCTTCCGCCACATCGGGCATCGGGGCGCGGCCGGAATCGGTGCGGTGCCGGTCGTCCCAGTCCTTGCCGACCTCCTCGTAGTTCGTCGGCTTGTAGAGGTCGTCGGTCTTGTAGCCGAGCGTCTCGCGGACGTAGGCGTTGAAGGCCGAGACGAACGCGGCCGAGAAAGCGGCGTTGGCGGCGTCGAACTCGGGCGCCTCGCCCGCCGCGTCGTGGTCGATGCCCCGGTAGCGGGCATCGAGACGGCCGATCGTCCGCCGCTCGCCGCGCAGGAGCTCTTTCTCGAAGCGGTTGGGATCGATCCGCAGGTTGGCGTTCAGGATGTACGTCTCCGGCAGCCCCGTGTAGCGCGCCAGTTTCTTCGCCACCGCGCGTCGCGTCGCGTCGTCGAGCTTGTTGCCCCTCTGGAGGGCCTGCTCGTACTCGCCGAGCGCGAAGGCCCGCGCCTCGACCAGGAACTTCTCGAGGTCGGGAGGCATCGGGTCGAGTTTCTTGTGGTACCACGCGGTCGCCGCCATCGTCGGGAGGTACAGCTCGTAGGCGCGGTCGTTCGAGAAGGGCGGCCCGTTGAAGTCGTCCCACGCGTTCAAGTAGGACGAGACGAAAATCGCCCCGTTGAACGCGATCCCCTGCTTGTGAAGCGCCGCCAGCAGCGCCGCGCCGCGCGTCGTCCCGTAGGACTCGCCGAGGAGGTACTTCGGCGAGTTCCAGCGGTTGTTGGCCGTGATCCAGCGCTCGACGAACTGAGCGAAGGCCGCGACGTCCTGGTCCGTGCCGTAGAAGTCCTTGCCTTCTCCCTTCCCCACGATCCGCGAGAAGCCCGTGCCGATCGCGTCGACGAAGACGAGGTCGGTTCGGTCGAGCAGGCTCTCGGCGTTGTCGACGACCCGATAGGGCGCCGCGCCGGCCGACTCGGCGTCGGGCACGTCGACGCGCTCGGGCCCGAAGGAGCCCATGTGGAGCCAGAGGCTCGCCGAACCCGGGCCGCCGTTGAACGCGAACGTGACCGGCCGCGTCTTGGCGTCCGCGCCGTCGGCCGTGTAGGCGACGTAGAACATCCGGCCGTTGGCTTCGCCCTTGGCGTCCTTCAGCTCGACGTTGGCCGCCGTCGCCGTGTAGGCGATGGGCTTTCCGCCGAGCGTCAGCCGCCGGTGCGACACCGCCGGCGCGGGCGTCGGCCCCGGCGTCGGCGTGGGCGCGGCCTCCTTGCCGGCGGCGGGTTTCTTGTCGCCCTTGTCCGCCGCGGTGTCCTGGGGCAGCGCCGACGACGCCCAGCCCACCCCGACCAGAACGGCCGCCGCCAGTATCCCCCGCGCCTTCGCGTCCTGCCTCATGAGACTCGCTCCTTCTCGGGCGCTAGCGCGCCGCTCCGCGATAGACCTTGCCGTCCTTCATCACGAACGTGACCTTCTCGAGCGCGCGGACGTCGGCGAGGGGGTCGCCCGACACCGCGACGACGTCGGCAAAAGCCCCGGGCGCGAGCACGCCGAGGGAGCCTTTCTGCCCCAGCAGCTCGGCTCCCCGCGACGTCGCGCTCTGGATCGCCTCCATCGGCGTCATGCCGAACTCGACGAGCCTCGGAAACTCCTGCGCGATCGGCTCGGTCCACGGGAATCCCCCGACGTCCGTGCCGAAGGCGACCTTCACGCCGGCCTTCAGCGCCCGGCGCAGCGACGGGCCGTGCACCGCGACCCGCTTGCGGTCGAGATCCCCGGTCGGCGTCCCTTCGGGCGCCCAGCCCCCGTAGTAGACGCTCATCGTCGGCACGAGCCACGTGCCCTGCCGGACCATCTGCGCGACGGCCCTGTCGTCGAGCTCGAGGCCGTGCTCGATCGAGTCGCACCCGCCGTCGAGCGCGCGCTTCAAGCCGATGCCGTTGTAGGCGTGGCAGGCGACCTTGCGGCCCCAGCCGTGCGTCTCGTCGACGACCGCCTGCAGCTCCTCGAGCGTCAGCGTCGGCTGCGAGACGAGGTTGCCCGCCGCGTCGACCCACGAGCGGTGCGTCATGTAGACCTTGATCCAGTCGGCGCCGTTGGAGAGCTGCTCGCGCGCCGCCTTCCGGGCTTCGACCGGACCGTCCACGAGCTGCGCGCCCTTCGGCACGTCGATCTCGGGCGCGTAGCCTTCGAGCGGGTAGCCGCCGGTCGTCGAGATCGCGCGCGTGACGACGAACATCCGCGGCCCGGGCACGTAGCCGCGTTCGATCGCCTCCTTGATGCCCACGTCGCCGTAACCCGCGCCTTCGGTCTCGACGTCGCGGATCGTCGTGAAGCCCTGGTCGAGCGCCCGCCGGGCAGACACCGTCGCGCGCGCGGCCCGAAGGGCGAGCGGGGCCATCAGGAGCTGGGCGTCGTAGCCGCCCTCGGACGCCTCTTCCCCCTGGAGGAAGATGTGCGTGTGGGCGTCGATCAGTCCCGGCAGGACCGTGGCCGACGAGAGGTCGATCACCGAAGCGCCGGCCGGAATCGCGGCGGCGCTCCACGCGCCCACCCCCTCGATGCGGTTGCCCCGGATCACCACGGCCTGATCCCGGCGCGCCGCCGGCGACACGCCGTCGATCAGAGTCCCGGCGCGGATTACGGTGACCTCGGCCGACTGCGCCGACAGCGCCCCCGCGACCAGAGCCAGACCGAGAGCCGCCGTGGCGACGCGCCTCATGGAGTCCTCCGCTGGCGCGCATTCCACCACAACGCGCCCGGAATGTAGACTGGTCGAAGTCCGATGACTCTGACGGCCGGTTCCCGGCTCGGCCCCTACGAGATCCTGTCTCCCCTGGGAGCAGGCGGCATGGGAGAGGTCTACCGGGCGCGCGATCCGCGCCTCGACCGCGAGGTCGCGGTCAAGGTGCTCCCGGCCTCGTTTTCCGGCGACGCGGACCGGCTGCGCCGCTTCGAGCAGGAGGCAAAGGCCGCCGGGGTCCTGAACCACCCGAACATCACCGCCGTTTACGACATCGGCTCGTCGGCCGGCGCGCCTTACGTCGTCCAGGAACTCCTCGAAGGCGAAACGCTGCGCTCGGAGCTCGCCGGCGGCCGCCTCTCGCCGAGAAAGTGCACGGACTACGCGCTCCAGATCGCCAAGGGTCTCGCGGCGGCGCACGACAAGGGCATCGTCCACCGCGACCTCAAACCCGAGAACCTCTTCGTCACGCGGGACGGCCGCGTCAAGATTCTCGACTTCGGTCTGGCGAAGCTGACGCGCCAGGAGGAAGGCTCCGAAGTCACAAGCCTCCCGACGGCGACCGCGGGGACCGAGCCGGGCGTCGTGCTCGGAACGATCGGCTACATGTCGCCCGAGCAGGTGCGGGGCAGGCCCGCCGACGCTCGCAGCGACATTTTCTCGTTCGGCGCGATCCTCTACGAGATGCTGTCGGGAAAGAGAGCGTTCCACGGCGACACCGTCGCGGACACCATGTCGGCGATCCTCAAAGAGGATCCGCCGGACCTTTCGGTCACCAGCCAGAACGTATCCCCCGGTCTCGAGCGCATCGTCCGCCACTGCCTCGAGAAGAACCCCGAGCAGCGGTTTCACTCCGCCCACGACCTCGCCTTCGCGCTCGAGGCCCTCTCGGGAACCTCGGCGCCCGTCGCGCCGCTTCCGGGCGGGCGGCCGCGAGGCGCCGGGCGCGGCGCGGCGGTGTCCGCGGCGCTCGCGGCCCTGGCGGTCGGCCTCGTCGCCGGCAGGCTGACGGCTCCCGCGCCGCCCGCCCCGCCGGAGATTCAGCCTCTGACCTACTCCGGCCGCGACAGCCAGCCGGCCGCTTCCCCGGACGGGAAGACGGTCGCGTTCACCTCGGAACGCGACGGCAAGAGCCGCATCTGGGTCAAGCAGATCGGGGAGGGAACGGAGGCGGCGCTGACGGCCGGGCCGCTCGACTTCCACCCGCGCTTTTCCCCCGACGGCGCGAGCGTGCTCTTCGCCCGCGCGTCCGGAACCGACGTGTCGCTCTATCGCGTCGCCGCCGTGGGCGGCGAGCCCCGCAAGCTGCTCGCGGACGCCTACGACGGCGACTGGTCTCCCGACGGTTCGAAGATCGCGTTCCTGCGCGGCCGTTACGAGGGCGGCGTCGCCCGCGTCGGCATCGCCAACGCCGACGGCAGCGACGCCCGGATCCTCGTCGAGTACAAAGAGGCGCGCCTGCGCCGGCCGCGCTTCACGCCCGACGGCCGGGCCATCGTGATCGTCCAGACTTCGGGAGCCTCGACCGGCGCGGGATTCTTCTACCGCGTATCGGTTTCCGGCGACAGCGGCGTCCTCGCGCCCCCCGAGGCCCGCGGCCAGGTGTCGTCGGTGGCCTGGTCCGGGGATCGGATGATCTATCTGCAGGGGTCGGCGTCGACGTCGAGCGTGCGCACGGTGACCGGCCAGGTGCTCGAGCAGTCGCCGGGGTCGCGTTCCGCGCGGGTTCTCCTGCACGTCCCGAACGTCGGAAGCACCCTCGACATCCTCGGCGACGGCCGGCTCGTCTACGACTCCACGGTGGCCCGGATGATGCTGCGGGAGGTCGCGGTTTCCGGCTCCCCGAGCGCCGGGACGCACGGCTGGGTCGCCCGAGGGCAGAGCACCGACCGCCAGCCCGTCTACTCGCCCGACGGCGAACGCGTCGTCTTCGCCTCCGATCGCGGCGGGAACTTCGACGTCTGGGAGGCGAACCTGAAGACGGGAGCGCTCCGGAAGCTCACGGATCAGGCCGGCGAGGACTGGGATCCCGCCCTCTCGCCCGACGGAAAACACCTGCTGTGGAGCTCCAACCGTTCGGGGCACTTCGAGATCTGGATGGCGGACGCGGACGGCAGCGGGGCCCGCCAGGTCACGCACGACGGGGTTGACGCCGAGAACCCCACGATGACGCGCGACGGGCAGTGGATCGTCTACTCGTCGGCGGGCGCCACGCCCCGCCAGGGGCTATGGAAGATCCACCCCGACGGCTCGGGTGACACGCGCCTGGTCTCGGGACCTCTCATTCATCCGGAGGTCTCGCCCGACGGAACCTACGCCGTCTACCACACGCCGACGCAGTCGCGCGTCGTGCGCATCGCCGACGGGCAGCTCGTGCCGTTCGCGATCGACCTCGTCGGGATCGACACGGATTCCGGCCGTGCCCGCTGGATGCCGGACGGCAAGCGGCTGGCGTTCCTCGGCAGAGCGCCCGACCGTTCGACCTGGGGCGTTTTCGTCCAGGATTTCTCCTCCCAGGGCGCGGACACCACGGCGACCCGCCGCTCGCTCGCCGGTTTCGACCCGGAGCGCACGACGGACAGCTTCGCCATCTCGCCCGACGGTTCCCGCGTCATGCTTTCAGAGGCCGAGTTCCGCGACGATCTCTACGTCGCCCGAGGTGTTTCGGGAGTGAAAAGGACTAACCTAATAAAATAAGGAAAATATCTACAAAACTATTATTTTAATAGGCTAGATACCGCCTTTAACCCCTCAATAGTTCGGACTCCGTGCCAGCAATAGTCGTCTCCAGCCACGAAGAGACGGCGCGCCTGCGTGCCGAAGAGCTTTTCGGCGAGCGCGCCGTGGCGCTCCTCGGAAAACGGAAAGGGCTCGCTCGGAAAGAGGTGGACCTGCGGCTCCCGCGCCAGCGCTTCCGAGGGATGGGTCGTCGGATAGCGAACGGGCTCGCTGCCGTAGACGTTCTCGCCCCCGGCGAGTCGGATCAGGTCGGCGACGTAGGTGTCGTCCGAGATCGTCATCCACGGGTCCTTCCAGATCCAGTAGGCGTAGCGGAAACGGGCCGCGGGCCGGTGCGCCTCGAGCGCGCGCACCGCCGCTTCGATGCGCACCGCCAGGGCGTCGGCCTCCGCCTCCGTCCCGAGCCGGCAGCCCCACTGCCGGATCGCCTCCGGCACCTCGGCCACGGTCTTGGGCAGCGTCACGTCCACCTCGACGCCGGCCGACCGCAGCGCCTCGACGTCCTCGCGGCGATTCTCTTCGGCGTTGGCGAAGACGAGATCGGGCGCGAGAGCGAGGATCCGTTCGATCTCCGGGCTCTTCGTCCCCCCGACGCGGGGCAGGCCCCAGAGCATCCCGCTCGGACGCGTGCAGTAGCGCGTCACGCCGACGAGGGCCTTCAGGCCCCCGATCGCGACGATCGTCTCGGTGATGGACGGGCAGAGGGATACCACCCGCTTGGCCGGCACGGCGGAAGTCTACGCCCGGAATCTTCGCTACACTCGACGCCGATTGGACGCCTCCGCCAGGGACCTCGCCGTCCTCCTGAAATCGCGGCATCCGCTGATCGTCTGTGAGACGGTGGAGGAGCAGCGCTTCGAGTCCCTCGTTCGCGAAGTCTCGAGCGGTCTCTCCCTCCCGTTCTGGACCTGGAGCGCCGCGAGCGGCCTCGTCCCGGCTCATCCGTCCGACGCCGAGCGCTCGGCCGAGCTCGCCCAGGCCCTGCGCCTGATCCGGCGTACCGCGGGGGACGGCACCTTCCTGCTCAAGGACCCGATGCCCCACCTCGAGAACCCGGGCACCTTGCGGATCCTGCGCGAGACCGCCCAGGAGTTCGCCGGCTCGGCGCGCACGATCGTCCTCGTGGGTCCTTCGATGCCCGAGAAGCCCGAGCTCTCCGACATCGCCGTCCGCTTCGAGTTCGCCCTCCCGGGCCCCGAGGAACTGCGCGCGCTCCTCGCCCGCGTCGTCAAAGGCCTGCCGCGCCAGAACCCGGGGGCGCGCGTGTCCCTGTCTCGGGACGAAGTCGAGGGCGTGGTCTCCGACCTCCAGGGGCTCACGCTCTTCGAGGCGGAACGGGCGCTCGCCCAGGCGATCGTGGAGGACAATGCCCTGACCGCGGCCGACCGGGGGCGTCTCCGGGAATTGAAGAAGGGCCTCGTCGAGGGCGGCGGCCTCCTCGAGTTCATCCCGGCTCCGGAGGGCCTCGACCAGCTCGGAGGCCTCGAGAAACTGAAGAAGTGGATCGCGACGCGCCGCGTCGGCCTGCTGCCCGGGCCCGACGCGAAGGG
Organism: Thermoanaerobaculia bacterium; assembly: GCA_035506175.1. Classification (GTDB taxonomy): domain Bacteria; phylum Acidobacteriota; class Thermoanaerobaculia; order UBA5066; family Gp7-AA6; genus DAHUXD01. The sequence goes on along the minus strand of DATJPZ010000079.1, from coordinate 1,083 downwards.
CCTCGACCCGCCCAAGGGCATCCTCCTTCTCGGCGTGCAGGGCTGCGGCAAGAGCCTCGCCGCCAAGGCGGTGGCGTCGACCTGGGGCCTGCCGCTTCTCGCGCTCGACGCCGGCAAGCTCCTGGCGCCCTTCGTCGGCGAGTCGGAGCGCAATCTGCGCGACGCCCTGCGGCGCGTCGAGCGCATGGCTCCCTGCGTCCTCTGGATCGACGAGATCGAGAAAGCCTTCGTGTCGCCCCGCTCCTCGGATTCCGACGGCGGCGTCTCGCGGCGGCTCATCGGAACCCTGCTGGTGTGGATGCAGGAGCGCGCCTCGCGCGTCTTCCTCGTGGCCACCGCGAACTCCGTCGAGGAACTCCCACCCGAGATGATGCGGAAGGGTCGGATGGACGAGATCTTCTTCGTCGACCTTCCCGGGACCGGCGCCCGCGCCGACATCTTCCGGCTGCACCTCGGCAAGCGCGGCGAGCCGCCCGCCCGGTTCGACCTCGGCGAGCTCGCCCGGGCCTCGGCCGGTTTCTCCGGCGCCGAGATCGAGCAGGGCGTCGTCTCGGCTCTCTACGAGGCGCGCGCCGGCGGCTTTCCGCTCGACACGTCCGGCATCCTCGTGGCCCTGCGCTCGACGCGGCCGCTCTCGGTGACGCGGGCCGAACAGATCACGGCGCTGCGCCGGTGGGCGTCGGGCCGGTGCGTCCCGGCCGACGGACCCGCCGAGCGCGACACGGGCCGCGTCTGAGGCTCAGGCCAGCTCTCGATACACCTCGAGACATCGGGCCGCCGGCTGCTCCCACGACATCCGCGCGACCTCGGCCCGACCCCGCCGCGAGAGCTGTCGCCGCACGGCCGGCGAGTCGATGAGCCAGAGAATCCTCGCGGCAAGCGCCGCCGGATCCGCGGCGTCCACGCGGATCACGCTCCGCACCACTTCGCCGACGCCCGCCTGGCGCGACACGATCGTCGGCGCGCCCTGGCCGAGCGCCTCGAGGACCGTCAGACCGAACGGCTCCGCCACCGACGGGAGCACGTAGACGCTCGCCTCCGCGTAGAGCGACCGGAGCGCGGACGCGGGAAGAAAACCGGGGA
>DATJPZ010000078.1:0-92831 GCA_035506175.1 Thermoanaerobaculia bacterium | reverse complement strand
CCGGACGACGTATCGGTAGCGCCGGCCTTGCGCCACGGCGTCGTCCGTGTAGAACGGGTCGGTCACGAGCGCCGCTTCCCGGCCTGCTCCGGGGAAGAGGGAGGAAGGCACGATCGCCGCCTCTCCTCTTCAACCCCTCTCCCCCCATCGGGGGGAGAGGGCAGGGTGAGGGGGGGATCAGTACGGCTCGGCGACGGCCTCCGGCGACGGCTCGCTCAGGTTGCCGGCGTGGTCGATCGCCCGGACGACGTATCGGTAGCGCCGGCCTTGCGCCACGGCGTCGTCCGTGTAGAACGGGTCGGCCACGGGCGCCGGCGTCAGGCGCGCCAGGGGACCGTTGCCCTCGGCGCGGAACACGAGATAGCCGGCGAGGTCGCCGGCGTCGACCGGCGTCCAGACGACCCGCACGCGGTTTCCCTCCGACAACGCGTCGAGCCGCGTCGGCGCGGGCGGCGGATAGACGTCGCGGTAGAGAACCGGGAGCTCTTCGGCCGGCAGTCCCTCGACCTTCGGGTTTTTCGCCAGCACCGCACGCACGGTGTACACGAGCGGGGCGCCGTAGGGCGCGCCCATGTCGACGTACGAGAGGCCGGCGACCGGCTGCGGGTTCAGCGGCGCCTGGTACTCGTCCTGCGGCAGGATCCGACGGTAGACCTCGTAGCCGCCGATCTCGACGGGGCGCCCGAGCACGTCCGTCTCCGGCGCGTTCCAGTCGAGGCAGATGCGCCCTTCGTACGGGAACGCCTCCAGCCCCGTCGGCGCGTCGGGCGCGACGTCCGGCGTGAGCGTGGCGATGTTCGACAGCGGGCTCGCCTCCCCGCCGCGCCGCACCGAGACGACCGCGTAGGCGAGCGGCGTGGGTTTTCCCTCCTTCGCGATCAGGGGCGACAGCGGATCCCGGTAGACGACGGACGCGCCGCGCGTCAGCTCGGCGATCGTCGACACCGACAGCACCGCCACCTTGCGCGCCTTGTCGTAGAACGCTTCCTCCGCCACGCGCACGTTCGTCGCCGCGCGGCGCTCGGCCGCTCCCGGCAGCGGGGCGACGGAGGTACTCGACTGCCCCGAGACGCCTGACGGCGCCGCGCCGCCCGCGCTCGCCGGTCGGGGCGAGGTGATCGCGGGCGGCGGGTTCGACAGGCGGTAGACGTCGATCTCGAGCAGATCCGTCAGCGGCGCGCCGTTCATGAGCCGGTCCGGAAACGCGAACGTCAGGACGGCGTCGTCGCCCTCCTGCTCCACCGTCAGGTTCTTGATCGCATTCGGCCCCCGCGGCAGCGGCGGCTCGGGGTCGCCCTTCTTGCCACAGGAAAGAGCGACGGCAATGACCGCCAGCACAGAACAAAAACGCTTCATGCGGGACTGCGACTTCCGGGGAGAGGATACTGGAGCGACTTCCCCTCTCATGTCGGTCGGCCCGCGCAGCGGGCCGCTACAAAACGTATCGCGACAGATCCTCGTCCTTGACGAGGTCGGCGAGCGCGCTCTGCACGTCGGCGAGCTCGATCCGGATCTTCTTGCCCGCGTTCTCGGGTCCCGCAAACGAGATGTCTTCGAGCAGGCGCTCGAGGATCGTGTGCAGGCGCCGCGCGCCGATGTTCTCGAGCGCCCGGTTGACGCGTTCGGCGTCGCGCGCGATCTCGCCGATCGCCTCGTCGGAGAACGACAGGTCGACGTGTTCCGAGTCGAGCAGCGCGTGGTACTGCTTCAGGAGCGCGTTCTCGGGCTCGGTCAGGATGCGCACGAAGTCCGCTTCCGAGAGCGAATCGAGCTCGACGCGGATCGGGAACCGGCCCTGGAGCTCCGGGATCAGGTCCGAGGGCTTCGAGACGTGGAAGGCGCCCGCGGCGATGAAGAGGACGTGGTCCGTCTTGACGAACCCGTACTTGGTGTTGACCGACGTCCCTTCGACGATCGGCAGCAGGTCGCGCTGCACGCCCTCGCGCGAGACGTCGGGCCCGCGTCCGCCCGACTCGCGGCCGGCGACCTTGTCGATCTCGTCGAGAAACACGATCCCGGAGGACTGCGCGCGCTCGACGGCTTCGCGGGCGACCTGGCCCGGGTCGATCAACCGGCCCTCTTCCTCGGCCTGGAGGATCTGCCGCGCCTCGCCGACCGTCGTCTTGCGCCGCTTCTTCTTGCCGCCGAAGAGGCCCGGGAGCATCTCCTTGACGTTGATGTCCATCTCCTCGACGCCCTGGTTGGTCACGATTTCGAAGGATGGGAAGGTCTTGTCGGCGACCTCGACCTCGACGAGGCGATCCTCGAGCTTGCCCTCGCGCAGCAGCTGGCGGAGCTTGTGCCGCGTCTCCTCGGCCTCGGTGTCCGGGAGCGCCGGCAGGAGCAGGTCGAGCAGGCGCTGCTCGGTCCGGCCGGTCGCCCGGTCGCGGATCTCGAGCGTCTTCTCTTCGCGGACCATCTGGACGGCGACCTCGGTCAGATCGCGCACGATCGACTCGACGTCGCGGCCGACGTAGCCGACCTCGGTGAACTTCGAGGCTTCGACCTTCAGAAACGGCGCGTCCGCCAGGCGCGCGAGCCGCCGCGCGATCTCGGTCTTGCCGACGCCCGTCGGCCCGATCATGAGGATGTTCTTCGGCAGGATCTCGCGCGCCATCTCGGGGGGCAGGCGCTGGCGCCGCCAGCGGTTGCGCAGCGCGATCGCCACGGCTTTCTTGGCCCGCTTCTGGCCGATGACGTACTTGTCGAGCTCGGCGACGATCTCGCGCGGCGTTCGCGCGGCCGCCGGCGGCGCTTCCGCTTCCGTTTCGCCGGGCATCATGAAGACCACGTCACACCTCTTCGAGCGTGACGTGGTCGTTGGTGTAGATGTCGATCTGGGCGGCGATCAACAGGGCCTCTTTCGCGATCTGCGAGGCCGACATGTCGGACCGGTGCTTCAACAGCGCCCGCGCGGCCGCGAGCGCGTAGGCGCCGCCGGAGCCGATCGCGAGCACGCCCTCCTCCGGCGAGATCAGGTCGCCCGTCCCCGAGATCAGGAGCGAGGTCGACTTGTCCGCGACGATGAGCAGGGCCTCCAGCTGACGCAGCATCTTGTCCGTCCGCCAGTCCTTGGCGAGCTCGATCGCGGAACGCTCGAGGTTGCCGCGGTGCTCCTCGAGCTTCATCTCGAAGCGCGAGAACAGGGCGAAAGCGTCGGCCGACGAGCCCGCGAAACCCGCGAGGACGTCGCCGCCCTTCAACCGGCGGATCTTCGCCGCCGTCTGCTTCATGACGGTCGTGCCGAGCGTGACCTGCCCGTCCGACGCCATCGCGACCTTGCCCTGATGCCGGACGCACAGGACGGTCGTGGAATGCCACTTTTCCATCAGCGTGAGGATACCGCAGGGCTCGCGAGCGCCCCGATCGCGGCCTCGATCACGGCGTCTTCCTTGCCCGCCGCCGCGGGCGGGCGATCGGCGGCGGCGACGTCCGGCGTCACGCCCATTCCCTCGTAGCTCTTGCCGTCGAGGCCCTCGATCGCCCGCGCCGTGTACCAGAGCGTCGAACCGTCGGCGAGCCGTTCGGCCGCGGCGCCGCCCGACATCATCCCCGCCGTCGTCTCGCCGACGATCGGTCCGATCTTGTGCGCGCGGAACTTCAACGCGAGCGCCTCGCCGGCCGACGTCGTGCCCGAGTCGACCAGCAGCGCGACCGGCAGCTTCGCGTACACCGGCGGCTCGAGCCGCTTTCCCTCGCGCGTCACGGTGTAGTAGTCGCCCGCGCTCCACTGCCCCTGCAGGAACGTCGAGAGGATGTTCGGGTCGTAGCCGCCGCTGTTGCCGCGGACGTCGAGGAGAAAACCGTCGATGTCTCCCCAGCCGTCGAGCCCGGGCCGCGCCCGCGCGGTCAGCCGCCGGTCCAGCAGCAGATCCACCACGGCGAGTGCCGTCTCCGCGCTCATCCCCCAGAGGTGCGCGTAGCCGTAGGTCCTGCCGCCCTTGCGGATGACCCGCACGCTCTTCCAGACGAGCGCGTCGCCCGGTTCTTCGGCGGTCCGCGCGAGGCGATCGGTCCGCGGCGGCTGGCCCGGGCGCTGCCAGACGACCTGCGAGAAGGTTCCCGGGGCTCCCTCCGACACGAAGACGAGGTCGCGGAAATTGACGCGGTCCCGCCCGTATTTCACGCCGTCGATCTCGAGAACGCGGTCCCCGAGCTTCATGCCGGCGCGCTCGGCGGAACTTCCCGGCAGCACCCCTTTGACCGCGTAGCCGTCGCCGTCCTGGCCGAGCCGCAGCCCGGTCGTGCCCCAGCCGCGCTCGGGCAGCCGCCCCGGCGGCACGCGGAACGTGTGCGAGTCCGAAAGGGTCGCGAGCAGACGGTCGTAGACGGCGTCGCGCGCGGCCCCGTTGGAGGCCGACGCGAGCTCGGCCGAGGCCTTCGCGACCGCGGCGCTCCAGTCGACACCCTTCAGTTTCGCGTCGTAGAAGCCTTCCCGGACGATCCGGTCGATCTGGACGAGCACGGCGTCGGGCGCGGGCGTGGCGGCCGGCGCGGGAGACGCCAGCCAGACCCACCCGGAGACCAGGAACCAGAAACCCGAAACCATGTCAGGCCTTCGGATGCGCGCTGCGGTAGACCTCGCGCAGACGGGCCGCGTCGAGGTGCGTGTACTTCTGCGTCGTCGACAGGGACGCGTGGCCGAGCAGCTCCTGGATCGCGCGCAGGTCGGCGCCGGCCTCGAGCAGGTGCGTGGCGAACGTGTGCCGCAGGGCGTGCGGCGAGATCTCTTCGGGAAGTCCCGCCGCCCGCAGCCGCGTCTTGAGCAGGCGCGCCATCGAGCGAGGCGTGAGCCGACCTCCCCGGGCGTTGACGAAAACCGGCTCGCCCGCGCCGCCGGCCTCGCCGGCCGCGGCCGCGCGGTGGCGGAGCGCGGCGCGCGACGGCAGGTACGCGGCGAGGGCGTCGCCGGCCGCTTCGCCAAACGGCACGATCCGCTCGCGGCTCCCCTTGCCGGTCACGCGGACCAGGCGCGCCTCGAAGTCCACGTCCTCGAGGTCGAGGCCCGCCGCCTCGGAGACGCGCAGGCCGGTCGCGTAGAGGAGCTCGAACAGGGCGCGCTCGCGCTCCGGCACGAAGCTCTCCTCGGGCTCCGCCGCGAGCAGCCGCTCGGTGTCGGGCAGCGTCATCGCGCGCGGCAGCGTCTTCGGCACGCGCGGCGCGGGGAGCCCCCGCGCGGGGCTCGTCGCGAGGTGCCCTTCGCGGCAGGCCCAGCGAAAAAACGACCGCAGCGTCGAGAGATGCCGCGCGAGCGAGCGGTTCGAGAGCTTCGCGCGGTGGAGCGCGGCCAGATACGAGCGCACGGCCAGCGTGTCGAGCTTCGAGAGCGGCGTCCTGCCGGCGCTTTCGTGGGCGAACTCCCTCTCCCAGAAATCCGCGAACCGGTCGAGGTCGGTACGGTAGGCGAGCACGGTCCGCGGGGAAAAGCGCCGTTCGTCGGCCACGTAGCGCTCGAAGCCGTCGATGGCGCGGGAGAGCGAGATCACGCCCGATCAGTGTAGCGCGGCATGGCGGCCGGGTCAGACCCCGCCCGGCTCGCTCGGTCATGGGCGACCCCTTGGGGCAGGGTCGGACCCCGCTTAGACTCTGACGCATGGAACTGCGACCGTTTCGTTCGATTCGCTTCTCGCCCCGCGTGCTGAAGGCCCGGGGGCTCGCGGCGGTCTTCGCGCCGCCCTACGACCAGATCTCCCCGCTCGGCCAGGAGCGCCTCTACGCCTCGGCGCCCGAGAACATCGTGCGCGTGACGTATCGCCGGCGCGACGACGGCGACGTCTACGAAGGCGCCGCCGGGCAGCTCTCCGGCTGGCTCGCCGACGGCACGCTCGAAAAGGAGCGCCGGCCGGCGCTCTGGATCTATCGCCAGACCTTCACCGATGGCGGCGAGACCGTCGTCCGCAACGCGCTCGTCGGCCTCGTGCGCCTGGCCGAATACGCCGCCGGGACCGTCCGGCCCCACGAGCGGACGCTCGCCAAACCCAAGGCCGATCGCCTCGCGCTCCTCGGCGCGCTGAAAGCGGACCTCGAGCTCGTCTTCCTGATGACGCGGGCGCCGCTGACGGCGGTTCTCGGCACGCGCCGCACGCCGCAGCTGTCCGCGACGGACCCCGACGGCGTGCGCCACGACGCCTTCCGGATCTCGGACTACGCCGCGCACGTCGAGCTCCAGGGCCTCGTCAAGAACGCCGAGGCGATCATCGCCGACGGCCACCACCGCTACGAGACGGCGCTCGCCTTTTCGAAGGACCCGGCCGCGGCGAAGCTCCCCGGCGCGCGGTACAAGCTCTGCGCGATCGTCGACATGGCCTCCCCCGGCCTCGTCGTGCGCCCGATTCACCGGCTGCTTTCCGGGATCCCCGCGTGGAACCCGGCGCGGCTGCTCGAGAACGCGCGCGCCGTGTTCGACGTCGTCGAGCACTCGAGCGCCGTCGCCGCGCTCGAGGCGTTGAAGGGCCATTCCCGGATCCGGCCGGCGTTCGTGCTGTACGCGCCGCCGGCGTTGCCCGTTCTGTTGACGCTCCGGCAATCGCCCCCGCCGCTGCCCTGGCCCGAGGGCCGCTCGGACGCCTGGAAAGGGCTCGACGTCTCGGCCCTCGAGGTCGCCTTCTTCGACAGGCTCCTCTCGATCGGCACGGACCTGATCGCCCGCGGCGAGAACGTGTCGTTCACGTCCGACGCCGCCGCGGCCGTGGCCGCGGTCGATCGCCAGGAAGCGCAGGCCGCCATCCTGATGCGCGCGACGACCGTCTCCGACGTCGAGGCCGTGGTCGGATCGGGCGATCGCCTGCCGCAGAAATCCACGCACTTCTTCCCGAAGATGTATTCCGGAATCTTCGGCGTCTCGCTCGAGGATGCCGTCTACTGAGGCGCGGGCGCGCCGGCCCGCGCGGCGCCGATGACGCCGGGTCGCTGGCTCGCGCGCTGGCGCCGCGACGTGGCGCCCGGCGAGAACGATCCGCTCGCGGCGTCGGTCGCCGACGCCCTGCGGCGCATCCCGGTCGACTTCGGCGGAGGGTGTCCCCCGAAAAAGGCGTATGCCATGGCGTGGCTGATCCGGGCCGAGCGCGTCCGGGCGTCGGTCGACATCGGCGTCTACCGCGGCCGCTCCCTGATGCCGCAGGCGGTCGCGCACCGGGACGCCACCGGAGGCACCGCGTACGGCGTGGACCCGTACTCCGCGATCGAGGCGGCCCAGCACGACAATCCCGCGCTCCGGGCCCGGCTCGAGGAGTTTCTCCGGACGACCGACTTCGAGGAGCTCTACCGCGACGTCCTGAGGCTGCGCTCGGAGCTCGGGGTGGAACCCCACTGCGAGCTGGTGCGCGCCACCTCGGCCCGGGCGGCGGAGGATTTTGCCGGCCGCGGCGTTCGGTTCGGATTGATCCACGTGGACGGAAACCACGACACGGCGCACGTCCTCGAGGACGTGAAGCTCTACCTCCCGCTGCTCGAGCGGGGCGGCCTGATCGTGCTGGACGACGTCTCCTGGCCGTCGGTCAAGCCGGCGGTGGAGCTGGTCTCGGCGCAGGCGGAGCTTCTCTTCTACGAGAGCGCGCCGACGGTGACGGAGCTCGATTTCGCGATCTTCCGTCTCGGGGGATCCCGGCGGAGAAACGGCGCCCTGCGCGAATCGCTCCGGATCCTGCGTGGCTGACTCCGATTCGGAAGCGGCGCGCCCGCCCGGTCCCTCGCGCCCGGCGCCCGAACCGGGACTCGTCTTCTCGGTCGCCGTGGCGGCGCTCCTGCGCGTCGTCGTCGCCGTGCGGCACCCGATCGACTACAACGGCTACTGGCACGTCTTCATCGCGCGGAACCTCGCGCGCGAATACGGCAGCCTGGCCCACCCTCCCCTCTTTCTCCTGCTGCTCCGGCTCGCGGATGCGTTCGGTCACTCTCGCCTGGCGTACCGGGCGATCCCGGTCCTCGCGGGAATCGGCGCGGTCGCTCTCGTTCATCGGATCCTGCGGCGCCTCGGCGCCGCGGAAAGCGCGGCGACCCTGGGGAGCCTCGCGATGGCCGTCTCGGTCTCCCCGATCCTGCTCTCGGCCGAAGTCCAGTCGTACTCGCTCGCCGTGTTCTTCATCCTCTGGTCCTTCCTCTACTACGGCGACCTGACGGCAGCCGACCCCGAGCGCATCCCGCGCCGCAGCCGAGTCGCGTTCTCGACTCTGGTTTGCCTCGCCCTGGCGACGGAGTACTTCGCCGGTCTCTATCTCGCGGCGGCCGTCCTGGCGCCCTTTCTCGTCGCGTGCCTCCGCCCCGCGTACGGGCGCCGGCTGCTTCGTTCCTTGCCAAAGCGCGCGGTCGCCGACCTGTTGACGCTCGCGCCGCCGGCGGTCGTGAGCGCCGGCCTCTACGTGTGGGTGGCGAGACCCTGGATCCGTCCGCTCAACCACCTGCCCGAGTTCTACTTCGTCCCGGGGGCCGAGACCGCCGCCCGGTTTCTGACGCGCAACCTCTGGAGCCTGTTCAACCTGTTCTCGCCGTTCGAGCTCTGGAGCCCCAGGCGCGCCGCGGCCCTCGTCCTCGCCTTCGTCGGCGCCACCCTGCTCGCGACGGCGACCGAAAAGCCGCGCGACGGCAGGGCGGATCGCGTCATGCCCTCGGCGATTCTGGCGATCCTGCTCGCGGGCGGCATGGTCCTCGGCCTCTCCGGCAAGTATCCGTTCGGCGGCGTTCTCCGGCAGCAGTTCCTGTTCTTCGTCTTCGCCCTGCTTTCGGGCTTCCTCGCGCTCGATCGGATTCTCCGCGGCACGAAGAGCGTTCGACTCCGCCGCTCGATCGCCGCCGCGGCGCTTCTGGCGATCGCCGTTTCCTTCGTCGCCCACCTCGAAGACCTGCGCCCGCCGGGATCCGACGCGTTCGGGATCCAGAGCCGGACGTTTCATCGCGAGTTCCCGGACGCGAGCCTCGTGCAGGTCGACCAGTTGAACCTGATCGGCTTCTTCATGGCGCACCACGACTGGGACTGGCGTTTCGCGGGCCACGACCCGGCGCGCCCCGCCGTCGAGCGCTACTCGCTCGCGTCGGGAGACCGTTCGCTGACGCTCGTCGCGCACCGCGACCGCTGGAACTTCGATTTCGACGACCCGGCGACGCTGGCCGCTCTGAACTCGGCGCTCGCGAAGGGCGATCCGGACTGCTTTGCCGTCTTCTGCGTCCACACCAACCTGTACAAGCCGCCCGAACGGCGGCTTCCGGATCTCGACCCGGCGCGGGTCACGGCCGACCTGTCGGCCGCCGCGCGGGCGAACGGCGAGACCGTTCGCAAGCTCGTGTTCCGGGGCAACGACGTCTACGTCGAGGTCTGCCGGGACGCCTCGGCCCGGTGAAGGTCGGCGCGCCGTTCGGCGGCCCGCTGGCCGGCCAGCGTCTCGCCGGGCCGCAGCGGCGCCCGACAAACGACGCGGTCGAGAAAGGCGAACCGCACGCCGAGCCGGTCCATCCGGCCCCAGAGGTGCGCGTCGGCGCCGACCGATTCCTTCCATGCCTCCAGGTCGTAGCGCAGGAACCGCAGATAGGAACGGTAGAGGACCGACGAGTGCATGACGTGGCCGGGCGTGGGCGGCAGGGCGCCGATCCGGAGCCACTCCGTCGGCGAGCGCTGAAAATCGCCCGCGCCGAAGACGAACTCCGCGCGGCTTTCCCGGGCAAAGGCGAGCAGACGCTCCAGGTGATCCTCGACGAGGACGTCGTCGTCGTCGAGGTAACCGAGCCACCGGCCGCGGGCGAGCTCGAGCGCGCGATTGGCCGGCGTCGAGCCGGCGACCATCCAGCGGCGCAGGGGGTCATCCGGGTAGACGCCGCGCTGCGGCAGGTTTTCGAATCGAATCCTCGGATCGCGGAGCGCCGCGATGCGCGCGGCCGTGTCGTCGGTGCAGGCGTCGCCGACGACCACCGCTTCCCATCGCGTGTACGTCTGACGGATGAGGGACGGCAACGTCCGCGTCGTCAGGAGGTCGGCGCGGTTGTAGGTGGGCGTCACGACGCTCACGAGCGGCCGCGTGGTCTCGGGCGTCAGCGCCCACCGAAGGCGCCCGAGGGTCAAACGCCGGCGTTGCTCCCGCTCAGACGCAGCCGTAGAACCTCGCGATCGACTGGCCGACGCGCTCGATGTCGGCGTCGCCGAGGTCGTTGAACATCGGGAGACAGAGGACGGCGTCGGCGACCGCCTCGGTGTCGCCGAGGTCGTCCGCGGAAGTCCGATACGGCGCAAAGAGCGGCATCCGGTGGAGCGGCCGGAAATAGGTCTTGGTCTGGATTCCCTCGGCCATCAGGCGCTCGGCGAGGAGGTCGCGGTCGCGCGGGCACAGGATGGCGAAGTCCTTGTAGGTCGCCCGGCAGTCCGGGAGGTGCTCCTGAAACCGGACGCCGGGAACGCCGCCGAGGGCCTCCCGATACCGCTGTGCCTTCCGCCCGCGCGCCGCGACGACCTCCTCGATGGGGTCGACGCTCAGGCACGCGAGCGCGGCGTGGATCTCCGAGATCTTGCCATTCACGCCGAGGACCCGCGAGACGTAGTCGTTCTGAAAGCCGTAAGCGCGGCGGAATTCGATGCGCGTCGCCAGGTCCTCGTTCGCACACGCCACGAGCCCGCCCTCGGCCGAGGTGACCTGTTTGGTGCCGCTGAAGCTGAACACCTGGTACGCGCCGAGACCGGCGTCGCCGATCCGGACCCCGTGGTACGTCGCGCCGTAGGCGTGCGCCGCGTCCACGACGACCGGGACGTTTCTCGCGCGCGCGAGCGCGAGGACCCTCCCGACGTCGCACGCGCTGCCGAAGACGTGCGTGACGACGATCGCCCGCGTCGCGGACGAAAGCCGCCGCTCGAGATCCGCGACGTCGACGTTGAACGTGCGCGGATCGACGTCGACGAAGACGGGCCGCAGGCGGTTCCAGAGAACGGCGTTGGCCGTGGAGTTGAAAGTGAACGACGGCACGAGGCACTCGGCGCCCTCCGGAATCTCGAGGGCCGCCAGCGAGAGGACGAGGCCGAGATCGCAGTTGACGAGCGCCCGCGTCCACGGATTCGAAAAGTACCGCTGCGCCTTCTCCTCGAACTGGCGGGCGTATTTCCCGAAGTTCGAGAGCATCCGGCTCTGCCAGATGTCCTCGAGGAGTCGCTCGAACTCGGCGAGCTCCGGCAAGGAGGGGCGCGTGACGGGAAGCATCGCCGTCACCGCCGGGCGGCCGGAATGTAATGCCCCCCGCCGTCGTAGAGGTCGCGGCGCAGCTGGCGCTCGAGCTCGAGGATCCGCTCGCGCGGACGCGCCTTCAGCGGCTTGGCCGGCACGCCGCCGTAGATCGTCCAGGGCTCGCAGTCCCGGTTGACCAGCGAGAGCGCTCCGATCGCGCAGCCTTCTGCCAGGGTCACGCCCGGGAAGACGACGGCGTTGGCGCCCACGAGGGCATGACGGCCGATGTGAAGCGACGAACGCTCCGGCTGGCGGTAGGGCGCCGGCACGCCGGGCCCGACGAGCGAACCTCCCAGAAAGTCGTCGATGCCCGTGTAGATCCGCGCCCCGCTCGAGACGCTGACGAAGTCCTCGATGACGAGCCGGCCCCGGCCGAGGTACGACGAGAACGACGCCAGGTGCACGAAGCTGCCGATCCGCGTTTCGACGCCGCCGACGAGGAACACGAAGTCGTCGATCACCACGGAATCGCCGATCGAGACGACTTCCGGCGACACGAGGTGCGCCCTCGGGTAGATCTGAACGTCCTCGCCGCACGCGCGAAGCTGGTAGCGCTTCGGATCGGTGATCGGATGGGAGTCCACGCGCGCGGGCAGTATATCCGCGCCTGCCCGCGCGCCGCCGCTTACGGCTTCGCCGGAGCGAACCCGCGCACGTCGTTCTTCACCAGGCTCTCGATCTGCTCCGGCGTCAGCTTCTTGCCGAAGGGCGGCATGTCGTCCTTGCCGTCCGTCACGGTCTTGACGAGGTCGGCGCTCGACACGCCCGCCTGCCACTCGGCGTCGGTGAAGTTGCGCGCCTTCAGGAATTTTCCCTTCATCGTCTTCGCCTTGCCGTCCTCCCCGTGGCACTTGGCGCAGTACTCCTTGTACAGCGCCGACGGGTGCGCCGGCGGTTCGTCGGCGAAAGCCGCCACGCCCCAGGCCGCGGCCGCGGCGAAGGCCAGGGCTCCCAGGATGCGCGTCCGAGTCATCCGTTCCTCGCTTTCTCGAGATCCTTCAGGATCTGCTCCGGTTCCCAGTCGGCGCCGTAATAGATGCTCGTCAGGCGGCCGTCGCCGTCGAGAATCGCGACCGCCTGCGAGTGCACGATCTTTCCGTGGTCGGGATAGTAGAGGACGCCGAAGCTCTCGGCCACGCGCGCGAGCGCCGTCGCGTCGCCCGTCAGAAACTTCCAGCGCTCCGGGTCGGCGCCGATGCGCGTCGCGTAGTCGGCGAGCACCGCGGGTGTGTCGTTCTCGGGGTCGACGGTCACCGCGAGAAGGCGCCCTACCCTTTCCTGCTTCAGCGCCGCCGCCAGTTTCGCGAACTTGGCCGCGGTCATGGGACAGGCCGTCGCATCCGGGCAGCGCGTGTAGAGAAACGTGATCGCGACGGGCTCGCCGCGCAGCGCCGACAGGCGGACGGCCTTGCCGGTCTGGTCGGTCAGCGTGAAGTCGGGCGCGAGCTCGCCGACGGCGATGCCCCTGTTGGGCCGCGGTCGGTCGCCGGCTTTCTCGGCCGCGGCGGTTTCGCCCGCCGGCGCCGGCAGCGGCCTTCCGGCAGAGCTCTCGCGGCGGCAGGAAAGCCCGCCGAGGCCGAGGCTCGACACCGCCAGCGCGATCGCCACGCGCGTAGAGATAGCCGACGCGCGGCCCGAAACCCCGAAGTTTAGGAACCTCAAAGGCGGGGCCTCGCGGCGACGTATTCGGCGAGCCGGAGGAGGTCGACGTTGCCGCCCGACAGGACGACGCCGACCCGCTTGCCCGAAAAGTCGGCCTTGCGGTGGCGCACGGCGGCCGCGCCGGCGGCGCCCGACGGCTCGACGAGGACCTTCATCCGCTCGAGCAGGAACGCGAGGGTCTCGATCATCTCCGCGTCGGAGACGAGGAGGACGTCCTTGACGGCGCGCTGCACGATCGGAAAGGTGAGCTTTCCCGGCGAGGTCACGCGCAGACCGTCGGCGATCGTCGGGTTCTCGGCGACCTCGACGCGTCTGCCCGCCTGGAGCGACTGCTTGGTGTCGGCCGCGGACTCGGGCTCGGCGCCGTAGATCGCGATGCCGGGCCGCAGCCGCTCGGCCGCCGTCGCCCAGCCGCCGAGAAGGCCGCCGCCCGAGACGGGGACGACGACGGCGTCGAGGTCGGGAACCTCCTCGAGCAGCTCCACCGCGCCCGTCGCCTGGCCCGCCATGATGAGCTCGTCGTCGAACGGCGGCACGAGCACGGCGCCCCGCTCGCGGCAGATCTCCTCGGCGAGGTCGTCGCGGCTCTGCGTGGCGCGGTCGTAGAGAACCACCTCGGCGCCGTAGCCCCGCGTCGCGTCGATCTTCGCCTGCGGCGCGTCGGTCGGCATGACGACGGTGGCGCGGATCCCGAGCAGCTTCGAGACGAGCGCCACGGCCTGGGCGTGGTTGCCCGACGAGAACGCGACGACGGCGGGCACCGAGCGCCGTTCCATCTCCGCCTTGATCTTGTTGTACGCGCCGCGGAACTTGAAGGCGCCGCCGCGCTGGAGGTTTTCGGCCTTGAAGAAGACCTTCGCGCCGGCGGCCTCGTCGAACTGCCGCGAGGTCAGCACCGGCGTGCGGTGAACGACGCCCTCGAGACGCTTCCGGGCCTGCTCGATGTCTTCCCAGGTCGGCATGACTCAGACCTCCAGCGGTCCGCTTCGCGGACCGTGGACATGGGAGGGGAAGTCGCGATGGGATCCTCTCCCGCAAATCGATCCGCGTCCGAGCGGACCGTTTTCCAGGGGCTCGCTCACGAGACGGCCACCGAGGCCGGTGCAACCTGCGTCTTCCAGAGGCCGATCGCCGAGAGCGCCCGGTCAACCATCTGCTGACGGCGCAACCGCTTGTCGCGCACGGGCGAGTGCGAGGTGTCCTCGATCAAGCCGAACGTCACGTTCATCGGCTCGAACTTCTCGGAAGGCGGCCGCTCCGAGCAGTGCCGCGCCAGCGAGCCGATCGCCGACGCGTACGGCGCCGGCACCGGCTCTCGTCCTTCGAGGAGCTGCGCGATCGCGAGGCCCACCGCGAGCCCGGTCGCCGCGCTCTCGACGTAGCCCTCGACGCCCGTGATCTGCCCCGCGAAGAAGATCCGGGGCTCCCGCCGCATCCGGAAGAATCGGTCGAGGTGCGCCGGCGCGTGGATGTAGGTGTTGCGGTGGAGCATCCCGTAGCGCGCGAAGACCGCGTTCTCGAGGCCCGGGATCATGCGGAAGACGCGCTGCTGCTCGGGAATCTTCAGCTTCGTCTGGAAGCCGACCAGGTTGTAGTGCTCCCGGGCGAGGTCGTCCTGGCGCAGTTGCACCACGGCCCACGGATTCTTCCCCGTCCGCGGGTCCGGCAGGCCCATCGGCTTCATCGGCCCGTGGCGCAGCGTCTCGACGCCGCGCTCGGCCATGACCTCGATGGGAAGACACCCTTCGAAGTAGACGCCCTTCTCGAAGTCCTTGACCGGCACGGTCTCGCCCGACCGCAGCGCCGCGACGAAGGCCTCGTACTCCGGGCGGGTCATCGGACAGTTCCAGTAGTCCTCGCCCGCGCCCTTCCCGTAGCGCGAGAGGGCGTACATCTTCGAAAGGTCGAGCGAGGAGGCCTCGACGATCGGCGCCATCGAGTCGTAGAAGTAGAGGTCCTCGGTGCCGAGAAGCGCCCCGATCGCACGGTCGAACGCCGGAGACGTCAGCGGGCCCGTCGCGATGACCGCGTATCCGTCCGGCGGGATCTCCCGGGCCTCCTCCCGCACGAGCTCGATCTCGGGCCGCGCGGCCAGCGCCTCGGTGACGAGTCCCGCGAAGACGTGCCGGTCCATCGCGAGCGCGTCGCCGGCCGGAACCGCCGCGGCGCGCGCCGAGCGGATGACGAGCGAGTCGAGCGCTTCCATCTCGCGTTTGAGCAGGCCGACGGCGTTCAACGGGTTGTCCGACCGGAAGGAGTTCGAGCAGACGAGCTCGGCGCAGCGGTCCGTCTGGTGCGCCGACGTCGTCACGGTCGGCCGCATTTCGAGGAGGCGCGCGCGGTGCCCGCGGCGGGCGAGCTGCCACGCGCACTCGGAGCCGGCCAGGCCGGCGCCGACGATGGTGACGGGAGCAGGCGTGCCCATGGGACCGCCGATTCTAATCGGAAGGGCGGCTCAGGCCCGGCGGCGCCGCGACAGCGGAATGACGAAGCGGATCGACGTCAGTCGCGCCGAGAACGCCGCGACCTTGTTGTCGACGAGGCCGGCCGAGAGGCCCGCCTTCTGGACGTCGAGCCACCGGTAGGGGAAGCCGAGCTCCGCGGAAAACGGCTGCTTCGGCAGCACGACCCAGAGCGAGCCCGACGGCTCGAGGGCCTTGCCGAGCTCGCGAAAGAACGCCGCCAGCGACCCCTCCCCCGGCACCTCCGCCATCACCCAGGCCTGCGGCTCCGGCGGCAGCGCGTCGACGCGCTCGACGAGCGGACCGAAGATCTGGCGCAGCGTCCGCACGAACTCGGGCGAACGGCCGAGCGCGCGGGCCGCGGCGCTTGCCGGCAGCGAGAACTTCTCCCAGGGCGCCTTCACGATCTCATTCCCCTCTCTTCCCGCCGGGGGCAGGGGGCGAGGGTGAGGGGGGCCACGACGACGACCCTTGGCGTTACGCCTTGACGCTCTTGCGCGCCCGCGGCCTGGCTGCCTTCGCGGCCTTCGCCGTCTTCACGGCCTTTGTGGCCTTCGCCGTCTTCACGGCTTTCGCAGCGACGACGGGCGCCGGCGGCTCGGGCGGCGCCTCGGGGATGATCTCGACGATCGGCGGCAGCTCGCCCGGCGGCTTCTCGAAGCCGCAGCCGGGCTTGTCGCACGCGAAAACGTTGCCGGACTTGCGCTCGCGGAAGAGCAGGTACGGGTTGCCGCACTGCGGGCACTTCTCCGGCACCGGCCGCACCGACAGCGAGTAGTCGCAGTTCGGATAGTTCACGCAGCCGTAGAACGGCCGGAAGCGGCCGCGGCGCTCGGCGATGATCCCGCCGTCCTTCGGACAGCGCACGCCCGTGTCCTTGATGGGCTTGGGCGGCTTGTACCTGCAGGCCGGGTAGTTCGAGCAGGAAACGTAGGCGCCGTAGCGGCCGTGCCGGCGCACGAGCTCGTGGCCGCAGCGCGGGCACACCTGGCCGGTCGGCTCGTCCGGCTTGGCCTCGGCCTTGCCGCCCGCGACCGCGATGTTGATCACGTTGCGGCACTTCGGGTACGCCGTGCAGCCGAGGAAGGTCGAGCCCGTCCGGCTCTGGCGCACCTTCATCGGCTCGCCGCACTCGTCGCACGTGATCTTCTCGATCTCCGACATGTCGACGGCGTCTTCTTCGGGGTCCGGGATGTCCTGGGTGAACGTGCAATCGGGATAGCCGCTGCACGCGATGAAGAGGCCGTTCTTGCCCATGCGGAGCTTCAACTTCTTGCCGCACTGGGGACACTTCTCGTCGATCGCGGGAACGACCGAGAGCTTCAACTTCTTCGCCTGCGCGAGCGGAATCCCGGCCTTCCCCGAGACCATGTCGTCGAGCGCGCGGTTGCGGTCGCGCGTGAAGGTCTTGTCGAACTCCGCGAGCGCCCTGGTCCACGGGAGCTTGCCCTCTTCGACCTCGTCGAGCGCCTGCTCCATGCGGGCCGTGTAGGAGGTCTCGAAGAAGTCGTCGAAGTACGGAATCAGGAGCTCGATGACCGTGCGCCCGAGCGCCGTCGGGATGAAGCGGCGGTCCTTGCGGTGGACGTACCGCCGCTCTTCGATCTTGCGGAGGATCTCGGCGTAGGTCGACGGGCGGCCGATGCCGTTTTCCTCGAGAAACTTCACGAGCGACGCCTCGTTGAAGCGCGGCGGCGGCTGCGTCTCCTTCTTCTCGGGTTTGGCCTCGAGGAGCTTCAGCACCTCGCCTTCGGACAGCGGCGGCAGCTTCGGCGAGTCCTTGTCGGCGTCGTCTTCGTCTTCGTCGGAAATTCCGTAGGCGGCAAGGTACCCGGCGAACTTCAGCGTCGAGCCGGACGCGCGGTAGACGGCCTTGCCCGCGGTGATCTCGGCCGCGGTCGTGTCGTAGACCGCCGGCGACATCTGCGACGCCACGAATCGCTGCCAGATCAGGCGGTAGAGCTTCGCCTCGTCGGGCGCCACGTACTTCTCGACTTCCTCGGGGGGAAGGTCGAGGTACGTCGGCCGGATCGCCTCGTGCGCGTCCTGCGTGTCGCGCCGGCTCTTGAAGTAGCGCGGCGCTTCGGGAAGCGACGGCGCGCCGTAGGTCGCGCCGATGTGCTCGCGCACCGCGGTCAGCGCCTCCTGGGAGACGCGCGTCGAGTCCGTGCGCATGTAGGTGATGAGGCCGACGGTGCCGCGGCCCGGGATCTCGCGGCCCTCGTAGAGCCGCTGGGCAATCTGCATCGTGCGGCGCACGGCGAAGGAGAGCCGGCGCGCGGCCGCCTGCTGGAGCTGCGAGGTGATGAAGGGCGGCGCCGGGTTCTTGCGGCGCTCCGAACTCTCGACGGCGGTGACCGTCCAGGTCGCGCCCGAGACCTCGTCCCGGACGCGGAAGGCGGCGGCTTCGTTCCCGAGGCGGGGGTCGGTGCCGTCGAACTTGAGCTTCTCGCCGTCGAAGGTCGAAAGGCGCGCCGTGAAGGGGATCGGCGGATTCGACGTCCTCGAAGCCGGCGTCGGCGCCGGCTCGAGCTGGGCGTCCACCGTCCAGTACTCGACGGGAACGAAAGCCTCGATCTCGTTCTCGCGCTCGCAGATGATCCGCAGCGCGACCGTCTGCACGCGGCCGGCCGAGAGCCCGCGCCAGATCTTCTTCCAGAGCAGGTCGGAGACCTCGTAGCCGACGAGCCGGTCGATGATGCGTCGCGCTTGCTGCGCGTCGACGAGCCGGCCGTCGATCTCGCCGGCCTGCTCCATCGCGGCGAGCACGGCCTTCTTGGTGATCTCGTTGAAGCGGACGCGCCGGAATATGGTCTTGCCCGCGCCGGGCTTGAGCGCTTCCTGAAGGTGCCAGGAGATCGCCTCGCCCTCGCGATCGGGGTCGGCCGCGAGGTAGACGTTCTCGGCCGTCTTCGCCGCCTTCTTGAGCTCGTTGATCGTCTTTTCCTTGCCGGTCAGGAGCTCGTACGACGGCTCGTACCCGTGGGCCCGATCCACCCCGAGGCCCTTGCGCGGCAGGTCGCGCACGTGGCCGTACGAGGCGAGCACTTTGAAATCGCGGCCGAGGAACTTCTCGAGGGTTTTCGCCTTGGCCGGCGACTCGACGATGACGAGGGATTTGGGCATTTTGTTGCTGGACGCGTCTTACAGGGCGACGGACGGTCTCACATCAGGCGCGAAAGAGCAAACCGACCCGTGGCGCCGAGTATCAACAGGACCGTATTCCCGGGAAGGCCGGCGGTGCGGGGCAGGAGGCAGGGAAAAGACGGTTTAGCCGAGTGCCGACAACGACTTCCTGCCTCCCGTACCCTGTCTTCTGCCTCCCGTCTCGTCATCGCCGCATGACCCCGTATCGCCCGCCGGCGACTGCGACCGCGATGCCGGCGCCTTCGAGCTCGAAGAGGCTCGCGAGCACCGTCGCCGCGGGCAGGTCGAGCGCGCGCGCGAGGTCTTCGGCCGAGAGGCCTTCCTCGCGCGAGAGCGCGTCGAAGATACGGCGCGCCTCGGCCGAGATCTCCACCGCCGCCGGCGAGACCGCCGCCGGGCGCGGCGTTCCGATCGACGGGAAGAGCTCGGCGAGCACGTCCTCGGCACCGCGGCAGAGGATCGCGCCGTCGCGCAGGAGCTCGTGCGCGCCCACCGAAGTCGGCGAGAACACCGATCCCGGCACCGCGAAGACGTCGCGCCCGAAGTCGTTGGCCAGGCGCGCCGTGATGAGCGACCCCGACCGCCGCGACGCCTCGACGACCACGACGCCGGACGACAGCCCCGCGATGATGCGGTTGCGGATCGGGAAGTTCTGGGGGCGCGGCTCGGAACCGAGCGGGTACTCCGAGACGAGCAGGTGCTCCAGAGCCATCCTCTCCTTCAGCCGCGCGTGCTCCCGCGGATAGTCCACGTCCAGGCCGCAGCCGAGCACCGCGATCGTGCCGCCCGGGCCCTCGAGGGCCGCCTCGTGCGCCGAGGCGTCGACGCCGCGGGCGAATCCGGAAACGACCGTCACGCCCGCCGCCGACAGCTCCCGGGCGAGCTTCCAGGCGACGTCCCTGCCGTAGCGGGATGCGTCCCGGGAGCCGACGATCGCGACGGCGGGCAGGCGCAATCGCTCGACGCGTCCAAGCGCATGGAGGACGAACGGCGGGTCGGAGATCTCGCGCAGCGCCGCGGGGTACTCGTCCTCGAAGGCCGTCAGGAGCCGGACGCCGCCGCGTTCCAGGCCGGCGGCCCACCGCAGCCCCTCGCCGTCGTCGGCGCCGCGCAGGACCGCCCGGGCCAGATCCTGAGATTTGAATTCCGCGGCGAGCTCGTCCTCGTCGGAGGCCAGGAGTGACTCCAAACCACCGCGCTCGCGCAGCACCGGCCAGAGGCGCTGGGGGGTCACCGTGCGACCCCGCGCCCAGGAGAGGAGGGCGCGCCGCGAGACCAGACCCGAGCTCACCGCTTTAACGTACTCCTCATGGAAAAGAGGCCGCGACAAATCGGGGGTTACCGGCCGGGAGGAAACCTATAATACCGACCCGGCCGCGGGCCGCGACGCGAAGGAGCCGTTTGAAGCTACACCGCACCGTCGTCATCTCCTTTCTAGTTGTCGCGGGAGCCTGCACGTCCTACTCCCACCCGGAGAAGGCGTCCACGCAGATCGCCTTCGGCACCGCGGTCGCCAAGAAGGGACTCTGGCGCGAGGCGGCGTTCCGCTACGAGCAGGCCGTTCAGAAGTCGCCCGACAACGCGCGCGCCCACAACAATCTCGCCGTCGCGCTCGAAGCGAGCGGCGACTTCGCGCGCGCCCTGACCGAGTACAAGAAGGCGCTCGAGATCGACCCCAACAACAACTACATCCGCCGCAACTACGCGCGCTTCGCCGAGTTTTACACCGCTTACACGAAGACGACGGGAAAGGCCGCCGGTGCTCCGTAGGCTCTCGCGCGGCGCCGCGCTCCTCGCCGCCTTCTGGCTCGCGGCCGCGCCGGCGCTCGCCGGCGTCGACCAGGTCAAGCTTCGCCTGCCGTTGAAGCCCAAGCTGCCGCTGCGCGGCAACGAGCGGATCGCGCTGGCGCCCTTCATCCTCGTCACGGACCCGGAGAAGGCCAAGGACAAGCGCCTCGCCAACGTCGACGTCCAGGCCGAGTTTCACCGCTTCCTGAAGAAGCAGCTCGAGAAGAAGACGAAGTTCGACGTCATCGAGACGCCGCCCGACGTCAAGCTGCCGACGCAGAACCTCGGGGACCTCGCGCGCGCCCAGGAGTTCTGGGCCGCCGTCGGGACGCAGACCAACGCCGAGCTGATCGTCTCGGGCAGCCTCGAGTTCCGGGTCGAGGATCGGTCCGGGTACAAGTCCGAGGAGTACACGTCGCCCATCGACGGCCGCCAATACACGCGCCAGGTCTACGTCGAGCAGACCGGCTTCGTCTTCGACATCGTCTTCCTGGTTCTCGACGGCCGGACCGGCGAGAAGCTCCTCCAGGACGAGTTCAAAGACTTCCGCCAGACGGGCAGCAAGCAGCGCGACGAGCTCCAGGGACTCTTCGAAAATCTGTTCTCGCTCGAAAACCAGATCCTGAACACCTTCGTCCCTCGCGATCGCGAGGCCGAGCGCTACATCTTCACCGACTGACCGCCGCCGAGACCGCATGAAGAAGCTCTTCCTCGCCCTCCTCGTCGCTCTCGGCGCCGCCGCCGCCTCGGCGCAGACGCCCGTCATCAGCCCGTACTACGACTATTTCGGCAAGAACAAGATCGTCTACGACAAGTTCAACTGGAAGATCTACCACTCGACTCACTTCGCGATCTACTTCTACGACCGCGACGAGGTCTCGCTCCAGAAAGTCGCCTCCTACGCCGAGAGCGCGTACGACGAAATCTCGCGCTCGCTCAACTTCCAGATCCCGAAGCCGATCAACATCATCTATTACTCGACCCACTCGGAGTTCGAGCAGACCAACACGCTCGACAGCTTCATCCCCGAAGGCATCGGCGCCTTCGCGCTGCCGACGCGCAACCGCATGGTGCTCCCGGTCGATCTGCCCGACGAGAAGCTCGAGAAGCTCATCGCCCACGAGCTGACGCACGTCTTTCAGTTCGAGATTCTCTTCGGCGGCAACTTCCTCCGCGCCTACTCGTCGAACACGCCGCAGTGGCTCACGGAGGGCATGGCCTCCTACTTCGGCAACGACGAGGACAGCAAGGACCAGATGGTCCTGCGCGACGCGGTCCTGAACGACCAGATCCCCGAGATCGCCGAGCGACAGATCTACGGTTTCTTCGCGTATCGCTTCGGCCACGCCGTCTTCGACTTCATCGCGTCCGAATGGGGGCCCGACGGCGTGCGCGACTTCGTCTTCGACTACCGGGGGCAGCTCGGTCCGAACCTGAACCGCGTCCTGCAGCGCACCTTCGGCATCTCGGCCGAGGAGTTCGACGTTCGCTTCCGGCGGTATCTCCGCAAGCGCTACATCAAGATCCTGACCGACACCGGCGAGCCGATCGACTTCGGCGACCGCGTGCGGCTGACCGACGAGGGCGGTTCGGTCGAGCTCTCGGTTCGCGCGTTCCCGTCGGGGGACCTCGGCGCCGCGATCTCGACGCTCGGCAACGACGCCAACGTCGTCGTCGTATCCGCGCGCGACCGCAAGCTCTTCAAGAACCTGACCAAGGGCTACAAGACCGACTACGAGTACATCGTCGCCCAGTGGCTGACGACGGGCCCGGTCGGCGGCGTCGATCTCGCCGTCTCGCCCGACGGGAACTCGATCGCCGTCTTCGTCCGGCGCGAGCGCGGGCGCGAGCTGATGCTCCTGAACGCCCTCGATGGGCGCATCCAGCAGATGATCCCGATGCCCGGGCTCGACCAGCAGTTGAACCCGGCCTTCTCGCCCGACGGACGGACGGTCGCCTTCCGCGCGATCCAGAACGGCAAGTCGGACATCTTCGCCTACAACCTCGACTCCAGGCAGACGGCGAACCTGACCAACGACGACGCCTACGACTTCGCCCCCGCCTACGCGCCGGACGGGCAGTGGCTCTACTATTCGTCGGTCCAGGGAACGAAGGCCAAGATCTTCCGCATCAAGCCCGGCGTTTCGGGCTCGCGCGAGCAGATCACGTACGGCGACTGGAACGACGAGGATGCTTCGATCTCGCCGGACGGCAAGACGCTCTACTACTCGTCGGACCGGCTCAACGGCATCTACAACGTCTACGCCATCAACCTCGACAACGGGCAGACGAGCCTTTACACCAACGTCGTCGGCGGGTGCTTCTCGCCGATCGTCCTGACCGGCCGCGACGGCACCGAGCGCCTCGTGTTCTCGGCGTACTACAAGCGCCGGTTCATGCTCTACGTCACCGACGCGAAGAAGCCGTACCACCAGCTCGCCGAGTTGAACCCGGCGCCCTCGCCCGCCGGCCCGACGACGATCCCGCCGTATCAGCCGCCGATCGAGGTCTCGATCGACCCGGAGAAGATCGACAAGAAGGCGAGCCGCAAGCTCATGCTCGAGGACGCCTCGATCAACGTCGGCCTCTCGGCCGACCAGGTGTTCCTGTCGAACACGATCCTGACGTTCGGCGACAACCTGGGCGACCGCCGCCTGATCTTTTCGCTGCAGTCCGTGTCGTCGTTCATCGACTACGAGGCGGCGTACGTCGACCTGTCGCAGCGGCTCCAGAAGGGCGTGCAGGCCTACTACCAGAGCTACTACTACACGGTCTTCAACGAGACCAACGGCACGATCCAGCGCGTGAACAACCCGTTCCGGTTCATCGGCGGCAGCGCCTTCGGCGCTTACCCCCTGAACCGCTACTACCGGGTCGAGGGCAGCGTCGGCTTCGTGTCGCGAAAGTACGACGCCTACCCGGTCTGGGTCGACGCCGGCGGCGGCAACGGCGGCATCGTCTCGCTCAACAGCGAGAACAACTTCCCGCTCTTCGGCGCGAAGCTCGTCGGCGACACCGTCCAGTACCAGAGCTTCGGCCCGAGCTCCGGACGCGCGATGTCGTTCGGCCTCGCCTACGCGCCCTTCACCGGCGGCACGGAGCTGCCCGGCTCGAGCGGCCCGACGCTCTCCTTCGACATGACGGCGGACCTGCGCCACTACTTCAAGATCACGGAACGATCGTTGCTGGCCGCGCGCCTCTACGGCTTCCGCGCCTCCGGCAACCTTCCCGACGTGCTCGCCTTCGGCGGCCTCGACACGCTGCGCGCGTTCCCGTACTACGGCCTCGTCGGCAACTCGGCGGCGTTCCTGAACCTCGAGCTCCGGATTCCGCTGATCGACTTCCTCGCCACGCCGATCCTCGGCATCCAGGAGATCCGCGGCAAGGGCTTCATCGACATCGGCGGCGCCGCCCTGAAGAACCAGCCGTGGCGTTTCTGGTCGGACTACACGCTCTGCGGCGGCGGCGGCGTCCCGGGCTGCAACGGCTCGAGCGGGGGCCTCTCGGACTACGGCTTCGGCCTGTCGCTGAACTTCCTGGGGCTGCCGCTCCACTTCGACTTCGCGCGCCAGTGGAACTTCAAGCAGCCGCTGCCGCCAGCCCAGTGCGCCGCCCTCGGCCTCGACACCAACTGCGGCAACTTCAAGTTCATCTTCTACATCGGGCCCGACTTCTAGGAAGTCCTCTCTGCCGTCTCGCAAGTCGCTTTCCGTCCGAGCGCTCGGCCCGTACGGAGGTTCCGCGCCCGGCTATCGGATGACGTGCTTCCTGCTCGACGGCGAGACCGCGCTCGACGCCGGCTCACTGACCGAGGCCCTCCCGATCGCCGCGCAGCGGCGCATTCGCCGCGTGGTCCTGACGCACGCGCACCTCGATCACGTCGCGTCGCTGCCGTTTCTGATCGAGAACCTGTACGGCCGGTCGGCGCCGCTCGAGGTCGTCGCGCCGCCGCAGGTCCTCGCTGCGCTGAAGCGCCACCTCTTCAACGACGTCGCGTGGCCGGACTTCACGAAGCTGCCCTCGCGCGCGAAGCCGACGCTCGCGTATCGCCCCGTCGCGCCCGGGCGGCCGTTCCGCGCCGGCGGCATGACGCTCGTGCCGCTGCCCGTCGACCACCTCGTGCCGGCTTACGGCTACTTCGTCGGGAAGCCGGGCCGCTCGGTCCTCTTCTCCGGCGACACGATGCCGACCGAGGGGATCTGGAGCTGGGCGCGGCGGGCACGCGACCTGAAGGCAATCTTCCTCGAGGTCTCGTTCTCGGACGCGCAGGCCGCGGTCGCGCGCGCGTCGTGCCACCTCACACCGCGCCTGCTGCCGGCCGAGCTCGCCAAAGCGCCCGCCGGCGTGCCCGTCTACCTGTACCACATGAAGCCGCCGTCGCTGTCCCGCATCCGCCGCGAGGTGCTCGCGCTCCGGCAGCCGCGCCTGCGCCTGCTCGACTCCGAGAAGTCCTTCCGCTTCTGACCCCGCGTTTCGCGGTTCGTCAGAGCATCCGCGCCCAGGCGAGCAGGTCGACCGCGAGGTTCGCGGCGAAGCGGCCGCGGAGCGAGTCGTTGCGGAGCAGGTCCTCGCGCGCGCCCGAAAGCGTCGCCTCGCGCACGAGAAAGCGGCGGCCGTCCCGCTCGAGAACGCGGTAAGCCGACCGCTGCTCGACCGTCCCGGCGCGCCGGCGCACCGCGACGCGGCGCGCGGCGTCGTCGAGCGACACGTCCTCTTCGAGCGCGGCGTCCGCCGGCGCGTCCGCGGCGGCGGAAAGCGACAGCCGGAAGCCGCGCTCGGTCGGCCCGAGGTCGCGGACCTCGGCGACCCCGGAGAGGAGTTTCGCGTATCCCTCGCGCGAGCCGACCGCGGCGTAGGCGCGCTCGAGCGCAGCGTCCGTCTCGAGGTAGGCCGTCAGCACCGCGTCGGTCTCGGCGGGTCCGGGGTCGCCCGCGAGCGCGAACGCGCGCGCCAGGAGCGCCTCGTCCACGTCGAAGAGCGGCGACAGCGCCGCCGCCCGCGGGGCCGGCAGCGGCACCGTCAGCCGCGAGCAGCGGTCGTCGACCCGGGCCTGGCCGCGGGCGAAGGACAGCACGCGGTTGCCGAGGTCACGGCGCAGCGACACCTCCTGCAGGAAGAGGGCTCCGTCACGAAACGAGTCGCGCCACGCGGCCTCGAACGCCTCGGGCTCCGCCGTCGCCGCGCCGATGCCGATCGAGCGGTTTCCCTCGGGAACGCCCTCGTCGAAGAAGACCTCGAACCACGAGTCCCCTGCTTCGACCCGCAGGTCGACGGTCGGCGTCTCGACGAGGCCCGCCTTCGCGGGCACGAGAGCCGGCAGCGGATAGCCGACGTCGGCGATCGTTTCGCCGCCCGGCGCCTCGACGATGAGCGCGGCGTGGCCGTTTGCCCGCCGCACCCGCCCGAGGACGCGCCGCGTGCGGAACCCGAGCTCGGTCAGGAGCGCATCGAAGGCCGCGACGCGCGCGAAGCAGGTGCCGCCCGTGCCCAGGGCGAGGTGGTCCTTCCAGAAGATCCCGGGGCGGCGCGGCTTCTCGCCGGGCGCGGGGACGTCGGCGTGCCGGACGATTTTCGAGGCGTTCTCGAACGGGACCTTCGCGATGAAGCGAGCAAAGAGCGCCTCGAGAAAGCCGGCGCCCGGCCGGGCGCGCGAGAGATCGAGCGCCTCGAGGATTTCGTCGGCCGGGATCAAGGGATCAGCGGCTCGAGAGGCGCGCGACCATGTCCTTCAAGCGGAACCGCGCATCCTCACTGAACCAGAAGTCGAGGAAGGGATCGTGATCGCGCGCCTGGTCGAACCGGGCGATCGCCGCCGCGCGGGAGCGCCGCTTGATCGCGGCGTACGCCGCGCCGGAGAGACCGGCGAGCACGCGGGCGCGCTCGACGGCGCGGTCGAGGAGCTCCTCCGCCGGCACGACCGCATCCACGAGGCCGATCGCGCGCGCCGCCTCGACGCCGAGGTTCTCCCCCGTCGCCGCGAGCCGCTCCATCTGCCGCGCGCCGACGACGTGGCGGAACGGCTCCATCAGGCACTGCGGCACCGACACGCCGAGGATGACCTCGGAGAGGCCGAACTTGCCCTTGCCCTCGGCCGCGATGCGCTCGTCCGCGCCCATCACCGCGATCAGGCCCCCCGCCACGGCATGGCCGGGCAGAGCGGCGACGACCGGCGGGCCGAAGGCGAAGATCTCCCGCACGAGGTCGCAGTAGGCGGCGACGAAGGTTTCCATCGCCGGCCGCTCGGCGCCGACGAGCAGGCGCAGGTCCCAGCCCGCCGAGAACATGCCCGGCACCGCCGAAGTCAGCACCACGGCACGGGCGCGGCTCTGCGCCGAAAGCGCCTCCGAGAGCTCGGCGACGAGCTCCGGCGAGAACGCGTTGGCCCTGGGGCGGTCGAGCGAGAGAACCGCGATGCCGTCGCGGACGTCGGTCGTCACGAGGCTCATGCGCTTCTGCGCTCCCGGGCCTGGCCCGAAAACAGCAGCCGGTGAAGGCGCCGGTCGCGCGTCAGCTCCGGGTGGAACGTCGCGGCGACGACGTTGCCCTGGCGCGCGAGCACCGGCTCGCCCCGGTAGCGGCCCAGGATCTCGACGCCCGAACCGCTCGCGCGGATCCGCGGCGCCCGGATGAAGACCGCCGGCATCGGATCGCCGAGGGTCGGGCAGTCCACCTCGCCGATGAAGGAGTCGACCTGGCGGCCGTAGGCGTTGCGCTCGATCGACAGGTCGATCAGGCCGAGTCCTCTCTGCGCCGGATGCGACACCTCGCGCGAGAGGACGATTGCGCCGGCGCACGTGCCGAGGATCGGCCGGCCGCTCTCCGCGAAGGCGCGAAAGGCCTCTTCCCAGGGCTCCGCCTCGAAGAATTTCCACAGCGTCGTCGACTCCCCTCCCGGGATGACGAGCCCCGAAGCGCCGTCGAGGTCGTGCGGACGCCTCGCCTCGAAGCTCTTCGCTCCGATCTCGTCGAGCGCCCGCCGATGCGCCTCGAAATCGCCCTGGAGCGCGAGGACCGCGACTCCCCCGTTCGACTCCGTCACCATCCGCGGGTCTGGAGCTGCGCTTCTTCCGGCAGGCTCGCCGCCTCGATCCCCTTCATGCCCGAGCCGAGCGACTCCTCGGCTTCGAGCAGCGCCTGCGCGTCCTTCCAGTGGGTCGTCGCCTTGACGATCGCGCGGGCGCGGTTCTCGGGGTCGGCCGACTTGAAGATTCCCGAGCCGACGAAGATCGCCTCGGCGCCGAGCTGCATGCACAGGGCCGCGTCCGCGGGGGTGGCGACGCCGCCGGCCGCGAAGTTCGGCACCGGGAGCCTGCCCTTCTCCGCCACCTCGACGACGAGCTCGTACGGCGCCTGGAGGCGCTTGGCCGCCGCCATCAGCTCGTCTTTCGAGAGCTGCGTGAGCATCCGCATTTCGCGATGGACCTCGCGGAGGTGCCTGACCGCGTGCACGATGTCGCCCGTGCCGGCCTCGCCCTTGGTCCGGATCATCGCGGCACCCTCGCCGATGCGGCGAAGCGCTTCGCCGAGGTTGCGGCAGCCGCAGACGAACGGAACCGTGAACTCGTGCTTGGAGACGTGGTTCTCTTCGTCGGCCGGCGTGAGGACCTCGGACTCGTCGATGAAGTCGACCTTGAGCGCCTCGAGGACCCGCGCCTCTGCCAGGTGCCCGATCCGACACTTGGCCATGACGGGAATCGACACGGCCTCCTGGATCTCGCGGATCTTGGAGACCGGCGACATCCGCGCCACTCCCCCGTCGCGCCGGATGTCGGCCGGCACGCGCTCGAGCGCCATCACCGCGGCGGCGCCCGCCGCTTCGGCGATCCGGGCCTGATCCGCGTTGACGACGTCCATGATGACGCCGCCCTTCAACATCTCGGCCAGACCCACTTTCAGACGAAACTGTTCGCTCATCAGCATGGCTTCCTGCCTCCTGGTTGCTTCCTCACACCACCGGCGCGGCGTGTGCTCCGCGCGCCGCCGACCGCACTTCGTTGACCGCCTGACCGAGCAGGGCGATACCGGGTTCGATGTCCCGGCGCTCGACCCTCGAAACCGACAAACGCACGTTCGGCCGATCCTGTCCCCTCGGGTCGAAGTCCTGCCCCGGCGAGACGACGACGCCGCGGGCCGCCGCCGCCTCCGCGACGTGCCGCCCCGACAGCCCGTCCGGCAGGTGGAGCCAGAAGAGCGGGTTGGAGCCTTCGCCGCCCCACCAGCGCGTTTCGGGCAGGTGCGCGGAAAGCGCCGCCGCGGCCGTCGCGGCGCGCTGGAGCACTTCTTCGGCCCGGCTGGCGCGGGCCTTCCGGTCGGCGCCCGCTTTGAGGAATGCCGCCACCGCGGCCTGCAGCGGGACGGGCGTCTGGAAGTCGGTCGCCTTCTTCAGGCGCGCCAGCCGCTCGATGACGGGCCGCGCCGCGGCGATCCACCCGATCCGGAAGCCGGGCACGAGGTCCTTCGACAGAGTTCCGAGCCACACCGTTCTCTCGGGGTCGCGTGCGGCGAGCGGAATGCGGCCGGGCTCGGGCTCCTCGTAGCCGTCCTCGATCACGAGCGCGCCGGCCGAGACCGCGGCCTCGAGGAGCGCCACGCGGCGCTCTTCGCTCGAAGTGACGCCCGTCGGGTTCTGCCGCTCCGGCATGACGTACACGAGCCGTGCGGACCGCTGCCGGAGGGGCCGCGGATCGGGACCGTGCTCGTCGACCGGAAGCGGCAGGAGCGCCACGCCTGCGACCCGCGCGAGCGCCAGCGCGCCCGAATACGTCGGCGACTCGACCGCGACCACGTCGTCCGGATCGGTGAAGGTCCGGAAGAGCAGGTCGAGCCCCTGCTGCGCGCCGCTGACGACGAGGATCTCGTCGGCGCTCCGGAGAATGCCGCTGTCGGCCAGGCGGCGCGAGATCTCGGCGCGCAGCTCTTCGAGGCCGAGCGGGGGAGCGTAGAGCCACAGGTCGCGGCGGCGGCTCCACGCATAGGCCACGGTCCGGGTGAATTCCTCGAGCGGGAAAAAGCGCTCGTCGGGCGCCAGCCTCGAGAAATCGGCGACGACCGGGGAGCGGACCGGCAGGGAAGCCTCGTCCGGAAGGGCCAGGGAGCGGCGCGAGAAGAGGTCTTCGACCTGAAACGCGCGGCGGGTTCGGCTGGGCCGGCCGCGGACGACGGTGCCGCTGCCGACGCGGCCGGCCACGAGCCCTCGCTCCTGGAGGCGCCGGTAGGCGGCCTGGACCGTTCCGCGGTTGATGCCGAGGGCCGCCGCGAGCTCGCGCGTCGTCGGGAGGCGCGAGTTCTCGTCGATGATGCCGGCCTCGATCCCCCGCTCGATCGCCGACGAAACCTGATCAGCCAGCGGAAGGACGCCGCTCCTGTCGAGGCTGATCTGACTCAGATCCAATTGGCCCGCCATCAATCCAATTGTATCAGGCCCCAAGCTGGAGCCAGACCGGTTATCTACGTCAGTAGTTTATTGGATAGAAATACAATTGAATTAATAGTTTGGGGAAAAACTACAGTCGAAATCTAGGCGCCGTGCTTCCTGAGCTCGTCGTCGAGCTGCCGGGTAAACTGAAACTCGCGCTCGGTCTCCGACAGATTCTTCCTCCGGGCCAGCGACGCCCGAACCTTCTCTTCGAGCGCGTCGAGCTCGTTGTAGCTGTCGGTCAGCTCTCGCACGACGGCCCGGCGAGCCGTCTCGTCGTCGGACTTCTGCTCGAGGTTCCGGTTCTCCTTGAGGCTCTTCAGGATCACCCGCGAGAGGTAGAGGATCCGGTCGGCCGAGACTTTCATGACGGCCTCCCCCCTCGCAGCTCTTCGGAGAACGGGTGCCGGAAGAGCTGCTCGAGCACCGGGGCCGGCAGTGCCGCGACGTCGGCGCCCATCAGGGCCGCGTCGAGCACGTGAATGGGGTTGCGGGCCTCGGAAACCAGGATCTGGGTCTGGAAGCCGTAGTTGTCGTAAACGCGGATGATCTGCTCGACCAGGTCCATGCCGATCGAGCCAACGTCGTCGAGCGCTCCAACCGACGGCGCGACGTAGCTGACGTTGGCCTTGGCCGCGATCAGCCCCTGGGCCATCGAGTAGCAGCCTGCCGCGCAGGTCGCTATCTGGTCCTGCGCGAACAGCCGCGCCACGCGCATGCCTTCGGGCTTCAACGGCAGACGGATCACGATGTCCTTGCCGAGCTTGGCGAGCTCGCGGCCTTCCTTGTACATCCCCTTCGGGTCCTCCGAGCCCGTCTCGACGAGCACGGGACCGTCGGTGAGCGAAGCGAGCTCGCGGACCGCTTTTCGGTAGTCGATTCCAGCCGCCTCGGCGACCGCCAGGGACACCCAGGCGCCGTCGAGCAGGCCCAGCTCCTTGACCCGCCGCGCCTCGTCGGCGCTCGCACTGTCCAGAAAAAACCGCATGGGGGGCGGATTCTATGTCAGGGACTGGAACCAGTGCCTGCAGGGACGGCGCTTGCGGCCGCCCGCGAGGGGCGGAGTCCCGCCCCTAATCCTCATCCTCGTCGTCGTCTTCGTCGAGGAAGTCCTCGCTCGTCTTCTTGCCCTTCGTGCCTTTGCCCTTCTGCTCGGGCGGCGCGGCCGAGGGGAGGCTGGCCTGCGGCTCTTCCTCGGTCTCGTCGGGCTCGGCCAGCTTGGCCACGCCGACCACGCGATCGCCCTCCTCGAGCTGGATGACGCGCACGCCCTGGGCCGCCCGACCGGTCTCGCGGATGTCCTTGACCTTGATGCGAATCAGCTGTCCGCGCTGGGTGATCAGCAGCAGCTGGTCGGCGTCGGTGACCGACTTGATGCCGGCGACGGGGCCGTTCTTCTCGGTGACCTTGACGTTGATGACGCCGGAGCCGCCGCGGCCCTGGAAGCGGTACTCCTCCACACCCGAGCGCTTGCCGTAGCCGTATTCCGTGACGGAGAGCAGCTGTGCCTTTTCGTCGACGACGTCCATTTCGACGACCTCGTCGTTGTCCTTCCTGAGCGTGACGCCGATGACGCCGGTCGTGTCGCGGCCCATCGGGCGGACGTCCTTCTCGGAGAAGCGGATCCCCATGCCCTGGCGCGTGCCGATGAAGATCTGGTCGTCGCCCCCGGTGATCCGCACCGAGAGCAGCGAGTCCCCTTCCTCGAGGTTGATCGCGATGATGCCGCCCGAGCGCACGTTCGAGTACATCGACAGCGACGTCTTCTTCACGACGCCGTTCTTCGTCGCGAAGATGAGGTAGCGGTCCTCCGGGAAGTCCTTGGTTGCTGCCATCGCCACCATCCGCTCGTTCGGCCCGAGCGAGAGCAGGTTGACGATCGCCTTGCCGCGCGTGGCGGGCCCGAGCTGCGGCAGGTCGTAGACCTTGATCCAGTGCATGCGGCCGCGCGAGGTGAACGCGAGGACGTACGCGTGCGTCGAGGCCACGAACAGGTGCTCGACGAGGTCCTCTTCCTTCGTCGTCGCGCCGATGCGGCCCTTGCCGCCGCGGCGCTGGGCGCGGTAGAGCGACAGGGGAGAGCGCTTGATGTAGCCGCCGCGGGACACGGTGATCACCATGTCCTCTTCGACGATGAGGTCTTCGATGTCGATCTCCGAGGCCTCGGCCACGATCTCGGTGCGCCGCTCGTCGCCGAAGGCCTTCTTGATGGCCGTCAGCTCCTCGACGATGATGTCGAGCACGAGCTTCTCGGAGCCGAGGATCTCCCGCAGCTTCGCGATCAGGGCCAGGACTTCCTTGAACTCCGCCACGATCTTCTCGCGCTCGAGGCCCGTGAGGCGGTGCAGGCGCATGTCCAGGATCGCCTGGGCCTGGATGTCGTCGAGCTTCAGGACCTGGCTGCCCTTGCCCTTCCCGGCCTCGTCGGCGAGGTCGCTGCCAATGAACTTCTCGAGCGCTGCCCGGGTCATCGAGACCTCGGCCATGAGGCGTTTCTTGGCCTCCTGCGGGTCCTTGGAGGAGCGGATGATCTTGATGACGAGGTCGAGGTTGGCCAGCGCCAGGGCCAGGCCGCGCAGCAGGTGCGCGCGCTCCTCGGCCTTCTTCAGGTCGAACTGGGTCCGGCGGATGACGACGGTCTTCCGATGGTCGACGAAATGCCGCAGCAGGTCGTGCAGCGGCAGGACGCGGGGCTGGTTCTCGACGATCGCGAGGAAGATGATCCCGAACGAGCTCTGCATCGGCGTCAGCGCGTAGAGCTTGTTCAGGACGACCTGGGCGTTCTCTCCGCGCTTCAACTCGACGACGATGCGCATGCCCTCGCGGTTGGACTCGTCGCGGAGGTCGGCGATTCCGTCGAGCTTCTTGTCGTTGACGAGCTCGGCGATGCGCTCGATCAACTTCGCCTTGTTGACCTGATAGGGGATCTCCGTGACGACGATCGACTCCTTGTCCCCCCGCGCGGCCTTCTCGACGAGCGCGCGGGCGCGCACCTGGACCGTCCCGCGGCCGGTCTTGTAGGCGTCCTTGATCCCCTGGGCGCCGTGGATGAACCCGGCGGTGGGGAAGTCGGGCCCCGGCAGCTTCTTCATGAGCTGGCCGAGGGTCGCGTCCGGGTGCTTGATGAGCTCGATCGTCGCGTCGACGACCTCGCCGAGGTTGTGCGGCGGGATGTTCGTGGCCATGCCGACCGCGATGCCCGTCGACCCGTTGACGAGAAGGTTCGGGAACCTGGCGGGCAGGACCATCGGCTCGACGAGCGAGCCGTCGTAGTTGGGCGTCCAGTCCACCGTCTCCTTGTCGATGTCCTCGCCGAGGAGCTCGGCCGACAGCCGCGTCAGGCGGACCTCGGTGTAGCGCATCGCCGCGGCGTTGTCCCCGTCGATCGAGCCGAAGTTGCCCTGGCCGTCGACGAGCGGGTAGCGCAGCGAGAAGTCCTGCGCCATGCGCACCACCGAGTCGTACACGGCGCTCTCGCCGTGCGGGTGGTACTTGCCGAGGACGTCGCCGACGATGCGCGCCGACTTGCGGTACGGCTTGTTGTGGAGGTTGCCCTGCTCCCACATGCCGTAGAGGCAGCGGCGGTGGACGGGCTTCAACCCGTCGCGGACGTCCGGCAGCGCCCGTCCGATGATGACGGACATCGCGTAGTCGAGGTACGACCGACGGACCTCGTCCTCGATCGTGACCGGGATTTTTTCTTCGGGCGTCAGCAGGTTGGCCATCGTCTCTCGTGCGCCGTAGGGGCGGCCCTGGCGGCCGCCCGCGGGCGGGGCAAGCCCCGCCCCTACGCCGTTCTAAATGTCCAGGTTCCTCACGTTCAGCGCGTTGTCCTCGATGAACTCGCGTCGCGGCTCGACCGCGTCGCCCATGAGGATCGAGAAGACCTCGTTGGCCTCCACCGCGTCCTCGACGGCGACCTGCAGGAGACGCCGCGTCTCGGGGTTCATCGTCGTGTCCCAGAGCTGCTCGGGGTTCATCTCCCCGAGGCCCTTGTACCGGTTGATCGTCAGGCCTTTCTTCGCCGACTCGTAGATCGCGTCGACGACGGCCGGCAGGGTCTCGTACTTTTCGGCCACGCCGTCGCGGGCGACCTCGTAAGGGCCGTCGAGGAACGCGCCGATCGACCTGGCCGTCTCCTTGATGCGGCGGAACTCGAAGGACGCCACGAACTCGGCGTCGATGCGGGCCGAGCGCGGCACGCCGTTGACCCGGCGCGTGATCTCGAGCGCCCAGCCCGAGTGTTCCTCGTCGGCCACGACCTCGGCCTTTTCGACGCCGAAGGCCCGCACGGCTTTCGCGATCTCCTCGACCTTCTTCTTCTCGGCGAACTCCGACTTGTTCGTCATCCCGCGGTCGATCAGGGCGCGCAGCAGCCCCTCGGGAATGCCCTTGTGGCCGAGCTTGGTGACGTGGTTGCGGTACTCCTCCATCTTCTCGAGGAGCGCGGCGAGCTTGGTTCCGGAGACCGACGCGCCCGACATCTCCGTCGAGAGCGAACGGTCTTCGCCCAGCCGGCCGAGAAGGAACTTCGACATCTCCTTCTCGTCCTTCAGGTACGTTTCCTTCTTGCCCTCGGCGACCTTGTAGAGCGGCGGCTGCGCGATGTAGAGGTAGCCCTTCTCGATGATCGCCGCCATGTGGCGGAAGAAGAAGGTGAGCAGCAGCGTCCGGATGTGCGAGCCGTCGACGTCGGCGTCGGTCATGATCACGCACTTGTGGTAGCGGATCTTCATCGGGTCGAAGTCGCTGCCGATGCCGGCGCCGAGCGCCGTGATGAGCGTGCGGATCTCGGCCGAGGCGAGCATCTTGTCCAGGCGCGCCTTCTCGACGTTCAGGATCTTGCCGCGCAGCGGCAGGATCGCCTGCGAGCGCCGGTCGCGGCCCATCTTGGCCGAGCCGCCGGCCGAGTCGCCCTCGACGATGAAGAGCTCGGAGAACGCCGGGTCCTTTTCCTGGCAGTCGGCGAGCTTTCCCGGCAGCGCGCCGGAGTCGAGAGCGCCCTTGCGGCGCACGAGCTCGCGGGCCTTGCGGGCGGCTTCGCGCGCGCGGGCCGACTCGACGATCTTCTCGACGATGCGCTTGCCGACCCGCGGCGTCTCCTCGAGGTACGAGCCGAGCTTGTCGTAGACGACCTGCTGGACCCACGTCTTGACTTCCGAAGAGACGAGCTTGTCTTTGGTCTGCGAGGAGAATTTCGGATCCCGGACCTTGACCGAAACCACCGCCGTGAGCCCCTCGCGGCAGTCGTCGCCGGAGAGCGTCGTCTCCTTCAAGGCCTTCGTCAGGCCATTGGCCTCGGCGTACTTCTGGATCGCGCGCGTCAGCGCGGTCTTGAAGCCCTCGACGTGCGTGCCGCCGTCGCGGTTGTTGATCGTGTTCGTGAAGGCGAAGGTCGTCTCGGCGTAGCCCTCGTTCCACTGCAGGGCCACCTCGACGCGCTCCTTGTCGGCGTCGCGCTTGGGGTCGCCGGTGCCGCCCTTGACGTCCTGGAAGAAGATCACCTTGTCGTGGATCGGCTGCTTGGCCTTGTTCAGGTGCTCGACGAACGACCGGATGCCGCCCTCGTAGGCGAAGTCGTGCTTCTTGTCGGTGCGCTCGTCGTGGATCGAGATCTTGACGCCCGGGTTGAGGAACGAGAGCTCCCGCAGGCGCTGCGACAGGCTGTCGAAGTGGAACTCGGTGATCGAGAAGATCTCGGGGTCCGGCCAGAAGGTCACCTTCGTGCCCGTCTTCTTCGAGGTGCCGACGGCCTTGATCGGCGCGACCGGCCGACCCTTCTCGTAGGCCTGCTGCCAGACCTTTCCGTCGCGCAGGACCTCGACCTCGAGACGCCTGGAGAGGGCGTTGACGACCGACACGCCGACGCCGTGAAGTCCGCCCGACACCTTGTACGAGTTGTCGTCGAACTTTCCGCCCGAGTGCAGGTCCGTCATGATGATCTCGAGGGTCTCGCGCTTGTGCTCCTTGTGCATGCCGACGGGAATGCCGCGCCCGTTGTCTTCCACCGTCACGGAGTTGTCGGCGTGGATCGCGACCTGGATGTGGTCCGCATAGCCGACCTGCGCTTCGTCGATCGAGTTGTCGACGAGCTCGAAGACCATGTGGTGGAGGCCCGACAGGTCGTCGGTGTCCCCGATGTACATGCCCGGGCGCTTGCGGACCGCCTCGAGCCCCTTCAGCAGCTTGATCGAATCGGTGGTGTATGCGGTGCTCATCGAACTCCCGTCATCCCTGGACGGCCCGCAGGGCCCGGGCGCCCGACGCGGTCCCCCGCCGCATTTCGACGACGCGCGCCGCCCGACCCGCCCAGCGCGAGGGCGCCGACGCCGTCGTGAGAACGACCGCGGCCTCCGGCGGCAGCGCGTCGAAAAATTCCTCGGCCGAGGCCTCCGAGAGGCCCGCGTCGAAGTCGTCCACGCCGAAAAGCGGCGGTTCGCCGGCCGACGCCGCGACCGCGCGCCACTCGGCCAGGCGCGCGAGCGCCACGGTCCGGGCGATCTCGCCCGACGACCCCTCGGTCGCGAGGGCCCGGCCGCGCCGCGTCCAGGCGAGGTCGTCGCGGTGCGGACCGGCGAGCGAGTAGCCGCGGCGCCGTTCGAGCGCCGCCAGTCGCCGGCAGGCGGCGCGGATGTCGTCGGGGGAGTCCGAGGCCGCGGTGTACGCAACGCGGATCTCTGCGAAATCGCCGCCGGCCCGCTCGGCGAGCGGCCGGAACTCCGTCTCCCACACGGCGAGCGCCGCCCGCCGATGCCGCCGGACCGCGGCGCCGGAGAGCGCGACCTCCCCCGTCCAGGCCTCGAGCTCGTCGTCCGATCCGGCCGCCCCGGCCGTCTTCCAGCGCGCGAGAAGGGCGTTGCGCTCGCGCAGCGCCGTCGCGTAGCGCGCCAGGTCGTCGCCCGCGGCCGGGCGCATGCCCACGACGAGACGGTCGAGGAAACGCCGGCGCTCGGCCGGCGACCCCGTCACGAGGTTTCGGTGCTCGGGCGCGAGAAAGACCGCCGGCGCCAGCGCCGAGATCTCCCGGAAGCCGGCGCTCTTGCCCGACCGCGTGAACGCCCGCCCCGTATCCTTCGACCAGCTCACGCCGATGCGCTCTTCGCCCCGGCGCGAGGCGACCGTCGCGGCGATTTCGAAGCGCTGCCCGTCGCCGGCCATCGCCGTCGGCGCGGCGCCGCGAAAAGAGCGCTGCCCGCACACGAGCGCGACGGCTTCGAGCAGGTTCGACTTACCCTGCGCGTTCTCCCCGGCGACGAGCGTGACGCCGGCGCCGAAGGAAACCGGGTCGGGGGAGAGGTTGCGGAAGCCCTGGCTGGAAAGCTCGAAAAGGTGCAATCGGTTCCTTTGCCTCAGAGGCGCATCGGCATGACGACGTACGTGTAGCGGGACGCGCCCTCGATGCCGCCCTCCGGCTGACACAGGCACTGCGTGTTCTCGTCCTTCAGCTCCAGACGGACCTTCGCCGACTCGGCCTCCTCGAGAAACTCGAGGAGGTACTGGGCGTTCAGGCCGATCGAGAGCGGGTCGCCCTCGAAAGCGACGTCGAGCGTCTCGGTGCCTTCGCCGAGCTCCTGGCTTGCCGAGGCGACGGTCAGAACGCCCTCCTCGAGAGAGAGCTTCACGCCGCGCGAACGCTCGGAGGAAAACAGGGCGACTCGGCGGATCGCGGCCTGGCAGGCCGCCGTGTCCACGGTGGCGACGCGATCGTTGGACTTCGAGAGGATTTTTTCGTAGTCGGGAAAGTTCACGTCGAGCAGCCGCGCGATCAACTGGCGGTTGCCGACGGTGAAGAGGAGGTGATTCTCGGAGTGGCGGATCTCGAGCCGGGTATCCGCGCCGCCGTCGATCTTCAGGATTTCGGCCAGGGCCTTCTTCGGGATCAGGACGTTCGGGAGGGTCGCCTTGGCGTCCTCCTTCGGAAAGTCGATCAGGGCGAGGCGGTGCCCATCCGTCGCCACCAGCTCGAACTCCTTTCCCTTGTCCTTGAGCAGGGCCCCCATGAGCTGGAAACGTGTCTCCTCGGCCGAAACTGCATATAAAACCTTACGGGTCAATCTTTTCCATAAGTCAAGAGGGAAGGAAACCCCCTTCTTGGCCTCGACCTTGGGTACCGTCGGAAAGTCCTCCGCGGGCTGGGCGACGAGCCGAAAGCTGGACCTCTGGCAGGTCACTCCCAGGTAATGGTTCTCCATGAGCTTCAAGGCGACGTCCGCCTCCGGGAGGTTCCGGATCAGGTCGAACAGTTTTCGGGCCGGAACCGTCACGCTGCCCGGTCTCGAGACCTTCGCCTCAGCCTGGGAGAGGAGGGTCAGATCGAGGTCGGTCGAGGTTAGACTCAGATGTCCGTCGGCGGCTCGCAGGAGGATGTTCGAGAGGATCGGAATCGTGTTCTTCCTCTCGACGACCCCTTGCATGAGCGTGAGCTCATTCAAGAAGTCTCCCCGCTTGACGGTCAATTCCATGCGAGTTTCCCACCTCCGGACAGAGAAAAAAGTCTATCACATTTAACCGCAATCGTAGGCTCGATCAAAAATCGAAGACAGCGAAAAAAGCCAATAAAAACGGGCCTGAAACGCATATCGTGTCTGTGGATCTCCGGCATGAAGATCCGCAGAAGCGCGAGGATCTCGCGGCTGCGTGCGCGTGCGGAAAAAGCCCCGGTGGAAAAAATCCGGCAGCCGCGATCGCGCTAACGGTAGGGCTGCAGGAAACCGTCGACGACCCTGCGGAAATCCTGGTCGTCTTCGATCATGCGCCCGATCTTTTCGACCGAGTGCATCACCGTCGAGTGGTGCTTGTCGTTGAACAGGCGGCCGATCTCCGGGTACGACAGGTTGGTCAGCTTCCGGCAGAGATACATGGCGACCTGGCGCGGAAAGGCGACCGGTTTGGCGTTGGATTTGGCCTTCATGTCCGAGACCCGGAGGCCGTAGTGGGAGGCCACGGCCTTGAGGATCTCGGAGGGGACGGCTTTGTGCTCCTCGGTGCCGACGATGTCGCGGAGGGTCTCGCGGGCAAGTTCGACCGACAGGGGCTTCCCGGTCAGGGAGGAGAAGGCAATGACCCGGTTCAGGCGGCCTTCGAGCTCCCGGACGTTGGACTTGACCGTCCCGGCGATGAACAGGGCGACGTCGTTGGGAACGTCCACCTTCTCGGCCGCCGCCTTTTTGCGGATGATGGCGACCTTCATCTCGAGGTCGGGCGGCTGGATGTCGGCGATCAACCCCCACTCGAACCGCGACCGCAGCCGCTCCTCGAGCGTCGGGATCTCCTTGGGCAGCGCGTCGGAGGTGACGACGATCTGTTTCTGGGCGTCGTGGAGGGCGTTGAACGTGTGGAAAAACTCCTCCTGCGTCGAGTCCTTTCCGGCGATGAACTGCACGTCGTCCATCAGGAGCACGTCGAGCTCCCGGTAACGGCGCTTGAACTCGTGCATGCGCTCGAAGCGCAGGGCATTGATCAGATCGTTCAGGAAGCGCTCGGCCGAGAGGTACAGCACGCGTGCGTCGGGATTGCGCTGCAGGACTTCCTGTGCGATCGCGTGCATCAGGTGCGTCTTCCCGAGGCCGACGCCGCCGTACAGAAAAAGCGGGTTGTACGAGCGCGATGGCGACTCGGCCACCGCGCGCGCGGCGGCGTGCGCGAACTGGTTGGAAGATCCGACGACGAAATTCTCGAACGTGAAGCGCGGATTGCTCGCCGCGGTTCGCTCGGCCGACGGTGCGACCGCCGCCGCCACCGGGCCGGCTTCGACCCCGTCGACACCGGAGGACTCGAAGCGGATCGCGATTCCCGGGAACCCGGCGCCTGCCGCTTCGCGGGCGAGCAGGCCGCCGTGCCGCGACTCGATCCATTCGGCGAAGACGCGCGATGGAACCGAAACGGTGAGCATCCCGGCCCCGGATGCCGGGTCAAAGCCCAGCTGGCGCGTCGGGCCGAACCACGTCTTCAGCTCTTTCGCGTCGAGCTTGCCTTCGAGCTGCTTGAGGATGGAGCCCCAGATCTCGGTCATCGCGAAGTCCGGATTTCCACAAGATTTCCACAGGTGTGGAAGGCCTGCGGCTTACCGGGGAGCGGGAGTATATGCCCTTTGGAACGCGATGCGGGATGCGAATTGCCGTAGACGAGATCCCGGATGAGCGATCCGAGACGAGGCTCGTTGGTCCCGCGTCCTGCGCCCGAAGCGCGCATCTTTTCTTGACTTCTGGACCCCCCGCACCTAGCATTCCCGCTCTTTATGAAGCGCACCTATCAGCCCAACAACCGGCGCCGCAAGCGCACGCACGGCTTC
Organism: Thermoanaerobaculia bacterium; assembly: GCA_035506175.1. Lineage (GTDB taxonomy): Bacteria > Acidobacteriota > Thermoanaerobaculia > UBA5066 > Gp7-AA6 > DAHUXD01. The sequence continues at coordinate 52,871 of DATJPZ010000078.1, read as the reverse complement.
CTCGTCCGGATGCGGACGCGGTCGGGCCGGGCTGTTCTGTCGGCTCGCCGCCGCAAGGGGCGTAAGAAACTCACGGTGTGAACTCGGGCCCGGCCGTTTCCGAGGGTTTCTCCCGGGACGACCGCCTCCGTAAACGCAGGGAATTCGAAGAGTGCTACGCCTCCGGGGTGCGCGTTTCCGGACGACACCTGCAGGTCTTCCTGCTCGCGGTCAAGGGTCCCGCGGCGCGAACGCGCCTCGGCGTCTCGGTGCCTCGCCGCGTGGGGCACGCCGTCGCGCGGAACCGCGTGCGTCGGCGCCTGCGCGAGATCTTCCGCCGCAATCGGCCGCTCTTTGGAGCGGCGACCGTCTCGGTCGTGGTCAATGCTCGGCCCTCGGCCGCGCAGGCGCCCTTTCGCGAGTTGACGGAGGACTACGCGTCGGCGGTCGCCCGAGCGCTGCCGCGTCTGAAGCGTCCGTGACGGCCGGCGCGCGCCTGGCGATCGCGCTGCTCGACGCCTACAAGCGGTTTCTCTCGCCGCTGCTGCCCCGCGCCTGCCGCTTCGAACCGACGTGCTCGGTCTATGCGCGGGAAGCGATCGCGCGGCACGGCTTCGGCCGCGGAGCCATCCTCGCGGTCAGGCGCCTCGCGCGCTGCCACCCGTTCCACCGCGGCGGCCTGGACCCGGTACCCTGATGGAAAAACGGCTTCTTCTCGCGGCCGCGCTCTCGCTCAGCGTGCTGCTTCTCTGGGAGTGGATCGGGCCCAAGCCCGTCCGGCCCAGGCCCGTTGCGGTCCCGACGCCCGCCGCGGCGGCGGTGGCGCCGACGGCCGCGGCGGCCTCCGAGCCTGCGTCCGTCGCCCCTGCCCCGCCGGCGGCCGCGATCAGCGCCGATCGCGAGGAGTCGACGACGCTCTCGAACGGCGTTTTCAAGGCGACCTTCTCCAACAGGGGAGCCGCGCTGACGTCTTTCGTGCTGACGGGACACTTCGACGAGCAGCAGCGCCCGCTCGAGCTCGTCCGCGCGCTGCCGGCGGATTTCCCGAAGCCGCTCGGCCTCGATTTCGGCGCCGACGCGGCGGCGACCAGGAAAGTGGCCTCGGCGTTGTTCGCCGTCGAGCGCGAGTCGGACGAGGCCGTCCGCTTCCGGTACGCCGACGACAAGATCTCGGTCGTCAAGGAAATCCGGATCGCCAAGGGTTACGTCTTCGACGTCCGCGTGCAGGTCTCCGGGCCGGCCTACAGCGTCGTCGTGGGACCCGGCCTGCGCAATCCGACCGAGGCCGAGCGCGGCTCGCGCTACGTGATGCCGGCCTCGGCCGTCGTCGCGGCCGCCGACGGCCTCAAGCTCGTGCGCGCCGAGAAGGTCACCGACAAGGACGTCTGGTCGGTCCCGGCCCGCGCCTTCGCGGGCATCGAGGACAACTACTTCCTCGAGGTGCTGCTGCCGCGTGCGCCGGCGACGGCGCGCGTTCTCACGCTGGCGCTGCCCAAGCCCGAGGGCAAGCCGGTCCAGGAGATCGCGACCGACGTCTCCGCGCCGCCGCAGGGGACCTTCGAGGCCTCCGCGTACTTCGGTCCCAAGGACGTTTCGATTCTCGAGAGCTACAACCTCGGTCTCGAGCGCACCGTCGACTTCGGGTGGTACGGCATCCTCGCGCGGCCGCTGCTGTGGCTCTTGAAGAAGAGCTACGCCGTCGTCGGCAACTGGGGCCTGGCGATTCTGCTCGTGACGTTCCTGATCCGCCTGCTCCTCTTCCCGCTGACGGCCAAGAGCTACGTCTCGATGAAGAAGATGCAGAAGCTGGCGCCGAAGATGAACGCGATCCGCGACAAGTACAAGAAGTCGAAGACGGACTCGCAGCAACGCCAGAAGATGAACATGGAGCTGATGGCCCTCTACCAGGCCGAGGGCTACAACCCGATGAGCGGCTGCCTCCCGATCGTGCTGCAGCTGCCGATCCTCGTCGCCTTCTACAACGTGCTGTCGCGCTCGATCGAACTGCGCCACGCGCCGTTCCTGCTGTGGATCAAGGACCTGTCGGCGATCGACTCCACCTACGTGCTGGTCATCCTCATGATCGTCTCGATGTACGTGCAGCAGGCCATGACGCCGTCCACGATGGACCCGGCGCAGAAGAAGGTCTTCCTGTTCATGCCGGTGCTGTGGGGTTTCTTCCTGAAGGACATGCCGTCGGGACTCGTCCTGTACTGGCTGTTTTCCAATCTGCTGACGATCGTGCAGCAGCTCGTGATGAATCGAATCGTGAAGGAGGACGACCCCGCGCCGCCCCGCAAGGGCGCCAAGGCCCTGAAGCAGGCGCGCGCGTAGGGTCGAGAAAAATCGCCGATGAGATACGAGGCCAGGACCGAGCAGGAAGCCGTCGAGGGCGCCGCCAGAGCCCTCGGCAAGTCCGCGGCGGAGCTGAAGTACACGGTCATCCGCGACGAGAAGGCGTTCTGGGGAGGCCGCGTCGTGGAGATCGAGGTGGAGGATCAGGAGGCGGGGGGCAGGAAGCGGGAGGCGGAGGTCGAGCCGCGGCCTGAACCTGCCGCGGTGAGCACGCCCGCCGCCGCGCCGGCTCCGGCGCCGGTCGTCGAGGCCGACGTCGACGCCGTCGTCGAAGCCACGCTGACGGAGCTGCTCTCGGCCGCGGGGCTTCTCGTCGAGACCAAGCGCCGCGCGTCGACCGGCGACGAGCTCCTCTTCGAGCTCTTCGGCGACGACGTCGAGCCGCTGCTCGCCAACAAGGGCGAAGGCCTGACGGGCCTCGAGGTGCTCGTCGGCCGCATCGCTTCCAAGCGCGTCGGACGCCCGGTGCACGCGCGGCTCGACGCCGAGGGGTTCCGGGCCCATCGCCAGGAAGCCCTCCAGGAGCTCGCCCGCACGTCGGCCGACGAGGTCCGCCGCACGAAGCGCCCGCAGCTCCTGCCGCCGCTCGCCCCGTGGGAGCGGCGCCTCGTCCACCTGGCGCTGTCCGAAGACCCGGAGCTCGAGACCGAGAGCGAAGGCGACGGGTTCCTGAAACGCGTGGAAGTGCGGTTTAGACGCTAGCCGTCGCCGCGAGCCGTCCGCCGGCAGCCTCCACCGCCGCGCTGGCGGTTTTCGCAAAGGCTTTCGGCTCGCCCGATGCGCCCGACCGACTCTTTCCTCGACACGATCGCGGCTCCGGCCACGCCGGCGGGCCGCTCGGCCCTGGCGCTCGTCCGTCTCTCCGGGCCCGAGTCTTCGCGCATCCTCGCCGCGCTCGCGCCGGGCCTGTCGGCGCCGCCGCCCGAGCGCCGCCCTCGGCGCGCGACGCTCGTCGACCGCGGCGGGACGCCGATCGACGACGCCGTCGTGACGTTTTTCCCGGCGGGATCGTCCCCGACGGGTGAAGACGTGGTCGAGCTCTCGCTGCACGGCAGTCCCGTCGCCGTCGCTCGGCTGCTCGAGGCGGCACGGGAATCCGGAGCGCGTCCGGCAAGACCGGGCGAGTTCACGGAACGCGCCTTCCGCGCCGGCCGGATGGACCTCGTGCGGGCCGAGGCCGTGCGCGACCTGATCGAGGCGCGGACCGGCGCGGCGGCGGAGGCCTCCGCGCGCCGCCTCACGGGCGCGTTGTCCGATCGACTCCAGCGGATCCGCCGGGATCTGCTCGACGTTTCGGCTCGGCTCGCCGCCGCCATTGATTTCTCCGACGACGTCGGCGGCGCGCTCGACGCGGCCGCGGCCGGGCCGCTGCGCGAGGCGGTGGCGGAGCTCGAGGGTCTCGCCGCGACCGCGAAAGCCGGGCGACTCCTTTCGAGCGGGTGCCGCGTCGCGATCCTGGGCCGCCCGAACGCCGGAAAATCGACCCTCTATAACGCGCTCGTCGGCGAAGAAAAGGCGATCGTGACGGAGATTCCGGGAACGACGCGGGACGCGCTCGAGGCGGAGATCGACCTCGGCGGCATCCCGGTGACGCTCGTCGACACGGCGGGTCTGCGGGCGACCGCCGAGCGCGTCGAGGCGATCGGCGTCGAGCGCGCGCGCGCCGAGGCCGCGCGGGCCGACGCCGTCCTTTACGTCTTCGACGCGGCGGAGGGGTTCCTGGCCGAGGACGCGGAATCGCTCGCCCTCGCCGCGGACCGGCCGGTCCTCCTCGTCGCCAACAAAGCCGATCGGCTCGCGGAGGGCGCCGCCGGCCTGCGCGAAGGCGCCGTGCTCGTCTGCGGGCTCTCTCCCGACGCGGGTCCGGTCCTGGCGCGGCGGCTTTCCGAGACGATCGCCGGCGGCGTCGACACCGAGGCCTCGGCGGAGGTCCTCGGAAACCTGCGGCAGGCCGACCTCGTCGCGCGCGCGCGGACGGCGTCGGCCGACGCGCTCGCGGCGCTCGAAGGCGGCACGCCGCTCGAGTACGCCGTCACGCACTGCCACGCCGCGCTCGACGCGCTCGCGGACCTCGTCGGCGAGACGACTTCCGAGGACGTGCTGGAGCGGTTGTTCTCCACGTTCTGCGTCGGAAAGTGAGCGCGGCGCCATGACCTACGACGTTCTCGTGATCGGCGGCGGGCATGCCGGAATCGAAGCCGCGCACGCCGCGGCGACGATGGGCCGGCGGACCGCGCTGCTGACTGCGGACCGGGCCTCGATCGGGCGGATGTCGTGCAACCCCGCCATCGGCGGCCTCGCCAAGGGCCAGCTCGTGCGCGAGATCGATGCGCTCGGCGGCGTCATGGGCGAGCTCGCCGACGGCGCGGGCATCCAGTTCCGAATCCTCAACCGCTCGCGCGGCCCGGCGGTGTGGGGGCCGCGGGCGCAGTGCGACCGCGCGCTGTATGCGCGGCTGGCGCGCGAGCGCCTGGAGCGCACCGAGAACCTGACGCTCGTCGAGGGCATGGCCGAGGCGCTCGTCGAGGAAGGAGGCCGCGTCGCGGGCGCCGTGACGGGCGGCGGACAGCGCCTCGCCGCGCGCGCCGTCGTCGTCACGGCGGGCACTTTCTTGAACGGCCTGATGCACACGGGGGAGACGCGCACCGCGGGCGGACGCGTCGGCGAAGCGCCGGCGCGCGGCCTCTCGGCGGCCCTGGCAGCCGCGGGGCTGCGCCTCGGACGCTTCAAGACGGGGACGCCGCCGCGCCTCCACCGGGACTCGATCGACTACGCCGCGTGCGTCCCGCAGGAGGGCGACGATCCTCCCGTGCCGTTCTCTTTCCGGACCGGGCGGCTGTCCTCGGCGCAGATCCGCTGCTGGCTGACCGCCACGAACGAGCAAGTCCACGCGCTCATCCGCGAGAATCTGCATCGAAGCCCGATGTACTCCGGGCAGATCCACGGCATCGGCCCCCGTTACTGCCCGTCCGTCGAGGACAAGGTCGTGCGCTTTGCCGACAAGGATCACCACACGCTGTTTCTCGAGCCCGACGGCCGCGAATCCGAAGAGGTCTACGTCAACGGGCTGTCGACGTCGCTGCCGCAAGACGTCCAGCGCGGGATTCTCGCGGCGATCCCGGGTCTGGAGAACGCGCGGATGATCCGGCCCGGGTACGCCGTCGAATACGACTTCGTTTTCCCCGATCAGCTCGCGCTGACGCTCGAGGCGCTCGCGGTTCCCGGCCTGTTTCTCGCCGGGCAGATCAACGGCACTTCGGGATACGAGGAGGCGGCCGCTCAGGGGCTGCTCGCCGGCATCAACGCGGCCCTTTCGACGCGCGGCGAAGAGGGGTTCGTGCTCGACCGGTCCGAGGCATACGCCGCGGTTCTCGTCGACGACCTGACGAAAAAAGGCCTCGAAGAGCCGTATCGCCTCTTCACCTCGCGCGCGGAGTATCGGCTGCTCCTCGGCGTCGATACCGTTCTCCCGCGCCTGATCCCCCATGGCCGCAGGCTCGGCCTGATCAATCAGAACGAGCACGACGAAGCCATGAAGAGCGAGGAGCGTCTGAAGAGCGCGGAACAGGCGCTGAGGCAGAGGACCTTCACGCCCAATGCCGCAACCCGCGAGGAGTTCAGGGAGAAGCTCGGCTTCGACTTCGAGGCGCCCGTTACAGCCTTTAAACTATTGCAAAGAAATGACTTATCATGCAGTCTGCTCGATTCGCTCGACCCCTCGCTGCTCGATTGCCTGGGCTGCGAGGAGCGAGCCATTCTCGAGACACGCGTGCGGTATGAGGGCTACATCCTGCGTGAGCGCGAAAGGCTCGAGCGGCTCAAGCCCTTCGAGGCTCGGCCGATTCCCCCTGGCTTCCAGTACTCGGGCGTTCCGGGCCTGTCAGTCGAGGTTGTCGAACAGTGCACGAGGCGCCGCCCGCGAACGATCGGCGAGGCGGGCCGGATCCCGGGAGTGACCCCGGCTGCCGTCGCGATAATCTCGGCTCATGTCGCGCGAGAAGGCGGATCCCCTTCCGCCTGAGCGGTTCGAAGAGATTCTGGAGGGCGCTGGGCCGAAGCTTCGAATCCGCCTCGAAGCGGCCGCTTCCAGGGGGCTCTCCCGCTACCTCTCGGAGCTCGATCGCTGGCGTCGGCGGGTCAACCTGACCGGAAATCTGACCGCCGAGGAGCTCGCCGAGCACGTTCTCGAATCGCTGGCGCCGCTCGGCTTGATCGCCAATGGCTCGAAGCTCGTGGACATCGGGTCCGGCGCCGGGTTGCCCGGGCTGCCGATCGCGATCGCACGACCGGACATTTCGGCCACGCTCATCGAGCCGCGGGAGCGCCGGGCGGCGTTTCTGAGACATGTCGTGCGGGCGTTAGGGCTTGCAAACGTTGAGGTTGTCCAACGGCGGATAGAGGAAGTCGGCGGGCAGACTTTCGATGTCGCGACGACGCGAGCGGTCGGCGGGTTCCCGTCCTGGATCGGAGAAGCTGCGTTTCTCGAGGACGGAGGGCTGTTCCTGGCGTGGACGACGGACCCCGGCGCAGTTGCTTCGGGGATCGGGCCGCGATTCGAGGCAGCCGGTATCACGCCTCTTCCCGGGTCGGAACGTCGCTCGGTGGCGGCGTTCAAGCTGCGCCGCTGAAGATGTTCCACGTGGAACATCCGGCGGGCCGATTTCCCTTGCCCTGCGTTCGAACCCGACCATAATCGGGTCCACCCTCATGGCCCGCATCATCGCAATCGCCAACCAGAAAGGCGGCGTTGGCAAGACCACTACCGCGATCAATCTCGCCGCGGGGCTGGCTGCCTACGACCAGAAGGTGCTCCTGATCGACCTCGATCCGCAGGCCAATGCGACCTCCGGGCTCGGCTTCTCCAAACGGGAAGAGACGGGTACCATCTACGCGGCGCTCCTGTCGGGAGAAGTTTCGCCGGTCATTCGACAAACGGCATTTCCGAATCTGCACATCGTGCCGTCGGGCCGGGATCTGGTCGGCGCCGAGGTCGAGCTCGTCAACAACCCCGACCGGGAGACGCGTCTCCGGTTCGCCCTGGGCGCCGTTCGAGGCAGCTACCACTTCGTGCTGATCGACTGCCCGCCTTCGCTGTCGCTTCTGACGGTGAACGCGCTCACCGCCGCTGATTCGGTCCTGGTGCCGATCCAGACCGAGTATTTCGCCCTGGAAGGACTGACCGAGCTGCTCGAGACGATCGAGCGAGTGCGGGATACCTTCAACCCGCTCCTCTCGATGGAGGGCATCGTTCTGACGATGTTCGATGAGCGGACCAACCTCGCCCGGCAGGTCGTGGACGACATTCGCCAGCACTTCGGCGACAAGGTTTTCCAGACGGTCATACCGAGAAACGTCCGCCTGGGAGAGGCCCCGTCGTTCGGCAAGCCGGTCCTCGCCTACGACATCAAGTCGAAGGGCGCCGAGGCTTACCTGGCGCTCGCGCGTGAGTTCCTGAAGCGACGGAGGGCGAAATGACCAAACCCGTGCTCGGCCGTGGATTGTCCGCCCTGCTCCCGGGCAGGGACGATGTTCCACGTGGAACACAGCCTCGGGAGGCCGAAATCGGAAGGCTCGTTCCCTCGAGGTTCCAGCCCCGGAGGGATTTCTCGGAGGCGGCTCTGGCGGACCTCGCCCGGTCCATCCGGGAGCAGGGGATCGTTCAACCGATCGTAGTGGTGGCCCGGGGCGAGAAGTTCGAGATCGTGGCTGGAGAGCGCCGCTGGCGAGCGGCCGCGATCGCCGGACTCGAGCGCGTGCCGATCACGGTTCGCGAGAAGAGCTCCGACCGCGACCTGCTCGAAGCCGCGCTCGTCGAGAACCTGCAGCGCGAGGACCTGAACGTGCTCGAGGCCGCCGAGGCGTATGCGAGGCTGCGCGAGGAGTTTCAGCTCACTCAGGAAAAGATCGCTGAACGCGTAGGAAAAGACCGCGCTACAGTAGCTAACACATTGAGAATATTGAAGTTATCGTCACCTGTGCGCGATCGGATCCGGTCGGGGGAGCTCTCGGCCGGACACGCCAGGGCGCTCGTCGCGCTCGCGTCCACCGATGACCAGGAACAGCTCGCCGAAGAGATCGTGCGCCGCGCGCTCTCGGTGCGCCAGACCGAGAAGCGGGTCGCGCGCCTAGCCCAGGGAGATCGTGTCGTGGTCGAGAAGCGCCGCGATCCCTTTACCCGCGACGCCGAGGAGAAGCTCTCGCGCAGGCTCCAGACGAAGGTTCGCATCGTCCGGAAGCGTCGGGGTGGAAAAATCGAAATCGCTTTCGGATCGGAAGACGAGCTGATCGGGCTTTTCGAGAAGCTGGCGGAAAAGAGTTAGGCGGCCGAACCAATTCCGGAGGAGTTTCCATGAAAACGCGGGGCGAAGGCGCGACGTTGAACGGCTTTCTCGACAAGGGAAGCCACTTGAAGGGCGAGCTCGAGTTCGAGGAGACCTTCCGCATCGACGGCCGGTTCGAGGGGAAGATCCCGTCGGGCAGCGAGCTGATTCTGGGCGATTCGGCCGAGGTGGACGCGGAAATCCGCGTCGAGCGCGTGTCGATCAACGGCGCCTTCAAGGGCACGATCCACGCGAGCGAGCGCGTCGAAATCCACCCGCGGGGGCGCGTCACGGCGGAGATTCACACGCCGGTGCTCTCGATCGAAGAAGGCGCCTTCTTCCAGGGTTCCTGTGCGATGACCGGCGACGGCGCACCGAAGCTCGTCGACGTCACGGCGGCGGAGTCTCGTAAAGAATTGAACTCCAACTAGTTAACGGTTGGCGCCGTTCGGGCTTCACGCGCCCTTCAGCGATCCTCGACTCGGCGCTCCCGTCTGTGCTATTGATCCGCGGTTTCGTCGCCCGAAGAAAGTCTTCAATGATCGAGTTACCCAACGTCTCGAGTCTCTATGTGTTTCTTGCCTTCGGGATCTGCTACTGGATCCTGAAGAAGTATCTCTTTGCGCCGCTGTCGGCGATTCTCGACGCGCGCGAGCGCGGCGAGAGGGAGGCGGAGCAGGCGTACACCGCGAGCCTCGCCGAGCTCGACCGGGCGGTCGCCGCCGGCGAAGAGCAGCTGGCCGAGGCGCGGCGTGAGGCGTTGAAGACGCGCGAGGCGCTCCGCGCCGAAGGAACGGCGCTCCTCGAGAAGAAGATCGCCGAGGCGCAGACGGCCGCGCAGGCGTCCGTCGACAGCGGCGCCCGCGACATCGAACGGCAGGCGGAGACGTCGGCGCGGGAGCTTCCCGAACGGGCTCGCGATCTGGCGCGCAGCCTCGCCGAGCGAATCCTCGGTCGAAAGCTCGCCGCGTGACGCTGCCGGCCGCCTCGACGGTGTGGCTTCTGCTTTCCGAGGAGGCAGAGGAGGCCGCGAAGCTCTGGGGACTGCCGATCTGGGTCTGGCAGCTCCTCAACCTCGGGCTCTTCCTCGGAGTTCTGCTTTACTTCATCGCCAAGCCGCTCGCGGCCTCGTTTCGCCAGCGCCAGGAAGACATCGAGCGGCGGCGTCTCGAGGCCGAGAAGCGGCGCGAGTCCGTCGACCGGCTCGCCGCGGACATCCGGGAACGGGCGTCGAAGATCGAGCGCGAGATCGAAGAGATCCGCAAGCAGGGCAGGGCCGACGGCGAAGAGGCGCGTCGGGCGCTCGGGGAGCGTGCGCTGGCCGAGGCCGAGCGCATCCGCGAGCAGGCCGTCGAGGAAGTCGAGCGCCGGTTCGCGGCGGCGCGGGCGCAACTGCGAGAGCAGGCCGCCGAGCTGACCACCCACGCGGCGGGCCAGATCCTGTCCCGGGAGATCACGCCCGCCGACCGCGAGCGCCTCCTCGCCGACGGCGTCGAACGGCTGAAGGACGCCCGATGAGCGGATCGTTCGCGCACCCGTACGCCCGGGCTTTTCTCGAGGCCGCGCCGTCGGGCTACGACGTGGGCGCGTTCCTGAAGGCCGGCCAGACGATGGCGGACACGTTCGCGGCAAACCCGCCGCTGCGCGCGTTCCTGCTCGCGCCGAACGTGCCGCGCGACGCCAAGAGCAAGACGATCGCGGCGCTCTCGGCGAAGGCTGGCCTCGACGAATACGGCGCGCGCTTCCTGCAGGTGATGCTCAAGAACCATCGCCTCCTCGAGGCGGCCGAGGTGTTCAAGACGCTGCGCGATCTCTACGACGCGAAGCAGAACGTGCTGCGCGTGCAGCTGACCGTGCCGGCGGCGCTCTCGGATGCCGAGCGTCAGTCGGTCGAGGCCGCGATCGCCGCGCGCACGGGCAAGACCGTGCGGTCCCAGGTCGAGATCGATCCCACGCTGCTCGGGGGCTTCATCGCCCGGGCAGGGTCCCGCGTGTTCGACGCGACGGTGGCCGCCGCCCTCCGGCGGTTTCAGAGCCAGGTGAAGGAGAGGACGGGAGCCTGAACATGGAAATCAAGGCAGACGAAATCACCGCGATTCTCAAGCAGCAGCTGGCCGGCTACGAGAAAGCCATCGACGTCGCCGAGGTCGGTACCGTCCTCTCGGTCGGCGACGGCATCGCCCGCGTCTACGGCCTCGACAAGGTCATGGCCGGCGAGCTCGTGGACTTCGGCCACGACATCTTCGGCCTCGCCCTGAACCTCGAGCAGGACCAGGTCGGCGTCGTGCTGCTCGGCGAGTCGCAGATGGTCAAGGAAGGCCAGGAGGTGCGGCGCACCCGCCGCATCATCCAGGTGCCCGTGGGTCCGGGGCTCGTCGGCCGCGTCGTCGACGCCCTCGGGCGGCCGATCGACGACAAGGGCCCGATCAAGGCGACCGAGTCCTACCCCATCGAGCGCATCGCGCCGGGCGTCATCGACCGCCAGGGCGTCAAGGAGCCCGTCCAGACGGGCCTGAAGGCCATCGACGCCATGATCCCGATCGGCCGCGGCCAGCGCGAGCTGATCATCGGCGACCGTCAGACCGGCAAGACCGCCATCGGCCTCGACGCGATCATCAACCAGAAAGGCAAGGGCGTCGTCTGCATCTACGTCGTCATCGGCCAGAAGAAGTCGACGGTCGCCCAGGTCGCGAAGACGCTCGAGGAAAACGGCGCGCTCGCTCACACGATCATCGTGTCGGCGACGGCATCCGACCCGGCGCCGCTGCTCTACATCGCGCCCTACTCCGGTTGCGCGATGGGGGAGTGGTTTCTCTACAACAAGCAGCACGCCCTGGTGATCTACGACGACCTCTCCAAGCACGCCGCGGCCTACCGCGAGATCTCGCTGCTGCTGCGCCGGCCGCCGGGACGCGAGGCGTACCCCGGCGACGTCTTCTACCTGCACTCGCGCCTGCTCGAGCGCGCGGCCAAGCTCTCCAACGAGAAGGGCGGCGGCTCGCTGACGGCGCTGCCGATCATCGAGACGCAGGCGGGCGACGTCTCGGCCTACATTCCGACCAACGTCATCTCGATCACCGACGGACAGATCTACCTCGAGAGCGACCTCTTCTATTCGGGCGTGCGCCCGGCGGTCAACGTCGGCATCTCGGTCTCGCGCGTCGGCGGCAACGCCCAGATCAAGGCGATGAAGCAGGTCGCCGGCACGCTGCGCCTCGACCTCGCGCAGTACCGCAACCTCGCGGCGTTCGCCCAGTTCGGCTCGGACCTCGACAAGGCCTCGCAGGCGCAGCTCGCCCGCGGCGCCCGCATGGTCGAGCTGCTGAAGCAGGGACAGTTCGCGCCCATGGACGTCGAGCTGCAGATCGCCTCGATCTACGCCGGCGGCAAGGGCTACATGGACTCGCTCCCGGTCGAGCAGATCCGCGAATTCGAGATGGGCCTGCACGAGCATCTGAAGTCGCAGGCCAGGGACGTCCTCTCGGCGATCGTGGCCACGGGCAAGCTCGAGAAGTCGACCGAGGAGGCCCTCGGCAAGGCGATCCAGACCTACAAGGATCGCTTCGTCAGGGAGCACGCGCCGGCCGCGGCGAAGGCGGCGGCGCCGGAGGCGAAGGAAGCCCCGAAGGCTGCGGCGGCCGCTCACTAAACGATGGCCTCGCTGATCGACATCCGCCGCCGGCTGCGCTCGGTCAAGAGCACGCAGCAGATCACCAAGGCCATGAAGATGGTCGCGGCGGCGAAGCTGCGCCGGGCGCAGGAGCGCGTCGTCGGCGCTCGTCCCTACGCGAAGCTCCTGTCGAGCGTCCTCGCGTCCGTGACGGCGAAGGCCGGCGAGGTGGTGCATCCGCTCCTCGCCGTCCGCGAGGAGAAGCGCGTGATCGTCGTCGTCGTCGCGGGCGACCGCGGCCTGTGCGGCGCGTTCAACACCAACGTGCACCGTGCCGCGCAGCACCTGATCGCGGCCCACCCGGAGTGGACCGAGGTCCGCGTGCTCCCGGCCGGCAAGAAGGCCGGGGAGTTCTGGAAGCGGCGCAAGTTCCCGCTCACGGAGAAGACCTACCCGGCCGTCTTCGCGAACCTTCGCTATGCCGACGCGCGGGAGATCGCGACCTACCTCTCCGAGGAGTTTCTCGCCGAGAAAGTCGACGCGGTCTACGTCGTCGTCAACGAGTTCCGGTCGATCCTGTCCCAGGTCGTCCAGACGAGCCGCCTCCTGCCGCTGACGGCGGGCGAGTCCTCCGAGCCGGCGCCCGCGACCGCCGCGAAGGCCGCCCCGGCCGACGCGGGCGTCGAGTACATCCACGAGCCCGACGCGAAGACGATCCTCGCGTGGCTGCTGCCCCGCTCGCTCGAGTTCGCCGTCTACCGGGCGCTCGCCGAATCGGCGGCCGCCGAGATGGGCGCGCGCATGACGGCCATGGACTCGGCCCAGAAGAACGCGGGCGAGATCATCGACAAGCTCACGCTGACCTACAACCGCGCCCGACAGGCGCGGATCACCAAGGAACTGATCGAGATCGTTTCCGGCGCCGCGGCGCTGGAGTAAGGCGGGAGAAATCATGGCGGAACAGAACGTCGGCAAAGTCGTCGCGATCATCGGGCCGGTCCTCGACATCGAGTTCCCGCAGGGGAAGCTGCCGGCCATCTACAACGCGATCCACATCGTGGACGACGGCAAGGAAACGGGCGAGAAGATCGACGTCATCGCCGAGGTCGCCCAGCAGCTCGGCGAGAGCGTGGCTCGGTGCGTGGCCATGAAGCCGACCGACGGCATGGTTCGCGGCATGAAGGCCGTGGATCTCGGGGGGCCGATCTCGGTGCCCGTCGGCAGGGAGACCCTCGGCCGCATCCTGAACGTCATCGGGGAGGAGGTCGACGGCCTGGGCCCGGTGAAGTCCAAGGAGCGCTGGCCGATCCACCGCGAGCCGCCCGCGTACGACGAGCAGGCCACGTCCGTCGAAATGTTCGAGACCGGCATCAAGGTCATCGACCTGCTCGAGCCCTACACGAAGGGCGGCAAGACCGGCCTCTTCGGCGGCGCGGGCGTCGGCAAGACCGTCATGATCCAGGAGCTCATCAACAACGTCGCGATGCACCACGGCGGCTACTCGGTGTTCTCGGGGGTGGGAGAGCGCACGCGCGAGGGCAACGACCTGTACCACGAGATGATCGAGTCGGGCGTCATCACGCCGGGCGACCCGACCAAGTCGAAAGCCGCGCTGATTTACGGCCAGATGACCGAGCCGCCCGGGGCGCGCCTGCGCGTGGGACTCACCGGCCTGACGGTCGCGGAATACTTCCGGGACACCGAGGGCAAAGACGTCCTGCTCTTCATCGACAACATCTTCCGGTTCACGCAGGCGGGCTCCGAGGTTTCGGCGCTGCTCGGCCGCATGCCGTCGGCCGTCGGCTACCAGCCGAACCTCGCCACCGAGATGGGCGAACTGCAGGAGCGCATCACCTCGACGAAGAAGGGCTCGATCACGTCGGTCCAGGCGATCTACGTGCCGGCCGACGACCTGACGGATCCCGCGCCGGCGACGGCCTTCGCCCACCTCGACGCGACGACGGTTCTCTCTCGCGCGATCTCGGAGATGGGCATTTACCCGGCGGTCGATCCGCTGGCGTCCACGTCGACGATTCTGTCGCCGCGCGTCGTCGGCGAGGAGCACTACCGGTGCGCCCGCGACGTGCAGGCGGTTCTCCAGAAGTACAAGGACCTCCAGGACATCATCGCGATCCTCGGCATCGACGAGCTCTCCGAGGAAGACAAGCTCACGGTCGCGCGCGCCCGCAAGGTGCAGCGCTTCCTGTCGCAGCCGTTCTTCGTGGCGCAGCAGTTCACGGGCCTCGAAGGCCGGTACGTGAAGATCGCCGACACGGTCAAGGGCTTTCGCGAGATCGTCGACGGCAAGTGCGACGACATGCCCGAGCAGGCTTTCTACATGGTCGGGACGATCGAGGAAGCGCGCGAGAAGGCCGCGCAGCTGGCGAAGGCGGCGTAGTTGGCCCTCCAGCTTCTCGTCGTCACCCCGGAGCGGCGCGTTCTCGAGGCGGAGGCCGACGAGGTCGAGCTGCCCGGTTCGCAGGGCTACGTCGGCATCCTGCCGGGGCACGCCCCGCTCATCACGCTGCTCGGCACGGGCGTGCTGACGTGCCGGAAGGGCGGCAGCTCCACGGCTCTCGCCGTTTCGAGCGGCCTTGCCGAAGTGTCGCATGACCGCGTGTCGGTGCTCGCCGACTCCGCCGAGGGCTCGGGGGAAATCGACGCCGCGGCGGCCGAGCGCGAACGCGCGAAGGCCGAGGAGGAGATGAAGAGCGCCGGCGCCGACACGCTCGACGCGGTTCGGACCCGGCTCGAGCTCGCGCAGGCGCGCCTGGCCGTGGCGCGCCGGCCGAGCTAGGAACGGTCTCTCCCGTTTCGCTCCGGCACGCGCGCCCCGCCGCCGGCGCCCGGGAATGCGCCACAATGGCGCCGTGAACGTCGAAAAGCCGGGCGAGGTGGTTCCGCCCGAAGCGCCCGAGCACACCGAGCGCCTGTTTCTCTCCGGCCCGCGCTCGCGCACCCGGGAGCTCCTCTCGATCTTCCAGATCATGGGGGAGTTTCTCCGCGGGTTTCGGACGCTGCACTTCGTCGGCCCCTGCGTGACCGTTTTCGGATCCGCGCGATTCAAGCAGAACCACCCGTACTACGGCCTGGCTGAGAAGGTCGGCGCGGGCCTGGCGAAGCTCGGGTTCACGGTCATGACCGGCGGCGGCCCCGGCGTGATGGAAGCGGCTTCACGCGGCGCGAAGGAGGCGGGCGGCTTCACGGTCGGCTGCAACATCGTGCTCCCCGAGGAGCAACGGTTGAATCCTTACGTCGACCGCGCCGTGTCTTTCGAGCATTTTTTCGTCCGGAAGGTGATGCTCGTCAAGTATTCGTACGCGTTCGTCGTCATGCCGGGCGGCCTCGGCACGATGGACGAGCTCTTCGAGGCGCTCACGCTCATCCAGACCCAGAAGATCCTGAACTTCCCCGTCGTCCTCATGAGCTCGGAGTTCTACAGGCCGCTGATGGGGTTTCTCGCGAAGATGGTCGCGGCGGGCACGATCTCCGACACCGATCTCGACCTCCTCCTCCTGACCGATTCGGTCGAGGAAGCGATGGACCACATCGAGAAGCACGCGGTGCGGTCCTTCGGTCTCGACAGGCCGCCGAAGAAGTCGCTGCTCCTCGGCGAGTGACGCGGGCGGCCTGATGCGAGCGCATCAGGCCCGGGTTCGGAGGCTTCGGTAACGTCGGAAAGGGAGGTGCCGGATGTTTCGCCGAATCCTGGTGCCGGTCGATTTCACGAAGAAGAATCTCCGCGCGGTGAAGATGGCGGCCCGCGTCGCCTCGGACCGGAAGGCGTCGCTGACCCTGCTCCACGTCATCGAGCGCGTCGATGCGGGCGATCCGGGCGGCCTGGCCGGGTTCTACCGCAAGCTCGAGGCCGCGGCCCGCCGGCAGCTTTCCGCCCTCGTCCGGCAGGCCCGCCCCGCGGCGGCGTCGGGCGAGATCCTCTACGGCAACCGCGTCAACGAGATCCTCCGCTACGCCGCCGAGCACGAGGTCGATCTGATCGTGATGAGCTCGCACCGCCTCGCGCTTCGCCATCCCGGCGAGCACTGGGGCACGATCAGCCACAAGGTCGGGATCCTGTCGCGGTGCCCGGTGCTCCTGGTCAAGTGACCGGCGGCTGGCACGCCGGTCATCCCGAGGCCGTGAATCGATTTCCCGGATCCCGGGGCTTCCAACGGAATCGCTCGCTTCGCTCGGGATGACGGACCGGGAGTAAACCGGTCCGCGTCTGCCTCGTCCAAGCCCCAGAGCTCGCGGCATTGCGGGCGAAGGGGGCTCCCATGGGTCGGCTCAACCGCGGCGCCGTATCGGTCGTCCTCGGTGTCTCGCTCGCCGGTTTTTCGGCGGCCCAGACCGCCGAGCCGGCCACGCCCGTTCGCCATTCTTTTCTTCGCCACCGCCTGCGCGAGTGCCTGTCGATCCTCGACCTGACCGACCAGGAAAGGTCGGACGTTCAGGCGGCGCTCGACGCGGCCAGGCCGACGCTCGACGCCGCCGTCGCCGCCGTCCAGGCCGCCCGTCAGACGCTCGAGACCGCCCTCGGAGCGACGCCGCCGGATGCCTGCGCGATCGGGGCGGACGCGCTGGCGCTCGAAGCCGCGCGCCAGACGCTCCGCACCGGGCGCGAGGCCGTCCTGAACCAGGTCCTCGCGATCCTGAGGCCCGACCAGCAGGCGCGGTTTCTCGGGTGTGTCGACGCGCCCTGGCTGGACCCGGCGACGCCTGCGGCCGCGGCCGGCGACGAACCGGCCGAGCCCTGAGAAATCAGGGCGCCCGGTAGCCCGGCCCCCGCAGCGCCCTGCCGGGCGCTGCGCCCGTGAGGCGCCCGTCGTCGACGACGAGGACTCCGTTGACCGCGACGTACGGGAAACCGGCGCTGTAGCGGCGCGGCTCTTCGTAGGACGCGAGGTCCTTGACCTTCGCGAGGTCGAGCAGGACGAGGTCGGCCGCAAAGCCCTCCTTGATGAGACCGCGTTCCTTCAGGCCCGCGGCCTCGGCGGGGAACGACGTCATCTTGCGCACGGCCTCCTCGAGCGGCAGAAGCTTCTCGTCGCGGACGTAGTGCCCGAGGATCCGCGCCGTCGATGCCCAGCCGCGGGGATGGGACTTCTCCTGCGAGAAGATCCCGTCGGTCGCGCCGGCGCCCGAGTCGGTGCCGAAGGAGACGAGCGGGCTCTTCAAGGCCGTCTGCACGTCGTTTTCGTCCATGATGAAGATGATGCAGGCCGTGTTGCCCTTGTCGGCGATGACGAGGTCGATCAGGGCGTCGCGCGGGTCCTTTTTCTCCTCCGCCGCGATCTGCGCGATGGTCTTGCCCTCGTACTTCTTGAGCGACGTGTTGACCACCGAGGCGACCAGCACGCCCTCCGGGCCGCCGGAGCCGAGGTACTGGTTCGACCACGCGTCGGAGTCCTCGAGCATTTCCTTCTTCGCGCGCTCGCGCTTTGCCGGGTCGGCGAGACGCTTCAGGAGAGCGTCGTGACCTCCCTCGCGGATCCAGGGCGGGAGGCACGCGTCGAGACCGTTCGAGCCGGCCGTGTAGGGGTACTGGTTCGCGGCGACGTCGATGCCCTCGGCGCGGGCCGCCCGGAGGCGCTCGAGGATGGCCGGCATGCGGCCCCAGTTCTTCTTGTAAGCCGTCTTCAGATGCCAGATCTGGGTGCGGATGCCCGCTTCCTTCGCGATGCGGAAGACCTCGTCCAGGGAGGCGTCGATCGCGTTGGCCTCGGATCGCTGGTGCGTGAAGTAAGCGCCGCCGTAGCGCGCCGCGACTTTCGCCATGGCGATCAGCTCGTCGGTCGAGTTGTACATGTCCGGCACGTACTGGAGCGACGACGAGACGCCGACCGCGCCTTCGCGCATGGCCTGGTCCACGACGTCGCACATCGTCTTCAGCTCGTCGGGCGTGGCGCGGCGATCGGCCTGGCCGAGGACGAGCTCGCGCACCGTGCCGGCGCCGACGAAGGTCGCGAGGTTGATCGCGCTCCCGCGCTTCTCGAACGTCCGGAAGTACCCGTCGAGGGTCGTGAAGTCGGGCGTGTAGCCGTAGCGAGCGTAGATGTCCTTGCCTTCGGCGAGCATCGCGGCGTTCAACGGCGCGATCGAGGAGCCTTCGCCGGTGACCTCCGTCGTGATCCCCTGCGTGATCTTCGAGGCCGCGCGCCTGTCGACGAGAACGTTGTACTCGGACTGGCCGAGCAGGTCGATGAAGCCCGGCGTCAGGTAGAGGCCCGAGGCGTCGATCGTGCGCCTGGCCGCATGTCCCGCCAGCGCGCCGACCGCGGCGATGCGTCCGTCGCGGACGCCGACGTCCGCCACGAACCAGGGCGCGCTCGTGCCGTCGACGACGCGCGCGCCGGCGATGAGAAGGTCGTACGGGGCGTCGGCGGCCCGACCCGCGGCGGCCAGACAGAGCAAGGCCGTGAGGGCGACGAACGGTTTTTTCATGGTCTTAACTCTAACGCCTTCGTTCACGCTGCGTTCATGGAGCGCCGACTAGCCTCCAGACGATGAGGGGCCTCCGCACCGCCGCGCTCGCGTTCGCCGTCCTGGCCGCCTCGGCCGCCGGGAGCGCCGCCACGCCCGAGAAGACCAAGACGCACGGGTTCTCGCTCTCGGGGACGGTCGATCGCGTGGACGACGCCGCGAAGACGCTCGTCGTGCGCAGCAGCGCGGGCAAGACGACGACGCTCGTGCGGACCGCCGCCACGAAGATCAACGGCGAAGCGCTCAAAGCCGGCGACCGCGTCGCGGTCCGGTACCTCGAGCGCGACGGCAAGAAGGTGGCGACCTCGATCCGCGTCGAGCCGGCCTCGGTCGCCACGGCGACCGTGACGCCGACGGCTCCGCCGCCCGCGACCCGCTGACACGCGCCCGCCCCCGCGCGGTCCTGTAGGCTTCGGGCGCAGGAATGCGCGCTTGACTCCACGTGCCGGGCGGGAGGCGATCGGTGCGGCTGCCCTCGTTCTCGCCGGCGTCGGCCTTCGCCTCGGTTTCGTCGGGGCCTTCCCGACCGAACCGGTGTCCGATTTTCGCGGCCTCGTCGTGTTCGGCCTGCGCCTGCGCGACGAGGGCCTCGCGGTGCCGGGGTGGCACTGGGTCCAGTTCAACGCGGGCTTGCCCCTGCTGCTGTCGGCGCTCTTCCGGCTCTTTCCGCACGGCGTGGCCGCGGCGGCGCGCGAGGCGACGGCCGTCGTCACGGGGCTGACGGCGCTGTTGCCGTTCCTGATCTGGAGGCCGATCCTGGGCTTGCGCGCGCGCCTCTTTGCCGGCGCCCTGCTCGCGCTGTGGCCAGGGCAGGTCTTCTTTTCCGGGGTCGTCGCGCAGGAAAACTGGGTCCTGCCGCCGACGGTCGCTCTCGCGTGCCTGGCAGTCAGGCGGCTGCGCGATTCGTCGGATCCGGGTCACCCCGTTCTCGCCGGCGTTCTCTTTGCCGCCGCGGTGGCGATCCGCCAGGAAATGCTGGTCGTTCTGCTGCCGCCGGCATTGGCGGCGGCGGGCCTTCCGGGCCGCCGCGAGAGCCGCGCCCGGCGCCTGCTCGAGACGGCCGTGGCCGCCGCGATCCCGCTTCTGGCGCTCGCCCTCGAGCGCCGTGCGGCGACGGGCCGCTTCGCGTTGACGACCGATCACGGCGGCCTGAGCGTGCTCGGGACGCTGGCTCCGGGATCGGCGGCAGCCGGCTGGGTCGATCCGACGCTTTTCGCGGTGGCGGTCGAGCCGGGACTTTCGACGGATCCGCTCGCCCTGCGGCGCGCGGCGTGGCGTCTGGCGGCCGAGGAGGCCCGGCGCCGCTGGCGCTATCACGCGTTTCGCGCGGGGGCCTCCGCCGCGAGAATGGCGGTCGACAGCGAAGCGCAGAATCTTTTCTGGAGCCTCGGCGCGCCGGGAGCGCTGCCGGCCTTCCGCGCGTCCGCCGCCGCCGCGCTGACGTCGGCCGCCGCGCCGCTCTTGAGGCTCGAGATGGCGCTCGTCAGCGGATTCTTCCTCGCCGCGACGGCGTGGGCGCTTGCCCGCCGCGATCGAGCGATTCTCGTCGTCGCGGCGGCCGTCCTGCTCAGGACGCTCGTGCAGGTCGTGTTCTCGCCGCTCGGGCGCCTCATGGTGCCCGCCATCGCGCTCGCGCTGCTGGCGCTTTCCCTCTTTGCCGCGGCTCTCGCGGCGCCGGGAGAGCGTGGCGCGCGGCGGCGGTATCTCGTGCTCGGCGCGGTCCTGGCCGCGGGTCTGCTGGGCGCGGCCCCGGCGCTCGGGCGCCTCGCCGTACGGAAGGACGAGGCGCCGCCCCGGGTCCTGCGGGTGCCGCTCACGGTGGCTGGAGGCAAGGGGCTCGTCGCGTGCGAGGCCGAGGCGGGACGGTTCGCCGCGTTTTCGGGGGACCGGGCCGTCGCCGCGCCCGACTCCGGGAGCGCCGCCGCGCGGGTCCGGTGCCGGCTGCCGCAAAGTCAACCGGGTGTCGAGCTCGGACTCGACCTCGAGGACCGGGCGGGCCTCGAAGTGACGGTCCGGGCCGGCGGTGTCGAGCGGCCGGAGCGATTCCCCCTTCCCGGCGGCGGCTGGGCGAGGTGTCCGCTGGCCGCCGCCGGCGCGCCGCTCGAAGTCGTGCTCGAGGGCTCCGCCGGATCGCGCTTCGGTTTCGGGTTCGTCCGGTCGGACGCGGCTGCTCCGGCCCTGCCCCGCCACCGCGACTTGCCGTAGACACCGGGGTGGCGCCGCGGCGGTGATCCCCCGCGGGGCCGTGTTGCGCGTGTCGTACGGGCGTCGGGTTCGGCCTGGAACAAAGGGGGGGACAGACCATGGCGCGTTTCGTTCGCTTCGGCCTCGCGTTCCTCGCCGGTCTTTCGGTCGCCATGGGCGGCGCGAGAGCGGACGAAGCCCTTCCCACGGCTCCGGCGCTGGTGACGTCCCCGATGCCGTTCATCGGGATCACGCCGTGCCGGATCGTGGACACGCGGGACGCGACGAGGCCTCCCGGCTACGGGCCGCCCTCGCTGGCGGCCGGGGTTCCCCGCAGCTTCACGCTGGCGGGGCAATGCGGGATTCCGACGGGAGCACAGGCGGTGTCGCTCAACGTCACGGTGGTGAGCCCGCAGGGGCTGGGGTACGTGCTGCTCTATCCGCAGGGCGGCTCCCAGCCCGGCGTGTCGACGCTGAACTACGTGCAGGGGCTGACGGTCGCCAACGCGGCGATCGTCCCGCTGGGGACGGGCGGCGGCGTCACGGTGGCGGCGGCGGTTTCCGGTACCGACTTCCTCATCGACGTCAACGGCTACTACGGCGCCTCCCCGACGAGCTATTTGAGCGCCTACCTCGACGCCGGAAACGCGACGACGGTGGAGGACGACAACACCGGCGTGGGCGTCGAGGCCCTTCGGTCCAACACGACCGGCTCGAGCAACACCGCGCTCGGATGGGAAGCGCTCATGAGCAACACGACGGGCTCGGAAAACACCGCGGCCGGGAGGCAGGCGCTCTCCGCCAACACGACCGGCAGCGGCAACACGGCCCTCGGCGTCACGCTGCAAGCCAACGGGACCGGATCGAACAACACCGGCGCCGGTTATTTCAGTCTCGCCAACGTCGCCGCCGGTTCCTACAACACCGCGATCGGTCAGGGCGCGCTGGAGGGATTGACGTCGGGCAACAACAACGCGGCGTTTCCCTGGGCGGCGGGCCAGGATCTCGCGACGGGCTCGAACAACGTGTACATCGGCGCCATCTCCTCTCCCGCGACCGAATCGGCGACGATCCGGATCGGAGAGGCGTCCGGCGTTTCGCAGACGTGGATCGCCGGCATCTACGGCGCCACGCTTCTCGCCGACGCCCTGCCGGTGTTCGTCGACCCGACCGGCCAGTTCGGAACGCTGGTTTCTTCCCGGCGATTCAAGGAGGACGTCCGCGACCTCGACGCGGCCTCGAATTCCGTCCTGTCGCTCCGGCCCGTCACCTTTCGATATCGCGCGCCGGCGGAGGGGCAGCTCCGCTACGGCCTGATCGCCGAGGAGGTCGAGGCAGTGCTGCCCGATCTCGTGGTCCGCGGCGCGGACGGAGCTCCGGTGTCGGTCCGCTACGACGAGCTCCCGGTTCTGCTCCTCCAGGAAATCCAGAAGCAGCAGGCGCAGATCGAAGCGCAGAAGGCGGAATCCTCGGCGCTCGAGGCGCGGACCGAGCGCGCGGCGGCGCGGGAGCGGAACGATCGCCGGCGGATCGAGGCCCTCCGGGCCAGGCTCTCGGCGCTCGAAGAAGGAGGGGGACGATGAACCACCGCCTTCCGGCCGTGCTGGCGTTCGGATTGGGCGTGGCCGCGGCTTCCGCGGCCGGCGAAGAGCTGCCGGCGGCGCCGGCCCTCGTGACCGTCCCGATGCCGTTCCTCGGGATCACGCCGTGCCGGATCGTGGACACGCGCGATGCGACGAGGCCTCCCGGTTACGGGCCGCCGTCGCTGGCGGCCGGCGTTCCGCGCAGCTTCACGATCGCGGGTCGGTGCGGGATCCCTGCCGGGGCGGCGGCTGTGTCGCTGAACGTGACGGTCGTCAGCCCGCAGGGACTGGGGTACGTGCTGCTCTACCCGCAGGGCGGCTCTCAGCCCGGCGTGTCGACGGTCAACTACGTTCAGGGCCAGACGGTCGCCAACGCGGCCGTCGTGCCGCTCGGCGCCGGCGGCGGCATCACGGTAGCGGCGGCGGTTTCGGGCACCGACTTCCTCATCGACACCAACGGGTACTTCGGCGGCAGCGCGGGGGACGCCGGCAACGTCTTTCTCGGGACCGGCGCCGGCAACGCGTCGACGACCGCGGCCGCGCTCACCGCAGTGGGGTTTCACGCCCTCGCGAGCGACACGACCGCCAACTCCAACACGGCCGCCGGCGAGAACGCCCTCCTGAACGCGACGTCCGGCCAGTCGAACGTCGCCGTCGGCGTCGAGACCCTTGCCCTCCTTCAAGACGGCGCGGTCAGCGAAGCTTTCGGCGTCGATGCGCTGGCGGTGAACGCGTCGGGGGAAATGAACACGGCGATCGGCGTCGGCGCCCTCGTGTCCTCGGCCGGGACCAACAGCACCGCCGTCGGAAAGAACGCGCTCCAGGGAGCCTCCGGCTTCTCGAACAACAACGCCGCCCTCGGGCAAGGCGCCGGTTCCTCGCTGACGACGGGCGGCTCGGCCCTGTACGTGGCCAACGACGGCGTCTCCGACGACAGCGGGGTCATTCGTCTCGGCGCCGGCGGCATTCAGACGAAGACCTTCGTGGCCGGCGTCCGGGGAGTGACCCTCGGCGGGGGGCTTCTCGTCCAGATCGACGTCACGGGGCAGCTCGGGGTCGCGACGTCGTCGGCGCGCAGCAAAGAGGCGATCTTCGACATGGCCGATGCGAGCGGCCCGCTCCAAAGGCTGCGGCCGGTCGCCTTTCACTACAAGGACCAGCCCGGGCGGACCTCCTACGGATTGATCGCCGAGGAGGTCGAGCGCGCCCTGCCGGACCTCGTCGTGTGCGACGGGTCGGGAGAGGCGCTGACCGTTCGCTACGACGAGATCCCGGCGCTGTTGCTCAACGAGCTCCAGAAGCAGAAACGGCGTCTGGCCGACGACCAGGCTCGGCTCGCCGAACGACGCGAATCGCTCGAGAGTCGGGAACGATCGCTCGACACGCGGGAAGCGCAGATTCGGGAGCTCGAAGGCCGGATCGGAGCGCTCGAGCAGTCGCGCGACGGGAGGCTCCCATGACGACGCGAGCGCGCCTTCTCCTGGTGGTGGTGATCGCGTGCGCGGCGTTCGCCGGGCCGCTCGTCGCGGAGGACGCGTTGCCCGAGGCTCCCACCCTCGTCACCTCGCCGATGCCTTTCATCGGGATCACGCCGTGCCGTGTGGCCGACACGCGCGATTCGAATCAGCCGCCCGGTTACGGACCGCCGTCGCTCGGCGCCGGCGTGCCGCGCGCGTTCACGATGACCGGGCGCTGCGGCATCCCGGCGGGAGCCCAGGCCGTGTCGTTGAACGTGACTGTCGTCAACGCGACCGGTCTCGGGTACGTGCTCCTGTATCCGACCGGTCAGCCGCAACCCGGCGTGTCGACGCTCAACTTCGTGTCGGGTCTGACGGTCGCGAATGCGGCGATCGTGCCGCTCGGCCAGTCCGGGCAGATCACGGTGGCCGCGGCGGTTTCGGCGACCGACTTCATCATCGACACGAACGGGTACTTCGGACCGTCGGCCGTCGACGTCAGCGACACGTTCCTCGGCGTGTCCGCCGGGAACGCGGCGATGACGGGGGTCGACAACACGGGGATCGGCTACGGCGCGTTTCAGCAGAACACCTCCGGAACCGTCAACACCGCGATCGGGTCTTACGCGATGTTGAACAACACCGCGGGTTCCGACAACACCGCGCTCGGCGTGTCGGCCCTGCGGAACAACACGACGGGCAACAACAACAGCGCCCTCGGCGCCGGCGCCCTGGCGTCCAATTCGACCGGGTCGAACAACGTCGCCGTCGGCGCGCAGGCGCTCGCGGGCAACGTCGGCGGCTCCGGGAACACGGCCGTCGGGTACCAGGCGCTGCTTTCGTCGACGGGGTCCAACAACACGGCACTCGGCGCCCAGGCCGGATTCAACCTGACGGCCGGCGACAACAACGTCTACCTGGGAAGCGTCGGCGCCGCGAGCGAGTCGGGCGTCATGAGGATCGGCGACCCCGGTCTCCACACGAAGTTCTTTCTGGCGGGGGTCTTCGGCGTCGTTCCGAGCGGGCCGGGAGCGGTGCCCGTTTACGTCGATTCCACGTCGCACGTCGGCACGATCGCCTCGTCGGCTCGCTTCAAGGAGGACGTCTCGGACATGGGCGAGGCGAGCCGGGGGATCTTCAACCTCCGCCCGGTGACCTTTCACTACAAGACGCCGGCGGACGATCGCACGCAGTACGGCCTGATCGCCGAAGAGGTGCAGGAAGTTCTTCCGGATCTCGTCGTCGCGGACGACGGAGGGCAGCCGGAGGCCGTGCTCTACCATGAGCTGCCCGCGATGCTGGTCAACGAGTGGCAGAGACAGCGGCGTGAGCTCGCGCAGCTGGAGGGCGAGGGCCGCGACCTCGTTTTCCCGGCCGACGAGGGTCTCGACGCGCTTTCGGCGCGGATCGCGCGGCTCGAAAGCGCCCCTGGCGAGAGCTCCGCCGCGCCCGCGCCGCAGCCGGTTCGCTAGACTGTCTCTCGTGAAGGCGTCCGGGAAGACCGGACCGCGTGCGCGCGGCCCCCGCGGGGCCGCCGTCGTCGTTCTGCCGCTCGTGGTCTACGGCCTGTTCGCCGCGCGCCGGATCTCGGCGGGTATCGGCTACCAGATGGACGAGGCGCTCTACGTCGAGTCGGCCGTCTACGTTCTCGCGGATGGACGCGGCGACCCGCCGTTTGCGCACGACCCGGCCTTTTTTCTCGCCGCCGGCGGGCGCCGCTGGCCGATCATGGTTTTCCCTTACGTCGGAGCGTTCAAGGCGTGGGTCGCGTTGCCGCTCTTTGCCGCCCTCGGGACGGGCGCCGCGGTTGCCCGGTCGAGCGGCGCGCTTCTCGGCGCGCTCGGGATCGCGGGATTCGTTCGGCTCCTGGCAGAGGAAGCGAGCCCCGCGGCCGCTCTCGTCACCGGCCTTGCCCTGGCGATTCAGCCCGGGTATCTCGACCTGACCGTTTTCGACCATGGCGGAACGTCGGTCTGGATGGCCGCGATGGGCCTCCTCGCGTTCGCCCTCGCCCGATTCCTTCGGCGGCGGTCCCCGCGGTCCGCGTCTCTCCTGGGGGTCGCCGCGGGTCTCGGCGTCTGGGCGCGGGTGAACTTCGTCTGGCTCCTCGCGGCGGCGGCGTTGGCCGCCGCGATCGTCTACGGCCGGCGCGCGCGGCCGGCGGCGCGAGAGCTTGCCGCCGCGGCCGCGGGTGGTCTCCTCGGCGCCCTGCCGCTGCTGGTCTACGAGGCGGCCTCGCACGGCGGGACGCTGACGGTGATGGAGACGCTCGGCCGGCTCCCGGCGGCGTCGGTCGGGGCCCGCGCGCGCCTGTCGCTGCTGGCCGAGCTGATGATCTCCTCGAGGCAGCTCCGCCCGATCTGGGGCGGGCCGGGCACGCGCGCGTGGGAGGTCGCGCTCGGCGGAGCGCTTCTTGCGGCCGCGTGCGCCGGGGCGTTCCTCCCGGGGCGCGGCGGCGACGCGCGCCTCGTGTCGGTGCGCCGGGCGCTCGCGTGGACGGCGCTTCTCCTTTCCGGGATCCTGGCTTTCTCCCGGCTGCCGGTCGGGCAGCATCACATGGCGGCGGTCCTTCCTCCGGGCCTCGCGGCCCTCTCGATTCTCGCCGCCGAGGCGTGGCCGCGATCCCCGGCCGCGCGCGCTCTGGCGGCCGGGGCCGGCGCCGCGCTCGCCGCCGTGTGGCTTTCGTGGGACGCGCGCATCGACCGAGGCCTGCGAGAGACCGGCGGGCGGGGATTCTGGTCGAGCGCTTCCTTCGACGCCGCGCGCGCGCTCGAAGAGCGGTCAATTCCGCCGGCGAAATTGAAGCTCCTCGACTGGGGCTTTCAGAACCCGTTCTACGTCGTCTCGGGCGGCCGGATTCACGGGACGGAGCTCTTCTGGGGAGCGACGGCCGAGCGCTCGGCGCGAGGCCGAACCTGGGGCGACGAAATCGGCGAGGGCGGCGCGTTTCTCGAGTGGGACAACCAGCCGCCGTCGGCGTCCGTGCGCGCCTTCCGCGACGCGCTGGCGCAGGCGCCGGCCGCGGCCGCGCGCGAAACGGTCTTTCGCGACCGGTCGGGCGCACCGGCGATTCGGCTCGTCGAGATTTCGCCGGCGCGCTGAGACCCGCTAGCGGCCGTCGAGGGCGCGCAGCACCGTCATCACCCGCGCCGACCACGAGTTTTCCCGCGCAACCGAGCGCAGGTGCGCGCGGAAGTCCGGATCGCGGCCCTGCGCCCGCGCCTCGTCGAGGGCCGCTGCGAACTCGCCGGCCGTCGCGGCGATCCGGACCTCGGGGTGCGCCTGGCACTCGGACATCGGCGTCGTGACGACCGGCCGCGCGCCGGCGAAGTACTCGTAAAGCTTCAAGGGCGAGGTCGCCTGCGTGATCGCGTTGATGCGGAACGGAATGGTCGCGACGTCGAAGAGCGCGAGGTACCCGGGCAGCGTGACGTAGTCGCGCGGGCCGAGCCAGAGGACGTTCTTCCGTTCGAGCATCGGCTGACCCGGCAGGCTCTTGTCGTACTGCGGGCCGATGAGGACGAAGCGCCAGTCGGGTTTGGCGGCGGCGACGGCGTCCACGAGCGGGTAATCGAACCACTCGGCGAGCGCCCCGTAGTACCCGGCGACCGGCGCACCCGGCGTCAGGAACGACAGCAGCTTCTCGTCGCGCGGCGGCGCGGCGGGCGCGGCGAAGCGTTCGTATTCGACGCCGTTGGGCAGGTACAGCGCGTCCTTGCGGACGGCGCGGGCCTGCTCGTGAAGGCGGCGCGCCACGCTCGCGACGAGCGTCGCCTCGACGAGGGCCCGCGCGTGGTTGCGCTCGAGGAGAGCGCGCTCCTGGGGAAAAACGGACAGGTCGTCGATCCAGTCGTAGACGGTCCGCGACGGCTTCGGGTACCCGTCGGCGAGGTGGAAGTTGTAGGGGAAGGTCCACAGGAGCGGCGACGGGATCTCGTGCAGCAGCTCCGGAGAGCCGCTGAAGAGAAAGAGGTTCGGTTCGATCTCGCGAAACCCGTCGACGCGGTCGGCGGCGTTGCTGCTGTCGAAGATGGCGACATGGCCCAGGCGCGCGAAGACGCGGGCCAGGTGGTGCGGACGCTGGAAGAGGTGGATCCCCCAGCCGACCGACGGCAGGAAGACGACCACCCCCTTGCTGCCGGCGGCGCGCTCGCGCACGTGCGAGAGCTGGGCGCGGTGCTCGTCGAGCGTCGCGAAGCGGCGCGCCGGGGGAGCCGCGCTCGGCCGCGCGGCGGTCGCCGCCGGCGCGGCGCTCCACTTCTCTTCGAAGCGGCGCTTGTTCTCGGCGTAGAGCGCGAAGTAGGCCTCGCGCGACAGCTTCCGGAACGAGGCCATCTGCCAGTGATGGACGAAGGCATCCCGCGCGCAGCGAACGGCGTAGCCTTTCGCGCGCACGCGCCGGCTGTAGTCGTCGTCCTCGAAGAGGCCGATCCCGAAGCGTTCGTCGAGCGGCCCGATCTCCTCCCAGACGCGGCGGGGCAGCGCGGTGCAGAAGAGGGCGAGCACCGGGATGTCGAAGGCCTCGCGGTCGTGGGCACGCGCCCATTCCGCGGCCCACGCGCCGAGGGCGTCGACCGACGCGTAGCCGGCCTCGACCTTCGCCGCGTTGGCGATGGCGTTGGTGACGGGTCCCACGAGGCCGAGCTTCGGGTCGGCCGCGAGGTGCCGGCACAGCGCCGAGGCCCAGCCGCGCGTGACCACCGTGTCGTTGTTCAAGATCACGAGAAAGTCGCCCGTCGAGGCGGCCAGGCCCTCGTTGCAGGCGGCCGCGAAGCCGCGGTTCTCGGGCAGGAGGATCGCCCGGATCCGGGGATCCTTCCGGATGCACTCCTGGAGGAGCTCCCGTGTACCGTCGGTCGAGGCGTTGTCGACGACCACGATCTCGAGGTTCGGCCACTCGGTACGCGCCGAGAGGCTGTCGAGGCAGAGCCGGTTGAAGTCGAGGCCGTTCCACGTGACGACGACGACCGAAAGCTTCGGGAACGCGCGGGCGATCGCGGCCTCGTCGCCGAGCGTCTCGGTAAGGGCCCACCCGCGCTCGGTGGCCAGGCGCGCCGCGACGGGCCTCCACGCCGGATCGTCGGCGACGGCGAGCGTCGCGCACAGGGAGAGCTCCCGGCGCAGGCGGTCGAGGGCGTCGAACGTCTCGGCCGACGCCGGATCGGGCGCGCGGAGAGTCACGGTGAACAGCCGCGGGGGGCCCTCGAGCGCCGCGTAGGGCGGGCCGCTCGCCCGCAGGCTCGGGTCGACCGCGAACACGCGATGACCCGCGGCCGCCAGCCGCCGGGCCTCCTCGGCCGTCCCGGCGGAGAAGGGGAGCAAAACGATCTCGCAGCGGTTGTCGGCCTCCGGCCGCCGCGCCGCCGCGGCTTCGGCACGCGCCGTGTCCGGTCCGACCCAGTCGGCCGGCGGCGATCCGAGAACGCCCTGGATGCGGCGCCTCGCCGGCCGGGTCAGCCGCGCGGCCGCGCGCCGCGCCCGCCAGTAGAGGTTCACGGTGCGCCACAGCCGCGACGTCTGGATGCGATAGAGCTCCTCGCGGGCTTCGACGCGCTGACCTTCGAGGAGCTCGATTTCGCGGCGGTGCGCCTGGACCGCTTCCTCGAAGCGGGTCAGCAGGGCATCGTGGCTCGCGCGCAGGGGAGCCTCGGCGCCTTCGGCCGCTGCCAACCGCGCCTCGAGGTCGCCGACGCGCAGATCCTGCGCGATCTTGTCCGCGCGGAGCATGTCGACTTCGGCCGACAGCTCGTGCGTGCGCTGGAGGTTCGCGGCAAGCCCTTCGTCGAGAAGCGCCAGCATCTCGGGCGAAACCGGCGGCGCCTCCGGCGGGTCGGCGGCGAGCGCCGCGAGCGCGTCGAGATCCCCGGCGGCAAGACGGCGCTGCTCGGCGGCGGCGCCCGCGATTTTCTTCGAGAGCCGCTCGCGGTCGGCGTAAGCCCGCTCGAGCCGCGCCGCGAGGTCGCCGGCATCGAGACCGGAGAGCGGCAGGACGAGATCGGCGAAACCGGTGCCGGCCAGAAGGGCGTCCACCTTGGGGTCGTACGCGAGGGCCACGGGCGGTACCGCCGCGGCGAGCGCGAAGACGGCGGCGTGGAAGCGCATCGCGAGAACCAGGTCGCAGCCGCCGAGAAGCGACGCCGTGTCCTGCGGCGCGAGGAGCCCCGAGAGGATCGCGGCGCGGTCGCCGTGCGCGAGGCGGCGGCGCACGCGGGTGGCCACGGCGAAGTCGTCGTCGTCGGACCACGGACTGCGCTCGAAGGGAACGAAGAGCAGGGTGCCGCCGGTGCGCTCGACGATCCGGTCGAGGGCCGCGGCGACCGCGGCCTCCCACCGCGCCGGGTCCGCGCCGCGCGCCCACGGCCGCAACGCGACGCCCACGATCGGCGACCGCGGCTCCAGGCCCATGCCGATCAGGACGTCCTCGGGCCGGACGTGCCCGGAGGAGAGCAGGAACGCGGGATCGGCCGTGACGGCGGCGTTCTCGGCGGGGGCCCCGATCTCCCGGAGGAGCGCGCGCGAGCCGGCGTCGCGCAGCGAGACGCGAACCGCGTCGGCCGCGACGGCGCGCACGATGCGGCGCGCCTCCGGCGAGGCGAGCGGGCCGAGCCCGAGGGCATGGAGAGCGACGGGCTTGCGGGCGGCGGCGGCGAGCACGGCCGGCCCGGCGTAGAACGTGACGCCGCCGTGCTTCGGGGTCAGCAGCGTCCCGGGCTCGAGGCCGCCGTAGTCCTGGAAGAGACCGCCGCCGCCGATGACGACGAGGTCGACGCGCTTGACCGCCTCCGCGAGCGACAGCGGGTCGCGCCAGGGGACCGCTTCGACCCCGTGCTTCTGGCGAGTCAGGCCCGGATCTCCCGAGGTCGCGAGGATGCGGATCGAGGCGTCGCGAGCGCGCAGGCCCGCGGCGAGCGCGGAGAGGATCGCCTCGTCGCCGGTGTTGCCGAAACCGTAGTAGCCGGTGACGAAAACCGCGCGCTCCATCGCCGGCCAGTCTCTCAGAGGGGCGGCCGGGGGACAACCCGCGCCGCCGCGGCCCGCGGGTATGCTTCGGACGCGATGCCCGCGAGACCGAAAACCGCAGCTGCTCCCGCCGCGCGCCGCCTCGCCCGCGCGGCCGCGGCCGCCGCCCTCGGGCTCGCGGGTCTCCTGTCGGCCGCGTGCCGCAGGGATCCCGCCGACGCCTGTCGCGGCATGAACGTGATCTGGATCTCGTTCGACTCCGTGCGCGCCGACCACTGCTCCTTCGACGGCTACGCGCGAAAGACGACGCCTCACCTCGATGCGCTGGCCGCGCGCGGCGTCCGCTTCCCGCGCTCCGTCGCGCAGGCGCCGTACACCCTGCCGTCTTACGCGTCGATGTTGACCTCGCGCTACGTGGCCGAGCTCGCCGTCCACGAGCAGCGCGACGAGAAGGACGCCTCGAAGATCCTCGGCATCGCGCCGGGACCCTCGCCGCAGGACGAACTCGTCTCGGAGGCGCTGCGCGGCGCCGGCTACAAGACCGCCGCCTTCGTGCAGAGCTGGATCTCCGGGCCCTTCGGGTTCGACCAGGGCTGGGACCTCTTCCGCCACGCGCAGGAGTCGCTGTCCCAGAAGATGCCGCACGTCCTCGACTGGATCGAGAAGAACCGGAGCGGCCGTTTCTTCGTGTTCCTCTACGCGACCGACACGCACTACCCGTTCCTCCACGCCCACGAGCGGACGAACCGCTTCGGAAAATTCGCGAGCTCCTTCGAGTTCACGCTGGACGCGATCGAGCGCGTCCGCGCGGGCTCGCTCCACCCGACGCCGGACGACGTCGCCAACGCGATGGCGATGTACGACGAGGGGCTGTACTGGGCCGACCAGGATCTCGAGCCGCTCTTCGCGTACCTCGACCGGACGGGGCTGGCGCAGAGGACGATCGTGGTCTTCAACGCCGATCACGGCGAGGAGTTCGACGAGCACGGCGTGATCAGCCACGGACAGACCTACTTCGACGGCGTCGTCCGCACGCCGCTCGTGATCGCCGCGCCTGGCCTCGGCAGGCCCGGGCGAGCCGAGTCCCAACTCGTGCAGAACCTCGACGTGGCGCCGACACTGCTCGATCTCGTCGGCGTCGAGCGCCCGCGGGCCTGGAGCGGCCGGAGCCTCGCGCCGGCGGTGCTCGGCCTTCCCGAAGCCGCGTCCGAACCGCCACGCCCCGCTTACAGCGAGGGCGCCTGGACGTTCTGGATCGGGAGCGTGGTCGAGGGCGACCGCAAGTTCATCCTCGTCACGCCGCAGGAACGGATGCTCTACGATCTCGCGAAGGACCCGGGCGAGACATCAAACCTCGCCGGGAATGACCCGGACCGCGTCCGCACGCTCTACCACACGCTGATGAAACACCTCGGCGGCCCGTCGGGCTGGCTCGCGCCGGGGCCGGACCACGCCCCGACCTACGAGACGTGGATGAAGCAGGTCATGGGCCACTACGGCCTCGGCGAGCAGAGCGACGTGGTCAAGGAGCTCCGGGCGCTCGGGTATCTGCACTAACCGTCGCCTCCGCTCGCTCGGGGGGCTGCGTGCCAACGCGGCACGCACCGGCGCGCGGCTCCTCCCCCGGTTCCTTCGGGAGACTCCGCGTGCCGCGAACCACGGAACGAGCAAGGCGCGACGACAGGCATGCCTCCTCGCCCCCCGAAGGGGGGAGAGGGTCGGGGTGAGGGGGGCTCTCTCCCGCCTCAGGCAGTCCTCGGCAGCGACACGCGAAAAACGGCGCCGCCGCCGTCGTGCTCGCGGACCTCGACGGAACCGCCGTGGGCGGCGACGACCTGGTCGACGATCGCCAGGCCCAGGCCCGAACCCTGCGGGTTCTTCGCGCGGGTCTCGTCCAGGCGCACGAACCGCTCGAAGATCCGCTCCCGGTCCTCGCGCGCCACGCCCGGCCCGCGGTCGGCGACGTCGATGAACACGCGGTCCTTTTCGCCGGCCACGCGCACTTCGACCATCGTGTCCGCCCCGGTGTAGATCACGGCGTTCGAGACGAGGTTCGACACGAGGCGCATGAGCCCTCCCCGCTCGCCGCGCAGGCGCGTGTCGCCGCTCTTCGAAAGCGCGCAGACGACGCGCCGCCGGGCGCCGAGGGCGGCGGCGGTGGAGACCGCGTCTTCGGCGATCTCGTAGAGGTCGAGGTCCTCGATGCGGCGCGGCGGAGCCGCGTCGCCGCGGGCGAGGAGCAGCAGGCCGTCCACCTCGCGGGCGAGCCCCTTCGACGCGTCGGCGATCGTCTGGAGCGAGCGGCGGCGCTCGGCGTCCGTCGCGTCCGGGCGGAGCGCGTCCTGCGCCTCGCCGACGAGCACGGCCGTCGGCGTCTTCAGCTCGTGGGCGGCATCGGCGACGAGGCGCCGCTGCGCGCGGAAAGCCCTCTCGAGACGGTCGAAGAGGGAGTTGATGACGGCCGCCAGGCGCCGGAATTCTTCGCCGCCGGAGATCTGGACGCGGCGCGAGAGGTCCGTCGCCTCGGCCTCCTCGGCCAGGCGCGTGACTTCCTCGACCGGGCGGATCGCGCGGCGCACGACGAGGGCGAGGATGACGGCCGTCCCGAGGAAGCCGAAGACGACCATCCCCGAAAGCGCGGTGTCCACGCGGGACAACGAGCGCATCGTCGGACCGATCCACCGGAAGACGACGAGCGTGGCGCCCTTGGCCTTGCCCTGGAGGTGTGTCACCAGAAAGCGGCAGGTCCGGTGCTGGCCGCTGTAGGGCTCGATCGCCGTGTACGGAATCTCCGGGCGGTCGCGGTACGGGTCGAGGACGACGCGCTCGTGCGTCCGC
This sequence comes from Thermoanaerobaculia bacterium, assembly GCA_035506175.1. Taxonomy (GTDB): domain Bacteria; phylum Acidobacteriota; class Thermoanaerobaculia; order UBA5066; family Gp7-AA6; genus DAHUXD01. Next base: position 19,102 of record DATJPZ010000078.1, on the reverse strand, counting down.
AGCAGGTCGCCGGTCAGGGCCACCGGCACGTCCCCGTTGAAGAGGATCGCCGAGTGGTTGGCGAGACGGAACTCGAACATGTTCGCCTCGAGGCCGGCTTTCAGCGCCTGGCGTTCCTCCTCGGACAGGCCGACGAGCTCGTAGTCGGAGCCGATGGCGATCGCGAGCGTGTCGAGCTCGCCGTCGATTTCCTCGAAGGCGAGCTTGCGGATCAACGTGCGCGCGCCGACGGCGAGCGCGGCGAGGAAGAGAACGGTCACGAGCGCCCCGGCCAGCGCCAGGCGGGTGCGGGCGCGCTCGAGCGAGAGGAACTTCACTTCAACCGGTAGCCGCTGCCGCGGACCGTCTCGATGCGCGAGGGCTGCTTCGGCCGGTCGAGCTTGCGGCGCAGGCGGCCGACGAGAACGTCGATCGTGTTCGACATCGGCTCCTCGCGCTCGCCCCACGCCTGCTCGAGGATCTCCTCGCGCGAGACGACGGCGCCCGGCGTCTGCATCAGGAGCTCGAGGATCGTGAACTCGCGGGAGGTCAGCTTGAGCGGCTCGGCGCCGCGCCACGCCGCCCGGCGTCCCGGATCGAGCCTCAGGTCGCCGAGGACCAGCTCTTTCGGCGCCCGCGTTTCGTTGCGCCGCAAAAGGGCGCGCGCCCGGGCGGCGAGCACCTCGAGGTCGAAGGGCTTGCCGAGATAGTCGTCGGCGCCCTGCGAGAGGCCCTCGATCTCGTCCTCGGCCTGGTCCATCGCGGTCAGCATCAGGATCGAGCGGCGAAAGCCCCGCGCCCGCGCGCGGCGGCAGACGTCGAGGCCGTCGCCGTCCGGGAGCCGGCGGTCGAGGACGAGCAGGTCGTACTCGTGGAGCTCGAGCAGCTCCTCGGCCTCCTCGATCTTTCTCGACTCGTCGCAGGCGAGGCCGCCGCGGCCGAGCGTGCGGACGACGAGCGACCGCAGCCGGTCGTCGTCCTCGAGAACCAGAGCCCGCATGCGCGGGCTAATTTACCCCTTACAGCCCGAACGTCTTGACGAGAAACACGGCCATCTGGCCCCGCGTGACCGGGCTCGTGGGGCAGTAGTCGCCGCCGCCGCAGCCGCCCGTGACGGCCTCGGCGACGAGCTGCTGGATCCAGTTCGTGAAAGTACCGGGGCACGCGACGTCCGCGAAGGGGTTGGCCGCGCAGGCCGGCGGCGTGTAGGACGAGCCGTGCTCGGCCTTCAGGAGGAAGGCCGCCATCTGCTGGCGCGTCACGGGGTCGTTCGGGCAGTAGGTGCCGGTGCCGCACCCGGCCGTGACGCCCTCCGCGGCGAGCTCCTCGATCCACGGGGCGAACCCGTTCGAGCACGGCACGTCGGTGAAGAGTCCGGCGCAGGCCGGCGGCGCGTAGGACGAGCCGTGAATCGCCTTCAGGAGAAACACGGCCATCTGGGCCCGCGTGACGGGAGAGGTCGGGCAGTAGATGAGGGGATCGGTGCCGCAGCCGCCCGTGATGCCGTCGTTGTAGACGGTGTCGATGTAGGAGAGGAACGGGTCCGAGGGCAGGACGTCCGCGAAGATGCCGGGCGTGGTCAGGCACGAAGCGCCGTTGATGCCGGGCATCATCTGCTCGGAGATGCAGCGGGGGTGAAAGACGAGCGACATGTACTGCCAGCCGAGGAGATGGCAGTAGCTCATGATCGTGCCGTTGCCGAGACCCGGGTTCTCGACCGGGCCGGAGTAGCAGCCCTGCTCTCCGCTGTAGCAGTGGTCGATCGGCGGCGCGTAGCAGTGCGTGTGCACGGAGCCGACGTTGTGTCCCATCTCGTGTGCGGAGGCGTCCTGGTCCCAGAGCTGGAGCGGATATGTGCCGAAGACCTGAGTCAGGCCGTAGCCGCCGCCCCACTGCGTGGCGGTGGCCTGGAAGTCGCCGGAGCAGAGCACGTCGACCCACGCGATGCCGCCCGCGACCGGGTGACCGCTGAGGTAGTGGACGTAAGTCCGAGGGTTCGAGGCGATCGGCTTGTTGGCGTGCCACCAGGTGCCGAGCTGGTAGAGCTGCGTGAGCGTGTCACCGCCCGTGTACGGATCCGGCGTGCTCCAGACGTGGATCTCCGAGACGGCGAGATAGAGGGAGAGATCGCGCGTGTAGATCACGTTGACCGCGCCGAAGAGAGTCATCACGTAGGTCGACATCGCGTCGGCGTCGCCGCCGAAGTGCTGGTAGAGCTGGTAGTCGGTCTCGACACGGACGGACGCCTGCTTGAACGTGACGTCGGGCAGCTGCGGGGCCGGAATGCTCGACGGCGCCGGCGTGGACAACGCCGCGGGCAGGTTCTCGGCCTGGCAGACCCACGGCTGCGTGCTCGCGGCCGCGTTCAGCGGGGAGTCCCCGTCGCGGACGACGAAGGACCGGCCGGACTCGTCCGGACCAACGTAAGCGTGGCCGAGCCGGGAGTGGACCCAGGCGACCACGCCGTCCTTCGTGGCCGCGAGGTAGACCGAGGAGTCGGGCTCGCCTTCGACGACGCCGGCGAAATGCGAGATCTCCGGCAGAGGACGGGAGGTCACGCCGTCGGGTCCCTCGATCGTCATCTGAGCGCCCGGGGTCGCGATTTCGAACCGATGGAGGCGGACCTTTCCGGTCGCGCCCGGCGCGACGGGGAATCCGTCCATTTCGAGGACGCGCGTCGCGTGGTCGCGAAGCGCCGGAAGGAGGGTGGCGTCGAAGTCGAGGCCCTCCTGGCCGGGAGCCGCGAGGCGCGCCGCGGTCGAGGGCGCGGCCGCGGGGTGGTAGGGGCTTCGGCTCGGGATCGTCGCCGCGGTCGCCGCGAAGGCGGCGGCCAGGGCCGCGAACCCGAAGAGGACGGTGCGTCGCATGGTCCGGATCATCATGGCCTCCTGATCGAGACAGGGCTCCCGATGACCCGACTTCTTCGCAAGGACGGGGCCACCGGAAGGCCTCGACGAAGGATAGGAGGCTCAACGGCTTCGCGGGCGTGACGCCTGTCACCGGACACGGCGTGTCAGGGCCGCGGCGCTCGCGGTGACATTCCGGGACGGGTCGGAGTATCTTCGCGCCTCCTGAATCTCGGGTGAAAGGAATGGCTCCGATGTTTGTCGTGTCGGCGTTTACCCTGCTGCTCGGCGCGCCGCCCGCGCCGACGCCGGCGCCCTCGCCTTCGGTCGCGCTCCTCGGCCAGTGGGAATCGGTCGCGCGCACGCCCGAGGGCGTGGGCAATATCCTGGAGTTCCATCCCGATGGCCGCGTCACTCAGATCTCGGCCTCGATGGCGGAGGCGGACTACCGCATCGTGGACGACCGGCTGATCACGACGTGGAAGGACCCGGCGACCGGCAAGGTCTCGGAGGTCGAGACGCACGTCGAGTTCGAGGGAAACGCGCGATTCCTGGAGAAGTCGGACGACGACAGCGGCGACACGTGGTCCGAGCGCATCGGCGCCGCGCCGCGGGAGGGATCGCCGATCGTCGGGCGGTGGTGCTTCCTCTTTCTCGAGACGCTGACGTCCTACCGGGAGTTCACCAACGACAAGATGTACAACCGTCTCCCCGTCGTGACGCTGCGCGGCCGGTACTCGGTCGCGGGCGACAGGCTCACGGTCACGATGCAGGATCAACCGTCGGGCGAGTACCCGTTCCGCTTCGAGGACGGGCGCCTCGTCATCCAGAGCCGCAACGGCACCAGCCGCGAATACAAGCGGCCGGGGACGACGCTGCTCCAGGGATACTGAGCGTCGGGACTGAGTCCCCCTCACCCCGCCCTCTCTCCCTGATGGGGGAGCGGGAGAAATTCTTTAAGGCAGGCCGAACGCTTTCGTCAGGAACACCGCCATCTGGCCGCGCGTGACGGGCGAGGCGGGGCAGTAGTCGCCGCCGCCGCACCCGCCGGTGATTCCTCGGTCGGCCAGATCCTCGATCCACGGATCGAACGGTCCGCCCGTGCACGGAACGTCGGCGAAGACGAGCCCGGTGCAGTTGGGAGGCGCGTAGCTCGAGCCGAGCGAGCCCTTGAGCAGGAAGACGGCCATCTGCGCCCGGGTCACGGCCTGGTCCGGGCAGTAGAGGAGCGGGCTCGCGCTGCAGCCGCCGGTCACGCCCTGGGCGTACAGCTCCTCGATCCAGTCGGCGAAGAGCGACGGGCAGGCGACGTCGTCGAAGACGCTGGCGCACGGGGGTGGTACGTGCGTCGAGCCGTAGCGGGACTTCAGCAGGAACACGGCCATCTGCGCGCGCGTGACGGAGTCGTTGCGGCAATAGTTGCCGCCCGAGCACCCCGCGGTGATCCCGTTGCGGAAGATCTGCTCGACGTAGTCGTGGAACGGGTCGCCGTCGGGCACGTCGAGAAAGTCGGCGAACCAGGCGGCATAGAGGGTCGCGCCCTGGGTGTCCGGGTTGACGAGCGTGACGTCGTTGAGCGTCCCGGGCGTGAGGGCGGGCGTCGTGACGTGGGCGGAGGTCGCGTCGGTCACGTCCACGCCCGTCGCGGGAATTCCGCCCACGCTGACCGACGCGCCGGCGACGAAGGCGGTGCCCGTGAGGACGGCGGCGTGACTCGTGGCGGCGTCTCCCGAGTCGGGGGCGATCGCGGTGACGGTCGGGCCGGGGCCGGCGGCCGCCAGGGTTAGGATCGGCGCCGCGCTCGTGCGCGACTGGCCGTCGGGGTTGACGAGCGTGACGGTCCGGCCGCCGAACGGCGCGCCGACGGTGTTCAGGTCGAGCGTGACGGTCGTCGGGTCGGTGAACGTGACGCCGTTGACGGTGACGCCGTTCGGGAGCGACGCCGTGAGACGGTTCGCGTACCCCGGCCCCGGGTCGTAGAAGCCGGCGCCGGCCGTGGAGACGCCGCTGACGACGACGGAGACGGAGGCCTGCCCCGACGCGACGGTCGAGGGCGCGGCGCTGACCGGGGTCGCGGGCGGCGGCGCGAGCAGCTGCGCGACGCGCACGCCCCAGGAGTCGGTCGCGTCGCAGTACTCCTGGATCGTCCAGAACGTCATGTCGTCCGGGTCGAGGCTCGTGAACGAGTAGTCGCCCCAGCGGCGCGGCGGCCCGGGATCGGCGGCGGGATTGTAGGCGGTGTTCGACGCGGTGAAGAGCAGCGGCGCGGCGAGCGTGCCCGGCGGATCCGAGGCGAGGCGGCCGGCCGCGACGGCGTTGGCGCGCTCGGCCGCTCCGGCGGCGCTCGAGCCGACCGCCGCGTGTCCCTGGCCCGAAACCATGATCGAGGGCATCCAGTAGAAGCGGGGGTTCGAGGCCGCGTCGTCGAAGAGGGTCCCCGACTGGACGAGCGTCGGGGAGACGCCGGTGACGTCGATCTCGTACCACCGGACGCCGTCGCGGTCGCCGGCGTCGGTGCCGGCTCCGGTCGCGTCCACGGCGATGTTGTGCGCGGTCCAGACGTGGCCGCCGCGGGACTTGGCGTCGAAGAGCCGGTCGTCGAGGGCATCGAGCTCGCCGTCGGTGCCGCCCGTGTTGCCGAGGTGCGGCACCGTCAACGGCAGCGCGGTCGTCGGGACGTCGAGCATCTTGTTTCCAGAGAGCGCGGTCGGCGGCCACGCGCCCGGCGCGCCGTAGGTGAGTTCGCGCAGGACGAGCTGGCTCGTGACGGGCAGGACGTTGTTGACGCCGATGATCCACGACGACGTCGGCGCCGCCTCGGCGAGGTTGTCGACGCCCTGCGGCGTGTACGGGCCCACGCCGTCCGGAGTTCCCGTGAGGTTGCGGAACGCGACCGCGTCGCCGGCCGGCGACAGGTCGCCGCCCGCCCCCGTCAGGAGCGTGCTCTTGCGCACGGCGTGGACGCTCGTGCCCACGAACGCGGTGGTCTGGTCGAAGACGTTGCCACCGATGACGACGGCGTTCGCGTCCACTCCGAGGGAGCCGACGTCGAAGAAGTCGCCGGTGTCGCCGGCCGGGAAGTCGAGGTCGTGCTCGAAATAGAAAAACGTCCAGATGCTGCCGCTCGAGATCAGGCCGCTGCCGGAGACCGCGAGCAGCACGCGGTTGCTCGCGAGCGACGGAGCGAAGCTGAGCGCCGTGACGATCCAGCGCCCGGAGGTCCGGTCGTACCGGACGCGCGGCGAGAAGGTCGGCTGGCCGTTGCGGACGCTGGCGAAGAAGGTGTCGGTGTCGGCGTTCAGGCCGCCGTCGCTCGCGCCGGTCGTCTTGTCGAAGCTGCGCAGCCGGCCGTTGACGCCGACGAGGAACTGCGTCGGGCCGACGGCGCCCGAGGTGTCGGGCGGGAAGGCGTTCGAGTCCGCCAGGTGCGCGCCGAGAAAGCCGACGCCGAGCGTCTGGGGCGCGCCGGGCCGCGGCTTCGCCGTCGGGCGCTCGACCCAGGCCGAGCCGCGCGGGGATTCGTTAGTCCGCCGCGAGGCGCGGCCGGGGGCCAGCAGCCGCGGCGGCGCCAGGCGCGGTCCCTGGACCGCGTCGGCCGCTTTCTGGCGCGCCTCGATCGAGGCGCCCGTCTCCTGGTACGGGCTCGGCGAGGCGGCGGCGGCCGGACGCGCCGGCAGGAGGACGCAGACGGCAAGGACGGCCGTGGCGTGGAGCATCAGACGCATCGTTCTCCCGTGACCTGGGCCGGTAGATTAGCAGGCCCGCTTCGCTCGGGTCCGCGAAATAATGCCGCTTTCTCGAGGAGGCTCGCATGAGGAGAACGCTCGGGGCCGCGGTCGTCTTCGGCGCCGCGATCGGACTCTACGCCGCCGACCCGCCGGTGCTTCGCTACGTTCCCGGACACGAGGAGCTCGCCTACACTTTCGGCGGCGTCGCGCCGGTCAGGCACGTCGCGCCCGGGACGCGGATCGTCACGTGGACGGAGGACTGCTACGACGGCGCGGTGACGCGGCCGGACCAGCTGCCTTCGAAGGTGGCGCCGATCGGCCACGACAACCCGCAGACGGGCCCGTTCTACGTCGACGGCGCCGAGCCCGGCGACACCCTCGTCATCCGCATCGAGAAGCTCGAGCCGGCGCGCGCGTACGGCATCTCGTCGTCTTTCCCGGGCTTCGGCGCGCTCAACGGCACGGACCGGACGGCGATGCTGCAGGCCGACCTGCCGGAGACGGTCTGGTTCTACGACGTCGACAAGGCGCGCGGCACGGCGCGCACGCGTTCGACCGACGGCAAGAAGACGTGGGAAGTGCCGCTCGCGCCGTTTCTCGGATGTCTCGGGGTCGCGCCCGGCAACGGCGAGGCGCGCTCGACGATCGTCCCCGATTCCTTCGGCGGCAACATGGATTGCCCGGAAGTCCGCGCGGGCAACACGGTCTACCTCGGCGTCCGCGTGCCGGGCGCGCTCGTGTCCTTCGGCGACGGCCACTTCGCGATGGGCGACGGCGAGATCATCGGCACCGCGATCGAGGGCGCGCTGAACGTCGAAGTGACCCTGGACCTGATCAAGCACCGCGAGACGCCGTGGCCGCGGATCGAGAACGCGGAGTGGATGATGTCGCTCGGCGCGGCGCGCCCGCTCGAGGACGCCGCCCGGGTCGCGTTCAAGGACATGGTCCAGTGGGTGATGGAAAAAACGGGTCTCTCGACGCTCGACGCCTACGAGTTCGTGTCCCAGACGGCGCGCGCGCCGGTCGTCGAGATGGTGGACCCGCTCTACACCGTGCTGGTCAAGGTTCCGAAGGACCGTCTCCCGGTCGCGGCGGCGCGGTAGACTTCCGCCATGCGTCTCTGGAAAAAAATCCTGATCGGCGTCGCGGCGGTCGCGCTCCTCGCGCTCGGCGCGATCACGTTCATGATCGGCGGTCCGCGCAACCTGATCGGCATGCTGCGCTACGACCAGCGCCGGGAGGGGACGCTGAAGGTCGGCGACCGCGCACCGGAGGTGAACCTGGTCGCGCTCGACGGGTCGACGCCGGTCAAGCTCTCGGAGAAGCTCGGCGGAAAGCCGACCGTTCTCATCTTCGGCAGTTTCACCTGACCGCCGTTCCGCCGCTCGGTCGAGCGCGTGGAAGCCCTGCACAAGACCTACGGCGACCGCGTCAACTTCCTGACGCTCTACATCAAGGAAGCGCACCCGCTCGACGAGTGGCAGATGGACTCGAACGTCAAGGAGGACGTCTGCTACCCGCAGCCCACGAACATGGCCGACCGCGTCCGCATCGCCAACGACTTCGTCAAGCGCTTCCACTACGCGATCCCGCTCGTGGTCGACCCGATCGAGAACCCGGCCAACAAGGCCTACGCCGGCTGGCCGGAGCGTCTCTACGTCGTGGACGAGAGCGGCACGATCGCGTACAAGGGAAAGCCCGGACCGTTCGGCTATCACCCGGAGGAAGTCGAAGCGTGGCTGAAGGCCCGCTTCCCCGACGTCAGGCCGCCGGCCGGATCCTGAACTCGTTGCGCCTCTTCCAGAGGTAGACGAGGATCGCGACGTTGACGGCGAGCAGCGCGTAGCGCCGGGCGCTTTCCGGACGCCGCGCGATCTCGATGAGCTCGGGCGGAATCCCGAGCGCCGTCAGCACGATCGTGAAATAGGGCGCCCAGGGCACGCGCGCCGCGAGCAGGGTTCCTTCGGCCGCGAAGACGAGCCCGATCAGGATCGCCGCCGCGCCGATCGCCTCGACCTGGCGGCTGGTGAGCGCGGCGAGCACGAACGAGAGGTGCTGCACGAGAACCCCCCGCGCGTTCACGCCGAGAAAGCGGGCGATCTCCATGGGCTCGGAGTGGTGGGGCAGGCGCGCGATGCGGAACGCGGCGGCCCCGAGCAGCAGGAATGCCGCGGACTTGGCCATCTTGAAGACGATGATGCCGACGAATCCCGGCGAAAGCTTCGGCAGGGGCGCGACGGACGGGGCCATGGGGTGCGGAGTTTCCCACACCGGCCGGGGCGGGCGGAGGCCGCCCGAGCGCCCGGGCCGAGCGGCGCTTTCCGGGGCGAATTTGCCGGCGTATCCTCGGAAGCTCGGAGGCGCCCATGAACCTTTGTCGAAGAATCGCCGTCCTCGTCCTGGCTGCGCTGGGACACGCTTTCGTCGCCGCGGCCGCGACGTACCTGCCGATGTCGGACAACGACCTCGTTTCGGGCGCGCCCATCGTCGCCCGGGCGACGGTGATCGGGTCCTCGGTGGAGCTCGAGGCGGTCGGCGGCGAAGACCGTCCCTTCACGGTCGTCACGCTCTCGCTGATCGAGGCGATCAAGGGGACTCCGGGCGAGACGTTCGCGGTCCGGCTGCCCGGGGGCGTCGTTGGGAACACGGCGTGGCGGCTCGGGGGCACGCCCGTCCTGAGCGCCGGCGAGGAAGTCGTCGTGATGCTCGCGCCGCACCCGGCGCATCCCGGCCAGTTCCGGCTGACGGAGCTCGGGCTCTCCCACTTCGCCATCGTGACGGACGACGCCGGCCACCGATTCGCCGTGCGCCCGGTTTTCTCCGACGCCGAGGATCTCCTCGTCTCGAAGCGCGCCGCGGCGCCCGGAACGGCTCCGGCCGGCTCCCGCGACGCCGACTCGTTCCTGGCGTTCCTGCGGTCGACCGTGCGCGGCGAGACGGCGGGCGACGTGGCCTACGCATTCCCCGTCCGCGCCGCGGCCAAGTGGGCGAACATCGGCGGCCGAGAGCCCGGGGACTGCGACGGAACCCCGTGCCTCTTCCGCTGGTTCTGGGATACCGGAAACTCGCCGAACGCGGTGCTGACGGTCAACGGGACGCAGTCGAACCTCGTCGGCACGGACGAGCCGAAGTGCGGGACGGACTCGATCTGCGACGTCCAGAACGTCGCACCCGCCTGGCACGGCATCGCCGCGACGGACATCCGCATCAGCGGCCCCTCGCCGAGCGGCAACGTCACGGTGAACCTCGACGCCACGACGAGCCAGGACAACGGCACGACCTGGAACACGCCGCTCGGCTGCCAGGGAGGCATCATCGGTCTGGGCGGCCCGGGCTCGGGCCTCGGCCCGCGGGCGTACCGCGGCGACACGGACTATTTCTACCCGTCGACCGGTAGCGTCAACCTGCGCAAGGTCACCTGCGCCCTGGGCTATTCCGCGGCGACGTTCCGCACCGCGGTCCTGCACGAGGTCGGGCACGTCCTCGGCCTGGCGCACCCGGACCAGCACGAGAGCATCCACAGCACCAGCGGGTCGTCCGACTGGGATTCCGCAGTGATGCACTCGGTCGTCCCGCCGAGTGCGCCCGACACGCCCCAGCCCGACGACATCCAGGCGATGCAGTACTACTACGGCACGGCCGCGGTCGGCGCGGTGCCGACGGCGAACTTCAACATCTCCAACCCGCCCCCCGTGGTCGGCGTTCCGGTGAATTTCGCGGACGCGTCGACGGGCGGCCCGACGGGCTGGAACTGGGACTTCGGCGACACGAGCTCCGGCGCCTCCAACACGGCGACCACGCAGAACGCCTCGCACATCTTCTCGGCCGCGCAGACCTACACCGTGACGCTGACGGCCGGGAACCTGAACGGCTCCTCGAGCTCGATCACCAAGCAGGTGACCGTCCAGCCGGCGGCGGGCGGCGGCGGCTGCACGACGACCGACACGACGCTCTGCCTGAACGGAAACCGCTTCAAGACGTCGATCACCTGGCAGAAGACCGACGGGTCCTCCGGAAGCGGACACGCCGTCGGCCTGACGTCGGACTCGGGCTACTTCTGGTTCTTCGACAACTCGAACATCGAAACGGTCGTGAAAGTCCTCAACGGGTGCTCGCTCGGCGGCAACTACTGGGTCTTCGTGGCGGGCCTGACGAACGTCCAGGCGACGCTGACGGTCGTCGATACGAAGAACGACACGCAGAAGCAGTACACGAACCCGCAGAGCACGCCCTTTGCTCCGATCCAGGACACGTCCGCCTTTTCGACCTGTCCGTAGAGATTGCCGGGATTACCCCTCTCCCCCCGGCGGGGGGAGAGGGCAAGGGTGAGGGGGCTCTTATCGCTTCGGGACCCCGAGGCTATTCGCCTCCAAACGCCCGACGGCTTTGCGCAGCGTCGCCTCTTTCTTGGCGAAGTTGAAGCGCGCGCGCGTCTTGCCGCCGCGCCGGTAGAAGCTCGAGCCAGGCACGGCGACGACGCCGACCTGGCGGGCGAGGAAGTCGACGAACGCCCGGTCGTCCTTCCAGCCGAGGTTCGCGGCGTCGGCCATCACGTAGTACGCGCCCTCGGGGGGCGTGAACGTCAGGCCCGCCTTCGACAGCGCGTCGAGCAGGAGGGTGCGGCGCGCCGCGTAGGTCCGGCGCATGTTCTCGTAGTAGGAGTCCGGGAGCGCGAGCGCCGTCACGCCGGCGACCTGGAAGGGCGTCGGGGCGCAGATCGTCAGGTAGTCGTGAACCTTCCGCACGAGGGCCGCCAGCGGCGCGGCGGCGATCGCCCAGCCGACGCGCCAGCCCGTGACGGCGTAGGTCTTGCCGAGACCCGAGAGCGTCACGGTCCGGTCCGCCATGCCGGGCAGCGACGCGAGGCTGACGTGGCGATGGCCGTCGTACCACAGGTGCTCGTAGATCTCGTCGGTGATCGCGATCAGGCCGTGGCGGAGGCACAGCGCGGCGATCGCCTCGAGCTCGTCGCGGCTGAAGACGCGGCCGGAGGGATTGCCGGGCGTGTTGACGATGAGAAGGCGCGACTTTTTCGTCACGGCGCGGGCGAGACGGGCGGCGTCGAGCCGGAAGTCCGGCTCCGAGAGCGGCACGAAGCGCGGCACGGCGCCGGCGAGCGCGCACGCCGGCACGTAGTTCTCGTACCAGGGCTCCAGGATCAGCACCTCGTCGCCAGGTTCCGTCAGCGCGAGCACGGCCGCGGTGACGCCTTCGGAGACGCCGCAGGTGATCGTGACCTCGGTGTCCGGGTCGGAGCGAAAGCCGTTGACGCGCGCCGTCTTCTCCGACACGGCGGCGCGCAGCTCCGGCAGGCCCCACGTGTAGCTGTACTGATGGTTCTCGGGAGAGCGAAGCGCGCGCTCGAGGGCCGCGGCGAGCTCGGGAGACGGTTCGAAGTCGGGAAGTCCCTGGGCGAGGTTGACGCCGCCGACTTCGGCGCCGAGGCGTGTCATCTCCCGGATCACGGACTCCTGGAACGGGCGCGTGCGCCGCGAGAGGCGCCGCAGACGCGAAGGGCTCAAGCGGCTCTCCTGTACAGTGGACCGAAGAATACAGGAGGGCGGCGCTGACCCTGACACGCGGCCTGACGGCCGTCGAGTACTTCACGTTCGGCTTCGGCACGATGGTCGGCGTGGGATGGGTCGTCCTGATGGACGACTGGCTCGGGCGCGGCGGCCCGGGCGGCGCGTTCCTGGGGTTTCTCTTCGGCGGCATGCTGCTCTGGCCGATCGCCCGGACGTACGGACGCATGGTCGCGGAGATTCCGGACGCCGGCGCCGAGATCGCGTACACGGAGGGCGTCTTCGCGCCGCCCGCGAGCTTCGCCGCCGCGTGGACGATGGTTCTCGCCTACGCGATCGTGTGTCCCTGGGAGGCCGTGGCGATCGGGAACCTGCTCGCGCGGGTCTTCCCGGCGATGAACGCGGCGCCGCTCTACGCGGTCGCGGGAAAGACCATCACGGCTCCGCGTCTCTTCGCCGGGTTGCTTCTGACGGGCCTCGTCGCCGGCGTCAACCTCGTCGGAATCCGCCTGTCGGGCCTCTTCCAGAACGCGCTGACCTTCGGCCTGCTCGCGCTGTTCGGCGTCTTCACGGCGGCCGGCCTGCTGCGGGGCAGCACCGCGAACCTGCCGCCCCTCTTCGCCCGACCGGGGGCGGGCGGGGCCCTGCTGTCGATTCTTCTGGTCCTGCAGGTCGTCCCGTACTTCATGACGGGCTTCGAATCGGTCGGCAAGGGCTCCGAAGAGGCGAGGCCGGGATTCGACCGCCGGGGCTTCGGGCGGGCGATCCTCGCGGCGGCCTCCGCGGGGACGACCTTCTACTGCCTGATCGTCGCCGCGGTGGCGCTCGTGTTCCCGTGGCGCGAGCTCGTGGCGCAGAAGCTCGGCACCGAAGCCGCCTTCGCCCGGGCGTTCTCGTCGCGCGACGTCGCCAACCTCATCCTCGTGGCGGCGGTGCTGTCGCTCGTCAAGATCTTCAACGGCAATTTCGTCGCCTCGACCCGGATGCTCTACGGAATCGGCAAGCGTGGGCTCGTCCACGCCGCGCTCGCGCGCACGGCGCGGGGCACCGGCGCGCCGGCGTTCGCGATCGGACTCATGGCGGCGCTGACGGCCGCCACGACGTTCCTGGGAGACGCGCTGCTCGTGCCGGTCACCGAGGTCGGTTCGCTCGCCGTCGGCGTCGGGTGGCTCGCGACGTGCGCGGCGTTTCTCGCGAGGCACCGCGGAAGCGGCGCGGCGGGCCGGGGCGCGGCGCTGGCGGGAGCGGCCGTCGCGGCCGCGATCGTCGCGATGAAGGCGCTGCCGTTCGTTCCCGGCAGCTTCTCGGGAGCGGAGTGGATCGCCTTCGCGCTGTGGTCGGCGCTCGGATTCTTCTTCTGGATGCTGCGTCCGCGGGAAACCTCCTCGCGTCCGGAAGTTTCTTGTTAACATTCCAAAGCCTGACCCGTTTGTCCCGGTGCGGCAGGGTCGCGCGTCGAGGAGGAGACAGATGGCGGGACGGGGCAAGGAGCAGTACCAACCGGAGCCCTGGAGCTACGAGGGCCGGGCGATCCTGAATGCGGCCGGCTGGACGCTGGCCAAGACGATCTTCGAAGCCGACGCGCGGCGCATCGTCGCGGCGGTCAACGACGTGCTGGGAATTCCGACGGCGGCCCTCGAGGCCGGATTCATCCGCGAGATCCTCGTGCCGCGCCCCGAGGAGTCGAGCGCGCTTTCGATACGGGTCCACCCCTTGCCGAGCGGGTCGGTGGAGGCGGCCGACTTCTTCATCCACGACCGCCGGCTTTCGGAGCGCCGGCGCGGCGACCGCCGCCGCGGCGAGCGGCGGCGGGGCGTCGCGGTCATGCCGCGGATCGTCTCGGTCGGCGACTCACGGTAGCGTCGCGACCCCCGTCGCCAGGTCGTACGTGCTGCCGGCCGGCAGAACCGACAGCCGGACCCCGGTCGTGCCGAGCGTGGCGCTCGACGCCGGCGTGATCTGCGCCTGCCGCGCGTCGTAGACGACCGCGGCGCTCGCCCCGAGGATCCGCCACGGCCCCGTCGGGCCGACCTCGAGCGCGGTGGACTCGTCGATGCCGATGCCGACGAGCTGGGGATGCTCGAGGACGACCGAGAGCAGGCGGTTGCCGCGCCGCCGTCGGATGTGGTGCTGGTCCACGATCGCCCCGCGGATCAGCCCGAAGCCATCCACCGTGACGACGTCGTCCCGCGCGATGGTCATGAACGCGTCGCTCGAGTCCTTCTCGGGCGGTCGATCCCCGCCCGGCTTCTTCTCGTCGCCCGTGATCATCGGCGTGGACATGACGGCCGCGCCCGCCGACGTGCCGCCGACGACCGCGCCGGCGAAGTAGCGCGCGCGAATCGCGGCCTCGACTTTCGTGCCGGCCAGGACGCCGGTCAGACGCGCCTGGTCCCCGCCGCCGAACCAGACGCCGGTCACGCCGGCCAGGCGCTTGGCGGCCTCCTCCGTGTCGGCCTGCGAGCGCGTCAGAACGACACGCTCCGCCTCCGCGCCGAGCTTGCGGAAGTCTCCCGTGATTTCGACGCCCGCATCCTCGTATTCGGACGCCATCGGGTAGACGACGATGCGCGCGCGTCCGCGGCCGCCCGCCAGCGTGACGAAACGTTCCAGCAGAGCGTCGGGAATCGGTCCGCCGCCGACGATGAGAAGCGATCCGGCGGCTGCGCCGGCGCTCGCGGCGGCACTCGGCGGCGCCGCGGCCGGCGGCTGCGCCGACGCGCAGGCGAGGCAAACCACCGTCAGACAGAGGACCACTTCGCGGCGCCACGCTCTCGAAAAAGCCTTCACACGACCTCCTGACCGCGAGTCAGAGGCTCCGGATTCCCGTCGCGTTCATCCGCGATTTTGAAGGGAACCTGAAACCACATTCGCGGGTGATTCTCCTTTACGCCACCTAAAACCGCGGGGTAGCATAAACGCAACTTCCAGCGGGAACGGTTCGAACTCGGAGGATTTTGCCCACGATCGTGTCGAAGGGCACCGACGCTTTTCATTGAAGCAATGAGGAGGGTGTCTATGTGGAGATCCTGCTTGGCTCGAGTGCTGGTCTGGTTCGTGGCGCTCGCCGGCTTGGGCTCCTACGCCGCGGCGCAGGTCAACACCGGTAACGTCTACGGCAACGTCATCGACGAACAGGGCGGCGTGATTCCCGGCGGCACGGCGACACTCATCGGCCCGTCCGCGCCGATGACGACGAGCGTCGACGCCAACGGCCTCTTCCGCTTCCTCAAGGTGCCCCCCGGCACCTACGCCGTGACGGTGACGATGCCCGGCTTCACCACGGTCACCCGCGAAAACGTCAGCGTCTCGGTCAACAAGAACACGCAGGTCGACGTGGTGCTGAAGCTCTCGACGGTCCAGGAGGCGATTACGGTCACGAGCGCGACGCCGCTCATCGACACGCGCAAGGTCGAAACCGGCCAGAACTTCTCGAAGGAGCAGTTGACCGAGATCCCGACGTCGCGCGACATCTGGTCGCTCATCCAGCAGGTTCCCGGCGTTCAGCTCGACACGGTCAACGTCGCCGGCAACCAGAGCGCCCAGGTCGGCGGCCCGGACTTCATCACGAAGGGTTCGGGCAACGTCGCCTACCAGGTCGACGGCGCGACGATCACCGACAACACCTACGGCAACCCCTTCGCGCGACAGAACGGCGGCACGAACACGTACTTCGACTTCTCGACGTTCCAGGACGTCGAGGTCGCGACCGGGGGCTCGCTCCTCGAGCAGCAGAACTCGGGCGTGACGATCAACGTCGTCACCAAGCGCGGGACCAACGAGCTCAAGGGCTCGGCGCGCTACATGTACGCCTCGGGCAACTGGCAGTCGAACAACACGCCGCCCGAGGCCGAAGCGCAGGGCCTGCCGACGAACAACACCCGGATGATCCGCGAGTACGGCGCGGACCTGGGCGGCCCGATCGTCAAGGACAAGCTGTGGTTGTGGTTCGCCGGCTCGTACCAGACGATCGCGACGAACTCGGCGACGTTCGACTCGACCGCCGGCGAGTTCTCGGTGCCCGAGACGACCAACCTCGAGCCCTGGAGCGCCAAGCTGAACTGGCAGATCTCCAACTCCAATTCCGCCCAGCTCTTCTACCAGCGCAGCGACCGCGACCAGAACAACCGGGGCGCGGCGCCCTTCCGGCCGCAGGCCACGCAGACGTCCCTGGTGATCCCGACGAACTTCTACAAGGTCGAGGATTCGAACGTCTTCTCGTCGGACTTCTTCGCCTCGATCTTCGCCAATTACCAGAACCCCGACTACAGCTCGCTCGCCAACGGCAGCAAGGACTGCATCGCGGTTCCGTTCCAGGTTCCCTGCAACGGCAACTCGAACAAGGACATCCAGTACTACGCCAACGGGGACGGCTCGAACCTCTCCTACTACAACAACTACTACTACTACTGGTCCAAGGACCCGCAGAAGCAGGCGAACCTCCAGATGTCCAAGTTCTTCAACACCGGCAAGGTCAACCACGAGCTGAAGTTCAGCTTCAACTACCGCCAGCAGATCGCCGACTCGGCGACGGGTCTGCCCGGGGCGCAGAACGAAGGCCAGTACTACTCGAGCGGCAGCTCGCAGTACGCGCTGCTGTCGCGAGGCGTCCGGACGATCTACAAGGCGCAGTACCTCAGCGGCACGCTCGGCGACACGATCACGTGGGGCAATCTCACGGCGCAGGTCGGCGTCCGCTACGACCGGCAGACCGCGCGGAACCTTCCGGGCACGGCGTTCGCCAACCCGCTCTTCTCGCAGGCCTGCACCGCATGCGGCTACGGCGGTCTCGGCGACTTCCCGGGTCTTCCCGAGGTCAAATACAACGGCGCCTCCTCGACGCAGTTCGACTACACGAACTGGCAGCCCCGGATCTCGGCGACGTACGCCCTCGGCGAGAAAAAGACGACGCTGCTGCGCGGCTCGTACGCGCAGTTCGCCGACCAGCTCGGTTTCCTCGGGTACTACGGCAGCGGCGTCCCGATCTCGAACGGTTATTATTACTACTGGACGGACATCAATCACGACCACATCGTCCAGCCGAACGAAGTCCACTTCGAGTACGGCGTCTACAGCTTCTACAACGGCATCGACCCGTCGACGCTCCCGGGCAACCCGAACCACATCGACTCCAACTTCAAGACGCCGCTGACGACGGAGTGGACCTTCGGCGTCGACCAGCAGCTGACGGACACGGTGGCGGTTTCGGGGACCTTCTCCTACCGCACGACGAAGAACCTCCAGCAGACGCTCGACAACGGCGCCGGCCTTGCCGACTGGAGTCTCGTCGGCAACGCCACCGGCACGGCGACCGCCGCCAACGGCTTCACGCTGAACTTCAGCGAGCCGTACTACGCCCTGAACCTGCCCGACGAGCCCACGGGCGTGACGCTCTCGAATCGGCCGGGAGCGACGCAGCGCTACTACGGCGTCGACTTCTCGATCGTCAAACGAATGTCCGACCACTGGTCGGCGCGCGCGAATTTCGGATGGAACAACTTCACCCAATTGCTGACGCCGGCGTCGATCCAGGACCCGAACAACTACTGGGCGCAGGGCGGCCAGAACTGCGGCAGCCCGCCGCAAAGCTCGTGTCCCGCGGTCGGGTACTCGTCGAAGGACTCCGTCTTCATCAACGCGAACTGGCAGTTCAACGTCAACGCGGTCTACCAGGGCCCGCTGGGCATCGACTTCGGCGTGAACCTTTTCGGCCGCCAGGGATACCCGAACCCGTACTACGTGCGGACGCGGGCCCGGGACGCGGCCGGCATCAGCCACACGTACAACATCCTGATCGACCAGGTCGACACGTATCGCTATGCCGACGTCTACGAGCTCGACTTCCGCCTGGCGAAGACGTTCAACATCGGCGGCGTGTCGATCGTGCCGGCAGCCGAGCTCTTCAACGTCGCCAATTCCGGAACGATCCTGCAGCGCTACCAGCGCACGGGCCAGTACCGCAACGGCGACTTCACGCCGAGCCAGTACTTCAACCAGATCCTCGAGGTGCAGAGTCCGCGAATCCTGAGGCTCGGCATCCAGGTCAACTTCTAGGCAGCGCTCTTTGAGCCGGGGGGCCCGTCCGGGAATTCCGGGCGGGCCCCGCTGTTTTCCGCCGAGCGTGAAGAGGATGGGGCATCGGATCGTCGTCGGTCTCCTCGTCCTCGCGGCGGGCGTCTCGGCGTGCCGCCGGGAGACCGCGGGGCAGGCCGGGCCGGCCCCCGGGCCGCGCGTGCCGCGCGACGTCGTCCTGATCACGATCGACACCCTGCGCGCCGACGCCGTCGGCTTCGACGGAAACACCCGCGGCACGACGCCCAACCTCGACCGGTTCGCTGCGGAAGGACGCGTCTTCACGCAGGCCCATTCCCACAACGTCATCACCCTGCCGTCGCACACGAACATCCTGACGGGCATGCTCCCGTACCAGCACGGCGTGCGCGAGAACGCCGGCTTCCGGCTCTCGGCGAAGATCCCGACCGCGGCCACGCGCCTGAAGGCGAAGGGCTACACCACCGGCGCTTTCGTCGCGGCCTACATTCTCGACTCGCGCTATGGCTTGAACCACGACTTCGACGTGTACACGGAGCTCTACCGCCACCTCGATCAACAGCTCGAGTTCAACATTCAGCAAGCACAGGCGGAGTCGGTCGTGCAGGCCGCGCTTTCCTGGTACCGCGCGCAGGAGGGCAAGCGCCGCTTCCTCTGGGTCCACCTCTACGACCCGCACGCGCCGTACGAGCCGCCGCAGGCGTACAAGGACAAGTACCCGGACGACTTCTACCTCGGCGAGGTCTCGTACACCGACGCCTCGCTCGCGCCCCTGCTCGACGCGCTGCGCCAGGTGCAACCGCCGCCGCTCCTGGTCGTGACGGGCGATCACGGCGAGTCCCGCGGCGAGCACGGCGAGCTGACGCACGGCCTCTTCTGCTACGAGGCGACACTCCACGTGCCGCTCTTCGTGTGGAGCCCGGGGCTCGTCGCCCCCGCGCGGGACGACGTGTGGGCGCGCCACATCGACATCCTG
>DATJPZ010000077.1:0-6524 GCA_035506175.1 Thermoanaerobaculia bacterium | reverse complement strand
GGCGTCGCGGCGGCGCCTTTCAGGCCGTCGTTCGCGGTGCGGCGCGACGCCGAGAGCGCGGGCAGGAGGCCGAACGTGAGCGCCGTGACGGCGGTGAGCGCGGCGGAGAAGGCGAGGACGCGCTCGTCGAGCGCCGGGGCGAAGGTTGCCAGGCTGATGTCGCCGGGCAGCGGCACCCTCACGAGCGCGCCGATCGCCCAGCCCGCGAGGACGACTCCCGCGGCGCCGCCGAGGGCTGCCAGGAGCAGCGATTCGGTGAGGAGCTGGCGGATCAGCCGCCCGCGGCTGGCGCCGAGGGCCTGGCGGACGGCCATCTCTCGGTGGCGCCCCGCGGCCCGGGCGAGAAGAAGGTTCGCGAGGTTTGCGCATGCGATCGCCAGAGTGGTGCCCGCGGCGGCGACGACGAGGACGAGGAATCCGACCGGGTTTCCGGACCTTCCGAAACCGGCGGCGCGGCGAAGGGTCGGCCGGAGCATTGGTGCGGCGGCCTCGGTCGCGTCCCCGGGGTGGTCCGCCGTGTCTCGGTGCCAGGCCAGATCGAGGCCGGCCTGTGCTCCCCGCGCGCCGACACCTTGCCGCAGGCGTCCGAACACCTCGAGCCAGACCCAGTTGCGCGTCAACAGGCTGAGACCGCGGAAGTGACCCGTCGAGAGCTGCGGCCACGCGCCGATCGGGATCCAGAAGTCCGGCGAGATGCCGAACCCCGTTCCCCGGAAACCGGCCGGCGCCACGCCCACGACCGTGATGGGAACGCCGTTTAACTGGACCGACTTTCCGATGATCGCCGGGTCGGCGCCGAAGCGCGAGCGCCAGAGCGCGCCGCTCATCACGGCGACGCCCGCTCCCGATGTTTCATCGACGGGCCGTAGCAGCCGGCCGATCGCCGGGCGCACGCCGAGGACGTCGAAGTAGTTTCCGGAGACGATCGCACCGTGCGCTGGCTGCGCCGCGCCGTCCGCGGAAAGCGAAAGCGAGCGCTGCTGCCATGCGGCGAGACCCTCGAACGAGCCCGGGGTCTGGTCGCGAATGGAGAGATACGCGGGGTATGAAAATCTTTCACCCGTCGCGTCGACGAGGTCTTCCGGATGCGCGACGCCCGGCAACGGATGCAGGACGACGGCGTCCACGAGGCTGAACAGCGCGGTGTTCGCGCCGATGCCGAGGGCGAGGATCAGGATCGCCGCGGCGGCGAAACCGGGGCTCTTCCCGAGCGAGCGAACCGCGTAGCGAAGATCCTGCAGCGCGCTCATCACTCGTTCCTCAGGGCGGCGATGGGGTCCACGCGGGCCGCCCGCCGCGCGGGAATCCACGCCGCGAACGCCGCGACGGCGACGAGCAGCGCCGCGACGCCCGCGAACGTCGCCGGATCCGTCGCCGAGACGCCGTAGAGCAGGGACGCGAGCGACCGCGATGCCGCCAGCGCGGCGAGCAGGCCGGTCGCGACGGCAGCGGCGGCCAGGCGCAGTGCCTGGCCGAGCACGAGCCGCAGGACGCGCCCCTTCCCGGCGCCGAGCGCCATGCGGATGCCGATCTCCTGCGTCCGCTGCGAGACCGAGTAGGCCATGACGCCGTAGATGCCGACCGACGCGAGCAGGAGGGCGACGACGCCGAGCAACACCAGCAGCAGCGTCCGGAATCGAGGCTGGCCGAGCGCTTCGCCGACGACTTCGTCCAGAGTCCGCACGCCGTAAATCGCCTGCTCCGGATCCATCGAGGCGACGGCGGCGCGTGCCTCGGTCGCCAGGCTCCGCGGATCGCGTCGAGAGCGCAGGACGAACGAAATGCCGCCGAGCGGACGTTGCGCGAAGGGCATGTACATCTGGGGATCGCCGTCGCGGCCGGGGCTGGTATCGCGGATGTCCGCGGCGATGCCGACGATCGTCCGCCAGTCCTTCTCGGTCGTTCCCCCGCCGCCGAGCGAGATACGGCGTCCGAGTGGGTCCTGCCCCGGAAAGTATCGCTTCGCCATGGATTCGCTGATGACGACGACGGGCGGGTGATTCGCCGTGTCGCTCGCCGCGATCCCGCGGCCGCGCCGGATGGGAATGCCGAGCGTCGCGAAGAGATCGGGACTGACGGAGTTGTAGCGCGCGCTCGGCGTCTTCGACGGATCCACCGTGCGGCCCTCGACCCGGAAGGCGAGGTTCATCGTCCGCTCCTCGGTGAGCGGAATGCCGGTGATCGACGCCGCCGATTGGACTCCCGGGATCCGCCGCAGCTTCTCCAGAAGCCGGTCGTGAAACTCCGCCGCGTCCTCGTCCTTCGGGTACTTCGCGTCGGGCAGGTCGAGCTCGAACGAGAAGACGTTCGAAGGCTCGAAGCCGAGCCGTGCGTGGGCCAGCCGCGAGAAGCTCTGGAGCAGGAGGGCGGCGCCGACGACGAGAACGAGCGAGAGCGCGAGCTCGGCGGCGACGAGGACGTTTCTCAGGCGGCCGCTGCGCCGGGTGGCGGACGTGCCGCGGTCGCGGAGACCGTCCGCGAGGGCAGTTCTCGAAACCTGCCAGGCGGGTGCGAGGCCGAAGACGACCCCCGTCAGCAGTGCGACGAAGAGCGCGAAGCCGGCCACGGTGCCGTCGACGCGGACCTCGGAAAGGCGCGGGATGCCGACGGGGGCGGTCGCCTTGAGCAGATCGACGCCCCACGCCGCGAGAATCAGACCGAGCACGGAGCCCCCCAGGGCGAGCAGCAGGCTTTCGGTCAGCAACTGGCGCCAGAGACGTCCGCGGCCGGCGCCGAGAGCGACGCGGACCGCGATCTCCTTCTCGCGCGAGGAGGCGCGCACGAGAAGCATGTTGGCGACGTTCGCCGCCGCGATGAGGAGCACGAGCACGACGGCGCCGAGCATCGCGTAAAGGGCCGGCCGCACTTCCCCGACCATCTGCTCCTGGGCCGGGACGAGGTTGGCTCCATATCCGCGGTCCGAGTCGCCGTGCTCTCTGCCCAGGCCCTCGGCGACCGCGGCCAGGTCCGCGCGCGCGGCGGCGAGCGTCACGCCGGGCTTCAGACGCCCGATCGCGCCGAGGTAGTGGCCATTGCGGTTGTCGAGAGCGAATCCGTGCGAGGCGGGAGCGTAGACCTCGTTGCCGGGATCGAGCGTGGCGAGGGGAAGGCCGGAGGGCACGACGCCGATGACGGCGTAGCTCTGCCCATCGAGCGTGATCGAGGAGCCGACGACTCGCGGGTCCCGGCCGAAGCGCCGGGTCCAGAAACTGGAGGAGATGACGGCGACGGCGTCGTGGCCCGCGGCATCTTCGTTCGCGGCGAACGTGCGGCCGGCGAGCGGCCGAACACCGAGCAGGCCGAAGAAATCGGCCGACACCAGCGCGGCCCGCACGCGCTCGGGGGCGGCCCCTCCGGTCAGGTTGAAGGTCCAGTCGGTATACGCGGCGAGGCCCTCGAAGGAGCGGTTGCGCTCCCGCCAGTCGCGGAGAACGGGCGGAGCGAAGGGGATCTCCTTGCGGAGCTGACCCTGCCGCTCGCCCGTCATCCAGACCTGGACGAGCCGGTCGGCGTCCGGATAGGGCAGCGGCTTCAGCAGGATTCCGCGAACGACGCTGAAGATCGCCGCGTTGGCGCCGATCCCGAGAGCGAGCGTGGCCACCGCGACGGCGGCGAAGCCGGGGTTGCGCGCGAGCCAGCGGGCGGCGTAGCGGAGGTCCTGGATCAGGGTCCGCATCAGCTCACCCGGTAGCCGCTTTCCTTGAGCTCCTCTTCCGAGTGCAGCCGCTCCTCGCCCTTCTCCTCCTCGACGACGCGGCCGTCGAAGAGGTGGATCGTTCGGCCGGCGTGCTTGGCGAAGCGCGGGTCGTGCGTGACCATGCAGATCGTCGCGCCCGCGCGGTGGAGGTCCTGCAGCAGGTTCATCACGGCCTCGCCGTTGACCGAGTCGAGGTTTCCGGTGGGCTCGTCGGCGAGCAGGATCAGCGGCGAGCCGGCGATCGCGCGCGCGACCGCGACGCGCTGCTGCTGGCCGCCCGAGAGCTGCGACGGGAAGTGCTTCATCCGGTGCGCCATGCCGACCTTCTCGAGGGACTCCTGCACGCGCTTCTTGCGTTCGTGGGCGGGCATCCCGCGGTAGGTCAGCGGCAGCTCGACGTTCTCGTAGACCGAGAGGTCGCCGATCAGGTTGAAGCTCGGGAAGATGAAGCCGATCTCGCGGTTGCGGATGCGCGCCCGCTCGGAGAGCGTCAGCGACTCGGCCGGCTTGCCGTTCAACCAGTAGCGGCCCGAGGTCGGCGAGTCGAGCAGGCCGAGCATCGAGAGCAGCGTCGACTTGCCGCAGCCCGACGGGCCCGCGATCGACACGTACTCGCCGTGACCGATCTCGAGGTGCACGCCCGAGAGCGCGTGCGTCTCGACCTCGTCGGTGAAGAAGACCTTCGTGACGCCGTCGAGCTTGATGACCGGGTGTTCGTTGCCGTTCGTGCTCATCGTTTTCCCCTCGCTCCTCACTTCAGACGAACCCTGTCGTACGCGTCCCACGCGCTCATGTCCGAGAGAATCACCTTGTCGCCCGGCTTCAGGCCTTCGAGGATCTCGACCGTGTTGACCGAGCTCTTCCCGAGCTTGACCGTGACGCGCGTCGCCTCGTCGCCGTCCTCGTTCAACCGGAAGAGGCCGACCTGGCCCTTCTCCTGGCCGAACGCGGGCCGGCCGACGAAGAGGACGTCCTTGAGGCGGTCGAGCTCGACGGTGCCGTCGACCGAAAGGTCCGGCCGCGCGCCGAGCGGCAGCTCGCCCTCGAGCGCGACGTCCACCGTCACCGTGCCGTTCTGCACCGCCGGGTCGATGCGCGAGACCTTGCCCGCGACCACGCCGTTGCGCGTGTCGATCGAGGCGGGCTGGCCGATGACGACGTCCTTGGCCTGCGTCTCGGCGATCTTCAGCTGCGCCTTCAGGCGCTTCGGATCGGCGACCTTGGCGAGCGTCGTGCCGGGAGCCACCTGCTGGCCGACCTGGACCGGCAGCTCCTGGAGCACGCCCGAGATCCCCGCGCGCACGTGGAGGGCGTCCTTCTGCGACCGCTTCAACGCCGCGAGGGCCTTCAACTGCTCGACGTGCGCTTCCTGCACGGCGACCTGAGCCTCCGCCGCGTCCGCGACGCTCTTGACGCGCTTCTCCTCGATCGCGTTGCGCGTCGCGAGCTCCTCGGCGCGCACGCGCGAGAGCTTCACGGTCAGGTCGGCGATGAGACCTTCCCTGTAGAGCCCCTCGTTGGTCGCCGCCTGCAGCTCCGCCTGGTGAAAGTCGGACCGCACCGTCGCGGCCGTGGCCTGCTGGTCCATGATCTGCCGGTCGGCCTGCGCGCGCACGTTGACGAGCTCGGCCTGCGCCGCGCGCAGCTGCGACTCGGCGTCGAGCGCGTCGCGCTCGAGCACCGGGTTCGACATTTCGAGCAGGATCGTGTCCGGCTGGACCGGCGTGCTGCCCGGCAGCCTCACGAGCCGTTCGATGCGGCCGTCCGTCGCCGCCGAGATGTAGCGGATTTCCTCGGGGACGAGCGTTCCCGGGCCGCGCACCTGGCGCAGCATCGGTCCGCGCTTGACCGTGTCGGTCCAGACCGTGCTCTTGTCGACCGTCGGCGCCGCCGGCTTCAGGCGCGAGAGCCCGAGCGTGATGAGCAGGATCACGGCCCCCGAGCCGGCCGCGATGATCAGCCGTTTCTTGCGCTTCTTGTCGGCGAGGTCCTCGCGGATGATGTCCACGGGACGGGGACAAGGGCGAGAAGCGTGCCAGGCGGGCGGAGGGCTAAGTCATTGAAGGGCCAAGGCCGCGCGCGCTCGCGGTTCGGTGGCGATGACCGGTGGCGGGACGGGGTGTTCGGATCCGGACAGGGGAAGGGGCGGCTCTACCGGCGCCACCAGGACCGGTCGGCTTCGCGCGGCGCGGCGGCCGCGACGTAGGACGCCATGCCCTTGAGACGTTCCGCCAGCGGCTGCGGGCCTGCCCAGCAGTGAGGCTGCCGTGGACCGTAGGTGATCGAACCGCCCCAAGCCGGGGCGGTCGTCGTGCGAAGGAAGTCCTCCAGAAGATAGACCGCGTTGTTGAGATAGTAGGTATCCATGTCGCCGGTCCAGATGTGGATCTTCCCGGCGAGATGGCCACCGATCTCGCTCCAGCGGCGCTGGAGATAGGCGTTGAGGTCGGTGTTGTCCTTCCAGTACACAGCCACGCCGTGGTCGATGTTGCCGGTGGCCGGGTCGAAGAGTGGCTTGAAGTAGCCGTCGTCGCCGAGTGGGCCGTAGACGGCCTGCCAGCAATCCCAATCTTCGCCCGATCGGCCGCGGGTCCCCATCGCGCGCTCGTACTGCAGCTGTTCTTTCATCGTCGAGAGAACCAGTCCGTCGGGACGGCGCTCGGCGGAGATGGGAGTCTTCCGCCAGTCGTCCTTTCGATACCAGGCGTTGTCCCACTCGTAGATGTTGACGAGCTCGAAATAGTGGAAGTC
This sequence comes from Thermoanaerobaculia bacterium, assembly GCA_035506175.1. Classification (GTDB taxonomy): domain Bacteria; phylum Acidobacteriota; class Thermoanaerobaculia; order UBA5066; family Gp7-AA6; genus DAHUXD01. Next base: position 76 of record DATJPZ010000077.1, on the reverse strand, counting down.
GACGGGATCGGGGCAGTAGGAGAACGTGCCGCCGAAGTCGTCCGGGTGGAAGATCTGGAGCGCGAGCGACTCCCAG